>NZ_JBIOLR010000001.1:2215000-2550000 GCF_051710965.1 Enterococcus sp. DIV1283b
ACCTAAAGGTGTACTCCACAGCTTCGGTAATATGTTTAGCCCCGGTACATTTTCGGCGCAGGGTCACTCGACTAGTGAGCTATTACGCACTCTTTAAATGGTGGCTGCTTCTAAGCCAACATCCTAGTTGTCTGTGCAACCCCACATCCTTTTCCACTTAACATATATTTTGGGACCTTAGCTGGTGGTCTGGGCTGTTTCCCTTTCGACTATGGATCTTATCACTCACAGTCTGACTCCCGGATATGAATGAATGGCATTCGGAGTTTATCTGAATTCGGTAACCCGAGATGGGCCCCTAGTCCAAACAGTGCTCTACCTCCATCATTCTCAATTCCGAGGCTAGCCCTAAAGCTATTTCGGAGAGAACCAGCTATCTCCAAGTTCGTTTGGAATTTCTCCGCTACCCACACCTCATCCCCGCACTTTTCAACGTACGTGGGTTCGGTCCTCCAGTGCGTTTTACCGCACCTTCAACCTGGACATGGGTAGATCACATGGTTTCGGGTCTACGACTACATACTCAAACGCCCTATTCAGACTCGCTTTCGCTGCGGCTCCGTCTCTTCAACTTAACCTCGCATGCAATCGTAACTCGCCGGTTCATTCTACAAAAGGCACGCCATCACCCATTAACGGGCTTTGACTTGTTGTAGGCACACGGTTTCAGGTTCTATTTCACTCCCCTTCCGGGGTGCTTTTCACCTTTCCCTCACGGTACTGGTTCACTATCGGTCACTAGGGAGTATTTAGCCTTGGGAGATGGTCCTCCCGGATTCCGACGGAATTTCTCGTGTTCCGCCGTACTCAGGATCCTCCTAGGTGTCTTCCACATTTCGTCTACGGGGTTTTTACCCTCTTTGACTGACTTTTCCAAGTCATTCGACTATCTGAAAGAACTACCATATTGGAGTCCTACAACCCCAACAAGCAAGCTTGTTGGTTTGGGCTTTTCCCGTTTCGCTCGCCGCTACTCAGGGAATCGAATTTTCTTTCTCTTCCTGCAGGTACTTAGATGTTTCAGTTCTCTGCGTCTACCTCGAATGTGCTATGTATTCACACAATCGTAACATCCTATTAAAGATGCTGGGTTCCCCCATTCGGAAATCTCTGGATCATAGCTTACGTACAGCTCCCCAAAGCATATCGGTGTTAGTCCCGTCCTTCATCGGCTCCTAGTGCCAAGGCATCCACCGTGCGCCCTTATTCACTTAACCTTATCAACCTTGCGGTTGGGTTTTGATCCTTCTTCTAGCGATAGAAGTTAGATCAAGAAAATAAGCAATTGAACTTATTAAAAAACTCATTCAACGCGGTGTTCTCGGTTTGTATTACTTACATTTACTTCAAATATCCAGTTTTCAATGAACAAAAGTGTTTGAGAGTAAACCTCTCAAAACTGAACAAAGTAAAAACAAATTGTGTAGTCTCCGTAATATTCCTTAGAAAGGAGGTGATCCAGCCGCACCTTCCGATACGGCTACCTTGTTACGACTTCACCCCAATCATCTATCCCACCTTAGGCGGCTGGCTCCAAAAAGGTTACCTCACCGACTTCGGGTGTTACAAACTCTCGTGGTGTGACGGGCGGTGTGTACAAGGCCCGGGAACGTATTCACCGCGGCGTGCTGATCCGCGATTACTAGCGATTCCGGCTTCATGCAGGCGAGTTGCAGCCTGCAATCCGAACTGAGAGAAGCTTTAAGAGATTAGCTTAGCCTCGCGACTTCGCAACTCGTTGTACTTCCCATTGTAGCACGTGTGTAGCCCAGGTCATAAGGGGCATGATGATTTGACGTCATCCCCACCTTCCTCCGGTTTGTCACCGGCAGTCTTGCTAGAGTGCCCAACTGAATGATGGCAACTAACAATAAGGGTTGCGCTCGTTGCGGGACTTAACCCAACATCTCACGACACGAGCTGACGACAACCATGCACCACCTGTCACTTTGCCCCCGAAGGGGAAGCTCTATCTCTAGAGTGGTCAAAGGATGTCAAGACCTGGTAAGGTTCTTCGCGTTGCTTCGAATTAAACCACATGCTCCACCGCTTGTGCGGGCCCCCGTCAATTCCTTTGAGTTTCAACCTTGCGGTCGTACTCCCCAGGCGGAGTGCTTAATGCGTTAGCTGCAGCACTGAAGGGCGGAAACCCTCCAACACTTAGCACTCATCGTTTACGGCGTGGACTACCAGGGTATCTAATCCTGTTTGCTCCCCACGCTTTCGAGCCTCAGCGTCAGTTACAGACCAGAGAGCCGCCTTCGCCACTGGTGTTCCTCCATATATCTACGCATTTCACCGCTACACATGGAATTCCACTCTCCTCTTCTGCACTCAAGTCTCCCAGTTTCCAATGACCCTCCCCGGTTGAGCCGGGGGCTTTCACATCAGACTTAAGAAACCGCCTGCGCTCGCTTTACGCCCAATAAATCCGGACAACGCTTGCCACCTACGTATTACCGCGGCTGCTGGCACGTAGTTAGCCGTGGCTTTCTGGTTAGATACCGTCAAGGGATGAACAGTTACTCTCATCCTTGTTCTTCTCTAACAACAGAGTTTTACGATCCGAAAACCTTCTTCACTCACGCGGCGTTGCTCGGTCAGACTTTCGTCCATTGCCGAAGATTCCCTACTGCTGCCTCCCGTAGGAGTTTGGGCCGTGTCTCAGTCCCAATGTGGCCGATCACCCTCTCAGGTCGGCTATGCATCGTGGCCTTGGTGAGCCGTTACCTCACCAACTAGCTAATGCACCGCGGGTCCATCCATCAGCAACACCCGAAAGCGCCTTTCAAATCAAAACCATGCGGTTTCGATTGTTATACGGTATTAGCACCTGTTTCCAAGTGTTATCCCCTTCTGATGGGCAGGTTACCCACGTGTTACTCACCCGTTCGCCACTCTTCTTTTTCCGGTGGAGCAAGCTCCGGTGGAAAAAGAAGCGTACGACTTGCATGTATTAGGCACGCCGCCAGCGTTCGTCCTGAGCCAGGATCAAACTCTCATAAAAAGTTCGAACAATCTTGCGATTGTTAAGCTCAATTTGTTTGCTAGCATATTGCTTGCTTGTTAAAAATGTTTGTTGTCTTGAATTGAATCAAGACGCCCTACACATTTGGTTTGTCTTACTTTGTTCAGTTTTCAAAGGTCTACTTCATCGGAAGTGTTTTTCCGATTTGTTTTTGGCTGCCGTAGCAACTTTTATATCATATCAGAGTGACAAGTGATTGTCAACTCTTTTTTAAAAGTTTTTTCGATTTCGTTTTTCGAAATCTTTCGGCAACTCATTTATCATAACTTATCGTTTGTTATTTGTCAAGAACTTTTTTGAAGTTTTTTTCGATAGAATCAAGCTTCGCAAGCTGTTCTTTTTTAACGACTCAGTTATCTTATCATGTCATCATCAACATGTCAATAACTATTTTTTAAGTTTTTTCAGAAACGTGATATAACGTCCACTTCAGAATCAACGCTGTTAAATTTATCATGTATTTCTTCCTTGGTCAACTATAAATTAAGCATTACTTTGTGAAATGATTTTTCGCTCAATTATTATTATTCGTTATACAAACGTTTTCTACATATTTTGAAAACAAAATGCACTAAAAAATTATCTATAGCAGAACATTTCATTGTCTTTTTTGGATCAAACAATAAAAAAAGAAGTTTGAAAAAAATTCAAACTTCTTTGTTCGCTTAATCTGTATTTTAGAAGAAAGGCACTCCCTCTACTTCGTAAGTTCCAAGAACAGAGCGCATTTGACCTGGTTCTTCCCAAATATATCCTTCGCCTAATTCTTCTCTTTGATTCTTTTGTTCAGTCTCAAAGACAAACAACGGAACATTTTCCTGATTAATATGTGTATTTGTCAATTCCATCAAACTAATCTTGCTAACATCGATATGAACTATTTCTTTTAAGAAATTAAGTATATTCGCTAAACCAGTCTTCCCTTCAGAAAGTTCCGCTAACGCAAATTCCAACTTGTCATCAATTGAATGGACCAAAAATTTTTTAGAACCATCCTCCAAATGCAACATAATTGTACCAGCAACTCTTTTGCTTGCCAAAATTTCCACCTCGATCACCTTGTTCTATGGCTTACATAAAAATTCTAGCACATTTTCAGAAAAAATACACACTTTTTATTTCTTATTTTCTTTCCGTTCTAATTCAGATAACGCTTCTTCTATCCAAATAGGTAACTGCTCCGCAATAGTGGCAAAACCGATTTTACGATTTTTATTCGTGAAATATCTTTTTCTACGATAAGGAACAGCTGAATTTGTTTTTTCTAATGTTCTTAAAGATAAACTGATTTTTTTGGAATATTCATCAATGTCGATGATCTGAACGGTTACTGGCTGCCCGACTTTTAACAATGAATGGATATTTTTCGTATAACCGGATTGTACTTCCGAAACATGAATAAGTCCTTGCGTCTCATTATCAAGAGAGACGAATGCCCCATAAGGCTGTATCCCTGTTACTTTTCCTTCAATTATTTGTCCAATTTTATAAGTCATCTACTTCCCTCTCTTCGCATTTATCATTATACTGTAAATAGCGCAAAAAAAGAAGCGACGAAAATGACTGGAGGTATTGAGATGATCGAATTTGATAAAAAGATTTCAAGAAAAGATACAGAAAGTGTAAAATGGGATGCGATTGCCGAGACATATCAAATGGATGATTTACTTCCTTTATGGGTAGCAGATATGGATTTCTTATCTCCCGAGGGGGTAGCTAATGCGTTTAGTGAATACATCAAACACGGAATCTTTGGTTATGCCACTCTGTCTGATAAACTCTATCAGGCTATCATTCATTGGGAACGTCAACGCCATGCTGTTGAGTTGACGAAAGAAAATATTGTTTTTACAAGTGGTGTGTTGACTAGTTTAGCTGCAGCAGTACAAACTTTTACAAAACCAGGCGATTCTATTTTGATTCATGACCCAGTTTATCCTCCATTTTCCTCTATTATAGAAACAAATCAACGTCACATTGTTCGAAGCTCTTTGCTAGAAAAAAATAACCATTTTGTCATGGACTTTTCTGACATGGAGAAAAAAATAGAAGAAAACAATGTAAAAGCAATGATCTTGTGCAATCCTCATAATCCAGGAGGTCGCGTTTGGAGCAAAGAAGAATTGAAACAGTTAAGCGAATTGTGTTTAAAGCATCGAGTGTTTCTGTTTAGTGACGAAATCCATCAAGATTTGACTTTATTCGATCATACATTTACTTCCATGCTGACGATTAATCCCGATTTGGATGATTTGCTCGTTGCCTTTACTTCTGCAACAAAGACTTTCAATTTAGCTGCAATCAAAAATTCAATGGTATTTATCAAAAATCCAGAGCTGAAAGCTAAATTTGAAAAACATTTAGTGATGAATCAACAGCACGAAATCAACACTTTTGGTTTGATTGGGACTCAAGCGGCTTATGAGACTGGTGGAGAATGGTTAAGCCAACTGATTCCTTATCTAGAAAAAAATGTTCAAACAGTTAATCAGTTTTTTGAACAGCATCTTCCGAAAGTGAGAATCATGAGCCCTGAAGGAACTTATTTAATGTGGTTGGATTTTACCGCTTATATTTCAGACGACCAGAAATTAGAGAATACTCTAGTGAGAAAAGGAAAAGTCGTATTAAATCCTGGTATCACATTTGGTCCTTCCGGTCATGGACATATGCGCTTGAATATTGCTTGTCCAGAAGAGACTTTACTAGAAGGACTTCATCGAATCAAGCACGCTTTAGAAACAACTGAATAAATCAGTTATCAAAGTAAAAGGACGAGACCTTACTAGGTTTCGTCCTTTTCTATAAATACTCCGTATCATACCAAACTATTCTGAAATTTCGATTGTTTCAATCACTACGTCATGTACAGGTCGGTCTTGTGGACCACGTTGTACATTTGCGATTTCATCTACTGTGTCCATCCCTTCTAGTACATGTCCAAAGACTGTATGCCGGAAATCTAGCCAAGGAGTTCCGCCACCTTTATACGCTTCAATGATTTCTGATGGGAATCCAGCACCTTCTAATTGTCCAAGCATATTAGCTGGCACATTTGTGTTATTTACAATAAAGAATTGGCTTCCGTTTGTGTTTGGACCTGAATTTGCCATAGATAAAGCTCCGCGAAGGTTGAACAGTTCACGACTGAATTCATCTTCAAAACTTTCGCCATAAATACTTTCTCCACCCATCCCTGTTCCAGTTGGATCGCCGCCTTGAATCATGAAATCAGGAATAACACGGTGAAAAATCACGCCATCATAATAACCTTTTTTGGAAAGTTCAATGAAATTTTGAACTGTCTTCGGTGCTAGTTCAGGGAATAATTGAACAGTAATGTCACCACGGTTTGTTTTGATAACAGCTTTTGGTCCTTTTTCACTTTTTAAATCTAGTTGTGGGAATCCCATATTGTTTCCTCCTATTATTTGCATACTTCATAAATAATAATAACATAATACCTAACCTTCCGTAAAAATACTAGATTTGTTTTTCTTTATTTTTTTCATCACTGCCTGCATTCCATGAATAAATTCTATGACTGACCATTTCAACTTCAAATATTTTTGAGAAGCATTCTCAATTAAATTCTGCTATAGTGTGAAAAGGGAGGAATTTTTTATGGAAATCTATGACATTACAATTATCGGTGCAGGTCCTGTGGGGATGTTTGCCGCTTTTTATGCAGGAATGCGCCAAGCTAAAACAAAAATCATTGACAGTCTACCTCAACTTGGTGGTCAATTAGCAACATTATATCCTGAAAAATATATTTACGATATCCCAGGTTATCCAGCAATCAAAGCAAGTGAATTAATCGATCAATTAGAAAAACAGTTAACTACTTTTAACCATACATTTCATTTAAAAGAAGAAGTTCTCTCGCTTACTCGTGAAGACGAAGTTATCGAGATCACTACAAATAAAGGCATACATTATTCTAAAGCAGTCATTTTAGCTTTAGGAAATGGTTCATTCCAGCCAAGAAAATTGAATTTAGATAATGCTGAAGCATTCGAAAACCACGGATTGGATTATTTCGTAAATGATTTGATGAAATATGCCGGAAAAAAAGTTGCTATTGCTGGAGGCGGCGATTCTGCTATCGATTGGGCATTGATGTTAGAGCCTATTGCAAGCGAAGTTTACCTGATCCATCGTCGTCCGGAATTCCGTGCGCATGAACATAGCGTATCACGTTTGAAGTCTTCATCTGTCAACTTGCTTACTCCATATCTAATCGATGGATTGTCTGGCAACGATGGAGAACTGTCAGACATCCGCTTAAAAAAAGTAAAGAGCGATGAAACAATTGATTTGATGATTGATGCTCTGATCGTTAATTATGGATTCACTTCTAATTTAGAACATCTCTCTTCTTGGGGACTTGATAGTACCAGAAATGCCATCACTGTAAAATCAGATATGTCTACTTCTATTCTAGGTGTTTATGCAGCTGGTGATATCTGTACCTATGAAGGAAAAGTGAAACTGATTGCTACTGGGCTCGGTGAAGCACCTACCGCAGTGAACAATGCTTTACACTACATTAATCCAAAAGAACGGACTCAGCCTGGTCACAGCACAAGCTTATATGATAAAAATCTTCGTCCTAGTTGATTTTTTAGATTCCTCTGCATTTCAAGCGAGATCCGAAAGCAGTTTCTTGCATTTTTTTCATGTTCCGTTAACATGAAATAGAGAAAGAAAAATAAAGGGGGAGCAATAATATGGTCGTCAAAACTGAGACTTTAGAAGAAAAAGCAAGAGAACTATTGAAAGAACGTGGCGTGAGTATCGAAGATATCGCACAACTTGTCATGTTTTTACAAAAAGACTATATTTCTGATTTGACTTTGGCAAATTGTACTGAAAGTGTCAACAGCGTATTAACAAAACGTGAAGTACATAACGCCATTATCACCGGAATCCAATTAGATATATTAGCAGAAAAGAAAAGATTGATGGATCCGTTGCAACACATTATCGAAGATGACGAAGGTCTTTATGGTATCGATGAAATCTTAGCTTTATCAATCGTGAATGTTTACGGTACGATTGGCTTTACGAACTATGGCTATATCGATAAAGTGAAACCTGGTATTTTAAAAGAACTAAACAGCCACGATGGCGTTCATGTCCATACCTTCTTAGATGATATCGTCGGAGCAATCGCCGCTGCTGCTGCCAGTCGATTAGCACACAAAGAACCAGAAAAAAGAAGTCGACTTACTCAATAAATCAAAAAAAGAAAGAAAACGTCTATTTAGACGAGTTCTTTCTTTTTTGTTTGTTTCAAGCTATTTTTCCCTAAGAAAAGAAAAATAGCAAAAAATACTTCTAATACTACAAAGAACAAGATAAAGCTATGCATGAAAAATTCTTCTGGAAGTACATTGATGATTGGATCAGTCACAGGATCGAATAACCAGTCATCGTTGTTGAAAAACGTTTCATGAAAAAGGATAAAAAAGCGATCAAATCCAATCATCATGAAAAAACCGAAAATAACTGGCAGCAACATGCCAATCTGAAACGGACGAATCAATCGCCAAAGACGATTATTCTTTTGCAAATATCTGATAAACAAAATACTTGGGATCAGAGTGATGAAAAATACAGCATAATCCACTAAAAACAAAATTTTCACTTCATAAAAATGATGAGCTCCGCTAGCAGAAACTGGAAAGTCCGGCAAACTGAGGACTGTTTGGAAGGGATTATTAAGATAATTCATCAGGTGATCAAAATTTTTCAGTAATGTCTCTTGGTCTAAAGAAGTATAATCCAAAATATGCAAATGTCCGATATCAAATACATACAGCGGTCGAAAATTGATCGTCACTCCAACTGCCAAACTGATCAGCGTCAGAAACAGGCTGAATAATCCGGCATATTCCAACCACCGCCATCTCGAATTTTTCATATTAGAAGCTCCATTCATCCAATGATCGTTTCACATAGGTAGCTGGGATAGGCAGCCCAGGTACATCTTCTTCTTTTGTGAAACCTGATAAAACGAGCAAAGTATCGATATTATTACGTATCCCTGCTTGGATATCTGTTTCATAGTTATCTCCAACCATGATTACTTCTTCTTTTTGCAGACCTAATACTTCAACGGCTTTATCCATAATGATTGCTTCTGGTTTTCCGATATAAATTGGTGGAGTTTGGGTTGCTGTCTCGACGAAAGAGATGACTGACCCTGCTCCAGGAAGAAGACCTCGTTCTGTAGGGATATTCTTATCCGGATTCGTTCCAATGAAAGTAGCCCCTTTTTGAATAGCAAGAGTTGCTTTGACGACCTTTTCATAGGTCAAATAATTATCTAGCCCTACTACTACATAGTCAGGAACCTCTTCTTCCCATGTAAATCCGGCAGCTAAAATCAAGTCAATCAATCCGGCTTCTCCGATAACATACACTTTTTTTCCTTTTCCATCTGTTTTCATGAAATCAATTGTAGCCAAAGTAGCTGTATAAACTGTTTCTGGTGCTACATGAATGTCAAACTCATCTGCTAGACGATTAGCCACTGTTTTTGGCGACTTAGTCGTGTTATTGGTAACAAATAAGAAAGGCAATTTTCTTTTTTGTAATTCTTCCACAAACCGTTTTCCTGCCGGTATAGGTTCCGTCCCGCGATAAATCGTCCCGTCTAAATCAATTAAATATCCTTTATAGTCATTCATCCACTACTCTTCCCTTTTTCTTATCGTAAATGCTGTTTTTGTTTTTTCCACTTGATTAGATTGTTCTTGTTTTTTTACTTTTTCAGAGGTTTTTGCTGACTCTGTTTTTCGATTTTTAATAACCGGTTTTTTGCGATTAGATGTGACTGGTCCTTTTTTCTCATCGATATACGCACGATTATGGTTTTTTTTCTTTTTTCGGCGCTGAGTTGTCTTTTCTTTTTTACCGCCGATTCTTTCGATGACAAAATACGCACAACCAAAATTGCAATATTCGTAAAGATAGTCTTCCAATGAATCAATTCGCTGATCCGGATGCGCCCGTCGATTATCCGCTCGGAAGAATCCTTTTAAACGTAGTTGTTCATAACCCCAATCTCCTACGATATAATCATATCGGGCTAGTACATCACTGTATCGTTCTCCCAGTTTTTCTGCATTAAATCCTTCACGATAATCGGACACAAGCCGATAATGTCTTTCACCTACCAAAAAATTACTGTCATCTAACAGCATCACTAATTCACCTTTGACTTTTTCTGCTTTCGGCTCCTCGACGATTTCTTCCAAAGCAGCTGTCAATTCTTCTGTGACTGTTGTTTCCTGTTCAGCTGATGATTTTTTCTTAGCAATTTCTGTTTTATGCTCAACGTTCTGCTGTTCATTTTGTTTTGCAGACATGCGTTCACCACCTATCTTT
The DNA here is from genome assembly GCF_051710965.1 of Enterococcus sp. DIV1283b. NCBI lineage: Bacteria > Bacillati > Bacillota > Bacilli > Lactobacillales > Enterococcaceae > Enterococcus > Enterococcus sp. DIV1283b. Next base: position 2,225,427 of record NZ_JBIOLR010000001.1, read on the forward strand.
TTTATTATACCTTGTTTTTATTTGATTGGGTAGTGAGCTTTCAAGTAATCTCCTACCACGCTTCGGATAAATTCAGGAAACAAAAATTCATTTTTTCCAACAATTTCGATCGTTGGAAAAAATGGGACAAACATTAGATGATCGACGGTAGTAAAAGTATAATTTTTAGTCGGATCGACTGGCTTATTCTTCCAAAAAACTTGATGGTTAACGGAGTCATACATGATTCCATTATAGACCATCTGTCCAAAAATCTTGCCGCGAAATCCCATTCCCTTCATCGGATAGTTACGTAAAAACTGACGATTTTTTTCTATTTCTAAAACTAAACGAATCAGATCATTTCCACCCAATGTGACATTCAGCAAGTGCATTGGATGCGGCAATGCCGTGTGAAGCTGATCCTGGTTGACCCGACCTTTTGGAATTTCAGTTAAAAGCAGACCACTGTTTAATATTGCGGCGTCCGTCTTTCCTCGTTCTTTCACCGCCTCAAGGGCTACTTGGATAAACGAATGCTCACTGAAGATATCTAGGCTTAAAGAAAACGGCAAATCCGCTACTTCTTTTTCTTTTAGCAGCTCATGCCCCTGTTCTAAGTAACCGTTTACTTCTTGTTCATCTTCTGTAAAAGCTGTCATTGTTTCTGTAGGGATGGCTTTGGCCGAATGCTTAAGGATTTTTTTTTCTTCATCGATGGATAAATGGACTTCTCCTACATACTGACCGTATTTGCCAGCTGCTGCTATTTGGACATCGTTGACTACATGACCTTCTCTGAATAAATGATGGGTGTGCGAACCTAAAATAACATCAATTGCTGGTATTTCTTTTGCAATTTGTAAATCATCTTGAATCCCGAGATGACTCATCAAAACTAAAACATCCACTTGTGGACGTAAATCTTCGACTAATTCCGGCAAAATATCATATGGATTGCGTATGTCCCAGCCATTTGGATTATACGTAAGCGGGAACGGGGCAGTAAATGCAATCAAGCCAATTTTTGTCTGGTTTTTCGTTGTAATGATTTTATACGGTTTCGTCCATATCGGTGGCTGCAACGTATTTTTATCGAACAAGTTATCAAGGATGATATCAAACTCAGCATGATCATATAAATGGTTTAGATCTTCTTTGGAATTTCCTACGCCTTCATTGTTTCCTATCGTCGCTGCATCATAACCAACTTCATTCATCAGCAAGATATTCGCCTGTCCATTCGTTGCCTCTGATAATGGATGCCAACGATCCACAAAATCACCTAGATCGACTGCAATCGTTGTCGTATTTTCTTTCTTTTCGTTTTCTCGTTTACGCTGATCTAAGAATCTTCTGATCCTTGGCCAATTTTCTAAATGTGAATGCAGATCATTCGTATGTAAAATCACTATTTTTTCCATGTGTCCTCTCGCCTCTCTTTATCTTCATCATACCACAGGCAGCTTTTTCTTCCATTGAAACAAGCTCCATTTCAGAGCTTTTCCTGCCTAAAAGCAAATTACATAAGTATAATATTCGATAAAATAGTCTGGCTAAAAGAACGAAAAACTATTCAGTTTTACAGCCTAATTATTTCTAGAAATAAAAAAAAACAGACCCGAAAGTCTGTCGTCGTTTCATTATAATCAGACACATGGCGGAACCTGCTTAGTGCTGCTTCCTTCCAGACCTGACACGCTTCACAAGCCCACCATTGTCCTAGCCTTTCGGCAAAGAATAGTATACCTTATTTTTCATTCGTTGACCAGTCTTTTTTTAATTTCTTTTTTCGCTGACGTAGCTTTCGGAAAAAGTCAGTCAAAATCTTCCCGCATTCGTCTTCTAAAATGCCACCTTCTACATACGCTTGATGGTTGAATCGTTCGTCTTCCAAAAGATTCATCAAAGTGCCAGCTGTTCCGCCTTTCAGGTCATATGCACCGAAATAAACTTCTGCTACACGAGACAAAATCATCGCGCCACTGCACATAGGGCAAGGTTCCAAGGTAACAAAAAGCGACGCATTTTCTAAGCGCCAACTTCCAACTTTTTCACAGGCTTCCTTGATTGCAAGCATTTCTGCATGTGTAGTAGCATCTTGTGTCGTTTCTCTAAGGTTATATCCTTTTCCAATCACTTCTCCCTCTAATACAACCACTGCTCCAATCGGAACTTCATGGAGCACTTCTGCTTTTTTTGCTTCTGCCAATGCAAGGCGCATCCATTTTTCTTTATCTACTGCATCAAGATTTGTATTAACCAATTATCCTTCCCTGCCTTTGTTTTTTCTTGTTTTACTTTAGCATATGACAAAAAGGCTGTAACTAACTTTTTTTTCTATGGTAAAATAAATACAAGAGGTGAACAAGATGAAAATGAATAAATTACTTGCTCTTTACCCACAAGCACAGAAAAAAAACTGTCCAGCGTCAGAAGCTGATATCCTTTCTTTTGCAGTTGATGATGCTTTTATTTGGATTAAAAGCGATTCACTATCCCAACAAGAAACTAGTCTTTTGAAAGCGTTATTCCCTATAGTCAGCGATCAAAAAAAACATCCATGGTATCACTATCTTTTTAAAGATACTTCTTGCATCCAAGAAAAAAGCTTTCGTTTGATCCAGCTTCACGTCGAATCGAAAGGAGAATTCTTAAAAAAAGAATGGCAAGATACTATTTTGGAATTATTTCGCTATTCTGCTGATTTCTTCTTTTATACAGACACTGATGCTCTCTTGATCGAACAAAAAAATTGTGATTATCTTGATGCTGCTGAGATCAATGGTATTTTTCTATCTTTAGATGCTGATTTTGATACGACAACGTCTGTATTCGTTGGTTCTTTTCATTCACCAGGTAGCGACCTTGTCCCTTTGTTTGCTGAAGAAAGAAGAATTTTTTTAACAGAGCAAAACAATCTCTATACTCACAGCCGTACTTTTTCTATGCAAGATGTTGCTTTACATTACTATACAAAAGATGTCATGAAAGATAGTGCGTTGATCAAAAGTTACATAGAACTGATCAAACAAAATGAAATGGAAGAGATCATTCAAGAATTATGGAATGAATTAGGTAATGTCAGCTCTGCTGCAAAAACACTGTTTCTTCATCGGAATACGCTAAAATATCGAATCGAAAAATTTCAAGAACAATCAGGTTTCAATCTAAAAAAAGCCAATGATTTACTGTTTTGCTACCTTTTATTGCTTCATGAGCATGATTAAAGATAAGTTAAAGGGGTTATGACAAAAATTTTGTCATAACCCCTTATTTCGAATGAATAGTGTTCAAAAGCTAGTTTCTCTTAAATCATTTTTTCAACAAAATGCATAAGCCGATCTTTTACGTCTTCGGTTGAGTCTTTGATGGAATCACCGTAAACAGAGATTTTCTTTTTTCCTGATTTTATTTTTGCTAACATCCCCATCAAAGAATCCAAGTCACTATCTGACAGATCATCTACGATTTCCATCAATTTTTCATTTCCATCGAATTTGTCATGGACGAATTTTTTTACTTTTGTCCGAGTAGTCATATGATGGATCTTTTCCATTACTTTTCCCGATACGACGACTGCTGTCGCTACACTGGCAGCGGCTGCTACGCTTAATCCAATTGTTACTTTTGTTGATGTTTTCATAAGTATCAGCTCCTTTTTATCTACTTCAATCATAGCATAGACAAAAAAATAAACGAACTAATCCACTCATCAAAATCAGCGAAATCTTAATCCTTTAGGAAAAAAGTTCTTTACTGTTCCTTTTACTTGTTTACCAAAACCGACAGGTATCTTATCCAATACTAATAAAACCCATCCTTGATCCCCATCACGTTGAAATGTTTCTCCTGCTGTGTAAGACTGCCATTCCTTTTGAGTGATCGACAGACAAGGGATGTTTTCTGTCTTTTTCATAGCAAGTGCTAAGGCATAGCTAGGTTCAAATCGATTCTTTTTGAAATCTCCTAAATGCAAACCTGTACGCATGACCTTCAAACCATCAAGAGAAGGGAGCAACTCAGGAACTTCCCAAAGATGATCGTTGAACACTAAAAGTCTCCCAGTGATTTCATAATGGAAATCCATTGAAAATTCCGTCCAAAGTTTTTCCTGTTCTTTTGTCAATTGTTCTTTCCGTTTCTTACGTACTTTCTTTTCTTTACGCGTAGGGTTTTGTCCATGAAAAGTCAACTTCGCGACAAAATGCCCTTCTCCTTGATTTTCATGAGGCCATATACGTACTGTTTTGTCCAAACCATCTACGCTTCCCCATTCAGGACGTCCTGAACTAACGGTTTGAGACAAAGGGATTTCTTCAATTGTTACTGGGTAATTTTCTACAAGCCAGCTAATAATCTCTTCATTTTCTTCTGGTGCAAACGTACAGGTAGAGTAGATCAGCTGCCCTTCATGTTTTAGCATCTTTATTGCTGAAGACAAAATCTCTTGCTGACGTTTTTGACAGTGTAGCGGAGATTCTTCTGTCCACTCTTTTACTGCATCCGGGTCTTTTCTGAACATCCCTTCCCCTGAACAAGGCGCATCAACCACGATCCGATCAAAAAAACCGGAAAAATGAGGAACAAGCTCTGCAGGTGCATGATTTGTCACTATTGCGTTCGAAACTCCCCATCGTTCTATATTTTCTGATAGGATCTTCGCGCGTTTCGGAAATATCTCATTTGACACTAATAACCCTTTGCCTCTCATTTGAGCAGCTAATTGGGTCGATTTACCGCCGGGAGCTGCACACAAATCCAGCACTTTTTCTCCGGGTTTTGCTGCAGCAGCTGTTCCAACGATCATTGCACTTGGTTCTTGGCTATATTCGTACCCAGCTTGATGGAGGAAAGACTTTCCATTCACAGTGCCAAGAAATCCCTCATTGCTGTAGGGAGCGGGTTGCAATTCTTCGCTATGGTAAGTTTGAACCATAGCCAATCCTGCCGGTTTTAGTGGGTTCCACCGAAATCCTTTTTTTGCGCTTCCTTGCTCAAGGGCACAAAAAAATTCAGTTGATTCTTCGCCTAAAAGAAGACGATATTTTTTGATAAATTGCTGTGGTAACGTTGTAGCTTCCTCCTTCATTCAAATGTTTCGTTAGACATTTTACAATCTTTTTTACGAAAAATAAAGGTGGATGATCTACTTTTTCATGTTGCTGCCTAAGATAACTGGTCCTTTAAGATACTTTCCAAGTATTCATCCGTCACCTCGTTTTTATCCCAAACAGCGTTCATCGTTTCAAAAAAATCTTGAGAAAAATTATCTGAGCTCAAACTTCCCAATGCATTAAGCCAAAGCAATTCAAGCAACTTTTCTTCTTTGATTTTCGTGTGGCTTTTGATGTATGAGAAAAATGGCCGTTTAAATAGCGAATTCATGTCTAATTCAGATTTTGCAATGATTCCACGGATACTTTCATGGATAGAAAAAAAATCTTTCAGCAAGTAGACTGTGCTTAGAACATCATTGGAATTGCATTCAGCTAAGTATCGTTCAAAGCAAACAGTGATTTCTTCTAATATTTTCTCCTTTAACCCGCTGATCGATTTGAAATGTGTATAAATCGGATATGTAGAGCACCCACAGAAATCCGCCAGATCTCTTGCAGTAATTGACTTCATTCCATATTCTTCCACATATACCATACTTTTGAACAGCAAATATTCTTTACTATAATTTGTTACTCTCCCCATCATTCTTCCCTCCGTCCCTCTTCATCTACCCTTTAATAAATAACATATAAAATTAAAAAAATAGTGAAATAATTACTGACAACCTTCATAATCACTTTAGATATATCCATTAAAAATAAAGTATATTTACTTCTTAAACAAGAAAATCTTGACAAAATGCCCTATGAAATAAACAATAGAATAAACAAGGTGATAACAAGATTTAAATAACAATATATACAAACAAAAGGCGGTACTCTGTGAGAATAACACACACTGAAATGACTTTCCACTCACAGTTTTTGTCTAACTATATACAAAAACAGAATAAAAGGAGGCTATTATGTTAATTGAAGCAAGAAAAAAAGAGTTGCTTGTTCTGCACAGGGTCATTCAAAAAAACAATTGTTCTTTACAGGAATTAGCCAATGAATTGCATATTCCAAAACGGACAATCAAAGAGTTGATTCGGAAAGTAAATTTTTCGCTCAAGCAATTTTTATTGATGGAGGAATTTATTTATTCTAACCATAAAGGAGAGATCCACACTAAAGAAACCGATCAGCCTAAAAAGCTAGCTGTTTTTTATAAGTTAAGATTATGCTACCTAAAAGAATCCAATCGTTTTAATTATTTAATGTTGCTGATTAATTATCCACAATCTGCTGTACCAAAAAAGTATTTACTTGAACAACTTTATATATCGCCCTCCTATCTCGAAAAGCTGACAAAACAGCTCAATCATTCCTTAAATAAATTCCATTTAAGGATCGTATCTGTACAAAACTGCTGTGTTCTTGAAGGAAACGAATTATCTATCCGCCTATATCTTTATTTTTTTCTTTCAGATACATTCGAAGGAGACGATTGGCCGTTTTCCTCCCTTGAATTAAATACACTAAAAAAGAAAAGTAAGGATGAGCACAGAGAAAAAAATCCAAAACAAGAAAAAAACATCTATTTGTTACTTGCTTTATTCATATGTCGTAACAGACAACAGGCACGTTTTTCGAAAACTTCTCCTGAAATTACTGAATTAATGGATTTGTTGCAGCGTACACATGATTATTCAGAATGCTTTACTTCTTTTTCAGCGATTTATCCCTGTGAAGAGGTAGAAACGGAAAGAGCCTACTTTAATTATTTTTTCTATTGTTTTTTTCCAAATCAAATTTCATTCCAACAAAAACAGGTGATTGGTTTCTTATTTTCCACAAGCAAAAACCTTATTTGCCAACAAGTCGATCAATTGATGACTTACTTAACTCAACAGTTTCCTATCAATCATTTGGAAGAAAAAAAACCGATCTATTTTTATTTTCTCGTACTAGCAGTTATTCTTTTGGAACTGTTAGGTGAATCTAGCAGTAGCTTTTCTACACTCTGCTTTCCAGAAACTACCTCCAATCAAACAGCTTCTTTTATACAGGAAAAAAAATTAAGAGAAAAAATTGACACAATTTTTTCAAACTCTAGAAAAAAAGTTCAATTAAGTCAATACCTTAGTCAATTGATCCAACACTTATTACAAACAGAAATGAAAGAACAATTACTCATCCACCTGCAGATAACCAAACCATTCACAGGGAATTACCATCTGCAAAGTCATTTACAGCAACTATTTCGCAATGAAGCAGTCAAGATTATCGAATGTCCTGAACATGCTGATTTGATTATTACAGATCAGCATGAGAAAAAATCAGCTGAAACGGAAACTTTCTATCTAGATACAAACCACGATACAGTATTATTCGGTGAGTTGATAAAAGAGATTCAAGAACTGTATATGAAAAAAAGATATGAGAATAAAACAAAGAGCGTGGGACAAAAGTAAAGAACACTTTTGTCTCACGCTCTAAACACGTATAAACGGCGGAAGCAGAAGCAACTCCTTCGGAAATAAGCTGAAATTCACAAAAATTTGGAAAGCAATTTTCGTGAATTCCTTCTTATTTCTTGGAGTTAAACGCTTCTGTCCCAGCCTCTTTATGTTAATCTCTTCGGTTACCGCCAAACAATAAAATCAGACGCAGTAGTTGCAAGAATGTCGAAAGCGCCGCTGCAACGTAAGTCAATGCCGCTGCAAACAATACGTGTCTTGCCATCGGTACTTCTTCTTCCGTCAGCAGTCCGCCTTCACTCAAAATTTGGATTGCTCGACGAGATGCGTTGAATTCAACTGGTAATGTCACCAATTGGAAGAGTAACGCTAAAGAAAAAGCAAAAATCCCGATATTGATCAACGTAGAGTTCCAACTAAGCAATACACCTACCATAATCAATGGGAACGAAATCATCGAACCAAAGTTAGCTGCGGGAACAAGTGCCGCACGGATCTTCAATGGGACATACCCCGAAGCATCTTGCACCGCATGTCCGCATTCATGTGCTGCTACACCTATCGCAGCAACTGAAGTAGATTGCGCAGTCGCTTGAGACAGGCTCAGCATCTTATTACCTGAATTGTAGTTATCTGTGAGATCTCCGGCAATTTGTTGAACGCCAACATTATTTATTTGTTGGCTTTGCAATATATATTGTGCTGCTTGTGTACCAGTCACGTTGTTTTTGCTTCTCACTTGATCATATTTGCGGAAAGTACTATTGACATAAGCTGACGCAATTCCGGAAATGACTAATCCAAGAATGACCAAAAGAAATGTCGGATCTAAAAAACCATACATTCCATAACCATACATTGTCGTTTCACTCCTTTTTATTTCCTCTATTTTATCATTAGTAGCAAGAAAAAAATGTGAAAAGACCTTGAATATTCTTTAATTTTTTTTCACAAATTCCGATTTCAGTTTCATCGGTCCAAATCCTTCTACCTTGCAATCGATATTATGGTCGCCTTCTACTAAGCGGATGTTCTTGACTTTCGTTCCTTGTTTAATGGCACCTGATGCACCTTTTACTTTCAAATCTTTGATCACTGTCACGCTATCGCCTTCTGACAGACGGTTTCCATTTGCATCTAATACCACTAATCCGTCTTCTATGACAGTTTTTTGTTCTTCTTTGCTCCATTCGTTCCCGCATTCTGGGCAAATCAACAAACCTCGATCTTCATATGTGTACTCTGAGCCGCATTCTGGGCAATTTGGTAATGTCATCTTCTTTCTCCTTTAAAATCTTTAGTGAGCACTATTGTAACGGAAAAAGAAGATGTTGAAAAGATACATTTGTGATTTTTACCACAAAAGGAACGTTTTCGAATGAAGTTGTCACTTCGTTTCTCTACTCTTATACGATTGGCAAATGTCTTGAATCTCTTTATAGATTTCCTCTACTTCTGCTAAATCTTTTGCATTCGCACCACTTGCTAATGGGTGGCCTCCCCCATGATGGCGTTTCGCTAATTCATTGATGACTGGTCCCTTAGAACGTAAGCGTACGCGGTAATGTCCTGAAGACTGCTGAACAAAAATACCCCAAGCTAGTACTTCGTCGATCACTCCAGGAAGAGAAACGATTGAAGCCGTCTCTGAATCATCGATTCCATATTTATCAAGAATTTCTTGCGGAAGGATTATTCTTCCTGCACCATTTTCATCCACCTGGATATTTTGATAAAGATAACCGGAAAGTTTAGCGACTTTCATCGGCATTTGCTCAATCTCTCTATTCAAAGCACTTGCATCAAATGGATAATTTCTCAATATCGATGCAATCTCTAATGTACGGGACGTCGTGGAGGGATACAAAAAGCGCCCTGTATCTCCGACGATTCCCGCATAAAGTAACCGTGCAGCTTCCACGTTCATCTTAAATAATTCAGGAAACATCAAAGCAAATTCTGCAATCATCTCACTACAACTGCTTGCTTTTGTATTTACCCACACAAGATCTCCATAAGGGTCATCATTGGGATGATGATCAATTTTGATCAGCTTTTCTGCTAACTGATATCTTTGATCACTGATTCTGGGTGAATTAGCTGTATCGGTCACGATGACTAGCGCTCCTTGATAGAAGGCATCTTCAACCTCTTGCATTTCTGCTAAAAAGCGAAGACCTTCAATCGTTTCACCTACTTGTCGTATTTCTTTTTCTGGGAAACTTTCCCGTAATAGTTCGGCTAATCCTACTTGTGATCCTAACGCATCAGGATCAGGACGCAAATGCCTGTGGATAATAATTTTATCGTATTTTTTTATTGTATCTACTATTTCTTGCTGTACTGTCATTTCACTCCTGCTTTCTAAGAACGTTCCATTACTTGACAAACAACGATTGCTTTGGAAACGATGGTATTTTCAATAAATACTTCGATATCCAATTTAGCGGAACGTCTGCCGATTTCCAATACACGTGGACGAATGTCCAACTCGCTTTCCAATTGGATCAGCCGCAAATAATGTAGGTTCACTTGTTCAATCAAGATATTTCGTTTTTGGTTCATCACCATTGTTTTTTGTGCGACATCAGAAATGATTTCGCTAAGTACACCAAAAGAAATGGTTCCAACACCATTGACCATTTGTGGTGTCACTACAAATTTGAACTTAGGGTTTTCCAAACGGTTCCCTTCGCGATCGGTATCAATCGTATGGATATTTCCAGATATCTGATCTGAAATCGTATCTGCAATCTGCGGTTGTCGCTGGACAAGCTGCATCGCCTTCATTACATCTTGCCGGGTAATCAAGCCTTCCAATGTCAAGTCATCGGAAACGACCGGCATGACTTCCAGCCCATCCCAGATCATTTGATGGCTAACAGAAGCAATACTCATTGTTTTCTTTACACTGATTGGTTCTTTCGTCATCACTCGATCAATGATCTGATTTGGTGATTTCCCTAAAACGTCTTTTGCCGTAACGATCCCCATCAAACGGTGATGGCGGTTAACGACTGGAAAACGTGAATGTTGCGTTTCTTCTGACAAACGTTGATAATCAGAAATCGTATCCATCTGATGCAAATAATGTGTCTTTTCCGCCGGCATGTAGATATCGCTAACAAGCATGATATCTTTTTTGATCAATTGGTCACTTAATGCTCGGTTGATCATGGTAGCGACTGTAAATGTATCATAAGAGGTGCGCAAGATTGGCATTTCAAGTTCATCGGCTAGCTTTGCAATCTCAGCAGTCGTATTAAATCCGCCTGTGATCAATACTGCAGCGCCATCTTCCAATGCTAATTTTTGGACTTCCGCCCGGTTGCCGACGATCATTAGTGATCCTGGTGTAATATAGCGTTCCATGGCATGTTTAGTCATCGCACCGATGACGAATTTATTCAAGACCTTATCTAATCCTGCCGAACCACCTAAAACGTCCCCTTCAATGATCCGGACGACTTCGCCAAATGTCAAACGTTCAATATGTTTTTTTAATTTACGTTCGATACGGATCGTTCCTACTCGTTGAATCGTTGAAACTAGTCCGACATTTTCCGCATCTTTGATTGCACGGTACGCTGTTCCTTCACTGACATTCAATTCTTTTGCGATGCTTCTTACAGAAATTCGATTGCCCACAGGTAAACTTTCAATATATTCTAAAATCAAATCATGTTTTGTCGCCATTTTCTGCCTACACTTCCAGCGTTTCCGAGACGCTCATTATTTTTCCTTCGCTACCTTCCAGTAATGCTACAAAAGATTCAGGATCTTGTTCAATAACAGGGAACGTATTGTAATGGATTGGAACGACTTTCTTGGCACGAATTGTTTGTGCAGCCCGAGCCGCATCCTCTGGTCCCATCGTATAGTTATCACCAATCGGCAAGAAAGCAACATCAATATCGAATTCCTCTGCAAGCAATCCTAAATCACTGAAATAAGCTGTATCTCCTGCATGATAAATCGTTTTGCCTTCTGCTTGGATAATGATTCCGCTAGGCTCACCCATATACTGAACGATACCGTCTACTTCATAGCTTGAACTATGCTGTGCGTGTACGAATTTTACTGTGCCGAATGGAAATGCATGTTTTCCGCCGATATTCATACCGAATGAATCTACTCCTCTGCTATTTGCATAATCAGCGATCTCAACAATACTGATAACCGTGGCTTGATTTTCTTTTGCAATAGGGATCATATCTCCTATATGGTCACTATGTCCATGAGTAATTAGCAACCAATCTGTCTTTACTTCTTCTGCAGTTAAATCTGACAATGGGTTTCCTGTAATAAACGGGTCAATCATCACACGTTGGCCATTTTCCATTTCAATCGTTAAACAAGAATGTCCATGATACGTAATTTTCATATTCTACACCTCACGTTTTCTCTGTATCTTTTTTATTAAAACCGATTTCATTACTTGCATATCAATGAAAAAATATAGTTACTAAATATATTTTCATTGGATTGATAGTACAGTATGCACAAAGCAATTGTAACAGATAATACAGGATGCACCAAGTACCAAGCAGATATAATCTCAAGTTTGAGCTCTCTGCTTGGCTCCCCTTTTCGTCACTTAACTAATTAAATCAGCGTAAATAGGATGGACGAGATTTTCTAAATCAGCTACTTTTATCTGGAGGCTTCTCCCGATTTCACCGCTCGACACAATCACTTCTTCTTTTTCTTTTAAAGAACTGTCTGCTAAAAAACAATAATCAGGATGTGCGAGTTTTATTCCAATAGGGGTATTCGCTCCGTGAGGATAGCCTGTATGTGTTAAGACAAAATCCATTCCAGGAAAACCGACTTTACGGTCTTTCGTCACTTGTCTCGTTTTTTTATAATCCAAATGATCATTCAAAGGAATCAATGCGATGATCACCCCAGTTTTGTTCCCTTTTACTACGAGAGTTTTACATATCAAAGCTGGATCAATCCCTCTTTTTTGTAGTTCTTCTGTGAAAGATCCCTCTACTATATGACTAAAATCAAGTGGTTGGTAGCTGATTTTTTGCTCTTCTAAATAACGTTCGACTTTTGTTTGACTCATCATTGATCCACTCCCTTTATTCTATCGTTTATTATAAAGCGAGGGATACTGTATTCAAAAATCATTTGTTTCCCTCAAAAAAAAGAGCAAGACGAGCACTCTATAGAGAGAGCCATCTTACTCTTTGTTTATTTCTTATTTCGACGTTGAGTAGCTTCCATAATGACTGGCAAGATCACAGGGCGTCGTTTTGTTTGTTCAAATAAGTAACGACCTAATTGATCACGAATATCTTGCTTTAATTTGCTCCACTCAAAATCATTGCTTTCTAAATGCTTCTCAACGATTGTTTCGATCATACTGCTACTTTCTTTCATCAGATCACGGCTAGCTTTTACGTAAACGAATCCTCGTGAAGTGATTTGAGGTTTTGAGATGATTTTCTTCTCTCTTCGGCTAATAGTGACAACCGCTACGAAAATCCCATCTTCTGATAAGATTTTCCGATCACGTAAAACAATGTTTCCGATATCGCCTATGCCTAAACCATCAATCATTACATTTTCTGCACTTGTAGTTCCTGCAACACTCATACGCTTGTTCTTATATTCCAGCACATCTCCGCGTCCAGTAATATAGATATTTTTGTAAGGCATCCCTACTGCATGAGCCAAATCTGCGTGAGCAGCTAATTCCCGATATTCCCCTTGAACTGGCACAAAATATGTTGGCTTCATCAAATTGATCATCAATTGCAAATCATTAGGATTGGCATGACCAGAAACGCGCATATTCTCAGAGATCAATTTCACTGTTCCACCAGCTCGATAAATGATATCTTCCGTTTTCGCCACGATTGTTTCCATCGCGATGCTTGGCGTAGTAGTGATATAAACCAAATCGCCTTCTTCGATCTTGACATTACGGTGTGTGCCGTTTGCCATTTTTTGCAGAGACTTGATGGGTTCACCCATTCGGCCAGTTTCTAAAATGATCAGTTCTTCTGGATCATAGTTTTTCATGTCTTTCAATGTAACAAGCAAATCTTCACTTGGTAATTGAAGTTTTTCTAAACGCATCGCTGTTCGAATAATTCTTTCGAAATCTTGACCAGTCAAAACAACTTTTCGTTGCGCTTTTTCTGCTGCGTCCAATACTTGTTGCACTCGTTGCAAATTACTTGCTACACAGGCGACGATGATGCGTCCTTCCCAATATTTGATCGTATCAAATACTTCATCTGCTATCTGAGCTTCAGAAGCTACAGGTTGAGGATTCTCTGCATTTGCCGATTCACTCAGTAAAGCTAAGACTCCTTCTTTGCCGATTTCTGCCAATCGTGCATAATCTGTTTGATACATCGGGATAGCCGTTTGATCAAATTTAAAATCTCCCGTGTAAACGATACTACCTTCTTTTGTTTTCAGATTGATCCCCACTGAATCTGGTATCGTGTGAGTTGTACGGAAAAAGCTCACTACTGTTTCACCAAAGTCGATTTCTGTATGCTCATCTACCACATGAAAATCCTTAAATCCTTTGGCTGCTTCGTTACGACTGACATTCAATTTTGCTAACTCGATCGTCAACTCCGTTCCAAATACTGGTACAGAAATTTTCGACAACAAGTAAGGAAGCGCCCCGATCGCATCTGCGTGCCCATGTGTTAAAAAGACACCAGCTACACGATCAATGTTTTCTTCTAAATACGTAAAATCTGGGATGACGACGTCGATCCCCAACAACTCATTTTCAGGATATTTTAGCCCACAATCTAATATGAAAATATCCTCGCCCACTTCTGCGACATACATGTTTTTTCCATTTTCGCGAACGCCGCCTAATGGGATAATTTTAATGGTACTCACAAATTTCACCTCTTCTTATGACATCCAAGTTTAAAGATGTCGATTTTCTTCTTTATCTAAATTTACGAGCCATTCCAATGAAGCACATGCAAAATCACTAGTTCTCAACTTATGGAGAATCAGCAGGAAAATTACCAGCACATCCGCGTTCTGACAGTTGGATGGGCATTTTATTTTGGATATACTTCATTAACAAAATGGATCTTTTGCGAAACGCTATAGCCAGAATCTTTATATAAGTATTCGGCTGTTCCCCATTATTATACAACAAATGAACTAAATCGCTAGTATCAGCAATTGTTAGAATCACTAAGCAAATGAAAATTCCTCTGTAACATCTAGGATTTCTTTTGCTGTTTCTCTTTCATCTCTTCTTCGTCGGTTTGAAACATACTTTTTTCATTTTACCACATTTTTTGCAATAACTATAGTGACTTTTTATATATACAGAACCTCGTGTTGATGATATGCAAACAGCATAAGATTTAAGCTAGCTTTAAGATAGGTTGTCTATTATCAAATGCATCTACTAGGAGGGATGCAAGATATGAATTTTATGAAACGTGCATGGAAAAGTACAAAAGTAAAATGGGGACGTTCATTGTTATTGTTTGCCGTGTTCACAGCCATTCTTATTTTTGTGCTAGCTGGCCTCACGATTCGAAGCGCTGCAGAAGAAGCAGCGAATCAAGCACAAAAAGAAGTTGGAGCAACAGTGACTTTAAGTGCCAATCGAGAAGCTTCATTTAAAAAACAGGAACAAACTTCTTCAAGCAATTCTACCGCTGAAGAACGTCCAGATCCGGGCAGTTTTTCTCTTACCCCAGTATCCTTAACGGACGCGGAAAAAATAGCTAATTTGGATAATGTAAAGAGCTATTCCTTTGAAAGTTCCGCCTCAGCTATGGCAAAAGATGGAATAACTGCCATCACTAGTTCTGATTCAAGTGAAGACAGTTCAGAAACTACCGATGCAGGCGGTGGACCTGCCGGAGGAATGGGTGGAAATCCGCAAATGACTCAAGCAGATTTTCAAATCAGCGGTGTGTCAGCAACTGCACAAAATAGTACTTTTTCTGATGGGACAGCAAAAATCACGGATGGTGAAGGAATAGATGACAGCGACAAGGGCACAAACAACGTAGTCATTGATTCTACGCTAGCAGAAGCAAATGACCTGACAGTCGGAGATACTTTCACAATCACAAGTACTGAAGATGAAGATACCACTTATGAAATGACGGTCAAAGGAATTTATGAATCTAGCGAAACAAGTAGCAGTATGGGTATGAAATTCAACTTCATGAATCCGTCGAATACACTTTACACCTCTTATACTTTTGCAAATGAATTAAATGGGACATCTGACGATAACACGATAGATTCTGCTGTTTACACTCTATCTGATCCAGATGAAATGGATGAGTTTCTCGAAGGAGCAGAGAAGCTGATCGACACAGATACATTTAGCTTACAATCAAATGATTCCATGTATCAGTCAATGTTGGAACCTTTAAACAATGTGGCAAGTTTTTCTAAAAATGTGGTTTTACTAGTGGCTGTAGCCGGTATTATCATACTTACTCTGATTATTATGATTACCATCCGGGAGCGTCGGCATGAGTTAGGCGTCTTGTTATCTTTAGGAGAATCCAGAAGTAAAATCATTCTCCAATTGTTTACCGAAGTTGCTATTTGTATGATTCTTGCATTAGGAGTTGCTTCGATTAGCGGGAACGTCGTCGCGAATGCCGTGGGGCAGCAGCTACTTGACCAACAGACAGAAACCACGACACAAGACCAACAAGCTCCTGGCGGTGGACAAATGCCAGGTAACGAACAAGGCGGTCAGCAAGGAAACACGAATAATCCATTTGCTGTTTCTGATCAAGTCAGCGAATTGGAAATCAATGTCAAACCTACACAATTAGGACTACTAGCCGGAGTAGCATTTGGAATCAGCCTGCTTTCTGTCTTTTTAGCTTCTATAGGGATATTAAGATTAAACCCAAGAAAAATCCTATTAAATTAAAGGAGGAATTTGATGTTACGGACAGAACAATTGGGATTTTGGTATCAAGATCCGCAAGATGCGCTTTACAAAGATGTAGAACTGAATTTCGAAGCTGGAAAAATGTACGCTATTTTAGGAGCAAGTGGTTCTGGAAAAACGACTTTTCTTTCGCTTATTTCCGGATTAGATACACCAAAAGAAGGAAAGGTATACTATCAAGATCGTTCACTGAACAAAATCGGATTAAGAAATTATCGTAAAAATGATGTCTCGATTATTTTCCAAGCTTATAACTTGCTTCCTTATTTATCAGCTCTAGACAATGTCATAACAGCAATGGAGATTACTAAAACCAAACAAGAAAATTATCGTCAAGTTGCTTTAGATCGACTAGCTCGTGTAGGAATTGATGAAGTATTAGCAAAAAAACAGGTGACCAAACTTTCGGGAGGTCAGCAACAGCGAGTCGCTATCGTTCGTGCTATCTGTTGCGAACATCAACTGATTGTAGCTGATGAACCTACTGGGAATCTGGATGAGACCACTTCACAAGATATCGTCAAACTTTTCCAAGAAATCGCCCATGAGCAAAATCGCTGTATTATCATCGTAACTCATGAGGTCGAAGTAGCAAAAAGTTGCGATGAAGTCTTTGAACTAAAAAATAAAGAATTTCAAAAAATGGAAGTTTAAAAAATAGGATAATGTTCAACCAAAAAATCCGAACCATATCTGCGAGGCAGATACGGTTCGGATTTCTATTTGCTTGATTCATTTAGTAATGAACGTTGTTTATTTGTTTTCATCTTTTCGAGAGAATTTGTCTTTGATTTCATCGCCCAAATCACGAGCTTTTTCTTTGATATCAGAACCTAGTGATTGTGCTTTTCCTTCTGTTTCTTTGCTCTTGTCGTCTGTTGCCTTGCCGTATGCTTCTTTTCCTTCACCGACTACTTTGTCTTTCATGTCTTTAGAACGTCCTTTTAAATCTGCCATGGTGTTTCCTCCTCTTAATTTGTTTATTGATCTACTTTCAGGGTAACATCAACAACAGATACAGACAAACAGAACGCTCGTTTTCTAAAAAAGGATGAGTCAGATAGTGGATCAAAAACTTTTTTCGAAAGTTCCCCATACTTTGACTTCTTTTTCTTGGACCATTATTTCTCCTTTAGCAATAACTGTATCAATGTCAAGCGTTTCTTTGTCCAAGATACACAAGTCTGCATCTGCGCCAATTTCAATTTTTCCTTTTTTATCTAATTTCAATATACGTGCTGGGTTACTGGTTATAGCTCGCAAGGCGATTTCCAGAGGAATATTTTCTTTTTGCACAGCTTCTTTGATCCCTACTAGCAATGCCTTGGCACTTCCTACTCCTAACCCTAGGAAATGATTGTTTTCATCAAAATAAGGCAAGCTTCCTTGTCCATCTGAGGTCATCGTGAAATTATCTAAAGAAACATCTTCCTCAATCAATCGTTTCAATGCTTTACTGAAGCGCACTTCCCCATCTGTCTTCTCCCAAAAATCAGGATCTTCGCTAGCGGTGAAGTCAATCGTGCCGCCACGTTTAGCAAATGCCACGCAAGCTTCAAATAATTCTGGTGTGCGATTCGCATGAGTAGGCAAAAACTGTGTGATCGGAATTTCTGTTTCTTCTACAATTCGTGTCAATAACTCTAGCTTTCTTTTTCCTCCGCCTAAGTGGACATTGATGATCCCAGCTTTTCCCGACAACATGCCTCCTACACGAGCATCTGCTGCTGCACGGGCAAATTCTTCAAAACTTGGCTGAGAAGAACGGTGATCGGATACTGCGATTTCTCCGATTCCGATGATTTTATCGATTGTTAAAAAGTCTTTGATGATCGAATCTGTTACTGTTTTTACCGGTAATCGGTACGAACCCTCGTACACATAAGTGGAGATTCCTTCTGCTTCAAGTCCTTTCGCTTTGCTGATCAAAGCAGTCATATCTCGACCTTCTCCGTCTGTTCCCAAGCAACCGACAACTGTCGTTACACCAGCTGTAGTCAATTGACTTAATGTAACTTCTGGCGTTCTGTTTTGATAACCGCCTTCTCCTCCTCCGCCTAAAATATGGAAATGACAGTCAATGAAACCTGGAGTCAGTACTTTCCCCTCACCTGAAAGTTCTTCTACTTCCACTCCTTCGTAGCCGCCTTCTAGCTGTTCTTCTACAGCCAAAATCTTCCCACCGGCAATCAATACGTCCATTTTCCCTAAGTAATCTGGTGCAAACACTTCAATTTGTCGGATGATCTTCATACATTTTTCCTCTTTCTTTAAGTATAGCTGATGATAGGATCTTAAAAAATAATCCAAACGATAGAATCTTTACTCCTTTGATTTTACCGTAAAATGACGGTTCTTGGAGTCATTTATCTACTGTTTGGATTACTTTTTTATTTACTTATGTCTCCAGTACTACTGCAGACCGATCGCAATAGCAATCATGATGAAAATAGTTCCCAAAACAAACAGGAATCCTTGCATCTTGATTTGGAACCTTGCCCATTTTGCCCATTCGATCCGTGCAACACCTAACACACCAATCAAGCTAGCTGATACGGGCGTAAAAGCATCCATGAAACCAGAACCAAGCTGATAAGCAAGAACTGCTACTTGTCTAGATACACCTACTAAATCTGCCAATGGAGCCATAATCGGCATGGTCAAAGCTGCTTGTCCTGAATTTGATGTAACAACCAAGTTGAATAAACTTTGGAAGATATACATCGCCCAAGCGCCAATGACAGCTGGCACACCGGTCAATGCCGTCCCGATTCCATGCAAAATCGTATTCAAAGCTGAAGGAACAGACGCATCGGATCCACCTAAGACGAGAAGGATTCCTTTGGCCATCCCTACTACGATTGCTGTACCAGCTAAATCAGCTGCACCAGATTGGAAAGAAGAAGCGATGTCATTGACTTTCATTCCATCTAATTTGAAAAGAACAGCAATGATTCCGGCAACTAATCCCATCACAAAGAATTGAGAAGCGATTTCGGGGATGTAATAGCCTTTTTGAGTCACGCCCCAAACGATCCAAACAAGAACAGCTAACATCTCTACTAAAATCAGTTTATGCCCAAGCATGAATTTTTTATTTTCATCAGATGTCTTTTTGATATGAGAACGAAAATAATCATCTGATTTGTAAGTCAACGAACTTTCCGGTTTTTTACGGATTTTTTCTGCATATATCATCATATAGCCAGCTGCTAAGGCAGTAACAACTACCCACATAATCAATCGGAATGTCGCACCAGACAACACTGGGATTCCAGCAATCCCTTGAGCCACAGCTACGCTAAACGGGCTCATCCAAGAGGTCGCATTTCCGACTTGAGATGCGACATAAGTCACGGTTACTGCTACGATTGAGTCATATCCTAAGGCAATGACGAATGGAACCATCACCATTGAGAATGGAATCACCTCTTCTGCCATCCCAAATGTAGCGCCCCCGAATGAAAAAGCAAAGAATAATAGCGGTAAAGCTAAACGCTCCAGTCCCTTCGTTTTACTGATAAACGCATAGATTCCTGCATCAATCGCTCCGGTACGCATAATAATACCAAAAGCACCTCCGACAACAAGGATCAATGCAGCAATCCCTACAGCAGATCCATATTTATCTCCAGATACTAGACCTTCAAAAACAAAATTTAAGAAGCCAAAGCCACCAAAATCGTCTGTTCCCCATATTTTGGCTGTTTTATGCAATTTTTTAGAAGTATCATAGATATTTTCGCCATACTCATCGTAAAGAACATCATCTGTTAAGGAAATTTCATCTAGTTTTTCTTGCGTAAGATTTTTTTCTCCGTCAGCAATGACTTTTTCCAATCCTTTTTCAGGAACATCCAATTTTTCACGTTCTGCTGGATGGTCTTGCAGTTCTTCTAATTGATCAAATACATACGATTTATCCAGCTCGTAAGCATAACGGAAGGAATCTTGGCGTAAAACAGTACGAGTACTTGTTTCGCCATTCGCATCTTTATATTCAATGTCTTGCGTGCTGAACTTTCCTGCTGGTACGACAAAAGTCAGTATCCATGCAAAGATGACTACACCAAAAATAATGACATACGTATGCGGTGTCGATAATTTAGTGAAGTCACGTTTCGGTTTTCCTGAAGAATTTGTTTTCTTCAAATTTATTTCTTCCTTTCTTTTCTCAGTAATTTTGATGAATAAAAAATGGATAATCAAATGAATTATACAGTAAAAATGACATTTCCACATGAATAATTTATTAGAAAATCACTTTTTTCTATTTTGCTTTTTTTCTCATATATATGACTATTTTTTTCTTTTTCCATTTATATTAAGTATTTTATTTCTCTGTTTTTCCTTAAAATTCTTTTTTTATTTTTAGATTAGCGGAAATCCCGTCCTGATTTTTTCATTTTATAATCGTGAATAAATTGTATTTCATTGCAAAAAAGCAAAAAATAATAATAAATATCCATCTCATATCTTTCATTTTTTGTATATTTTCTTTCTATTAGAAAAAGGAATCTTCTTCGACAATTTTGTTATATCAGGTAAACTTCATTGCAATAATGATAACAAATGTACTATAATTACATTGTAAAGAGTTTTGGGGAAGACTCTTTCATCAACGTGTATTAAGAGACAAGAAAGAATCCATGCGGATTCTTTCTTGTCTCTTTTTCCGCTGTTTTTTTGTCTATCTAGCATTGCATATTTTTGTAGCTCTTTTTTTCTCATTGTGAAACAACTCATAAAAATAACGTACTTTCGAAAAAAAAGGCTGACATCTAGAGCTAAACAAACTTAAAATAACAAAAAAACAAAAGATGATTATTACTGTTTTTCTTGGAAAATCGTTTTCTTTGTTTCAAACACTCCATATTTACGTGGAACACCGTTTTTTTAAAGAAACTTTGGTCATTGTGTGGAAAACTATTTTCCTCTTGTTTCCTGAACTAGCTGTTTTGCTGTAAAATACAAAACCTGTTGAAGCAAAAAGATCGTTGCAAGAGAGGCTGTTCCACAGATTGCTGGATCTAAATTCGGCAAAGTCAAGACTGCATCATGCAGATTGGCATGGTTATCCAAAACTAAATCAGCAAATTCAAATAATCTCAAACCACTGCTATGCTGGGACTTGATGCTTCGTGACAAATCAAATCCAGTAACAATGATCAAAGGATGTCCATTTTCTTTGATCCATTGAGCCAACTCAATGATTGCTGGATTTCTTCCTTCATTCGAAAGAAGAAGAAAAATGTCTTCTGGTTTGACAGAAAGCTCATCAATAATCGCTTGTCCTGCCCCTTCTAGCGTTTCATAGACACCTCCGGCTGGGTTCTCAATCAATATACTTGGCACAAGGTCCGGTGTTTGATCCCAAAATTCAAATGCTACACCACTTAGTGTGCGACTAGCATATATCTGCAGTCTTCCGCCTTGATTGATTTGTTTCGCAATCCAAGTTCCTGCTTGAACCATCAACGGCTCTTCTATCCTTAATTTCTCTTCCAATTGGTAATAATAGTCAAAATAACATAAACTCATTTTTCTCTCCCGCCTAGCTATACTTGACATGAATAGAAACAGCTGCCTAATCTAAGGAAATACATAAAAAACAGAAGATAAACAGTAACACATGCGGTCTTTGCTGTTTCAAACGCAAAAAAGGTATTGAACGAATACGCCCAATACCTTGACATAGCAAATAAAACAACGTGCAGACCATAGAAAATCTCTACATAGGGGTAGAATTTTCCCCTTAGATTAGGTACAATAAATAAGGTCGATGCACTGCATTGACTATGGCAAAATGATCGGTCAGGGTGTATGAGTGTGACTGGTCATTCCCTGATTCTTAGCGCCAACTAAGGGTCAGGGAGCCTTTTTTTATTCAGCTGTTTCTATCTGAACTCATTGTAAGTAATCTCTTATTCAAGTGCAAGTACGAAAACACAAAAAAACATTGGTATGATTTTTTTACAAATAAATAACATAAAAAAAGGAATGACTTGTCCTTATGTAGCAAGCATTCCTTTTTGAAAAGATTCTTTTAAATAAGTAAAAAAAGTTTTTTTCACCAATTAAATAAATCTCTCAACTCAATATTTTATCCATTATTTTATCTTTTTTTGCGTATACATACTAAATATTACCGTCTTCTTCTCGCTCTTCTGCTTTGTTCCGGAGAATCTGTACTAGAAAAAGTAGCGGCATGTCTACCCTTTTTTCCGATTCGAGACTTTCTTTTCCTATAAGGAATATAAATGATCAGATACAATACAGCAAAAAATAAGGCAAATATGCAAGCTTCCCAACTACCTAACGCCAGTTCAATCATCAAGCTAGCAACTGCAACTGACGCTGCATACCAGATAAAAATCAGGAATCTTTCTTTTTTTCTGACCATTTTGAACATGATAAATAGACTAATGAGCAATAGTGGTAACACAAATACCCAATTACTTCCTTCCATCAGCCACTTGAGTATATCAAGTAGCGACTGCGCAACAGCGACTAATTTTCCCATAGTGGACACACACCTTTTTTATAATTAAAAAAATTCGCCTTTTTATTCTACTATGAATCTTCTGGATTGGCTTTCATTTCTCTTATGTAATCATTTTCTTTTATGTAACTTAAAAAAAAATTAAACCATTAGCAGAAAATTTTCTAAATATATTCACAAAAGTCTTTTTTTTATCTTTCATTTTTCCTCGTCTTCATTCACTTAGCGTCAAAAAATAAAAACGACAGTTGCGCAAATGACGCACAAGCTGCCGCTTTAATACCCATTTGATTTTTATTCTCAGCAGGTCACTTATTTCCAGTTAATTTTCTGTTCTTAGCTCTTTGCTCAACTGGATAATATAGGCGCTTAACGATGCACCGATTTCCGGATGACGAAGTCCATATTCAATATTTGTCTTCATATATCCTAGCTTATCGCCTACGTCGTATCTTTTTCCTTTAAATTCTCTCGCATAGACCGCTTCTGTTTGGTTAAGGGTCTGAAGTGCATCTGTTAGTTGTATCTCGTTCCCTGCTCCTGGTTCTTGAGTTGCTAATATCTCAAATATTTTGGGAGTCAGCAGATAACGTCCGATAATGGCTAAATTGCTTGGTGCTTTTCCAAGTTCAGGTTTTTCTACAAAACCATTTACTCTGCAACGTCCCTTTTCGTTATCCGCTTTAGGATCAATAATTCCATATTTAGAGGTTTCATTTTCTGGTACACGCATGACGGCAACAGCAGAAGATTGTGTTTCTTCATAATCCATCATCAATTGTTGAGTCAGTGGGATATCATCTTTCATCAAATCATCCCCGAGCATGACAACAAATGGTTCATTCCCTATGAATGCTTTTGCTTGAAGCACGGCATCCCCCAGTCCTCTTGGATGAGATTGACGGATGAAGTGAAGATTGACATGAGTCGTTTCTTCAACTAAAGCGAGTAGTTCTGTTTTTTCCTTTTCCCGCAAATTGTTTTCCAATTCGATATTTGCATCAAAATGATCTTCGATGGGTCTCTTTTCTTTTCCCGTTACGATCAAGATATCTTCGATTCCTGAATCCAATGCTTCTTCCACAATAAACTGGATCGTTGGCTTATCCACGATTGGAAGCATTTCTTTTGCCATGGCTTTTGTTGCCGGCAAAAAACGTGTTCCTAGCCCAGCGGCAGGAATAACTGCTTTTTTGACCTTCACTTGCTGTTCCTCCTAAACGACGCTTACCTGTTAATCATCTATTTAACGAAGAGAAAATTCATTCTCCATTTTTCCGTCACGTAGCATGATTTCTTTTGCTGCTTTTTTGATATCTTCTCCATTATACAAAACATTATAGATGGTTTGAGTAATTGGCATCTCAACACCTAGCTGTTGCGCTAGCTCGACTGCTGCTTTTGTCGTTGCCACACCTTCAACGACCATTCCCATGTTTTCCAAAACTTCTTCCAGTTTATGCCCTTGTCCTAATAAGTTACCGGCACGCCAATTACGGGAATGAACACTTGTACAAGTAACAATCAAGTCCCCAACGCCGCTCAAACCGATAAACGTCAGCGGATTGGCCCCCATTGCTACACCAAGACGGCTAATTTCTGCTAATCCGCGAGTCATGATTGCCGCTTTTGCATCGTCTCCGAACCCTAGCCCATGGATAGCACCGGCACCAATAGCAATGATATTTTTTAATGCTGCGCCAGTTTCTACACCAATCACATCATTATTTGTATAAATCCTGAAATAATCATTCATGAATAATTCTTGTACATAAGCAGCTGCTTTTTGATCAATACTTGCAGCTGTAATCGTTGTGATATCATGAACTGCTACTTCTTCCGCATGACTAGGGCCAGATAATACGACGATTGCCTGTCGTTTTTCTTCTGGAATTTCTTCAGCCAAAACTTCTGAGATCCGTTTATGCGTATCTTGTTCTAGGCCTTTACTTGCATGGATAATGACGGGCTTAGTATTCATTTTACCAATAAGTTCCTGGGCGACTGAACGGATTGCTTTTGTCGGAACGACAAACAAAATAGCATCTGCGTCATCCACTGCTTCTGCCAATTCTTTATATCCGATAATCGATTCTGGAATCGTCAAATTAGGTAAAAAATGTTGATTTGTATGATACGTATTGATTTCATCAATCTGTTCAGGTACATTTCCCCAAATCCGGACATCATGCCCGTTTTCTGCCAATGTCTGTGCTAAAGCAGTGCCCCATGATCCAGGACCAAGAACTGCGATTTTTTGTTTCATGGATATTCCTCCAAATAAATAATTAATAATTTCCATTATAGTATACATTTCTTAAAGTTTGGACTAATTTCCATTGTTTTTAAGTGTTTGTTTAATTCTTTTATCGACTTTCACTTGAAATAATCTATTTAATGTTGCAATAGCGTACATTTTAATTTTTTTCTTTTTACACTTGTTATACTTTATTTGTCACTAAGAGAAAGGAGGTTTGACTATGTTTCCATTACCATTACCATTGGGAGGCTGGGAAGTTTCTCCTAACAACCCTTAATTGAAGCTACATACAAGAAGAGGCTGGGACAGAAGCGTTTAACTCCAAGAAATAAAAAGGAGTTGCTTCTGCTTCCGCCGTTTATACGTGTTTAGAGCGTGAGACAAAAGTGTTCTTTACTTTTGTCTCACGCTCTTTGTTTAAGTCAATACATGGTAGAAATTTTGATAAAAGTCATATCCTCCTTATTCCGACACGCAGTTATACATCAGGCTTATCATCTCTTGATACACAGTGTTCAATCAGCTCACCCTCGATATTAGATTAAAAAACGGCAAAATATGAAAAACTATTTTGCCGTTTTATTTCTGTAATACTTAGGTCAAAGTATTGATTTCACAACCGCTTTATAAACGGTGTTACAGAAGTAGCTTCTATCACGACCTCATCATCAACTTATTTTTTGCCATAAAGAGAAGGCCGTATCTGGTGCCCAATGTGCAGCTGCAATATGCGCTTGCACGCAACGATATTGAATACCATTATATGTGACTATGTCTCCTACTTGATAAAAAGTACCGACCGTCCAAGAATTTCCTTGGCCGTTCTCGTCTAGGGTTCTTGCCGTAACAGACTGGCTTAGTAAAGAAGCGCCTGTCTGATTAACTGCACGAACTTGATAACGATATGCAGTAGAAGCTGTTAAGTTTTGATCTTCAAATACAGCGGTTTGTGAGGTAGCGATCTTCTTGCCATCTCTGTATATTTCATAATAAAGTACTTCTTCCAATAAGCTATTTTCCTGCCATACCAAATGAACTGTTGATTGTGTCACACTGTTGACGCTCAACCCGTTTGGTATAGAAGGTGCTGGTAAAGCTGCTGCTTCTTGAGTGCGAATGTTCAAATCATCAGAACGTGCAGAAATATTTCCTGATGTATCGACAGCTTCAATCGTATAAGAATAAGTCGTTTCTGGTTGTAAACCTGTATGTATATAATTCGTAGTGTTGCTTGTTCCTACTAATCGATTGTTTTCATAAATATTATAATGTGACACACGGACGTTATCTATTGATTCAGTCCAAGACAATGTGACCGTCGTACTTGTTGCTGTTCCTCTAAGATTGGTCGGTTTAGAAGGTTTCTCTGTATCTGGTTCTTGTTCCGTAAACAGATTTTGATAAGCTTTCGCAAATGATTCATTATAAGAAATACCAGCTGAGTTTACCCCTTCGTCCCAGTTCACGCTCCAAGTCATCAAACCTTTCAAAGGTGTACGTTCTTTTTCCATTTGTTCGAATACTTGATAGACAACGGATGGATCTTGCACATAACCGTTGGCTGCCGCATCGTTATTTGCTGGAATCCCCAAAGCCAGACGATCTGCTGGTATCCGAATGTATCCACTCTCTCCGTTATGCAAGGCTTTTGACATACCATATAAGAAATCATATTTTCGACTGTCATTGTTCTGAGCAATCCATTCGTCGCCCACGCTTAATCCGTCGCCCGCCTGATTATATAGTTGTGGTGCAATAAAATCATACTCATTTTCTAATGCAGTGATATATGGGACATAGCCTCCCGCTGTTCTCAAATAAGGGAATTCAGGTGCCATAGAAATAATAAAGTGTTTTCCTTGCTTTTTATAATGATCTCGTACGATTTTCAACGCTTCTGGGATCACTTGCTGGTTATCTCCTGCCGTAATGGCGCTTTGTTCTAAATCAATGTCTAAACCATCAAAACCATAAGTTTCTACCAACCGAATCACTTCATCTGCAAATGCTTGTTCTTGTCCTCTGTGCAATTCGATATGAGAATCAGCTCCGCCTAAAGAAATGATAACTGATCGTCCTTCTTCATTTAAGGTGGCCACTTTGCTTCTGAATTCTTCATCACTCATATTAAATGGCTCAAATGTAGGAATCCCTTCGCCTTTCATAAAAGATACTGCGATGACATTGTAAAACGGATTGATCTTTCCTAAGTCTGTCTCTGCTGGTTTCCCACCTCTATATCCCGCACCTTGCTCTGGTACCCAATTATGATAATATCCAACAGCAATTTGCTTTTCTGAGATATCCGGCATCAATGCCGCAGAATCTTGTGCAGCATATATAGTTTGTCCACCTCCAGCGAAACAGCCGATTGCTGCCAATGACAGCCAAAAAATTTTTTTCATTCATCATACCTCCTAATATTTGGTAACTATAGTTTATTTTAACAACGTCTGTTTTTCATTTTTTGTATGTTATTACAACATAAATAAAAATTGCTTTTAAAGCATGAGCACTTTTTATCAAAAATAGTACATAATTGACATTTTCGTCCTTAGATAACAGCCTTGTGTTATCTTATATTCATAAAAAACGTATGGAGGTAACTTACATGATAAAACATGCTTCTTTAATTCGAAAACTAAGAAAAGAACGTGGCCTGACACAAGCTCAATTAACAGAGGGGCTTTCTCAGCGAGGGACATTAGCTGCTTTTGAATCTAGAGGAACAAAAATCAGTTTTGAATTGTTAGTGGATTACCTTGAACGGATGAATGTTACACTTGAAGAATATCAATTTTTGCTGAACAACAATACTCTTACAGGTAAACAAAAACTTTCTAATTACCTGATCACAACAAAATATTTAACAAAAGAGCAAGAGAATGAACTACTAAAAGAATTTAAAAAAACTGGGAATATTTATTATCGCCTGCTATATACGCAACGTATACTAATTGATCAATATCTGGGAAACCGAAAGCTCACTCGTTCGGAAACTTTGACAGAAGTTTCTATTATCAAAAAGTACTTGGAAGGTATCGATACATGGGGACATTATGAACTTTCTATTTTTTCCAATTGTTTATTTATATTCGATGACGAGTATATTTATCATTCTTTTCAGCGTAGTGTCACAAAAATGAAAGCATATGTCGATACTGCTCATTATTCCGAATTATTATCAAATTTTCTTTTGAACGGTATACATCTATCTTTTCATCGTTCTTCTGTTTTTCTTAGAAAACTATTTTTAGGAGAATGGAAAAAAGTAAGTGACCGTTATAAACATACTTTAGACTTGGCCCGTTACCGATCATTCACTGCTTTAGCTCAATTAGCAGATGGCAATGAACGAGCACTAAAAGAAATTGACGAAGCAATCCATTTCTTTGAATGGCTAGGATTAGAGGAAGTGAAAGAAGAGATCATTGAATTGAGAGATTCTCTTTTGAAAAAAACTATACATAAAAATGATAAGGCTATTTATCAATAGTCATTCTTCTAGTTTTTTATTTTTGTTGCAATACCATACAAAAAAATAATATTTAAATAATACATTTTATACTATCTTACGAAAAGGAAACCTTTTCTTAAAATATTTTATCTAACTGGAGGAATTATCAAATGAAAAAAAGTACTTTATTGGGATTAGGAATGTTACTTGCTACAACAGGAATCGCCGCTTTGTCTTCTGTAGATGTCTCGGCTCATGGCTATGTTTCACAACCTATCAGCCGTGGCTATCAAGGTGCTCTAGATAGTAGGAATAATTGGCAAAGTGCTTTTGAAAAGTATGGTCGTATCATCAACGAACCACAATCTCTAGAGGCACCAAAAGGATTCCCTTCGGCTGGACCTGCAAATGGTCGGATTGCTTCTGCTAATGGTGCAGTAGGTGATTTTGTTTTGGATAAACAAACAGCTACGTTATGGACAAAAAACAACTTAACTACTGGGGCAAACCGATTCACTTGGCATTTCACAGCTGACCACGCAACGACGAAATGGCACTATTACATGACTAAAAATGGTTGGAATCCAAATGCCCCATTGAATAGAAATGACCTGGAATTCATTGGTGAAGTAAATAATCGTGGCAATATGTCTAATACTAATCCGACTCATACAATCAATATTCCTAGCAATCGTCTGGGGTATCATGT
This sequence comes from Enterococcus sp. DIV1283b, assembly GCF_051710965.1. Taxonomy (NCBI): domain Bacteria; kingdom Bacillati; phylum Bacillota; class Bacilli; order Lactobacillales; family Enterococcaceae; genus Enterococcus; species Enterococcus sp. DIV1283b. Next base: position 2,254,791 of record NZ_JBIOLR010000001.1, read on the forward strand.
CATTTTAGCAGTTTGGGATGTAGCTGATACAAATAACGCATTTTATAATGTAATCGATGTCAATGTTCAAAATCGTAATGCATTAACTGACTTGGAAAACAACTAAAAAATAAAGGGAGCAGTTGTCGCTGCTCTCTTTATTTTTTATCTTCTTTTCATCCAATCGATCCTAATAATCAAACTGACGATAGTAGCGGCGTATCTCTAATGGATGACAATTCAGCTGTTCGACATGTGCATCGATACGCTGTGTCACTGCATGCATCAATAAGAAAGACAACACACGTCCGCGATATTTTTCGCTGATACCTTCTACTGGATAGTCTTTTGTATCTATCAATGTATAATTACTACAAATTTTTGGCAAAAGTTTAGCTACACGTTCAGATAACACTCTCTGTTCATCTTCGCCTAAAAATAAAGTGACTGGGGTCGTTTCTTCAACGATCTCTAACGTCCCGTGAAGAAACTCGGCAGCATGGATAGATTTCGATGGGAGCCAGCTTTGTTCTTCCCAATAACACATGGCATATGAATAAACAGCTCCCCATTGATTCCCAGCTCCGATAAAATAATGCATGCTATCACGTCGATGTTTTTCTGCAAATGATAAGCCAAATGCATCTGCTTTTTTCTCTGCTTCCACTAACCCTGTTGGCAAATACTGTTCGAGCTGTTCATAGTACTCTGAGTAATCTTCGAATTCCCCATGCAAATACATCAATCGATCTGCTACCATAAAAAATTTGATTTGTTCTGTTCCGGGAGCTGGATAAGTAACCACAAAATCGCATAGTTGAGACAACTTACTCTCTGCTTTATCGATAAATCCAATCAGTGTCGCTCCTATTTTCTTGATTTCTTCTACTGCTTTCACTACTTCTTGGGTTGTCCCAGTAACAGAGGACACGAAAACGATAGAATCTTTTGTTAATCTTTTGTTCCCAGTAGTGTAATATTCTGCAGCATGCTGTACAAAGACAGGCAAGTTGCTTTTCCCATTCATATAAGTGACAGCTTGCATCGAAGAAGCATATGTTCCACCAATTCCTAAATAATAGACAGCATCGAATTTTTCCGTATAAAGTTTATCGATGATTTTTTCTACTTGCGGACGTAAAGCTAGTGCACCTTTTATTGCTTTGATTTGTTCTTCTTCATTGAATTTCAACATGATTTCCACCTCTTATAATTTACTTTTCAAGACTGTATCAAAGTCTTCAAAGATCTTTTTGTTCAAGTCGATTCCTTTAGCTACTGCGGTTTTATAAGCGAATAGTTGAAATGGAATGACAAGTGGTAATATAGACAGATATTCATCACATTCTATTGCTAATCCAAGTGTTTTCTCGTTTCTTGCTTTTTTTGTGGTAATTGTGAGAGTCTCTCCAACATACTGACTCATATATCTCCGCAACTTTTGTGAACGTTCCTTATTTTCATTGTCCCCTTCAATAAAGAACAGCAAATGGGAAGCATCAGCCTCTAGATATGGGCCATGCATGTAAGCTTCTAACTCAAATCCTTGTGACGGGACACGGATTGTTTCCGTCAATTTCGTTTCTGCTTCTTTAGCTGTTCCCCAGTTTGGACCATAGCCAATAGTGATGAAGCGTTGTGTTAAACGAAACAAACTTTGATGCTCATCAAAAAATTCTTCCGTTTTTTGAATAATCACTGGTAAATGATCGATTATTTTTTGTAACTGTTGCATGTAGTTTTGTTCTATTTCTTTGCTGATATTATTTTTACTTATCCCAATTCCTAGCCCTAAGAGTAGTAACTGTAAGACAGTAGCAGAATAGCCTTTTGTAACGAAGCCAACTGTTTCTATCCCAGCACCTAAATCAATAATCTGTGTAGCTTCTAAAGCAAGTGGACTTTGTACGTCATTTGTGACAGCAATAATCGGTATTTCTTGTTTTTGGATCATTTTTACTGCTTCAACAGTAGAAGCACTTTTCCCACTTTGTGACACAGCAATCACAGTATCGATTGATGGAGAAAGTTTTCCATAATGAGCAAAATGAAAAGGTTCTTGAATATCGACGGTTAGCTCGCCATAAGATTCCAATGCCGGCTTCGCTGCTAAACAAGCGTTGTAAGAAGAACCCGTTGCTAGCATCAGCAGATTCGTTGTTTTTTTCATTTGTTTTCTTGTCGAAAAATCATTCTTTTTCAAGATCGTACTTAGTACTTCCTTTTCTTCATAAATATAATCTTGCATCGTAACCATTTTCTCTGCTCCTTTTCTAAAAAATCCCTATCCACGAACCAAAAATCCCAAAGAAAGCTAATCCGATCAAAATCGTTAATGGTTTTACTTCTTTTTTCAATAGATAAAACACTACACCAAATGCACCCAGACATAAGATATTTGGGACGATATCATCAAAAATACTTTGAACAGTCACAGCATTTTCTCCTGAACCGATTTTTAAAGGGATATTGATGGTAATCATCGTGGCAGTCATTGCTCCGACGACCATCAGCCCAATGATAGACGCGCCTAATGTCAAACTTTCCATCATCCCGTTTGCCTGAATCTTTTTCAAAAAACCTGTTCCTAAGCGATAACCCCAACCTGTTGCTAGATAGCGGAACAGAATGTGCGGAATATTGAAAATCAAAATGAACAAGATAGGTCCTAAAATATTTCCTTGCATAGCTAAAGAGGTGCCCACACCTGTGGCAATCAATCGCAAAGTTCCCCAAAAGAAAGAATCCCCTAACCCTGCAAGTGGTCCCATCAAAGATGTTTTGATACTGTCGATCGCGGTCACATCAAATTCAGGATCATCCTTATTTTCTTCCTCCATTGCAGCCGTGATCCCTAAAATCAATGTAACGATATGTGGGGTCGTGTTGAAAAACTCTAGATGCCGTTTCAAAGCTGCTGCCATTTCTTCTTTCGACTGATATAACTTTTTCAAAATCGGAATCATTGCGTAAACATAAGCCATATTCATCTGTCGTTCATAGTTCCAAGAAAACTCCATTTGAAAAGAACGCCAGAATACATGATTCAGTTCTTTTTTCGTTATTTTGCTATTTTTACTCTCAGAATTCTTCATCTTCTTCGACCTCCCCTGCAGTGGTTTGAAGTGGCAGTTGACGGACATTCATGATATTGACTACCACAACGGCTAAAATTGCACCAAAAATAGCTACTCCGGTCACAGGAATCTTTAAGTAAGAAGCTATAGCGAAACCTAAGAAAAAGTATGGTGAAACTTGTTTGTTAATCAGCAATCGAGCGAGCATCGCGAAACCAAGAGCTGGAATCAACCCTGTAGCTACTGACAAGCCATTCTGAACGAAGTCAGGAATCTTATTGAGTAGATTTCCGATCGTATTGCTTCCCACCATATACGAAACCATTACCACAACACCAAGCATCAAAGAAAGACCGAAACCGGCAAGCAAGTGCATATGCTCGACTCCTTTATAGTTTCCTTCTTCTGCATAACTGTCCGCTTTATGGTTCATAATTGGAATCAAAAGACCTAAGTAAATATTTTTCAATATCAATGTCAACGTAGCAATTGGTAAACCTAGTAAAAGTGCCGTTTCCGTACCAGCTCCAGCTGTGATAGCAAAAGCCGTGCCTAAAATTCCTCCGGTCACCACATCAGGGGGGATCGAAGCACCTACTGAGAATGATCCGATAAATGCTAACTCCAAAGTGGCACCCATGACGATCCCAGTTTTTACATCACCTAACACGATTCCTGTAAACAGTCCCGTCACAATTGGACGAGAAAGCAGCGATGTCCCTAATGCATATTCTGATTGTGCGATAAATGCAACGATACCTAATAAGACTGCTTGTACAATCATTGAGTTTCTTCCTTTCTTACAAAACTTCCCTTACGTCCACTTTTTTATCTGCCGGTACTTGACGGATCTCCACTTCTATTTGTTTGTCAATCAATCTTTTCAATCGTTCCTCCTCTTCTGGTAAAATATTCACCGCTTTTCCAATACTACGAGTACCAGGTTTCGCCTTGATCCCTCCTAAGTTGATGGTTTTGATTTCTGGATACGCTTCTGCCAGCTTATATGCGTCCTCGATTGATTCCACTACGATGAATAGCTTATATTTATCTGTCACACCGCTTTTCAATGCGGCAATCGAGTCATCAATGGATTTGATCACTAGTTTGACTCCTTGCGGCTTGGCTAATTTGATCGTTGTCTTTCGTATCTCATTAGTAGGCACATCATCATTCGCAATCAAAATACAATCTGCACCTATTGTTTGTGTCCAAGAAAAAGCGACTTGTCCGTGTAATAACCGATGGTCAACTCTTGTCAATACAATCATTCTTCTTCCTCCTAAAATTCGTCTTCTTCTATTTCCTGATTGATCCGTTCGTTACAAAACTGGATCATTTTTTTTGAATCAGTTAGCACCTGCTGGATCAAAACAGTTGTCTCCACTTCAGCGTCCAACTGAGATACTAGCTCAATCAAGAGTGGCAAATTCAATCCAGCAACAAGATAGACATGATCCTGATTGATATATTGTAAGAATTCATTGTTGACACTTCCGCCAAAAAGATCCGTCAGAACAATGATTTCTTTATCTTTGTACCTCATAAACAGCTGACTTACTGATTCCGTTAAATCAAAATTCTCATCAGTATAGCAGTCCAATGCAGTAATAGAATGATTTTTCCCATAGATTAGCTCTAATGAATCTAGTATCCCTGAAGCAAATTTACCATGGGAAGCTAAGATAATTTCTCTGTCCACTTTTTCATCTCCTCTTTTTACTTACACATACTAAAAAGCAAGTTGCGTGCCAAAGTTAGTGGCCACAACTTGCTTATGTTCAAAATTCTTCTTCTATCGAGAGTAACTCTGTACTTTCACTCAAAATATCACAGATATAGGCAATCTCAGAATGAGGGATCATGACACTATAATGCTCTTCAATGACACTAAACGCAGATTTAATAGCAGATACCTCTTCTTTTTGACACTGTTCCCATTTCTCTAATCCTTGATAGGTTTCAATTGGCATTTGTCGGATCAAACGTTCGATTAGACAGCTCACATGGACATATAACGCTAGTTTTTTGGGGTTACTGATTCTTCGATTCAACTGCACCTCTAATTCTCGCATAAAATGATCGATTTCCTCCATCACCTTTTCTGTATCTAGAATAGTCACAGAGTCCAGTACTTTCTCCAATGAAAAATTGCGAATGATGTTCTGGTTGAATGTTTCCTTATCTGAAACATTCATAGCAGAATCCAACCATTCTGCTAGTACAGACATCTTCTCTCCTGAGATGAGGTCTTCTAATGAAAGATAGTCGATATCGGTGATAGCAGGATCTGCGGTACCTATGATCCCTACGATTTCGTATATGGAAAACAATGGTTCACTGTTTTTCTTATCTTTTAATCGCTGATATTCATATGGGATGATTTTCAACTGACAAGTCGTAGGCAAGCTTTTCTCTAGCAGTTCACTTAGGTGAGCCGCCGTGCCGATTCCAGTGAAGCAGGTAGTAATGAGTGCTTTGGGTTTATTTTCTTGTGGATAGAGGAGCCGCCATTCTGGTTGGATTTGACGAACGGCCTCTTCTGCTATTTCTTCTAAAGCTGCATTTTTTTGCAAGCATTCCCCTACTGTGATGGCTAAAGGTGTCGTCACATTATTCATAATCAAAAGTGGTACAGATAATTGTTTTTTAAAAAACTGATGGATTTCTTTCAGAGATCCCATATCTACTAATATGATCAACCCATTTGAAACATCGCTGTTTTCGCAATAATCCACGATTTCTGAAGCAATCTGCTGTGGTGTGACATCTAGCGGCATATCAAATGATTCAAATAGATCTTCTTGTAATAAACGATTGACCACATTTGCCATACTGCTGGCAGTTGCATAGCCATGCGCAGCAATCATTGCTTTTGGCAGTCGTTTTTCTTTTGACCATTTTACTTTTTTTAGATAGATCGTCAGTAAAATCCGATCCATACTAGTGACTTCAATATCTAATTTAATCTTACTCAGTTCCAAGATTCGCTGGACATAATGATAGCTAGATGGATAAGATTGAGAAACCTGTTTTTCTAATTCTTTGATTAGTTGGATAATCGCATGTTCTTCCGGTAACCATTTGACGGTGCTTCGCTGATAAAGATAGTAACTCAAGGCATAGACACTGTTTCCATCGAACTTGATTTGATAGGCAGACTCCATTTGTCGAAAGGTCTCACGGATAGATTGAGTCCAATAAACCAACAGCTCGTGTTTTTCTTGTCTACTGGTCTCAAACAGCAAAAAATCAAATAATTGGATCACTTCTTGTTTTAGTTTTCCTTCGCAAGAATATAGAAGACACTCATTTTTTTTGAAATCAAGTAGGATTTGCTCAAAACTTTTAACGATTCGTTGCTGTTCTGGCTGTTGCTTTTCCATCAATTGTTCTAAGGTCTGATCTTGCGTGATATAGATTCCTTGCTGTGCTGTATTTTTGGTAATGGGCTGAGTGAGTAGTTCTTTTTGCAAATGATGGATGGTGACATGGATCTCCGACTGTTCACGTTGTTCAGCATACGCTTTTGCCGCTGAAACTTTGACAATATTTTTCAGCTCTCCTATGTTTCCAGATAATTTTTGACCTGCTAGAAGTGACAAAACTGGGCCACTGACTGACAAAGGGCTCCCCATTTTTCTTTGTTCCTCGATAAAAAAAGAGTAAACCAGTTCTAGCCGTTCATTTCGACTACGCTGATTGAGTGCAGGTAGTTCGATTCGGATAGGTATTCTTCGAATGAAAGTGGTTAAGAAATGACTAGTGGTCTCTTCTGTCGTGGCAAAAAAAAGACGTGTTTTGATCCGCCGTGACAAATTAGGTTCTCCCATACGATAAATCACACCTTGATCAAGATAGGTGAATAGTTTTTCCTGCCCTTCTGGTGTTAAGCGATGTACCTCGTCTAAAAACAAGATTCCACCATCTGCTGCTTCGAAAGCCCCTTTTTTATTTTCTTCTGCTCCAGTGTAAGCTCCTTTGACATGTCCAAACAAATTGCTAGTCAACAGTTCAGGATTATCTGCATATTGTGCACAATTGAAAGTGATGAATGGTGCAGAGTCCTCTAGTAAACCATGAAGCAGACAATACTGATAGACTAAATGGACTAAATAACTTTTACCTGTGCCGCTTTCACCTGTGATCAAAAGTGGCAATCCGCCATCTGGATAGTAAAGAGCTGTTTTGATTTGTTCGATACTTTCTTTCAAACTGGCGTCGTGTCCGATCATAAAAGAGAATAAATCTTTTGGTTGTGCGAAAAAAGGCTGTTCTTCTTTAAGATCATTGATAGAAAAATAAAAATTCGTACGTAACTTAAAAAATTGTTTTTCAAAAGCTTCTTTGTGGAAATAAACCACTGGACGAGAATTGATTTTGACTAGTAGTTTCTCCTCATTCAATTGGTTCAAATAATGACTGACTGTGTTTCTTTTTACCCCAAAATGTTCAGCCAATCTTTTTGCTGTAAAGACCTCGTTCATATGGTTGAGATCGAAAAAGGCTGTCTGGTTCTCTAAGTAGCATAAAATTTCGTGTTTTAACAACTTATCCACCCCTACTCCATCATAGAAAACGGATTCATTTTGTCAATAAAATCTTTAATAAAGGGTTGAAAAATATGTCTTGTTATAGACAGCAGCTCACTTATCCCTTATAATTTTTATTCTAAAAAAGAACAGTTCCTTCCGGTTTTTATACTGGAATTTCCAAACAATAAAGAAAGAACAAGGAGGCTATGACTATTCAATGAAATCGGATAAATCTAAAAAGAGGAAGTATACTTCTTGGAAAACTTTTCGCGAAATCATCGGATCTTATCTCGCTGTGGTTGTGTTTTTACCTTTGCTTTATATGGCTATGACAGAACAAACCCGTTTTATCGATGTAGATACGCAATATATAGCCGAAACAGGATTTTTATTTATCTTTATCTTGATTTTTGCGTTCTATAAATCCTTCCACACAAAATAGGAGGCACAGCTCTCAATTTTTCTGTCTGCTTTTTGTTATTACAAATCCTTATATCTGGTATAACAACAATTTATTGGCGTAACGAGGAAAAACGAGTTATGATGCTTTCAGAGAGTAAAGAGGTACTGTTGTCACCATCCTTTTTATTGATTACGTACACCACTCTTAGTTTTTTCCCATTGATTAAGAAAACAAGGTAGAAACATCACTGTTCCTGCCTTGTTTTCTTTTTCGTGTGCTGTTTTGATATCAAAATCGCAAATGGCTTTCTACATAGTAATATTGATAATGAGAGGTTGTATTCGTTACACCAAACTTAATAGAAGCGTTTCTTCCTACTCCGATATTCACCCCTGCATTCCAAGTTGTCGAACCATTATTGAAGAAGTCGCCATTTACAATGTAAAAAATACGGTTAGCATCTTCTAAATGAACATAAACAGTTCCACTAAATTGTTTCGACAAACCATTATATCCGCGGATCATTTCAACTCGTACGATTCTTTTGATAGCCCTAAAATTTCCACTTTCACTGGTCTCGCAATAAAAGCGCATCGTAGATCTATAACTAACATTATCTGTCAAAGATTGCGATAATGCTCTGTATGTTACCCTTGATGTACGTGCTTGTCTTGCACTTTTAGCTGAGAATCCAAGCTCTTGTTGTGCTTGGATAATAGGGATGCCGTTTTCTTTTGCTACTTCTCGCACCATTTCATCAAAAGTGAGTACGGGACTTATGTTTATCTCTTTATTTTCATTTGATATGTCGTTCACTGACGCATCCACTTCTACAGCAAACACAGGCTGTCCGATATTACTTATCCCCCCTAAAGTGCCATACATAATAAACCAATCAACAATTTTTTTATTTTCATAGTCCTTCCTTCAACATTAATTAGGTTTCCCTCAAATAATTTGTGACAATAACTTTATATCATAAGAAGAAAACGATTTCAACAACTTTATAAAAAGAAGAATAAACTACAAAAAAACAAAGTTTTTATTAGAATTAATAACATCGTTACTTTTTATTTTTTCACAAAAAATAACAATAGTTTTCATGGGAAAGGAAGCTTCGCCCTCTCGATTTTATGAGATTCTATTCATTACTAAGATCATTTGCTTTATACTCGCTATTTTTTACTTAAATCATGGAATCACTACTTTTTTATTTTCAAAAAATAAATAGCGCTCCATTGATGATTCTGTACCTGATCCACCTTTTACACAAGATTCATTTATAAAAAATCGGACAAAATAGACGTTTGGAGGACTGAAGAAACCGGGATGATTTTCCCGTTCTCTTTCTTTTTTTCTAAAAAATACTCTATTCAATCTCTAAAATCTCCTCATAATAAAACTTTCATTTATGAAAAGGCTTGTTCTCTTTTCATTCTAAATTTCCTAAGCTACAATGTGGTAGTACTTGTTTTTTCAACTGTAGACAAATAAATAATAGGAGGAATCATATGATTCAGTTATTACGTTATGCAAAAGATTATCGTAAGCAAATCATTTTGGGTCCGTTCTTCAAGTTTCTTGAGGCTGTCTTCGAACTTGTCCTACCTTTAATGATGGCTTCCTTGATCGATAATGGACTAAAAATGAATGACCGAGGAAAAATCATTGAAATGGGCTTATGGATGGTCGCTATGTCTGTGATTGGTCTGATTTGTGCCATCATTTGCCAATACTACGCTTCAGTAGCTTCACAAGGATTTGGTACAGAGTTGCGAAATCAGCTGATCAAAAAAATCAATACTTTCTCTCACAACGAGTTGAATCATTTTGGAACAGATACCTTGATCACTCGAATGACAAACGACATCAATCAGCTTCAACTAGCTTTAGCAATGGTCATTCGTTTATTGATTAGAGCACCATTTTTAAGCATTGGTTCAGTAGTCATGGCTTTTGTGATCGACTGGGAAGTAGGTCTGTTTTTCTTAGCATTATTGCCTATTTTCTCCATCATTTTATTTTTTATCATCAGAAAAACTGTTCCTCTCTATCAAAAAGTGCAAGAAAAACTAGATCAGCTCAATGAACACGTCAGCCAGAATCTTAGCGGCGTTCGTGTCATACGTGCATTTGCACAGACAAAAAAAGAAACAGAAAAGTTTGATAAAAGCACAAATGATCTAGCGAACAATTATTTACGTGTTTCCAATATCTCTGCCCTTTTATCACCTGCTACGACCTTGATCATGAATGTCGGAATCATCTGTTTGCTAACAGTCGGCGGGATCAAAGTAAACATTGGTAGTTTGGAACAAGGACAAGTTCTTGCTTTGATCAATTATATGAATCAAATGCTTTTAGCACTGATCGTTGTTTCAAACCTCGTCGTGATCTTCACACGTGCCGAAGCTTCAGGAAATCGAGTAAAAGAGGTTCTAGACACAGAGAATTCGATTCTTGAAGCCGAGGTCAGTACTACTCCCGATTTTTCTTCTGAAGCGATCCTCGTTTTTGATCATGTTGACTTCCGTTATACTCCTGATTCTGGGCTTTCTCTTCAAGGGATTACATTTCAGCTGAAGCGAAATACGATCCTTGGAATCATTGGTCCAACGGGAAGCGGGAAAACGACTTTGACTCAATTGATTCCGCGCTTCTATGATGTCAGTTCTGGTACAGTCATAATGGATGGAATGGACGTTCGTTCTTGGCAGCTGGATCATCTTCGTCAGCAAATCGCCCTTGTTCCCCAAACTTCCGTGTTATTTACTGGGACTATTCGTGAAAACCTTCAATGGGGTAAGCAAGATGCCACAGAAGAAGAATGTTGGGAAGCCCTGAAAATCGCTCAGGCAGAAGAATTTGTACGTCAGCTTCCAAATGGTTTAGATACAAAAGTCATGGAAAACGGAAAAAATTTCTCCGGCGGTCAAAAACAGCGACTAACGATTGCCAGAGCTTTGATCGCCAAGCCAGAATTACTGATTTTAGATGACTCTTTGAGTGCGTTGGATTATCAGACTGACTTGGATTTGCGTAAGGCGCTGCAGACTTATCTTGGCAGTACAGTGATCATTATCTCCCAACGTGTCCGCTCCATTCAAGAAGCCCACCATATCTTAGTGATGGATCAAGGAAAGATCGCTGCTCAAGGTACACATGAAGAATTACTTGCTCAATCAGCGGAATATCAGGAAATCGTCGCATCACAGGAGGAAGAATAGTTATGAAAGTAAAAAAATTATCCTTGCAGACACTCCGTCGCTTCATCCCTTATCTTACTGCTTATTCAAAAGATATTTGGCTAGCTGTACTACTAGGGATCATCAACGGGATCGCAACAGTTGTGATGACGTTACAAATTGGCCAAAGTATCGATCAAATGATCGGAGAAGGACAAGTTCGCTTCAATCGACTATTCCATTTACTGATTCTGTTCGGTGGGATTGTTTTGATCAACGTAGTCAGTCAATGGCTCATCCAAGTATTAAGCAATCGGTTAGCTTACTTGTCTGTTGCAACATTAAGAAAAGATGCTTTTGCCCATTTAAATCGATTGCCACTTCGTTATTATGATCAAAATTCTCATGGAAATATCGTCAGTCGATTTACAAATGATATGGACAACATTTCTATTGCGATTTCTGCAGCCTTCAATCAATTGTTTTCCGGAGTTGCGATCATCCTTCTTTCATTTATTTTTATGATGCGTCTAAGTCCACTTCTGACATTGGTCGTTCTTTGTTCTACACCAATTATTTTCCTTGTGAGTTGGATCGTTGCTCGTGCTTCACAAACAAATTTCGATAGACAGCAAAGAATCATTGGGGAGATCTCGGGCTTTGTGACCGAACGAATCGGTAATCAGAAAATCGTGAAAGCTTTTCAGCAAGAAGAAGCTAGTCAACAGCAATTTGAACTGCTAAATGCTGATCTATATCAAAAAGGACAACGGGCACAATTTTCTTCTTCCTTGACAAACCCGTCTTCTCGTTTTGTAGATCACCTTGCTTATTTATCGATTGGTTTAGTTGGCGGCCTATTGGCATTGAAGAGTGGTTCGTCAATCACTGTTGGTGTGATTTCCAGTTTTACGATCTACTCAAGTCAGTTTTCTAAACCATTTATCGAACTTTCTGGAATCACGACACAACTGCAAACCGCTTTTTCTGGTCTAGAACGAGCATTTGATTTGATCGATCAACCAGAAGAAAAGCCTGATTTGCCAGATTCCTATGCCTTGGATCCCAAAAATATCATAGGAAAAGTCTCTTTTGATCATGTTTCTTTTTCTTATGACCCCAAACAGCGTTTGATCGAAGATTTCAATTTTACTGCTTATCCAGGTCAAACCATTGCTATAGTAGGAAAAACAGGAGCCGGAAAATCCACACTTGTTAATTTGCTGATGCGTTTTTATGACACAACAAAAGGAACGATTACAATCGATGACCATGACATCCGCTCTATTCAACGTGATACATTACGTAAAAGTTTTGGAATGGTGTTACAAGATACTTGGCTATTTGACAGTACATTGCGAGAAAATCTCCGCTTTGGGAATCCGGAAGCAAGTGACACAGAAATCAATGATGCCCTAAAAGCCTCTTATATGTATGAATTTGTAGAACGTTTGCCGGAAAAATTAGATACTAAGATTGGCGGTCAAGGGTTAAAGATATCCGATGGACAACGCCAACTGTTGACGATTGCTCGAACGATGATCAGTAATCCGCCTATGTTGATCTTAGATGAAGCTACCAGCTCAGTCGATACATTGACAGAGAAAAAAATCCAACAAGCTTTCTTAGCAATGATGGAAGGAAAAACCAGTTTTGTTATTGCCCATCGCCTCTCCACAATCAAAAATGCGGACCAGATATTAGTGATGGATCAGGGAGCCATTGTCGAAATGGGCACCCATGATGAGTTGCTTCAAAAAGATGGTTATTACCGACAGCTTTATCAAGCACAATTCACAGCACAATAAAAACAAGCAGTCTTCTGGGATGGGAAGACTGCTTGTTTTTTATTTAGCGTGGATCGCTAAACTTCTTAAAATTTTTTTGTAAGGAATACTACGTCCTACGTAATAAATGGCAATTGATTGAATCGGTAACCATATCACTGTTTTTAACAGGCGGGGCGCCCAAACGACCCAGCTGAACAATGGCACATGATACATCAACGCAAGCCATAATGGTGTCAAAAATAAGTTTATGATCAGCGTGACACTAAGCGTAGCCAAAATGGCATTTTTCCAAGTGATTTCTTTTCGATAGAAAAAGAATCCGTAGATTGCTCCTTCAATAAATGCATTCAATGTAAATCCAATAAAAAATGCAGATTTCGAGAAGAGAGCCATTCCTACTAAATCAGCTAAAACTGCGCCTATCCCTGACCAAAAAGGACCAAAAAGAATGCCCATGATCACTTGTGGAATAAATGTGACACTGATTTTAATAAATGGGGTCTCGATTGCTACCAGACGGGACAACGTGACCATCAATGCAATCAGTAAGCCCATAATAGCAATCATACGTGCGTCTAACCGGTGTTTCTTCATTTTTAGCATCTCCTTTAAGAGCTGCTACATCGTATCATGCAGCGAATGCGAAAATAAAACCGCGAACATTACGTCCTTCGTCCAAGAGGCAACATCCCATCCTCTTAGCACTTAACGCTTTATTTTCTACTCTGTATTATTTTGGGATCTTTTCCCACAGAAACTATAGCATATTTTCACATTTACTGCAAACACGAAAAACTAATATTATTGTTTATATTATCCAATACGTTCGTATTATATCGCATATTCTCAGTTCGTTTAGCTTTTATAGCTTCATATAGGCGAACATTAAACGTTATTTTTCCATACACTTGTCCATCAAAATGAAAGTGGACGTTTGTCTATTTCATGGACGATTCTTCGAAAATCTAGGAAGCCGGCTTCCAGCCCTCTTAGCAGCACCTCAGCTGTTCCGATATTTGTAGCCAACGGAATCTCATAAACATCAGATAAACGGATAAGTGCTGTTACATCTGGTTCATGCGGCTGTGCAGCCAGCGGGTCTCGAAGAAAAATCACCAAATCTAACTGGTCCTCCGAGATCATTGCTCCAATTTGCTGATCTCCGCCTAACGGTCCGGATTTAAACCGATGAATGGGCAAGCCGGTTGCTTCCGTGATCCGTTGTCCAGTCGTCCCGGTAGCAAAAAGTTCATGTTTTTCCAATATTGTTTTATACGCTGTTGCTAATTTCACCATCATAGGTTTTTTTCGGTCATGAGCGATCAAAGCGATTTTCATAAAAGACACTCCTTTTGATATAGTTAACATACTTATTTACTTCAGTGTATCAGTTTTTATTTCTTATGGATATTTATTGAAGCTTAAAACTAGCACATTGACAAAAAAAAGAAAAAATTCTTGTTCAACATGACATTGAACTTAGTTAACGCTTTCATTTATACTTTAATCAGTTAATAAAACTAAAAAAGAAAGTGTGGAACGTATTATGGTAGAAATGGCTCTGAAAAACGTATATAAAAAATATGACAATGCAGAAAATTATTCTGTAACTGATTTTAATCTATCAATCAAAGACCGTGAATTCATCGTTTTTGTTGGTCCTTCCGGTTGTGGAAAGTCAACTACTTTGCGAATGATCGCGGGACTGGAAGATATCTCTGAAGGAGAACTAAATATCGGCGGAAAAGTCATGAATGACGTGGCACCTAAAGACCGTGATATTGCCATGGTTTTCCAAAACTATGCATTGTATCCTCACATGACTGTTTATGATAATATGGCTTTTGGTTTGAAATTACGTAAATATGATAAAGCAGACATTAAAAAGCGTGTGGACAATGCAGCAGAGATCCTCGGACTGACAGAATACTTGAAACGAAAACCAGCTGCTTTATCTGGTGGACAACGACAACGTGTAGCATTAGGACGCGCAATCGTTCGGGATGCCAAAGTCTTCTTGATGGATGAACCATTGTCAAACTTAGATGCTAAATTACGTGTAGCCATGCGTGCTGAGATTGCCAAACTTCACCAACGTCTTGAAACAACGACGATCTATGTTACTCATGATCAGACAGAAGCGATGACTATGGCTGACCGAATCGTTATCATGAAAGACGGATTTATCCAGCAAATCGGTACACCGAAAGAAGTTTATGATACACCAGTCAACATGTTCGTTGCCGGCTTTATTGGATCTCCTGCCATGAACTTCTTTAATGTGGCATTGAAAAACGGTGTCATCACAGATGGACATGGGCTTAAGCTTCGTATTCCTGAAGGGAAAAACAAAGTATTAGTCGAAAAAGGTTATGAAGGAAAAGAAGTCATCTTTGGCATTCGTCCAGAAGACATCCACAGTGAACAAGTAGCCCTTGAAGCTTCACCTGAAGCCGTAGTGAAATCAGAAGTTGTCGTTTCCGAATTACTTGGTGCTGAAACGATGCTTTACACAAAAACTGGTTCTACTGAGTTCATCTCAAAAGTAGATGCAAGAGATTTCCATAAACCAGGTGAAATGGTTGACCTTGCCTTCAACATCAATAAAGGGCACTTCTTTGATAAAGAAACCGAACAAGTCATCAAACTTCCCTAATCTGCCCCCTTTAGAGCTACGCCAGAAAATAGTGGTGTAGCTCTTTTTAGGACAAAAAACTCTCATCTTAGCGGATTTATTATCCGTTAGTAGATGAGAGTTTTTCTTTGATAGATCATTAGTATGTCGTTTTCTTCGCGTACCCTTGAATCGATTCTTTCCGATTTCCTTTTTTTGCTGCCGTAAATACCGGGATATCAAAATATTTGCTGAGTGTTCCTGCTATAAAATAAGCAATATTATAATCAACCAAACTATGGATGAGTCCACCAATTCCCATCAAGATGAACACTGTATAAAAATACCCTTGAGAGTAATACGTGTCAGGCATATTACCGATGAAGTAAAAGATGCTGACTACTAGCATTTCTACTAAAGAATGAATCACACCTATCACAAAATTGAACCCTTGGAAACGCCAATTAGTAAAAGTAAACTGTCCATTCTTTAAAACGATACTCGGATGCTTCTGTAAGTACCATGCCCCAATCAATGCAAATACAAGATGTGACAATGCGCGCAATGCAATGATAACTGGCGTTGTCAAAAAGAAACCGAATGTCGTACCTAGTGCAACAGCCACTGCAACTCCTGGTGTAAAAAACATCGCAATAAATAATGGCACATGAGACGCTAATGTAAAAGAAGCAGGTGGGATCATGATTTTAGGCATAACCATTGGGATAATGACCCCCATCCCAATCAATAAAGCAGAAATCGTTAGTTTTCGAACTGAATTTTTTCTCATTTTTTCTCTCTCCTAATATGTCTTGACACATAAATGTCGACTTAGTATAACTTACTTACTAATAACTGTCAAGACACATATTCTTTTCTAAATCCACACAAAATGAGTGTGAGTATCAAGTATAAGAATTTTTTGATCAAGAGACAAAAATAGGAGATGTGACAAAATTTGTGTCACATCTCCTTGTTCATAATGGGAATCAAAAGCTTGCCTCAGCGGCGATAAGACCAACCAAATCAAAAATAGGAGAAGCAATTTTCGTAAATTTCTTCTTATTTCTTGAAGCTGATCACTTCTGTCACAACCTCTGTTTTTACTGCTTATTTTCTGACATCGCATTGCTTAATGCGGCAAATTCTTGTAATGACAACGTCTCTCCACGACGTTTTGGATCGATTCCAGCCGTTTCCAAGCTTTTTGCTAACCATGCTTTTGTCTGATCATCTTTGCCATACGAATGCTGCAAATTATTCCAAAGCGTTTTTCTTCTTTGCTGAAATGCAGCTTTTGTCAATCGGAAAAATGCTTTTTCGTCCGTCACTTCTACTGCCGGTGTATCTCTTCTTGTCAGTTTCAAAATCGCTGAATCTACATTTGGCTGAGGGACAAATACTGTTTTTGGTACGATGAAGGCTAAACTGGCTTCCATATAATATTGAACAGCAATCGATAATGAACCGTATGCTTTCGTTCCTGGTTCAGCAGAGATTCGATCAGCTACTTCTTTTTGCATCATGACGACTAATTCATCTACGACCAAATCCGATTCAAGAAAATGCATCATGATGGGCGTCGTAATATAATAAGGTAAATTTGCTACGACTTTTAACGGAAGCTCTTCATGAAATGTTTCTCTTACGGCTGTTGATAAATCCGTCTTCAGAATATCTTGATGTATGATGGTCACATTGTCATAGGGTTGCATCGTATCAGCCAATACAGGAATCAAACGATCATCAATCTCAAATGCTACGACTTGCTTTGCATGCATCGCTAATTGTTCTGTCAATGCGCCGATTCCTGGCCCAACTTCGATCACGTTCGTTCGTTCATCTATTTGCGCAGTTTCTACGATTTTTCTTAAAATATTTGGTTCAGTGAGAAAATTTTGTCCTAAACTTTTTTTAAATGAAAAACCATGTTTCAATAAAATCTCTTTTGTTCTAGAGGGTGTCGCGATTTCACGATATTCACTCATGTTGTTCCTCCACTATTTTCATTGCTTGTGCGAGCTCTTTCGGCGTAATACGAAACATCTTCAAACGTTTTTCCAATTGTTTGCCGTTCGTATAACCGATACGCAACTCATCACCTAGTTTTTCTCGTTTTTCTTTTGCTTGTGCTCCAGCTATTAAACCATAGTCTAAAAGGTCTTGTCTAGTGATTTCAGAAACAGCCGTTTGGGAAATGTCTGGCGTCACAACCTTTTTCAATGCTTCTAAAATAGCAGCATCACTTGCATGCTCAACACCAAGACTTCCCTTTTTCTTTGGTTTAGCTTGTGTGCGCGGCAAAAAAGCATGCTTTGCCTGAGGAACAGCTTCCATAATGATTTTTCTTATTTTTTCTCCTGAAAAATCAGGGTCGGTAAAAACGATCACCCCTCGTGTCTCTTGGGCATGTTCAATTTGCATCAGGATATCTTCATTGATAGCAGAACCGATCGTTTCTATCGTATCTGCATCAACTACTTCCCGTAGCCTTCTTGTATCGTCTTTTCCTTCAACGACTATAATCTCTTGGATCCTCATCTTATCCATGTTCGCTTAGACCAAATAATCGGTGCGCATTTGTCCATGTTTGGGCAGCCACTTCTTCTATTGGTAGATTCCGAAGTTCAGCAATCTTTTCTACTGTATAACGAGTATAGCCTGGTTCATTTCGCTTTCCTCTAAAAGGAACTGGTGCCAAATAAGGGGCATCTGTTTCCACAAGTAATCGTTCGATTGGTACATTTGTTGCAGCCTCTTGGACGTCTAATGCTTTTTTGAAAGTGACGACACCGCTAAATGAAATATGCATCCCTAAGTCAAGAAATCGTTTTGCCCATTCATAATCACCGCTGAAGCTATGCATGATTCCACCAATATCTCGAACATCTTCTTCTTTTAGGATTTGATACGTGTCTTCAAGTGCTTCTCTAGTATGAATACTGATTGGAAGGTTCATTTCTTTTGCGATAGCAATCTGTCTGCGAAATACTTTATCTTGGACTTCTTTCGGGTCTTCCATCCAATGATAATCCAAGCCAATTTCCCCTAATGCTACAACCTTTGGCAAAGTCAATTGTTCTTGTAATTTATTTTCGATTTCTTTCGTATAACTGCCAGCCTCTGTCGGATGCCAGCCGATAATACTGTATATATTTGGATAGTCATGGCTTAATTGCAAAGACTTATCAATCGTTGGCGTATCGAAGCCCACGACCGCCATTTTCGTTACCCCCATTTCTTGTGCTCGCTGAATCGTTTCTGGAATATCTTCATTGAACTGTTCCGCATTTAAATGGGTATGAGAATCAAATATCATGTTTATCTCTCCTTTTCATTCTTACTTTAGCACATTAGCACTGCTTGCAGAAGTAGCAAAAAACAAAATAGAAGAACTTGTTTTGTTGAAATAGAAAAAGCACGAAGATCCAGAGGACTTAGTTCGTACTTTTTCTGTCTGTTGTTGAAATATTTTACTCTTCTGAGCGTTTTTTCTTTTTTTGATAATAGACTGGGATACCAATCAAGGTAACACCTATACCGATCAATGCTAATTTCGTTTGCGTCATCATCGTCATGCCTAAAATGAAAATAGCACCGAGAATCGCAATAATCGGAACGATTGGATAAAGTGGTACTTTATATGGGCGTGGCAATTCCGGCGCTTTTTTTCTTAAAATAAAGACACCGATAAAAATCAGTAAACTGAATAGCCACATCACAAAAATCAACATGTCGGTTAAAAAGTCGAAAGAACCAAGGCTCATCATAACACAAGCTACTGCTAACTGGAAAATCGCAGGAACATAAGGTACCGTAAATTTCTTTGAAAGCTTTGTCAGCTGTTTGCTGAAAGGTAGCTCGTCTTCCAAAGCCATCGCATAAGGCACACGAATCCCAGTTAAGGTATACCCATTCAATGCCCCGTATACCGAAATCAAAATCCCAATAGTGACCAGTTTTCCGCCGATTTCTCCAAAAATGACGTCTGATGCTTCAGAAGCTGCGTTCAAATTACCGGCAAGATGATCAATCGGCAGAGTTTTCAAAAAAACAAAATTGATCAATAAATAAACGACAGTGACAAAACTCAGCCCAAGTATAATCGCTTTAGGCAAATCTTTTTCCGGCCGTTTCATTTCACCAGCCATTGCGCCGACGCCTAACCAGCCGTCATAAGCAAACAATGTTGCTAGCAACGCACTGCTCAAGCCTTCGACAAAAGTAACATCTTTTCCAGCTTCGATTGGAAATAGCTGGACAGTTCCTTGTCCTGGTGTCAATAATCCCCATACGACAATCACGGCAATTGGTATCAATTTAACAATCAGCGTCACTGATTGTACAGACGCACCGACTTTTGTTCCTAATAAATTCAATCCTGTCACAGAAACAGCGGTAATCACTGCAATCAACAAAAGGTAGTCGGTAGATAATTGTAATAAGTTCGTCAATTGTGTCGCAAAGATAATCGATAATGCAGCAATATTAG
Organism: Enterococcus sp. DIV1283b; assembly: GCF_051710965.1. Lineage (NCBI taxonomy): Bacteria > Bacillati > Bacillota > Bacilli > Lactobacillales > Enterococcaceae > Enterococcus > Enterococcus sp. DIV1283b. The sequence continues at coordinate 2,274,866 of NZ_JBIOLR010000001.1, forward strand.
CAGGGAAATAAATCAAGCTTTGCGCCCATCCTAATAAAAAGCTGGGTAGCTTTCCATAAGCTGCTTCAATATATTTGACAGCTCCACCAGTTTCTGGGATCGCTGTAGCTAATTCAGCCACTGTCAATCCAGCACAGATCGTTAAGAAACCACCCAAAAGCCAAGCTAGTAATGTCAAACTTGTAGACTGCGTGCTTGCAGTAACAGCAGCGGTTTTAAAGAAGACCCCTGCGCCAATCACGGTTCCCATAACGGTAGCTAATGCGCCAAACAGATTGATTTCTCGTTTTAGTTTGCCTTTCATTCCCATCCTCTTTCTTCTTTGAAATTTGGTATAATTTTCAGTATAACTGAGAATATTTTAATTTACCATTCTTTTTTCTCCACTTCCAATGAAAAACTCCCTCTTAAGACGGATGTATTTCCTCTTTATTTTGCGTATACTAAACCTACCTTTTCCACGAAGGAGGAACAGTTTATGGATTTTAAGCGTTCTTATCCGAAATTAGCAGATTATTTATCCAACCGAATCGATTTTTCTCGTAAAGAACAGCAACAGTCCCGTTGGCATTGGTTCACGTTGATTTTATTTGGATTATTGACCATTGCGACGTTATCACAAAAATTGATATTGCTGACTGTGTTCATCGCAATCGTTGCATTGATCAAAGGTCCCGTGATGATTTTGTGGGGGATGTTGTATTCCTTTCTAGTGGGGCTATTCCCACCTATCGGTATTTTGCTTTCAGCGATTTTCTTTTTATTGAACATTGGAACATTTACAAAGAACTGGCGGATGACCTTAGTAGGGATCTATTTTTATTTTTATCCCTTCGGAGTGATGGCACTTCGTGAAGTCATGCATTGGAATAATCATTGGTTTTCGGCTGGTGCCTTGCTTTTAGGATTGATCTTGCTTCATGTGATGTTGACGAAACTGTATCAGCGTTATGGTATTGGAAGAACGATTTTCTGGTACGTCTTTTCGATTCCATTTGCACTGCTTACTGCTCTCTTACCAAGCCGTTTGAAGACAAAAATAAAAGGTTACCATAAAATCAAATAATAGGATTTTTACAAAATAAAGAAAACAATCATCGAGGTCAAAATCGATGATTGTTTTCTTTATTTTAAATACTATTAGTAGATGTAAACAAATTATTGCTTTCAAAATCCTTGGATGTAAGAGACAATAAAATAAAAATGAGTACCCAGATGAATCAATTAAAAACCGCCCGTCCACTTATCATTATGTTGCTTTTTTCTGTCTTTACGATTCCTATCAGCCTTTTTCTTAATCGGCAGACAGATGAAAGGATCACAAATATTTTATTCAACTATTCGCAGCCACTTTTTCTTTTGTTTTTAGGAAGCTGCAGATTCCATCGGTGGGTAAAGCTCGTCCTTCTTTTTCTAGGATACATTTTATATGGTTATATGTGTCTTTATTATATGATTGGCTTCCATAATCACCATTGGGGCAATTGACAGGAATCAAAAAAACCTCGCAAGCAGCATTGTCTTGCGAGGTTTTCTTATGATTTTATGCGATCTCTGATCCATTTGGCATGGATTTTGGTGCTTCAATCACTTGTAAAGAGCCATCTGGTGCTTCTGCGGAAAGGATCATTCCTTGACTGATTTGTCCACGCATCTTTCGTGGTTTCAGATTTGCTACAATAACGACTTTTTTCCCGATCAATTCGCTTGGATCAGGATAGAATTCAGCGATTCCTGACAAAATTTGACGATCTTGGCTGTCTCCAGCATCTAGTCGGAATTGCAACAACTTATCTGCCCCTTCTACTTTTTGGCAGTTGATGACTTCTGCTACTTTTAGTTCAACTTTTTCAAATACATCAAATTTGATTTGTTTTTCTTTCGTTGAAACAAGTTCTGTTTCTTCTGGATCCCATTTGACTGTATCTTCGTTTGTTTGAGTACCTTCAGACATTTTTTCTTGGATAAAAGCAACTTCTTCTTCCATATCCAAACGTGGGAAGATTGGTGTACCTTTTGCAACTACTTTTGTTCCTGAAGGGAATTCGCCAAAGTGCAATCCTTCAAGATTCATCGTTTCAGGGTCCAATCCTAGTTGATTGAAGATCTTATCTGGCGTTTCTGTCATGATTGGTTGAAGTAAAATCGCGGCGATACGCAAGGATTCAGCTAAATGGATCATGACACTATTCAATTCAGCTTTCTTTTCTTCGTCTTTTGCTAATACCCATGGTTCTGTTTCGTCAATGTATTTGTTTGCACGAGAAATCAGCACCCAGATTTCAGCTAACGCTGTATTGAATTCCATTTTTTCCATTGCATCATGGTAACGTCCGACAACGTTAGCAGCCGTCGTAGACAGTTCACTGTCAAACGGAGTGACAAGTGAGGCATAATCAGGAACGAGACCATCACAATATTTGTTGATCATAGCGATCGTACGATTCAATAAGTTCCCTAGATCATTTGCCAGATCATAATTGACACGAGAAACAAAATCTTCTGGCGTAAAGACGCCATCTGACCCAAATGGCACAGCACGAAGCAAATAATAACGGAGTGCATCTAAACCATAACGTTCCACAAGCATTTCAGGATAAACGACATTTCCTTTTGATTTAGACATTTTTCCATCTTTCATCAATAACCAGCCATGACCAAATACTTTTTTAGGTAGAGGCAAATCAAGAGCCATCAGCATAATTGGCCAATAAATCGTATGGAAGCGAACGATTTCTTTACCGACCATCTGAACATCTGCAGGCCAGTATTTTTCGAATAGACTTTCATCCTCGGACCCGTAGCCTAGTGCAGAGATGTAATTGGACAATGCATCGATCCATACATACACCACATGTTTCGGATCACTCTTGACTGGTACCCCCCAAGTAAAGGTTGTTCGTGAAACTGCAAGATCTTCTAATCCTGGTTTGATAAAGTTGTTGATCATTTCATTTTTACGAGATTCTGGTTGGATGAATTCGGGATGTTCTTCATAGTATTCCAACAGGCGATCTGCGTATTTGCTCATGCGGAAGAAGTAAGATTCTTCTTTTACCAATTCTACTTCATGTCCGCTTGGCGCTTTACCGCCGATCACATTACCTTCATCATCTTTGTACACTTCTGCAAGTTGTGTTTCTGTAAAGAATTCTTCGTCAGAAACAGAGTACCAGCCTTCATATTCACCTAAGTAAATGTCTCCCTGTTCTAATAAACGATCAAATATTTTTTGAACAGCTGCTTTATGGTAATCATCTGTCGTACGAATGAATTTGTCATAACTGATATCAAGCGTTTTCCATAATTTTTTGACATCAGCCGCCATTTTATCTACGTATTCTTGCGGTTTTACACCTAATTCTTCTGCTTTTGTTTCGATTTTTTGACCATGTTCATCCACTCCAGTGAGATAAAACACATCAAAGCCCATCAACCGTTTATAACGAGCAATTGCGTCACATGCAATCGTAGTATATGAGTTGCCGATATGAAGTTTGCCGCTTGGATAATAGATTGGCGTAGTGATATAAAAAGTTTCCTTTTCTGCCACGGGGCTCTTCCTCCTTTATCGCATGATGCGAATTCGTTTCCTTGCTAGTATACCATAAAAAAAGCATGCTGTTAGCTTTTTTTCAAAATGAAAAAGTCTGGATAAACGACTTGTTCTCTATGATGAATCCCTCCTTCAAAAGGAAGGACAGAGGGAATAAATGCTATTTTTCATCTTGTTTCATGTTTAGTCGGAAACGGCTTTTTATTTCTCTCCTGACTCATGGTATAATAAAGACTATCTATTTTAGTAAGGGACTGGAACGATCATGCAGAAGAAACATCTTTTTTTTACACTTAGTATTGCTTTTCTTTCATTAGCACATTTGATATTCAGCTATTTTTATATTCGTATGTATGGTTATTTTAACCTTCATGGGCATTTGAACAGTTTCATGACAGTCGCATGGCTTTTACGTTTTGTCATTGACGCATATATCGTTATTTGCGGCTTCTTTGCCGTTCGTGAAGAGCGGTATAAAGTATTGCCGTTTTATCTGCTTTTCTTTTTATTCAATCTAGTACTTCCATTTATTTTTCATATTTAAGGAAGAAGCAAGGATTTTTCAAGTAAATCCTTGGTTTTTTTTCAGAGTCTGCTACAATAAGGTAAAAAGTACTTTTAATGTCAACGGAGGTGGTCTGATGAACCGATTTGCTTCTAAAGAAGAAGAAAAATTATATTATGAACATGAAGCAAGTGAAGAAGATTTTCTTAACTGGTATCAAAAACAGGAACGTCCAGAATATGACAAGCCCTCTTTGACTGTCGATATCGTACTGATGTGCTATAACAAAGAAGAAGATCAGCTGAAAGTATTGCTGATCCAACGAAAAGGGCATCCTTATCGAAATTCATGGGCATTACCTGGTGGTTTTGTCCAAAAGGACGAGTCAACTGGAGAAAGTGTCTTAAGAGAAACAAAGGAAGAAACTGGTGTAGTTATCTCTAAAGAAAACATTGAACAACTGCATACATTCAGTACGCCTAATCGAGATCCGCGAGGCTGGGTCGTCACAGTCAGCTACTTAGCTTTCATTGGAGAAGAACCGCTGATCGCCGGAGATGATGCTAAGGAAGTACGCTGGTTCACATTGGAACGTCACGGCAACAAGATCAATTTATCGAGCGGAGAAGTGGCTATCTCACTTGACTTAGTCACTGGAGAGTCTTCTGGCAAAGATACTTTAGCTTTTGACCATAGTCAAATCATTTTGAAAGCATTCAACCGTGTAGTCAATAAAATGGAACACGAACCGCAAGTTTTGCAAGTTTTAGGTAAAGATTTCACGATTACAGAAGCTCGAAAAGTATTTGCAAAGTTCTTAGGAATCGATTATAAAACGATCGATCATTCCAATTTTAAGAAAGCTATGCTCCAATATTTCGACGAGATTGGCGAACGTCCTGTAGGAATCGGTCGCCCTTCAAAAATCTACCAGCTCAAGCCGGGACATCATGAGTAAGGATTGTGAAGAAAGGGCTCCGTTCTGAACACTCAAGAAAAATGGAAAGCCGCTCTTTGTGTTTTGCGTTTTTTGCTCCATACTTTGGCGTGTCAGTAAAATTCTTCGAATAAAAAAATAACAATAGCAGAAAAAACTCGTACGAATTTTTTCTGCTATTGTTTTATTGGTTTGTCATAATTAGTGAGCTTTTCTTCAAAAGAAAATTCCTAGAAACAAAAGTCAATCAGACTTTTTATTAACAAGGCGAACCCTAACGCTCCTGTCAGTTTCATTCATTTTTTATTCCTTGATGACCGAATGCCTGCCTAGTTGTTCTAACACTTGGCTCTTTCTTACAGAATTGCTTTCTTCTGCTCCGTCGGCATTGATCAAAAGAAATTTTTTATTATACCATTGGGATTTATAACGCAATTTTGTTATTAATTTATGCCAGTCATGAATAGAAAAATCAGCATGTGCCTCTTCTTTTGGAAAAGACTCTACAAATAAGTAGTCATATTGTTTGACCAATTTCCCAGATAATTGTTCAAGATAATCTTCTCGCTGGTTCTTTTGTTTCAGATAAAGATCCATTACTTTTCTCTTTTGTTTCTGATAATTGCTTGCCTGATCTAACCTGGTCTTTCTATGGTGAGCGGAGCGGACTTTTACGCTTAATTTCCGCTGTGCATGCTGAAGTTTTTCTTCTGTCTGGTCAAATTTTGGCAAAGTTACTTCTATGGGCTGCGATGTTTCAATCAATGTTTTTGGATGATAGGCGATCCCAATCCATTTAGCTGAAGATTCTTTTTTTATTGATGAAACATCACAAAGTAGTGCGACATAGAACTCTTCATTATATCGAGCAGAAATCGTAGCGGAACGAATCGTGCCTTCGACTGGACGGTGCTGGTTTATCTTGATCAGTTCTTTTTGTTTTGGTAATTTTAAGTGACCGTTTTTCAGATAGACCGTATGAGTTTGATTATTCGTCGTATAAGATTGCCACATACTTTTTTTCGTTTTAAGCTTTGGGAAGCTGGCACGTCCCTTGAAATAATTGCGAAAAGCTCGGTCCAAATTAAGCTGTGCATTTGCTAAAGCAAGACTGTCTACCTCTTTTAAGAATGGGTATTCTTTTTTTAACGTAGCAGGCGTGAGCGAAAAATCGGCCACTCCTGTTTGTTGCCAACTTTTCTGCCGTTCTTTCAGCAAATGGTTATAGGTAAATCGAACACAGCCAAAAGTACGGATCAATTGCTGTTTTTGTTCTTCTGTCGGATACATACGGAATTTAAAAGCTTTTAGCATCTATGTCCCTCCTAGTTAGCAACCAGAAGAGATTCCTTTTGTCGTTTTAATTTTTTTGCATAATATGGGACTTCCTGCTCAGTTGCATAGACAAAATGTTCTGGTGCGATTTCACGAAGCTGACGTACTTGTCCGTCATCTGGTTCGGGTTGATATTTGATTCTTCTGCGCTTTCTCTCATGATCTGGATCTGGCAAAGGAATAGCAGATAACAAACTTTCTGTATAAGGATGGACACCATGATTATAGATTTCATCACTTTTTCCCATTTCTAATAACAAACCGTTATGCATTACACCGATTCGGTCGCTGATATGTTTAACCATTGATAAATCATGCGCAATAAATAGATAGGTCAATTGATGTTCTCGTTGGAGATCTTGCAATAAATTGACAACTTGGGCTTGGATGGAAACATCTAATGCAGAAATCGGTTCATCGCAAATGATAAATCGCGGTTTTACTGCTAATGCTCGTGCAATACCAATACGCTGGCGTTGTCCTCCTGAAAATTCATGGGGATAACGAGTGCCATGGCTCGGATTCAATCCAACGGTTCTCAATAGATCATCGACTTTTTTGGCACGTTCCTCTGGTGATTTAGCTAACCCATTGACATCAATTCCTTCCGCAATGATATCTCTGACTTTCATCCGAGGATTCAACGAAGCGTATGGATCTTGAAAGATCATCTGAACATCATGTCGGAATTTCGTCAATCCTTTTTTGTCTTTGATCTTCGTTACATCTTGACCATCGAATAATATCTCACCGTCAGTAGGTTCATTCAAACGAATGATCGTACGGCCAGTAGTGGATTTTCCGCTTCCAGATTCGCCTACTAAACCAAATGTTTCTCCTTCATAGATGTGAAAGCTGATGTCATTTACAGCATGTACTTCATTCTTTTTTCCTACATTGAAATACTGTTTCAGTCCTTTAACTTCAAGTAGTTTATTTGGCATCAGCAATTCCTCCTTGACCATAAGTATGTTTTTGTTTCTCTTTAAAAATAGCCCAGCGACGTTGGATTTCTTCTGGCGGTGTCACTTTAGGCGCTTGTGGAGCAAGTAGCCAAGTTGCTGCCTTGTGTGTTTTTGATAGTTCAAAAAATGGCGGTTCTTGTTCTGCATCGATTTTCATCGCGAATTCATTTCTTGGGTAGAATGCGTCTCCTTTTGGCGGGTTCAATAAATCCGGTGGAGAACCAGGAATGGCATACAATCGGTCGTTCGCACTGTCTAATGTCGGCATTGACCCAAGCAGTCCCCAAGTATAGGGATGTTGCGGGTTGTAGAAAATCTCTTCGGATGTTCCAACTTCAACGATTCTTCCCCCATACATAACAGCTACACGGTCAGCAACGTTCGCTACTACACCAAGGTCATGAGTGATAAAGATGATTGATGTATCGATTTTTGTCTGAATTTCTTTCAGCAGTTCCAAAATTTGTGCTTGGATAGTCACATCAAGTGCTGTTGTGGGTTCATCAGCAATCAGGATTTCCGGATAACATACCAGTGCGATCGCAATCACGATCCGTTGGCGTTGACCTCCTGAAAACTGATGGGGATAACTATTGATACGTTTCTCAGCTTCAGGTATACCAACTAATTTAAGCAGTTCTAATGCAGCTTTTTGTCCCTCTTTTTTCGAAACTTTATTATGCTTTCTAAGTGACTCAGCAACTTGTTTCCCAATAGGCATCGTCGGATCTAAAGAGGTCATTGGATCTTGGAAAATCATTGCTATTTCTTTTCCGCGGATTTTTTGCATCTCTCTTTCTGTCTTCTCAACGATGTCTTTACCTTTAAAGAGGATTTGCCCAGCATCTATATTGGCATTGCTCGACAGCAAACGCATGATGCTTCTGGTCGTCACTGATTTTCCGCTTCCAGATTCCCCAACGATCGCCAATGTTTCTCCTTTATTCAAATGAAAATTGACACCGCGAATCGCTCGTACCTTTCCAGCATACGTATCAAAAGAGATTTCTAAGTCTTTCACTTCTAAAATTTTCGTCATCGTCTCGTCCTCACTCTTTCATTTTAGGATCAAAGGCATCACGCAATCCATCAGCAAGTAAGTTAAAGCCAATCATGATAACCGATAAAGTTACTGCCGGAATCCATAATAGATAAGGCAGATACAGGAATGTCTTGTACCCTTCGCTCAACATCGTTCCTAATGAAGCTGACGGAGGCGTAAGACCTAAACCGATAAAACTTAAAAAGGCTTCAAAGAAAATAGCAGATGGGATACTAAACATCATTTGAATAATAATGACACTGGAGATATTCGGCAAAATATGTTTGAATGCAATTTTCATTCTTGATTCACCTAATGTCAATCCAGCTAGAACATATTCTTGATCTTTTAATTTCATTGTTTGTGCACGAACGATACGTGCCATTGGTATCCAGTTTGTGATGGCCATAGCAGCCACGATGGAAAAAATTCCTGGTTCAAAAACGACCAACATCAAAATCATGACAACAAGGTTTGGAATTCCTGACAAGATTTCCAAAAAACGTTGCATCGCATTATCGACACGTCCGCCTAACAAACCAGATATTAACCCGTAAGCTACACCAATCGTTACATCTAATAATGCAGCAATAAATGCGATCAGCAACGAGATTCTCGTCCCCATAAATAAACGGCTTAATACATCACGGCCCAAACCGTCTGTTCCTAAAAAGAAACTTACGTTTGAAGGAACGTTTGCTTGAGCATATTTATCAACAAGTTCACCGCCGACCATTGCTTTTCCATTCAATCCATCGATATTGATTCCCGGAATACGAGGAGGCAAATTGATATAAGCCACGTTTTGGGCAGTTGGATCATGTGGAGAAACAAAGATCGTGACCACAGAGATCAAAATGATGACCAACAGTAAAAACATTGAAATAACGGCAGCTTTGTTTTTCTTTAAACGGCGCCATGAATCTTGGATAAAATTCAAAGAAGGTGCAGTAATCTGCTCACGTTCTTCTTCGGTATTTTTTTGTAATGGAAGAAACTCATCCGCCGGAATATCTGCGACTGTTTCATAACGCTTGGGTGTCATTTCCATTTATCCTCGGCTCCCTTCTGAAACACGAATTCTTGGATCAACTAGACCGTACAATAGATCAACGATCAAAATAACAAAAATCAACATAAATGAGTAAAGGATCGTTACAGCCATGATCGTAGGATAATCATTTGTTGTAATCGACTTAACAAATTGTTCACCGATACCAGGAATAGCAAAGATATTTTCTACCACCAGTGATCCGGTCATCAATGCGACAGCCAAGGGTCCTAATAAAGTCATCAATGGGATCAAACTATTTCGAAGACCATGTTTAAAGGCGATTTCCCAACGGCTCAACCCTTTTGCTTTTGCTAATTCCACGTAATCACTATGCAGTACTTCCACCATTTCCGTCCGGATAAATCGAGCAGAATCAGCAAGCGGCGACATGGCCAATGCAATTGTCGGCAAGATCGTGTACACAAAGCCATCCCATTTTGCGATTGGTAAAACTTGTAATTTGATTGCAAAGATATATTGTAGTAAAACAGCAAATACAAAGTTTGGAATGGAACGACCTAATATCGCTACAAGTGTAGAAGATGTATCTGCCCATGTATTTTGCTTCATGGCAGAAATCGTTCCTAAAATCGTTCCTAGGACTGTTCCAAAGATAATTGCCTGTAACCCTAATTGCAAGGATGGTCCGATTCTTCCAGCTAACAAATGTGCGACTGGCTGGTTTTTAAATTGGAAGGAAATTCCAAAATCTCCTTGGATCAAATTAGAAAGATAAATCCCATATTGTACGATAACTGGTTTATCCAAACCGACTTGTTTATTTAGCATCTCGATTGTTTCAGGACTCAAACGTTCCTGATTCGTATATGGCGTGCCAGGCAGCAATTGCATCAAGAAAAAGGTGATTGTTGCAATTAACCAAAGCGTGATGATCATGAAAAAGACACGTTTTAATACATATTTGATATAACTATTCACTAATGTTTCCCCCTAGCTTTTGACTTCTGACAGATGTTTCGCTACATTATTAGATAATGAACCAAAAATAAAGGAGCAATCAAATGAAAAAAAAATCTATCCCCTACGCAGTAGCTTTTCTACTGATTCTGGTTATTTTAATAAAAAATCTCATCAACCATTCCTTTACACTCATTCAATTATCTAATGATCTATTCTTATGGTCATTGCCGTTTCTGATTATCGGCGGTTTTTTATGGGTCTTTTCTTCGGGTTTCTTCGATCATTTTCAGCGATCGGTCCATCTTGCACGAACAAGGAACCGAAAGAAAAAACCAGAATTTTCCTCGCTCTCGTCTGCCAGCTACGGTATGTACAGCTTTTGGCTGATCATTGCCGGAATACTAATTGCTCTTTCTGCTATTTTCATGCTTTTTTCTTTGTTAGGATAAGTGAATATGAGAACGAGGTTGCGACATTTGCCGCAGCCTCGTTTTTTCTCATGCTCACGGTATTAACGATTATTCTTCAACGTATGTCCATTTGTAATCCCATGAAGCGCCTGCAGCATGGTGAACGATACCTTTGATTTTTTCATTCACTAGGTGACCTTCTGCTTTTTGGTACACCGGAACGACACCCATATCATCAGAGATGATCTTGATTGCTTTTTGGAAATCATCCCAACGGGCTTGTTCATCGCCAGCATCTGTTGATGAAGCTGCTTTAACTGCTTCGTCATATTCTGCATTGCTCCAGCGACCACGGTTGTATGAATTACCTGTGACAAACAAATCAGTAAAGCTGCTTGGGTCTGCATAGTCAGCAGCCCATCCACCTAGTACTGCGTCAAAATCACCCGAAGTTGAGCGGTCAAGTCGTACAGAGAATGGAACAGGTGTTGGTTTGACTGTTACGCCATCCAAGTTTTCTTGGATTGAGTTTTGAACATATTCGATTACTTTTTTCGATGAATCATCATCAGAAGCCATCAAATCAAATTCTAAAGAATCCACGCCCAATTCTTTTTTCGCTTTTTCCCAATATTCTTTTGCTTTATCTTTGTCATAAGAAACTAATTTTCCAGCTTCTTTTGCAAAGTCTTCGTTCGTTGTTGGACTTTTTACCATATCTGATGGGATCAATCCTGTAGAGACAACTGATCCGTCACCTAGTACTTGTTTTACTAAAGCTTCACGATCGATTGAATAAGAAATAGCTTTTCTTAGGTTCACATTGTTGAATGGTGAATTCTTTTCACGTTGGTTGAATTCGATATAGCTTGTTCGTGCTTCTTTAACAGAAGTATAAGCTGGATCGTTTGCGTTTTGCTGTGCTAATTCACCAGACAAGATCACATCATCTGCTTGGCCATCTTTGAATAAGTTCAACGCAGTAGAAGATTCTTTTACTACACTGACTTTGATTTCAGAAAGTTTTACTGTGTCTTTGTCCCAGTAATGGTCATTTTTCTTATAAGTCCATTCTGTATCTGTTCCTGGTCCATCGAAATCTTCTAATGTGAATGGTCCATTATAAACAGCTTTATCACTTGCAGATGCATAGGCGTCCCCATTTTCTTCCACTACGGATTGTTTTTGTGGGAAAAATGATGGGAAAGCAAGCAGGTATTGGAAATATGGTGTTTGTTTCGTCAATTTGATTTCTAATTCATAGTCGCCAACTGCTTTGATCCCTAGTTCTGATTTATCTTTCTTTCCAGCTGTGATGTCTTCTGCGTTTTCAACTGGCGCATACAGGTAAGCATATTCAGAAGCTGTAGCTGGGTCTACTGTTCGTTGCCAGCCATAAACGTAATCCGCTGCTGTAACAGGATCACCGTTTGACCATTTTGCGTCTTCTCGTAATTTGATTTTGTAAGTTAATCCGTCTTCACTGACTTCTGCCAACTCGCTAGCTCCTGCCGGCTGTGGTTTGCTGTCTTCATCAAGACGGTAGATTCCTTCATAAACGTTATTCAATGCTGTAAAACTGATTGTATCTGTTGCAACTGATAAGTCAGCTGTAGGCATTTCTTGAGGCACGACTAAGTTAAATACGCCTCCTCCATCTGCTGAACCGCTTTTTGCTGAACTACTGCTTGTGGCTGAACTGCCGCCATAACATCCAGCAAGTACAAGGCCGCATACCGCAACCAAACCAAATGTAAATTTCTTTTTCATTTTACGTACCCCTTTATTGGAATTTTCAGAATAATTAATATTTTCTGAAGTTGTTTAAGAGTTTAATGAATAATTATTAAAAAATCAACACTTTTTTTTGTCTTTTTCATAAAATAATGATTTTTTCGTGAGGTTTCAAGGAATTTTTCAGAAAAAAATAGCTTTGTACAAGGTTTTCTATTGTCTTTCAGTAGCCATTAAATAATTTTTGTTATATTGTCTATTATTGCCATACAAAGATAAAAAAGAATAAACAAAAAGGAACTCTGACAAAAGTCTTGTCACAGTCCCTTATCTGAATAAACGGTGTTCTCCTGCCAACTCCTCGGTCACAAATCACAATATTCATCAAACATGAGAAGCTGTTTTTTGAAATTGTTCCTTGTGACTCGGAGCTGAACGGCAGGCTCACAACCTCTTGATAAACGGTGTTCAATCAGCTGACCCCCGATATTAGCTCAACAAACGGCAAAATATGAAGAACTATTTTTCCGTTTGTTGAGCTAATACTCAGGACAGGACGCTGATTTCACAACCTCTTTTTATTATTGAGAATCTGGTCGAGGAATAATCGTTTTTGCCATCCAAATATCTGGTTTGTCCCAGCCATTTGCATTTGGTAAGACACCTACGATTTTATAACCTAATTTTTCATAGAACTCATACGGATGTTCACGAAGGTTCTGGATGGAAGCCACTTTATCAAATGTATGCTCATACAGGTCCGTTTGACTTAACGTTGTTCCATGGTCTAAATCATCCGTACCTAAATAAATCGTTATTCCTCCTCTGGAAGCTACTTCTTTTTCTAAGTAATTGACTAATCGAGTACCTATTTGGTTCTTTCGTCGGGAGCTTTCTACGACTAATGGATGCAATTCCCAACCTGTGATACCGTATTGAGGGATTGCACCAATAAATCCTACTAACTCATCTTGGTCAACTGCTGCTACCGCGATCCGTTCTGGATTCATCATTTCTTCTACTTCTTCTGCCGAGCTGTCTCCATATTCTTCCGGCCAAGTCAGTCTCAGTAAATCAGAAAGCTGATCTTTCAATACTGGATTATTACGGTCAAATTCACTGATTATCATACGTCTTCCCCCTTGTTCTTGCTTATTCTAACAGTCCTTTTGAAAAAACGAAATGTTCTCGCTCAAAAATCTTTAGCTACCAATCATTATCCCTATTCTTTCATTATTTACCTTACTTATAAAATAAAAAAATTATACAGAAACACTTTATTCAAAATAGGAAAGATCAGGAAGGCCATCAATTGGAGGGAAAAACTCTGTTTGTTCATCATGATATAGATTATCTTTTGCTTTAAAAAAAACCAATTATGAATTGACAAATGAAACACATTTTTGTAAAATAATCTAAATATTCAGAATTTTTAGATCATTTAAATAAGCAAGAGGAATCGTAGAAAATACTAAGAGGAACAAAAATTCATTATTTTCGTTTTCAATGTTTTTGTACTTATTTTATTTTTAGGATACTTATTGATGATTTCAAGATGTTCATGCCACCTTATTCATTACTTATCCTGTCTTAGGTTCGCCTCTACTCCATCTACAGCCGCGGTCAGAAAGATCACTCTTTAAAATTTTAACCCGTTTCAACGAAGAAAGAAGGAAAAGAATATGAGTCAAAGTGTTTTCTTACCAAATTATACCATTGGAACAGATGCGTATGAAAAAGCAAATGGAATCGTCAAAGAATATGGGAAAAAAGTAGTGCTGATTGGAGGGAAGACTGCACTTTCAAAGGCAGAAAACAAAATAAAAGCAGCTTTGACTCAGGAAATAGAAGTTATCGCCAGTCTCTGGTACGGGGGTAATTCAACTTATGGAAATATTGAACAGTTGATCCAGCATGAAAGTGTTCAAAAAGCAGACGTCTTGTTTGCAGTCGGCGGTGGCCGTGCTTGCGATACTGTAAAAGTCATTGGTGAAAAACTAGCTAAACCAGTCTTCACCTTCCCCACTATTGGTTCGAACTGTTCGCCCGTCACTGCGGTATGTGTCATCTATAACGAAGAAGGCATAATGGACGGACTCTTCTTTCCTTCAAAACCACCTGTACACACCTTCATTGATACAGCAATTATTGCCGAAGCACCTGATAAATACTTATGGGCAGGTATTGGCGATGCTTTATCCAAAGAAGTCGAATCTACTTTTTCTGCTCGTGGCGATGATCTAGGCTACACGGATAGATTAGGAATCCAAATCGGAAAAATGTGCATTGATCGTCTCTTGACTTATGGTACGCAAGCATTGAAAGATAGTGCCGACAATCGTCCCTCATATGCAATTGAACAAGTCGTTTCGGATATCATTGTTACTACCGGATTGGTTTCTGTTTTAGTTAACAATAACTATAATTCTGCTATGGCACACTCATTCTATTACGGTACGACTGTTCTAGAAAAAATGGAGGGATACCTTCACGGAGCATCTGTCAGTTATGGTGTACTGACCTTATTGATGATGGATCAGCAGTTCGATTTGTTTAATAAAATCTATGTGTTTATGAAAAAGAACCAACTTCCAGTATCGTTAACCGACATGAATCTCAATGTCACGACTGATTTAGAAGCAATCTTAGATAAAGCCATGACCACAAATGATATCAAACATGTGCCTTATGAAATCACCCGAGAAAAATTTAAACAGGCCATTCTTGACGTAGAAACTTATCATGCTACACAAGAAAGCCAGCAAGGATATAAGAAAATCAGTTAAATAATTGCTAAAACCCTCATCAAGCAGGCTGTCATCAAATTGACGACATTTCTTTGCTTAATGAGGGCTTTTCTTGTCAAAAACGCTTTATAACTTTCGCTATAGAATCTTTTCTCTTATTTAAGTTGAACAGTTCCTTAATTAAGAAAGCTGCTCCTTTTATGGTAATTGAAAAAACGAAGTAGGCTACGATTATTTGGCAGCTGTTTTTTTCATTTGCTTGCTTCGCAATTGTCCGCAAGCTGCATCAATATCTGTACCATGTTCTTTACGTATCACACAGTTTACGCCGTTTTTCTTCAATACATCATAAAATCTCAATACATCAGCTTTTGGACTGCGAGAATATTGATCATGTTCACTGACTGGATTATATGGAATCAAGTTGACATAGGCTAACTTTTTCTTATCTTTTAATAGATCTGCTAATTGTTGCGCATGCTCTGGTCTATCATTTACTTGATTCAACATGATATATTCAAACGTGATTCGACGGTTTGTTTTCTCTAAATACTCATCCACAGCTTCCATCAATTTCTCAATTGGGAAACTTCGGTTGATCCGCATGATCGATGTTCGCACCTCATTATTCGGCGCGTGCAAGGAAATAGCCAGATTGACTTGTAAGCCGTTATTAGCGAATTCCTTGATTTTGTGTGCTAATCCACTAGTAGAAACTGTAATATGTCGCGCACCAATCGCCAATCCTTTGGCATCATTGATAATATGCAAAAAGTCCATTACATTGTCGTAATTATCAAATGGCTCACCGATTCCCATTACGACGACATGGGAAACACGTTCGCCAAGATTGCGCTCATCAAAATAATGTTGAACCATCATGATCTGCGCAACGATTTCTCCAGCGGTCAAATCACGGTTCTTTTTAAGCAACCCGCTTGCACAAAATGTACAGCCGATATTACATCCTACTTGTGTGGTCACGCAAACGGACAAGCCGTATTCTTGTCTCATTAGTACGGTCTCAATCATATTTTTATCAGGAAGTTCAAACAAATATTTAACTGTACCGTCCGAAGCTTCTTGGACGACCATTTGTTTCAGAGGATTGATGATAAAATGCGCCGATAATTTTTCTATCAATTGTTTTGATAGATTCGTCATTTCTGTGAAGTTACTTACACGTTTTTGATACAACCATTCCCAAACTTGGGCAGCTCGGAATTTTTTCTCACCGTTTTCTATAAACCAATTGATTAATTCTTCATTCGTCAAGCCATAGATGGATTGTTTTTCCAAAGTATTTTCCCTCTTTTTCTCAAAGTTTCGCTACATACTATACATGATTCGTTTAGTTAATGCAATACTTCACAAATAAATCGAATAGAACTTTAATCTCATAAAAATCAAAAAAGACAAGACATCGTACCGTATTAGAAAAGATGGGAAAAAAGCCATTTTTTCTCTTGGTATCATCATGTCTTGTCTTTTTTACATAGTTATTCGTTTTTCAACCGTTCATCGAACAAGTTTTACATATCATTATCTTCCGGCAGTGGTTCTGATGTTTCCTCTTGCTCAATGAATACTTTCCGAGGCTTACTTCCTTCTGATGGGCCAACAACTCCATGAGCTTCCAGTTCATCTACGAGTCGAGCGGCTCGGTTGTAACCGATTCGAAATCTTCTTTGGAGAAGGGAGATACTTGCTGTTTGCATTTCAACAACAAGTGCTTTTGCTTCCTCAAACAGCTCATCTTGTGGCTGTTCTGGGGCACCTGCCGTTTCAACTTCATCTGTCGGCATCATTTTCTCTTCATAATGAGCTTCTTGCTGATCTGTAACAAATTGAACGACCCGCTCCACTTCATGGTCAGAGATGAATGCTCCTTGCACACGGATAGGTTTATTCTCACCCATTGGCAAGAACAGCATATCTCCTCGCCCTAAGAGCTTTTCTGCTCCATTAGAGTCGATGATCGTCCGAGAATCTGTACCGCTTGATACAGCAAATGCCATTCTGGAAGGTACATTTGCTTTGATGATCCCTGTGATAACATCCACACTTGGACGTTGAGTAGCTAGGATCATGTGGATGCCCGCTGCCCGAGCCATTTGCGCTAAACGAATAATCGCATCTTCGACTTCGTTGCTAGCTACCATCATCAAGTCAGCTAATTCATCTACGATTACTACGATGAATGGTAAGGTTGGATGTTTCGTTCCGTTTTCTAAGTTTTTCTGCTGAACAAATTCATTGTAACCAGAAATATTTCTTACACCAGTTGCCGCAAATTTTTCGTATCGTTCTTCCATTTCTTGTACTACTTTTTGTAAGGCTTGTGCCGCTTTTCTAGGGTTTGTCACGACCGGCGTCAACAGATGAGGTATCCCGTTGTACATATTTAATTCAACCATTTTCGGATCGATCATCATCAGTTTTACTTCATGGGGCTTAGCACGCATCAATATACTTGTAATGATCCCATTGATTGCTACTGACTTCCCACTACCAGTCGAACCAGCTACAAGTAAGTGAGGCATTTTCGAAAGGTCAGCCGTTTGTACTCGTCCAGAAACATCACGTCCTAAAGGTACTTCCAGTAATTTATCTGGATGGTTTGGCTGAGCTTCGATGATTTCTCTAAAGGAAACCATACTGATCTTTCCATTTGGTACTTCAATACCAATCAGTGATTTACCTGGGATCGGCGCTTCCATCCGAACATCTTTCGCCGCTAAAGCAAGTGCGATATCATCTGTTAAGTTCACGATTTTACTTACTTTTACCCCTACAGCTGGTTGGACTTCGAATTTTGTGACGGATGGGCCTAAACTAGCTTTGACGACCTTAGCATCCACACCGAAACTTTGGAAAGTTTGTTCCAATACACCGATATTTTTTTCGATTTTTTTATACTCATCACTTTGATCCACAGTTGGTATAGAATCAAGCAAGTCAACTGTCGGCAATTCATAATCTTGGTTTTCCTGTTCTGCTTCGATCTCAAATTCTAATGAGGTACCGTCATCCTCTGGCAACTCATCAGCAAAACCTTCCGCTGTATTGGTCTGTGTTGGTGTATCTGGTACTGGTTTTTCTAGATTCGCAGGATGGATATTTTCTTGAAAACTGTCAATTGGAACAAAACTTAACTGCTCAGGTTCGGCATTTTCTGGTTCCTGCCATTCATCAGGAGTATTTTTCCTTTGCTGTTTCACAGCTTTTTTCTTCTCATATTCTGCAGCTTCTTTTTCTGCTGCTTCTTGTGCCGCTAAGCGTCTTGCTTCTTTCGCTTCTGCACGCTGTTTCATTCTTTCTTCCTTTGCTGCTTGCTTTTGAGCTTGCTTGGCAGGATCACCTTCCAATAATTCCTGTACCCGTTCTCCAATTGATTGGATACCATTCAGCAGCTGATAGCCTTCCAAATTACTGAACAGGAATGCCCCACCCGCCAGTAATAGAACTGCTGCTAAATAACTTCCAGGCTGTGCAATCAAGAAATAAGTGAAATGATAAAGAATTGCTCCGATCATCCCTCCGCCAACGTTATTATCTACTTGACTTTGTTTTATATCGCTAGCCAATAAGTCCCATGTCGTCCCCATGATATTTGGTTCCCCAGTATGGAGTTTGCCGAATAAATGGGCATGTAGCAATAATAAGATACCGAAATAAAAGAGTATACCGCCAAACCAGCGTCGGTTTTTGCCAATTGAAAACTCTGTATTCTTAATGACAATCCAAAATCCTAATACGGCTAATAAAAGACAGAGGATTTGGTAAGTATTTCCTGCAATGATCCGAAAGCCGTTTGCAATCAATATTCCTAAAAAACCTAATTTTAAAAAGCCGAATACAGCAAATAGAATCAAGGCAAATCCAACACCAATCGTCAGCATTTGTTCTTGCTGCTGTTTTTGCTTTTTCGTTTTTTTCGTCTTTTTCCTTTTCTTAGTAGGCCGTTTCTTTTGTGCCATTTATTATCCCTCATTTCATCAAGTTTCATTATACAAAAAAAAGCAAGGGAACTAAAGTTTTGTTTGAAAGAACTGTCGCTTTCTTTCATTTTTCAGCTTATTTTACAGTTTTTCTTAATTTCTAAATGATTTTATCAAAAAAAGGCACGGCCATATCCAGCCGTACCTTCTTGTTTTAAGTATGTGAACTAAAGGTTCTCTCCATTTTCTTCAATCAGTTTTTGGTACCAGTAATAACTGTCTTTCTTATATCGTTCCAAAGATCCTTCTTGTGTTTCATCTTGATCGACATATACAAATCCATATCGCTTTTGATAACCGTTCAGCCAACTCAGCAAATCTGTATAAGACCATGTACAATAGCCTAATACTTCTGCTCCATCTGAAATTGCTTCTTTGATTGCTTTGACATGGCTTTGTAAGTAATGGATTCGATAGTCGTCATGGATTTGTTTGTCTTCTGTCAACTTGTCATACTCTCCTAAGCCATTTTCCGTGATCAGCACCGGCATGCGGTAACGGCTCGTGATACGACGCAATCCGATCCTTAAGCCTTCTGGGTCGATCTCCCAGTCCCAATTTGTTCGTTCGACAAATGGATTCTCAACTTTTTTATACATTCCAGGAACCCCTGTTTCTTCTGATGAACCTTTTTTCCCAGTCGTATTCATCTTTCCTGCTCCAACCCCATCTAATGGATTGAATGCATTCGTCGCTGTTTGATAGTAATTGATCCCAAGGAAATCTGGCTTGGCTGATTCTAGCAATTCTGCATCGCCCGCTACAATCGTTGGCGCCCATCCTTTTTCTTCTAAGAATCTCATAGCAGCAATAGGATATTTCCCCCACATGTAGACATCCATCCAATAATTGGCCATCAGATCTTCCGCATTTTCGGCTGCCAGAACATTTTCAGGATTACTGTCGATTGGATAATTTGGTGTATACGCAAAGCTTGGTCCGATTTTCCCAGGCATTTCTAACTCATGGAATTTGTTGATGACAGATGCATTTGCTAGATTTGCGATATGGTTGACTTCATACATTCGTTTTGGATCCGTCACGCCTGGCGGATGTGCTGCTAATAAATAGCCTAATGAAGTAAAGATATTTTGTTCATTCAAACTAATCCAGTAATGGACTTTCCCGCGGAATGCCTCAAATAATGTTTCTGCATAATTAGTGAAATCTTCAATGATCTGACGTGATTCCCAACCATTATATTCATCTTGCAATGCTTGTGGAAGATCCCAATGATACAAAGTCAACATAGGTTCGATACCGTTTTCAATCAATTCGTCGATCAATCTCTCATAAAAAGCGAGCCCAGCTTGATTGACTTCTCCTCGTCCATTAGGAAAAATCCGTGTCCAAGCTACAGAGAAGCGGTAAGCTTTCAGACCTTGTTCTTTCATTAAAGCAATATCTTCTTTATAACGATGATAGTGGTCTACTGCCAGATCACCGTTTGTTCCTTTAAATGTCTTTCCTGGAATCCGAACAAATCGATCCCAGACTGATTCGCCTTTCCCATCTTCTTGCCAAGCTCCTTCTACTTGATACGCTGCAGAAGCAGAGCCCCACAGAAAATCTTTTGGAAATGAGGTAAGTTCTTTGTGTTCCATTCATCTCTTCCTTTCCTATAACCTTCAATCGTTCCTCTTTTAGAATAACACGAAACCCCTTCCACAACAAAATAAAATTATGTAAAAAAAGCAAAGGTTCTCAGATATACTAAGTCCCTTTGCATCTATTTGTTAATTTCTCGGCGTGACATCTTCACCAAACCATTTATTGGAGATTTTTTGGAATTCCCCTGTTTTTTCTAATCGGTCAAGTGCTTCATTTATCTTCTTCACTAACGTATCATCTGACTTACGCGCGCCAACCGCAAAATCCTCACTTTCGTAAGAACCTTTTGTCATGTTGAAGTCTTCTAATTCGTTTCTTTGTTTCAAATAATAGTCCGCATATACTTTATCCATCAGCAAACCATCGATCCGTCCGCTTTTCAGATCAATCAGTGCTTCATTAAAACTATCATACAAAACAGCATCTTGGTTTTTGACTATCTCTTTTAATACTTCTGGTTGTTTCGTAAACACATCATAACCAGATGACCCATTTTGCGCACCTAATCTCTTATTTTTCATTTGCTCAAAGCTTGTGATTCCTGATTCTTTAGGTGTGATCAGCACTTGATCATTTTCCATATAAGGTTTTGTAAACTGCACTTTCTTTTCTCTTGCCGGTGTCTTGGAATAGCCGTTCCAGATCAAATCGATCGTTCCATTGTTCAATTCAAATTCCTTCATCGACCAGTCAATAGGCTGAAAGTCTACTGTAATCCCATATTGTTCAAAGACTGCTTTGGCTAAATCAATATCGAATCCTGTAAGCTTCCCATCTTTATCTCTAAATCCCATAGGAACAAATGTATCGTCCAAACCTATAACGATTTTTTTCTCTTCGTTGATAGCCGCCCAATTATCTGCTGAAGCCTTTTTATTCGAACAGCCTGCAAAAAGAAGAAGACCTACGAGCAAAGCGAATAGAAAACTGATTTTTTTCATCTCTATCTTCTCCTTTCTTAACGAATTGGGGAAACTTTTAATAGTTGATCACCGACATTTTCTGCAAATACGAGATCATGGGTGACAATGATTTGGGTTACCCCGTCTTCTTTCAATGATAGGATCAAACGCTCGACTTGCTGGCGCAACTCAGGATCTAAAGCACTCGTTGGTTCATCATAAGCCAATACTCTCGGATTCATGGCCAATGCTCTGGCAATCGCTACACGTTGTTTTTGTCCGCCAGAAAGCTGATAAGGATAGTTATTCAATAAATCGCTAATCCCTAATGAAGCCGCTAATTCTTCTGCTTTTTTGGTGTATTCTTCTTTTGTCTGTTTCAGTACCATTTTCGGTGCTAAGGTAATGTTTTCAAAAATATTCAGATGTGGAAATAGCTGGAAGTCTTGGAATACCACTCCTACAACTTGTTCTTTCATTTTAAGCTCAAATGGGTTGAACGGTACACCGTCTAAATAAAATTCTCCGCTGTCAGAACTTTCTAAGCCAGCCAAGATACGTAAAAGCGTGGTTTTACCGCCACCGGAAGGACCTACGATAGCTAATGTTTTCCCATCTGGAATGATTAGATCCAAATCTTTGATTATTTCTTTTTCACCAAATGCTTTGTTCACTTTCTTCAATTCAATCATATTTCTTCCTCCTATCAGTTAGCGGTAATAATTTAATTTTCCTTCAACTTGTTTCATTACGATTGTTAGAATACCAGTCAATGTAAGATAGATGATTGCCACGCCTAGCAAAGGCAGTAAAGTCGCGTCGCGTTCCATCGCGATTTTCCCGGCACGCATTACGTCACCTAAACCTAATATATAGATCAAGGAAGAATCTTTGACCAAGTTGATAACTTCATTACCTACAGAAGGTAAAACAATCTTTGTCACTTGCGGGATGACGATTTTCGTCACCGTTTGAAAGGGACTTAATTGCAAAACTTGCGCTGCTTCATATTGACCTTGAGGAATCGATTGTATCCCTCCACGGAAGATCTCTGCAAAATAAGCTGCATAGTTCAAGATAAAAGCAATGAGCGCTGCTTCGAATCGATCAAAAACGATCCCAATCGTCGGCAAACCATAAAAAACAAAAATCAGCTGTAACAATAGTGGCGTTCCCCGCATGATCCATACATATGTTTGAAGAAAGTAGCGTAGTGGCTTAAAATGCAAGGACAATCCTAGTGCTAAAATAATCCCTAATGGCAACGAGCCAATCAAGGTAAATAAAAATAATTTCAATGTTGTGAGTGCTCCTACTAATAATTGCGGCATAACTTCAATTAAATACTCCATCTTCTTTTCCTCCTTTAAAATAAAAAAATCCTCTTGGCAAATGCCAAGAGGACGTATTATACGTGGTTCCACCTCTGTTTATTTTTTCCTTGCAGAAAAAACCTCACACAGTCGTTGCAAATCAGATGAAAACAAAAAGTCCTTTGATCCGAAGATCAAAGGACGTTAATCACGTGGTTCCACCTTTTTTTACCGGCTCCTCACGGAAAAGCCAGCCTTATCTGGTCATCTAGCAACGACCGCAGCTGTAACGGGCTCCCCGGATTTTCCTACTATACGCTTCAGAAAATCGACTCCAAGATGTGTTTCACGGTTAACTGCTGCCTCTTTCCACCAACCAGAGACTCTCTAAAAACACCTAACTGCTACTCTTCTTTTCGATGTCATTTGTTTTAACTTTACGTGTAATTTACATGATTATTTTTCATTTGTCAACTCTTTTTTATGATACACTAATAAAAAAAGGAGGGTGAGGCGCGATGAATCATGCAACCGAACAAGAAGCTTATGAACTACTAAGAAAACTGGGTATCTCTTTTCAAAAAGTCGATCATCCTGCGATTACGTCAGTCAAAAATGTCCCTTTTTCCCTACCTGGTCCGCAAGTAAAAAATCTATTATTGAAATCAAGAAAAGGAAAACAAATCTATCTTGTCATCTTGCCTGATGAAAAGCACGCCGATTTAAAACAACTAGCTGAACAATTAAAAGAAAAGCGCTTATCTTTTGTTTCTGAAGAACAGCTTCCTGACCTCCTAGGCGTTCCAGCAGGTACAGTGACTCCATTAGCATTGATGCACGACAAAGAGAAAAAAATCCAAGTCGTGATCGATGCTGCTATTGATCGTCAAGATACCGTAGGCTTTCATCCAAATATCAATACCACTACCTTGATTATGGATTTTTCCGACTTTGAAAAGATACTTGTTTACTTAGAACATCTGCCAGTTTATGAAAATTTGTAATGATAGAGTAGTTTTCTTATTTCCCAATTCAAGCGTCTTTTTCTTTATTTAGCACAAAATATATCAGAAATTCTTTTAGCCAATCAAACAATGTAACAACTAATATGAACGCTGAAAACTAATACGAGTATTCTTCCATAGTTAGCCAAATCCATATTTATTGATTCTACGAAAAAAGAAGCATATATAAAAATGCTTCTTTTTTCAATTATAAATCGGAATTTTATTCTTTTGATTTCAGTCATATTTAACAAGAAATATTATATTCTGAATAACAAAAATTATTCTAACTAAACTTTTTTATATTTTTGTAAGAATATCCCAGCACAGATAGTTACTATCAATAAACCAATGATTACAGCAAAACTAGATTTTTTACTACTTGTTTTAGGAAGAATGCTTTTTGATTTATTTGTTATCTGTTTAGGTACAGCTCTCTTACTAATATAATTGGTTCTTTGTTCGCTAGATTCTCCTGTATGAGCAAATATTTGTAATTTTTGAGAGAATAGATTTCTAATTTTCTCTCTCTCTGTCTTCTCTGGAAAATTTTTCCACGGTGTTATATGGCTACCTGGTATAGATATATTTGTTTTTTCCGGTGTATAACTGTTTTTAATGTTATACCCGTCAATCGTCGTACTGTATTCGGGCACGTTATCTTCCGTTACTGTATAGATGATTTCTTGACCGTCTTTGTATTTTGGCAGATTTGTGAAACGATAGCTCCAATCATCTTTTTCACTAACTTCTTTATGTTGGATCGGTTGACCGTCGGCTAATAGATTCACTGTGATCGTCGTCGGTCGTTTGCCGTCTTGGTTCTCATTGTCTTCCCATGTTTTTTGTCCAGAAACCTCTTTGGTTTCTGGTACATGGGTATTGGTAATAACGATGTTTCCATCATCTGTTTGTTTAACTTCACTGGTATAGCCAGCTACTTTGGTCAGCTCTTCCACTCGATAAATGATAGCTTGTCCTTTCGCCTTTTCTGCCAACTCGTTCCACGTGGTCGTCCAGTGGTTTTCCTCGCTCAGTTCTACTGCCTCGCCTATTTTTTGGTTATTAGCATACAGCTGGACTTGGATACTTTGAGGTCGCAGCCCGTCTTGGTCATTTCCATCATCCCATACTTTAGTAGCACTTAGGCTAGTTTTTCCCGGTGTATAACTGTTTTTGATGTTATACCCGTCAATCGTCGTACTGTATTCTGGCACGTTATCTTCCGTTACTGTATAGATGATTTCTTGACCGTCTTTGTATTTTGGTAGATTTGTGAAACGATAGCTCCAATCATCTTTTTCACTAACTTCTTTATGTTGGATCGGTTGACCGTCGGCTAATAGATTCACTGTGATCGTCGTCGGTCGTTTGCCGTCTTGGTTCTCATTATCTTCCCATGTTTTTTGTCCTGAAACCTCTTTGGTTTCTGGCACATGAGTATTGGTAATGATGATGTTTCCATCCTTTGTTTGTTTAACTTCACTGATATAGCCAGCTACTCTGGTCAACTCTTCCACTCGATAAGTGATAGCTTGACCTTTCGCCTTTTCTGCCAACCCGTTCCAAGTGGTCGTCCAGTGGTTTTCCTCGCTCAGTTCTACTGCCTCGCCTATTTTTTGGTTATTAGCATACAGCTGGACTTGGATACTTTGAGGTCGTAGCCCATCTTGGTTATTTCCATCATCCCATACTTTAGTAGCACTTAGGTTAGTTTTTCCCGGTGTATAACTGTTTTTGATGTTATACCCGTCAATCGTTGTACTGTATTCTGGCACGTTATCTTCCGTTACTGTATAGATGATTTCTTGACCGTCTTTGTATTTTGGCAGATTTGTGAAACGATAGCTCCAATCATCTTTTTCACTTACTTCTTTGTGTTGGATCGGTTGACCGTCGGCTAATAGATTCACTGTGATCGTCGTCGGTCGTTTGCCGTCTTGGTTCTCATTGTCTTCCCATGTTTTTTGTCCTGAGACCGAAATGACTTCTTTATTCTCATTTGTAACGACTAGCCCGTTTTCAATTTTTTGATAACCTGAAGGGACATAATCATTTCCGTTTTGGTCTACTTCTTGCACTTTAAACGTATATTCGTTTCCACTATCATCATACTGTTGGATATCTTCCCAAGTCACTGAAGTTATTCCATTGTCTAATCGTTTTGTTTCTGCATCAGGAACTGGTTCCCAATTGTTTGTACTTGCTCTGAATAATTTAAAATAAATACTAGGTCTTGGATTGGTTCCACCGTTCCAAATTTTAGTTGCTGTGATGTTCGTAACCTTTTTCTTGTTATAAACAGGTAAAATGACTCCCTCTGTATCATTTTCATTTATGGAGAATTTGAGTTCATTTGAGCTTAATGGATCAAAGTCAATCCAATTGGGTGCTTCTTTTTCTTTTACAACATAGTCTCCTACTTGCAGACCTTTGATACTAGCTTCTCCCTGTTCATTCGAAGTCAACAGGATACTAGACTGTCCTTGAATAGGCTGTTCATCTGCTCGTCTTAATTCGAAAGTCACATTTGGGATACCAATCTCTGTGCCATTGATATATTTGAAAATCTTCAATTCGCCTCTAACTGTACCGTTGACTCCACCAGAAGCTGAAATATTTTTAACTGTATGATTGAAACTTTCTCCATCAACAGCAGGTTTATTAAATTCTTTAAACCAAGCTTCCGAATGATTCTCAAAATTTGTTTGTTCTGAATTTTCTATGATCGTCTTATAACTCACCATTATTTTCCTAAGATTGACAAAGTTTTTTGGTATAGTTATTTCAATGTAATTATCATTTACTGAAAAATTAAATGTAGCGCCGGGGAAATCTTGTAAAAATTGTTGGATTCCCTCTTCTCCTCTATAAACCTTCTGTTCACCTAAGTGTATTTGATTAATTTCAAACGTACTTGGATCTAATCTTTGTCCACTTTGGATTTCATCACTGATTTTAACTGGTTGTTCAACATAAGTGCCGTTATTGTTAATATTCAAAAACCATCGAATGTGCTTAGTATCTTCAGGAAGCATGTCTCCTGTTTTATAATAAAAAACGCTAGAAGAAGAACCAGAAGCTGGCTTTGTCACATTTACAGTAGCCGTTTTGTCACCGCTCGTCACGGTGAATGGTCCCGTATTTTCTTCACCGGTATCGGTTACGTTTCTGGCCTGTATCTCAAATTGCCCCCAACCTTCTACTGAGTCTAGGTTTTTAATATTTTCATTAAACACAACTTGCGCAGAATCTTTTCTGACCGTTAAAGTTCCAACATTTTTATTTTCAATCATTAATGGGATTTCTTTTTGGAATCCTTCACCGCGAATATTTCCTTCACTTGGCCAATTGATCCAAAGATAATCACCTGGTTGGATATTTTGTTTTTTTTCGTCAAACGAGAATTTTACTTTTATGTTTCCTCCATCTGTAATATTCGTTGGGTCCACGGTCAACGAAGTGACATTACTGCTGATATCTCTGCCTGCATCCGCATAGACATGAACAGGAATCAGCGATGTTATATTAGTAATAATAAATAACATTGATAAAATAATATTTCTACACTTTTTCATTTTTTCTATCTCCCCTATTTTAACTAAAAATAAGCCATACTATATTAGTACTCAAAAACCCTTGTTCTCAAATCCTCCCTCACTCATTTCATTTCCAACCTTTCAACCATCAAATAGATAGTTATTTTACAAACATTTAGAAAAAATAAATATGCCAAAAAAACTTTTATATAAAGTTTTTCCTAATAATAATTATTTTTTTCACATATGTTCACTTTATTTTACTTATTGCTTTCATTTTTTCAAGCTATATTTCCAATTCTTGGCTTACAAAAATGCAACATTAATAAATAACGATAGTTTCATAAAATACACTTTTAATTAACATTATTAGTTTATACTAGCTGTTTTTGTGTTAATTAAAGGCTAAAATACAATATAAAGAAACATCTGTTTCTTTATTTAGAATAAAAAAATACAGACTCTGTTCAAATAAATGAACCTAGCCTGCATTATGTGATTGACTCTACTTTTTAATTCATTGAGATGAATAACCCGTTTTTATAAATGCCCAAAAGTAATCGGTGCCGAAGCCATTCCTCGACCTAATTCTTTTTCAAATTTTCCTATTGTTGATATCTCCATATAAAACGGTGATACTGGTTTAGACAATTCTCCCCTGATTGCTAACGGACGTAAACTACGTTCCAAATTATTCATGACTTTAGGATAATACTGACCTTTTTCTAAGCCTGTCTTTGCGTCTATCAAAAGTATACGTTCCTTTTCTTTGATCTCTGGATTTAAAACGAGATCATATAATTTTAGTACCATGTTTTCTATTTCTTCACTTTTAGACATCACGATTTCCTCCCAAAAATATATTTCTTCCCACTACATTCTATAAACAAAGTATACACTACATCTAGATTTTTTTAAATCATTACTGGATTGTTAAAACCTTTCAATACACTGTTATGGCAACGATTTTTATTTTAAAAACATTCTAAATTAAATCAGTAAAAATTTTTATTCTAAGATTTTTATTAGAATTACGCCTAATTTGTGTCTCTCAGGGCAATTCTAAGAACGTTTCAAGAGATAGCGACACTATCGTTATCGAAAAAGGCGAAAACCTATCTCATTTTCTGCTAATGTAAGTTGGTTTAGCTTTTGTTAATATGACTTTATGAAAATGGAGGTAATTAAATATGATTTTTCCTAAAGTTAATGAAGTAAGCTTGAATAAAGGATCCTTTTTTCATATCTATGAAAACGAAGATTTTGAACTGTATAATATCCTTTCACAAAAAGAGGTCATCGAAAACCAAATAATCTGCCATCCAATTATTTACAAATCTATTTTCAAGTATGCATTTTTTGCTTCCAATGATTTTCAAAGAATGGAGATTACCGACTGTATATTCGAAAACTGTGATTTTTCAGGCTGTATATTGACAAAAAGCATGTTGCATCGCGTGAAATTTGTCAATTGTAAATTAACAGGTACTAAATTGATGGAAAGTTATATTGGGAACACGTTATTCGAGAATTGTAAAATGGACTATGTAAATTTATCTGGTTCAAACATAAAAGAAAGTACCTTTGAGCACTCTGTCTTATCAAGCGCAGATTTTGTAGACTGTTCCCTCACTAAAATAATGTTTTCTACTAATGATTTAGAAAATGCTAGCTTTTTTGATACTGATTTAAAAAATATCGATTTAAGTAGCAACTCCTTTGAAATGATTGAAGTACGCTCGGAACATCTAAAAAATTGTACGCTTAATCAGTTACAAGCACTTGGTTTTGCTAGAAAATTTTTACAAATAAAAGTAGTATAATCAAAATGAATATATAAGATAAATTTTTAGCAATACAAATATCCATAAAAAAACATTGCCTATTTTAACTCTTCATGTATACTGACTCTATCTTCAAAAACTGAATAGTAGGAGTTATTATCATGAATAACATTTTAGGAAAAAAAATAGAACTTAAAAAAGGGATATTGGGCACTATTGTCGTTGTACTCGGTTTGTTAGGGTTGCTATTTGCGCCATCCATTATTAGCATTTTTTCTTTAACTATCACTGGATTTATAGCATTTACACTTGTTTTTGGTAAAAAAGATACGAAAAAAATGTTCTCGAAACCTGTCGCTCCTGTCAAAAATATAGCCAAATATTTTTTTATCAATGTAGTAATCAGTGCCGCAGTCTCGGTATTTTTGCAACAAATTTTGAAATGGGGTTTAACAGGCAATCCAATAAATGAGGCTTTCAGCCCGTTATTATTTATTATTTTGCCTATCATGATACTTGGAGAAGAATTGTTCTCAGTGTATTTTCTTGCTATTTTTTCTAGTAAGTTCAGCATTCCTGTCGCTAGTTTCTTGTCAGCGATCATCTTTGGATTCATTCATTACAGTACTTATGATAATGGAAATATTTTACACACTGTAGCACACATCCTTTTGATACAAGGGGTGGCAAGATTGTTATTCAACCAAGCTGCCATTAAAAGCAACTCGATCATTACAAGTTGGGCAGTTCATGTGATATTTGATTTCACAGCTATATTGCTAGTCGTTTTATTCTCCTAAACTTTTATAGAAATAATACATGCTCTATTACTAAGAAAGCATACTTTATTTCCTTTAAATAAAAAGACAGATGTATCAATGGATTAAAAATCCTTGATACATCTGTCTTCTCTTTTAATGCCAGCTATAGGGATCGAACCTACGACCTACGCGTTACGAGTGCGTTGCTCTACCAACTGAGCTAAGCTGGCCTTATCCAAAAGAAATTATATACTCTATTTGGCTGATTGTAAAGAGTTCGATGGAAAATTAGTTTAATTTCATGATATTTTTCATAAAACGTGGTATAATTGATGTGAAAGGCAGGTTTTATGAAAATGGCAACTTTTGGAAAATTTGATACAACTATCGTACCATCGGAAATTGGTGAAAAATTCAAGATCAATACTCACGTAATGTTCACGATTCACGGCAAGCCGCAAACTGGAACGATTTCAAAACAATTGAAAAATTCCGCTGTTGTTGAGATTGATGAAACTGCAGAAAATGCGAACTTGATGACGCAAAGCAAGGGTGTAGTAATCGTTAACTACAAAGAACTTAAAAAGATTTGAATTTGACCATCTCTGCATTTTTGGGATGGTTTTTTTATATGTAAACGAAAGCTGTTCTGCCTCAAACGATAAAAATGACCAAAAAAGGATGTGACAAAAGTTGTGTCACATCCTTTTTCATTTTCACTTATTTTGTACCAAACAAACGGTCACCCGCATCCCCTAGTCCAGGAACGATATAACCATGTTCATTCAATTTTTCATCTAGAGAAGCTGTATAGATATCAATATCAGGATGCGCTTCTTGCAAAGCTTTTACTCCCTCAGGTGCTGCTACCAAACAAACAAATTTGATGTTCGACGCGCCACGTTCTTTCAATGCATCGATTGCCATGATTGCTGATCCGCCTGTTGCCAACATTGGATCTACTACAAACAACTGACGTGCATCAATGTCTTCTGGAAGTTTGACGAAATATTCATGTGGCTCAAATGTTTCTTCATCTCGATAAAGACCGATATGTCCCACTTTAGCAGCTGGAATCAATTCCAAGATACCATCAACCATTCCGATACCTGCGCGCAAGATTGGAATAATCGCTACTTTTTTACCGGACAACGTTTTTTGTGTTGTTTCAGTGATCGGTGTTTCGATCACGATGTCTTCCAACGGCATATCCCGTGATACTTCATATGCCATCAACATAGCGATTTCATCGACTACTTCACGAAAAACCTTTGTTCCGCAGTTTTTGTCCCGAATAATAGTTAGTTTGTGTTGAATCAATGGATGATCGATCACTTGAAATTTGCCCATTTTTTAAGCTCTCCTTTGTTCTGTCGTTTCTTTTTAATTGTAAAACAAAATCAAGTGATTGACTAGTCAAACTCGCCATTTTTCCTAAGAAAATCCTTTTTTGAAAAGAAGTTTTCCTGCGGACAAGCAAAGCTTATTCTTTTTCCATGATCCAAGAAGTAGATAATGCCATTGCTGCACGCGCTGCCCTTGTCTGATCCATAGCATTTACCATGACGAAATCATGGATGATTCCTTGGAAGCGTACTTGTGTAACAGGAACCCCTGCATCACGAAGTTTGCGTGCATAAGCCTCGCCTTCCTCTCTTAATACATCCGCTTCTCCTGTCAAAATCATTGCTGGAGGTAGATCTTTTAGTTCATTCAGTTCTGCTCTCAAAGGCGAAGCTGTGATTTCAGCACGTTCTTCTTCATTCGTCGTATATTGATCCCAAAACCATCTCATTCCATCTCTTGTCAAAAAATAGTTTTCTCCGAATTCATGATAGGAATCT
The DNA here is from genome assembly GCF_051710965.1 of Enterococcus sp. DIV1283b. Classification (NCBI taxonomy): domain Bacteria; kingdom Bacillati; phylum Bacillota; class Bacilli; order Lactobacillales; family Enterococcaceae; genus Enterococcus; species Enterococcus sp. DIV1283b. The sequence continues at coordinate 2,306,831 of NZ_JBIOLR010000001.1, forward strand.
GTATCGAAATCAGCGTTGGTAACTGGATAATACAGCAATTGTTTAGATATTGGGAGCCCTTTTCGTTCTTTTGTTAAGATTGTCATGACTGTAGCCATGTTACCACCTACCGAATCTCCTGCAACGATTAGATTCTCGAGATCCAGATTTTTTGACTTGGCTAATTTATTCAGCTGTTGCAACACAGCATAATTTTGTTCAATTGCTGTTGGATATTTCGCTTCAGGTGATCGACTATATTCTGGAAAGACAACGACAGAATTCGTGCGGACCGAAAGTTCTCTGATCAATTTATCATGGGTTTGAGCACTGCCAAAGACCCAACCAGCTCCATGGATATAAAAAATAACTGGTAATTTATCTATATTTCCTTCTGGTCGTACAAAACGAATATTGATTTTTCCCCATTCGCCAGTATCTACCATCAAGTCTTCAATATCAACGGAATATTTGTTTACAGGTGATTCTTGTACTTCTTCCAGTAATGCTCTTCCTTCTTCCGGTGCTAGTTCATAGATTCGCGGATGAGGTGCATTTGCATCACTGAATGCTATGGCTTCCTTTTCTAACGAGATACGATCAGTCATGACTTTTCCTCCCTGAGATTTAATGTGAAGACTAAAATTACACCTCATATACTAGAGAGCATCATCGATATTGTCAAAGAATCCGTTTTCCACAAAAAATAAAATAGAAAAAAACAGAAAAGTCCGGTATTGAACTTTTCTGTATTATTGTATTATATGGAATTTAAATTTTTATTTTTTATGCAATGGAAATTTTTCAGTTAATTCGCGTACGCCTATTTTGACTTCGTCTAATTGAGCATTGTCGTCTTTTGCTTGTAATGCTTTGACAACTAATTCAGCCACTTTTATAGCATCTTCTTCTTTGAATCCGCGAGTAGTGATTGCTGGCGTACCGATTCGGATGCCGCTTGTTTTGAATGGGCTTAGCGTTTCAAAAGGAATCGAGTTTTTATTTACCGTGATATTCACACTGTCCAAAATACTCTCTGCTTCTTTTCCATTTATACCTAACTCACGAACATCGATCAGCATCAGATGATTATCTGTTGCTCCTGAAATGACTCTTGTTCCGATTGCTTGATTGAATACTTTGACCATTGCTTTTGCATTGGCAATGATTTGTTCACTATATTCTTTAAATGCAGGATCTAATGCTTCTTTAAATGCCGCTGCCTTTCCAGCAATCACATGCTCTAGAGGACCGCCTTGAATACCAGGGAAGACCGCACTATTGATTTTTTTCGCTAATGTTTCATCGTTTGTCAAAATCATGCCGCCACGAGGGCCGCGCAATGTTTTGTGAGTGGTAGTCGTTGTGATATCTGCGTAAGGAACTGGATTAGGATGAAGTCCTGCTGCTACTAATCCTGCGATATGTGCCATATCTACCATCAGTTTTGCGCCTACTTCATCTGCGATTTCTCTGAATTTCGCAAAGTCGATCGTTCGTCCGTAAGCACTAGCTCCTGCTACAATCAATTTTGGTTGATGTTTTCTAGCTAAAATACGTACCACATTATAATCAATAACTTCTGTTGTCGGATCAACACCGTAAGCAACAAAGTGATAGGTTTTGCCACTGAAGTTGACTGGTGATCCATGTGTTAGATGTCCGCCTGCGGAAAGATCCATTCCTAAGATCGTGTCCCCTGGTTCTACCAAAGCGAGATAAGCAGCCGTGTTGGCTTGAGAGCCGGAGTGAGGTTGGACGTTCGCAAATTTCGCTCCGAATAATTCTTTTGCACGGTCAATCGCTAAATTTTCAACGATGTCGACAAATTCACATCCACCATAATAGCGATGCCCTGGATAACCTTCTGCGTATTTATTTGTCAAGATACTTCCTTGCGCAGCCATCACTGCTTCGGAGACAAAGTTTTCAGAGGCAATCAGCTCCAAATTATGTTCTTGTCTTTCTTCTTCTTTGGCGATCGCAGCCCAAAGATCAGGGTCAAACGTTTTGTAATCTACCACAAACAACAGCTCCTTTTTATTTTCCTACAATTTTATTTTTCCCATCAAAAACAAATTGCCAAATATTCGTATCTCTTCTATTTACACTTCGTTTTTCGTTCACTAATAGAAGATTTACTTGATAGCATTGTATCATACTAAAAGAATGCGGCAATAACCAATTGATCATTTTTCAAAATAATTTTGCCCAGCTGCTTTTTTCAAGCGATTCATATAAGCATTCCCCAATCCAGTTTCTGGATATACTTGTACAAAAATCAAATCTAACCCAAGTGTTGGTTCATCTAATCCTCTTAGACCTGCAAACAATCCTTTAGCCGCCGCTTCTACTGAGTTGTCGTTATACATATAAACTGCTGCGGTATCTGTCCGCACTTGATCCGCAATTTCGGGGCTTGCTATGACACCTACACGGATCTTCTTATTTTTTGCCCATTGAACTGCAGTTGACCAATCGCCCTCTCTGACCATCAGAACACGTGTATCGGGTGAGTAGTGCTTGTATTTCATCCCAGGCGCTTTTGGTGTTTCATTTTCTTTTACAAGATGCTGATCAATAGCAACAGGAGATTCGATGACTGCTTCGATTTGTTCTTTCGTTACTGCACCTGGTCGTAAGATCATAGGCATGGCTGTTGGATCACTTAAATCAAGAACAGTGGATTCTACACCAATTTGCGTAGCTCCATCATCAATGATCCCAGTAATTTTTCCTTGTAGATCATGGAATACATGATCTGCAGTTGTCGGACTTGGTTTTCCCGACGTATTTGCACTTGGACCGACAAGCGGAACCCCTGAAAGTTCGATTACTTCTAGTGTTTTTTTGTTATCCGGCATACGAAATGCAGCTGTGGATAATCCTCCTGTTACAACTGAGGGCAAGGTGTCTTTTTTGATTTTAAATATCAAAGTTAGTGGTCCAGGCCAGAAGTTCTTCACAATCTTCTCTGTTTCTGGATGAAAGTTGTCCACATACTCTTTTACTTGTTCAAAAGAGGCGACATGGACAATCAATGGATTGTCTTGAGGTCTTCCTTTTACAGAAAACACTTTCTTGACAGTATTTGGCAAGAGAGCATTGGCGCCCAATCCATACACTGTTTCAGTAGGAAAAGCAACAAGTTCTCCTGCTTTCAGTGCTTTGGCTGCCTCTTTTAATTCAGTTTCATCATAACGTTTCGTTTCCACAGTTTATCCACAACCCCTTTTTCATACATTCTTGTTTTATCCAACTTTATCCTCAAGTTTTCCACTGACTGTGGATAATTCGTTTGTCAATAGTGGATAAACTTGTTGATAAGCCAAAAAGTCGTTTACATCCTTGTCAAATAAGTGTTTTTTTATAATAAAAAAACAAATAAAAATTTTTTCATCCACAACTTCAACTGTAAACTTGGATCATTCGTTCATTACCAAAAAGATCCTTTTTTATCGCCACTTTTTTATCTGAAAATGCTTGCTGGAATATTTTTTTTACTGCTTCACCTTGGCGAAATCCGATTTCTAAAAAAATCTTTCCATTTGGTTTTAGTACGCTTGGTGCTTCAACTGCTATTTTTTCATAAACAGCTAATCCATCGTTTTCCGCAAAAAGGGCCATCTTAGGTTCGAATGACCGAACACTTTCATCCATCAGTTCCCATTCATTCCGACTGATGTACGGCGGATTAGAAATAATCACATCAAATCGCCGATCCTGTACTGGTTCCAATGTATTCCCATGGTAAAAACTGATTTTCGTTCCTTCGTGCTGAGCATTTTCTTTCGCGACTTCTAACGCTTCTTCAGAAAGATCTACGGCAGATACATGCCAATCTTTTCTTGCTGCTTTCAAACTAATAGCAATCGCCCCAGTACCTGTCCCAATATCTATCACTTCCAATGGTACATCAGGAGTCTCGTCTAAACACCACTCCACTAACTCTTCTGTTTCTGGTCGAGGAATCAGTGTTGCTTCGGTTACCTTCAACCGATGATCATAAAAATCTGCATATCCTAGCAAATACTGAGGCGGATGATCTGCAAGCAGAAGTCGCAGATCTGTTTCGATCAACTGTTGTTCTTCTTTTGAAATCTCTTCGTTCATATGAAGGAGCCAATCAAGTTTTTTCCATCGTTTTCGTTCCAAAAATAAAAATTGGATACTGTATGCTTCTTTTCCATGTTCCTCTAAAAAAGAAGAAGCCCGTGACAGGACTTCTCGATAGGTCATTTTACCCATTTTGCATAGCTTCCAGTTTTGATGTTTGATCATACATGATCAATGCATCAACGATCTCATCTAATTTCCCTGCTAAAATCTGATCTAATTTTTGGATAGTTAATCCGATACGGTGATCAGTCACGCGATTTTGTGGGAAATTATATGTCCGAATCCGTTCTGAACGATCCCCAGTTCCGACTGCTGATTTTCGATTGGCATCATATTCACTTTGTGCTTCTTGTTGGATCTTATCATACACACGAGCACGCAAGATTTTCATTGCTTTTTCACGGTTCTTGATTTGAGAACGTTCATCCTGCATAGCAACGACAATCCCTGTTGGTAAGTGAGTCAAACGTACAGCAGATGCTGTTTTATTGACGTGCTGTCCGCCAGCACCTGAAGCATGATAGATATCTGTGCGGATATCTTTGTCTTCAATATCAATCTCTACTTCTTCAGCTTCTGGCATCACGACAACTGTTGCTGTGGAAGTATGGATACGCCCTTGCGATTCAGTTGAAGGAACACGCTGGACACGGTGTGCACCACTTTCATATTTTAATTTCGAATAAACATTCTCTCCGGTAATCATCATGATCACTTCTTTGTATCCACCGATCCCGGTAACGTTTGCTTCCATCACTTCTGTTTTCCAGCCTTGTGCTTCAGCATACTTTTGGTACATATTGAAAAGATCACCCGCGAATAAGGCTGCTTCGTCTCCGCCTGCTGCTCCACGGATTTCCATGATGATATTTTTATCGTCATTTGGATCTTTTGGTAAAAGCAGGATCTTGATTTTTTCTTCTAAGACTTCTTTTTCTTTTTTTAACTCAGATAATTCTTCTTTTGCTAGTTCAGCCATTTCATCATCCAGTTTTTCACCAAGCAGTTCTTCTGTATCGGTGATTCCTTGTACTACTTCTTTATAACGACGATAAACTTCGACTGTTTCGCGCGTGTTTGCTTCTTCTTTTGAAAGCTGCATAAAGCGCTTTGTATCAGAAATCACTTCTGGGTCACTTAAAAGTTCTCCAAGCTCTTCATAACGGTCTTCAATTGATTGTAATTGATCGTACATGCTTATTCTCCTTCTGTAATCATTGATGGGTGAAAGTAATGCTTTCGACAAACGGGGTAATAAGCTTCATTTCCGCCAATTTGTACTTGATCGCCTTCATAAACAGGTTTTCCATCAATATAATGTAAATTCATGATTGCTTTTTTGTGGCAGAACCAACAGATCGTTTTCATTTCTTCAATCTTGTCTGCATAAAGCAATAAATATTTTGATCCTTCAAATAACTCGTTTCGAAAATCATTTTTCAAACCAAACGCCATAACCGGAATATCCAATTCATCCACGATTCTCGTAAAAGCAATGACATGTTTCTTTTTTAAGAACTGCGCTTCATCGATCAGCACACAATAGGGTTTGCTTTCCATGTTCTGAATCACGTCAAATACGTCTGTTTCTTCAAATATCGGCATTGCTTCACGTTTCAGTCCGATTCGGCTTGAAACAACGCCTAAACCATCTCTGGTATCAATACCGCTTGTCATCAAGACAACTGGTTTATTTTGTTCTTCATAATTATGTGCGACTTTTAAGATCTCGATCGTCTTGCCGCTATTCATTGCGCCATACTTAAAAAATAGTTGTGCCATGCTCTTTTTCACCTTCCAGTTTGTTCCTATGGTATTATACTTGATTTTCAACATTTTTTACAGTGAGAATTTTCATCAAGCACAGATTATCGTTCAAATCCCTTGCTTACTTTTGTTCCAATTTTTTGACAAGAATTAAACATGGGTTCCATTCATCCCATAAATTTGGAAAAACTTCCAACCTTGAAAATCCTAATGATTCGTAGAAACAAATAGTTTGATCATATATAGAGTAGTACCCCTCGTCTACAGTCTTCACTTGCAAATATTTGTAATGTTTTGCTGCGTAACCTTCTGCTTCTTTAAAAAGTTTTGTTCCTAATCCTTGGTGATGATAGTCTTTTTTTATTCCCATACAATAGATTTCGGCAGTATCTTCACTTGTCTGTGAAAGAGTGATAAAGCCTAAATATTCTTCTTTTCTTTTTTCACACCATAAAGGTAGTTTACTTGATTCCTCGATATATTTTTCCGTTGATTCAGGAAGCCCAAACCACTCAGGCAAGTCTAGTAATATTTCTCGGACACACTTTCCTTTTTCCTCCCTATCTTTTACAAACGATATCGGCATATTCTTTCTAGATTCTCCCTTTTTGAATTGAGTATAGCATGTTTTCTTTCTTTCACGTGCTATAATAAGTTAAAATTCCAAAGTTTTATGTAAGGAGCTATTTGATGACAAAAAATATTTTTGATTCCATCGCTAACCATTATGATTCCCCTGACCGTCAAGCATTAGCCAAGATTATTCGCGAAGAACTAACTACTTATCTACCTCGCGACAGCCACCAAAAAGTCCTTCTGGATTATGGAGGCGGAACTGGGCTTGTGAGTTTACCGCTTGCGGAAAGATTCAAAGAACTGATCATTGCCGATGCTTCGGAAACTATGCTGAAAATGGCAGAAGAAAAGATCCAAGCAGCAGATCTGAAAAATGTCCGCACGATCCACGCTGATGCTTCTGTCGAATTTCCTGCTGTCCAAGCAGATGTGATCCTTCTATCACTCGTACTTTTGCACATTCCTGATACGGAGACTATTCTCATGAAACTTTACGAACTTTTAGCTCCTGGCGGTCAACTGATTATTGTAGATTTTGACAAGAATGAACAAATCAGTCATCCGAAAGTCCATAATGGTTTTATCCAAGAAGAATTGAACGATCGATTGAAAAAAACTGGCTTTGTCTCTACTGCTAGTCATACTTTCCATCGTGGTGAAAAGCTATTTATGAATAAACATGCTTCGCTTTTCTTATCTATCAGCCAAAAAGCTTAAAAAGAGGTCACGACAGAAGTGGGCAGCTTCAAGAAATAAGAAGCTACTTCTGGAACAACGTTTATTCGGAAAAAGAAGCTGTGACAAAATCATGTCACAGCTTCTTTTTATTTTTTCATCAAATGATTTTGATTTCTGAAAGAGGCCAGTAGCGGAAAACAACTTTGCCTTGGATCATATCTTTGTCGACTAACCCAAACATTCGGCTGTCTTTTGAAATCAAACGGTTATCACCCAGAACAAGATACTTTCCTTTCGGCACAGTATATTCAAAATCGCTCGTAAAGGTAGAGGCACTTTCTGCTTGTGCTTGGAACCCTGAACTATAAGCATACTCTCCTTGTAACTTATCTTCTGAAAATTCTTTTTTGAACTTATCTAGATAAGGCTCATCATACTTTTTGCCATTAATGGTCAATTGGTCATTTTCCATCTTGACTGTGTCCCCAGGCATACCAATGATTCGTTTAACAATCATTCGTTCTTCATCCCCTGGTTCCTTCGTAGTAATGATGTCCATTCGTTCATAGTTCGAGATTTTAGATGAAATCAGTCGTTGTCCATCACTTAATGTAGGGTCCATCGAATGTCCGTTTACAGTGACTGGTGTAAACACGTACACTCTAGCTAATAAAATAGCCGCTAATACAAGGATCAGAATCCCCCAATTTTTCAAAAATTCTTTCACAGCTTACCTCCTACTTATATTTCCTCGTTATTTATTACATTTTTTTACGATATTTCATTGTACTCTCTTTATTCTACAATGTTTATAAATGAAAGGAAAGAATAAGTGACGTGTTCGTTCTATTTTTCTCGTTATATAAAAAAGGGGCATGACAAAAGTCATGTCACATCCCCTTATGAATGTCTTCTTCTTTGGCTCCGACTATAAACAACTTGTTCTTCTTGTAATTGTGCTTTTTTTGCAATTAATTTCAGGCGATAAGGCTCATGATAACGCAACCCGTCTTTGACAAAATCACCGCCAACGATGAACAATCCGACAGGTTCCAATGTGTCTTCTGTTGAGCTCAGTCGAATGGTCCCTACTTTTTCCATGTCCGAGTAGCTTCGTCCAATATTTAGAACATACTCTTTCTCTCCTGTTTTCTTGACATAGTAATAAGGATACAACGTATTTCTGTCGACCAAAAATCCATCCATGCGACCGAGTTCATTTGTTTTGATCTCACCATTTCCAATCAAATACCGCATATTCTCGGCTAATTTCAATTGGTAATCTTCGTCATAAGAAACCATGACCTCTTGTGTATTCACTTTATCGATCGAATTTCCATTATTGATTGTTTCTTCTGTCTGGATGTTGAACGCTTCATCAGGCAAATACTTCACAAAAAGCTGCGTGACATCGGCTTTCGTGTTTTTATCTAAAAAGTAATAAAATACATTTAAAACAGTAAAATAAACAAGCACTAGAAATGCAAGTCCATATAAGAAAAATTGAAGATAGTTTTGGTTTTGCCAAAGTCCATAAACAATTCTCAATAAATAAAGCGTGGGGATCACACTTAAAATCGTATATCCACGGTTAAGATATTTAGGACTGATGTCTAAATAGCCAAGGAATTTATGCACCCCATTGATAAGGTCTAGTAAAAATGTCATTGAGAATCACCTGCTTGCTGGTTATACGTTTGTGTATTTCCTGAATCTTGGTTTTGCTGTGCTGTACGTGCGGCATCATCATTTTGCGTGTTATCATCTACAGTCGTACTGCTTGGTATCGTTTCGGAGCTAGCACTTGTATCCGGACTTGTACTTGGATTGGTTGAATCCGATGGAGTGCCATCTGGTACCGTATTACTTGTTTCGCTTGAGCTGTCAGTTGTATATGTCTCATCATACGACGAACTAGTTGTTGTATCGTCCCATGTACTTGTCGTAGTGGTTTCATTCAAACTTTCCGTTGTTGTTGGTTCAGATGTCGAGACTGAAGTAGTTGGTGTTGTTTCTTCTACAGTACTAGAACTTGAACTTGGTGCACGGTAGCTGGAACTATTCACAATACCTGTAGTAGTCGCGACAATCGTCGAGATTGTTAATACAGCGATTGGCTTCAAAATAGGTGCTACTTTTCGCATCTTATCTCTTCCTTCATTGAAATTTATTCTTGTTTCCTTACTTTACTACGGACAAATTATACAGTCTACCTTATTTCTACCATAAATTCTTTATTTTTTTCTTACGTTTTTCCGAAAGATTTCTTTAATTTTCATCAAAAACTACGGTCGATGTTTTTAAGTAAGCTTTTGCTTCCCGATTGATTTCTTTCAAATCACATCCTTGCTGCTTGGCAGCGAACACGCAACCACAATAACATTGGCGGTAGATATCATACTCTTTGCACATTTGCAAAGAGCGTTCATAGCCTTTGTTTTTCTTGAAATCACTTGGCAAATATTGTGTCCCGTAAATCTTTTGGATATCCATTCCGATTTGATTGATCAAGGCTGCATTTTTCTTTGGTGAGATCGTCAGGGCACTTCCAAAGTAATCGTATCCTAGTTCTTGCGCTTTTTGCGCAACAAGATCTAATCGCATATTGAAGCATGCACTGCAGCGAGCACCACCTTCTTTTTCGTCTTCAAGATGGTTGGTTAAAACCATTTTGGTGAATTCACTTGGACGGTATTCATCAACAATCAGCGCTACATGATGGTCAGTTTTCTCATTAAATTGGTCTACAAATCGTTTTTGTTCATGTAATCTCCGCAAATACTCACTTTTAGGATGGATATTCGAATTTGAAAAAAATAACGTGATATCTGCATATTGAGACATGAATTCCAACGTGTGCGTACTGCAAGGAGCACAGCATGTATGTATTAATATCTTAGGCTTTACTTCTTCTTTCTCCCATTGCATGATCATTTTTTTCAGAACTGTGTCATAATTTATTTTTTGATTTTTCATTTTTTCTACGATTTGTTGGGCATTGATCAATTTGTTATTCCTCCTCCTTCTTTTTTCTAGGATTTGCTTTATTATAAGCCATTTCTATTTTAATCGAAAGCTGTATTGTTATCTGTTTAATAATTTCTTTGAGTATTCCTGATTCCCCTTGTATACTGGTAGAAACGACTATTGTCAGGAGGATAGTACTGTGCATGTTGATTTATTCTTTCGAAGGCTGCAGCGGCGAGGACAGAAGTTTGCTGCCAATCATTTCTCATCGATCCAAATCATCGTTTTTTATTATATATTGATGACGGTCTTATCACTCGTTCTATTTTATCTGCCGATTTTTCGCGAACCAGATAGCCATGTTTCTTTTGTGGACATGCTGTTCATGGCAATCAGTACAGTGAGTGTGACTGGACTATCGACTTTTGATATCAATTCTGTGTTCAATGATAACGGTATTATACTGCTAGAAGTATTATTTCAAGTTGGTGGTTTGGGGATCATGATGATTTCTACTGCTTTTGTCATTTTTTCTAAACGACGAATCACGTTGAAACAGCGGCAGCTGATCATGACAGATATGAATCAACCGCGTTTGTCTGGTATCGTCCGACTGATCCGGATTACTTTTGCTATTTTAATCTGGTTTCAATTACTTTTTGGGACATTCTTTTCTATTTATTTTTATTACAGAGGCTATTTTGATCGTTGGCGTGATGCCGTTTTTTACGGTTTTTATCAGGCGATATCGGCTGTCACGAACTCTGGATTTGACGTCACTGGGGATTCCATCAAGCCCTTTGCACATGACTATTTTTTCTTGATTCTGATCATGTTTTTGATTTTTGTCGGCGGAATTGGTTTTCCTGTATTGATGGAGTTTCGGGAGTGGCTGTTATATAAACGTTCCAGTGCAAAGCTTCCATTTCGTTTTTCCTTGTTTACCAAATTAGCCGTGTTGGCTTTTGTCATCTTATTTGTTTCGGGAACTATCTTAATTTATCTATTGGAAAAGGACCATTTATTCCAAGATTCCAGTATGAGTGTCAAATGGATCAATTCGATGTTTTATTCGATTACAACTCGTAATGCCGGTCTCCAGATTCACGATTTGGGTGATTTTCAGATCACGACACTGATTATTTTTTCTTTACTGATGTTTATCGGATGCAGTCCTAGTTCTGTAGGAGGCGGGATACGAACAACTACTGTAGCGATCATCGGTTTGTATCTATACTCCTTCCTCAAGAGTGAGGATAATATCAATATTTTTGGACGGAGAATCGATCAAGATGATGTGCGAAAATCAGTCGTTGTCTTTATGCTTTCTCTTGGTATGTGTTTCTTTTGTATCGTTTTTTTATCTGCTACAGAGGACCAAACACTGATCTCGATCATCGTCGAAGTAACTTCTGCTTTTGGAACAACTGGTTTATCCTTAGGAATTACCGGCGACTTATCTGTTGTAGGTAAAATCACGATTGCTGCCCTGATGTTTATTGGGCGGATTGGAATGCTGTATACATTGATGCTGTTCGTACCAAAAGAAACCCGAGATCTGGGCTATGAATATCCAAGTGAGAAAATCATTATCGGATAAAAGTAACGATAACTGCAAAGCCTCCCACTGATATGCTTATCTGGTTCCTTGTCAAAAGACAGTTCGGATAAGCTTTTTTTGTGTTCGACAGATGAAGTAAGAAAGCAAAAAAACATCGAAGAAAATCGTTCATCTTCTCTTCGATGTTCATCAATAGTATTAGCCAGCTGATACGTCATAGACTTTTTAATTGAGCGAAGCACTAAGGGAAACTTTTTTTTGATTCCTCTCTGCGTTTTGCTTGTGTAAGTCGTTATTGACAGTATGGCTTCTATTTTTACCTTTGTCTACTGCATCTAGCAGGCTTCTCTTTTGCAGCTTCTCTGTTTCCTCCCATTTTTCGTCTGTTGTATTTGTCGTGTCCTTCTGTGTGCTCTCCTTCGTATGCGTTGAAACAGGATGTTCTGTGGCAAGCGCTGATTTTTCTTGTGTCTTATCCAAATGAGGACTTAACCAGTATTGTTCTGGATTGAACAAAAACCCTAACGACAAGTTTAGAAACATCATTCCTTTGTCCTCTTCTAATTTCTTGCTGCTAAGGTCTCTTCGCACGCGTGGTCGTACGTCAAAATCTCTTCCTTGGGAAAGGTCTCTGATAATCGTCGTGACCATTTCCGCATCCTCCAACTGTAAATTTGCTCGCAACATATTCATTTTCTTTTTCATTTTCTTTTCATTAGAAGTCAATGCTTTCGCCACAGCTTCTTTCGATAGCTTCGGCAATTTCTGATATTCTGCTAATCGGTCTACGAAATTCTCAAAACAAGGAGATGATAGTGCATCACTAAAATTATTTTTGTAATCTTTTAGCACGTCTTGTCCACTACTAGCAAAATTTTTTGGTCTCCTCCTATAAAATATGAGATCGTCCGTGTATGAACTAAGATGTGTTGTTTCATGTATGATCGTCTCAGATGGGACTGATCTTAACTCTAAATGTGGTATTATACCGGGATCTAAATGGAACGCGTCTGCTAAAATGAATATTCTACATTGTGGATCTTGTGGGAATACAAACGCATTTACAATATAACCTTTTGGAAACTCTGACACATAGGATTGTGAAAAATAGTCTCGTTTCAAATCAGTAGTCACGATCCAAACATTTTCAAAACCAATATCTGCCGTTTTTTGGAGGAACTGCTCTCCTTTTTCTGCTATAGATCGTAGTCTCTCGATAATTTTCTTCAATATCTGCTCTTGATTAGGCACATTCTCCAATTCGAACATTTGAATCAGGTATTTACCTTCACGAGTGTCAGAAATAGCTTTCTTTCTCGACAATCTTTGGCATGTTTTTTTCATATTGTCATATATTATTTTCGTATTTTCGAATTCTAGTGCAAGCTCGACTTGAAATGGTTTGAGAAAATCTGGTGTCTTGCTTGCATCAAGACCAGCAAATACCCGAAAACTATTCTGAGGATGGGATTTAAGATATTCGCGTGTATACATAAGAAACGAATTATCAATTTGTTTTTGAACTGTAACCTCGATAGGTCGAGTAGGGATGAAGTCATATAATTTTTTCGGCTTTTCCTTCGAATTCACTTTTCTTGCTTGTTGTGGAAGTGGAAGGTATACCTTGGCTTGTCTCAACTTATTCCATTCATCAGCTCTATCTTGAATGACAGGCAATCCATTAATCGTATATTGGCTTTGTAGTCGGGGCCCTGATGTTCCTGGTTTTGATGATCCTGGCTGTGATCCTCCTCTTGGACGTGACGGCTCTGGTTGTATTTTTGGATTTAACGGTTCTATTTTGGGTGAATTTTCCAGAGAAATAGCTGTTTCAATTTGTATATAACTTGCTTCTCTGATACCTCGTTCTTCCTGCCACAGTTTTTTCTCCAAAGGTGTTTCAACCTGGAATTGACCGCTTTCCGGGTGAAATCTCAAAACCGTCATTGGCTCGTTCGCGTCTTTTTTCACTAAATGATATCGTCCAGCTTCCTTATCCAATAAGATGAGTGGCACATAGTGATTTTCTATCTTGATATAAGATCTTCCGGAATCATCTCGCATCAAACCTCGTTCATCTGGCGCAGAAAGATTCATTGGATCTTGTCGAGTTTCGAACTTCTCAAGTTGTTTTCCGATGCTTGTACGGACTTCCTCTGCCATAAAGGGGGACGTCTTTGCTTCGAAATACCACTCCATCCCATTAAAGTTAACAGGAAACAATTCTTCGCCAATCTTCGCATCATAACGCACACCATGTCCCTCAATCGGCGTTTCTCTAACAGGAACCCACTGATCGTTCATTTTTATCAAGAATTGGTCCGGCTCTCCTTCTTCTAACACCGTCCTGATCCGCCCTTCGCCATAAGCCGCAGGGTTTAGATTTTTTTCATCAATCACTTTTTGATTGTCTTTTATCTTGATTGCCACGATATCGATCAGTCGTTTCTGTTCTTCTGAAAATGAGACTGGACCTTTAAACACTTCTAATTGGTTGTTCTTCAATAGATAGTAGTCACCAAAGCCGTTCCCTGTTTGTAGATCCGTCACCCGTACATATAAATGTTCATCTACACGTTTCACCGGAACTTCTGGTCCATTTTTCGGTAGCCGCGCCTTCACAAAGTTCTCTGAGATACTTGGCGTCTGCTTTTCCAGTTTTTCTAGCTTTTCTAAAAGATTTTTTATTTCTGTACTTCGAACTTTCGTGTTTAATTTCGCTAATCCTTTAGCCATCAGTTTACTGCTATCCGTTATCAATTCAACCCCTGGATCGATATAGCGCACAATACTAACTCCGAGTTTGCCTAATTCAACGGAGGTGGGAAGAAAATGCCCGCTGTTTCGTAACGCGCTTCTTAAGCCGCCTCGTGCAATCGCTCTTGCCACACCTAATCCAAATTTTGTACTGAGCGCAACCGCCTCTCCTGCTACTGGGATCAATAATGCAACATCGATCAAACAAGAAGGCACCGCTTTTTCAATATCTTGTTCGATGATTCCTGTCACACAATCATAAAAAGGGACAACATGTGTGAGTACATCGAATGCTTTTTCTAGCGGTGTTTTTTCATCGCCTGACTGATAAAGTTTGTCATACAGTTCGTGGCGGTGTTTATGACTGAGCCTTAACGCAAATACCGATGACTTCCCTTTCTCACTGCTTTGAAAATCCATATTTTTGAATCGTTCACTGTTTAGATTCACGTTAAGAGAGAATGTGTCGTATGTCGGCTCATGACTATTTATTTCAAACAATTGATATTTGACGTATAATGACGGGTCTTGATCTACACGATACACGACATATCCGCCTTCATTTTCCAGTTTTTTCAATCCGTACACACGTTCTTCATCCCCACGTTTAGCTACAAACAGATCAGTCTTCTTCAGATCGGCATCCGTATAAACCGCTTCTGATTTATATTGAATATCTCCTCCCAATCCAATCACAGGAATACGCTTGAATTTTTTTCTTTTTATTTTTGCAGATGCCTCATAAATCTGCGTCTCTTCTGAAAAAAGAAACTGGGATTCATCTTGATCCATCGTTTCCAATGCGAGTTCGATCAGCTTTGTATCTAATTTTGCATAAGCATCTGCCACATTTCCAGTCAAGTCTTTGTACCATTCGTCTAAATTAGGAACTTCCCAGTGCGCTGTCGGGCAAGGATGTCCTCCGCTGATATAGCGAGCGATAGCGTCTGTCTCTGTGACAGGCAGCGCGCCATAATATACCAATAGTGGTGGCGGATACCCTTTTAGTGATGCTTTAGACTTGTAACACTCCCGAATCGTTTCTTCTGCCAGCACCTGTTTCCGCCGCCATTTAAGGGTGGCTTCTTGATAATTTTGAAATAGATGGTCGATCGTTTCTTGTTTTTCAACCAGCTTGAAATAGCCTTTTTGCCAATAGCTGATAAAGGTGCTGAGGGCTACTTCTTTATAGGTTCCTTCGGTCAAAGCTTCACGCAGGCGCTCTGGTTCCAGTTGCGCTGTCGCAAACAATGCAGGCATAAAAATTACCTGCAAATCTTCAAAGTTGAGCTCCTTTTTCTCAGCCACACTATCCAAGAAAGCTGCTCCTAAGGAACTTTTTTCTGATTCATTGATTTTTGTACGATACTCTTCCCGTTCTAGCAGCTTATCACCTGTCAACTGCACGAGCAGTTTCTGATCAGAAACCAGCCGTTTGCCTTCACTTAGATCGTCTGGTCGGTACAAACTCGGCAAGGTTTGTTTGAGTGATGCTTCCCAGAGTGTTTTAAACGTAAATGCCCCCGCCTTCTCTTTTAACGGCAAGTAATCAAACGACAGACCCATCTCATATGGACTGTACTCAAGCTGAGCTCTTAGATGATTGACTGTCATCTTAGAAGGATCGGGCATCGCAACGATGTTTCTAGCTAGATGTTCTTCAAGTGAACAGCCAAGAACATGCTCGAATAGCCACTTTATCACTGTCACTTCGGCATCTTTATCTGAGATTTTCTCTTCTTCTTTTCCTCCGTAAAGATTCAATTCTTTCAAGATCACTTGTGCGAGGGTGTGGAGTTTATCTGTACGAAAAACGGTGTCATCATCCTGATGTAAAAGCCACTTACCCATGGCAACCAGTCGCTTTTCTTTTGTCACCTCCCCAGATAACACACCCTGTTCCTGAAAAAGGCGTTCTACTTGGCTCATCAACTTTTGAGATTGCCATGGATTTTCCTTCTGTGTGGATGTTGGCGGAGCTAAAGAACGTTTTACTCTTGACGTGTCAGGTAAGGCAGTAGAAGATCGTCTATCGAGCTCCATCTCTATTATCCAACGAGACACAATCCCACTTGCCTCTTCTTCTGAGAGGGACTCTTCTTCCTTCTTTCCAAGGAGGATATTGGCTAATTGCTTGATTTTGACATCGTATAATGTCTCCGGTATCGTTTCTTCAAGTGCTGTACTGGCAGAAGTTGTGGGATTTGCAGTTACTTCCTCAAGAGCTGTACTGACGGAACTTGTAGGTTTCGTAGGTGCTTCCTTGAGTAAAAGCCAGTGTGTGATTCCTTTGATCAGCTGTTGCGGTTCATGATTCTCACAAGCAATCCCATGTTCAGTCAAAAAAGAGAAAACTTTTTCACGCTGCTTCTCTTTTTGATCCTCATCAAGTTCAGGAAGTAATTTTTTATTTGGCGGAGGGACTTCAATGTCATTTTCCTGAAGAAAAGTCGCAATTTCTTGCTCGATAAATACCGTCTCAACTGCTTGATCTGTCGTATTTTTGCCCACTTCCTGCTTCTCAAGTATGTCGAAGGTTTTAAAACTATAACCTGCCTGTGCATTATTGTTTTCCCATTGCAACAAATAGAGTCGTGCCTCTATTGGAGACATCTTTTCCCAGTCATTCCGTAATTTAGACAAATCACCTCAGCAGCTAGTTGTTGTCTTACTAGCTTGATCTCGTAATTTTCTCCTGAAAGGATCCACTCTTGTAACTTTTGGACCAGTTCCCTTCGTGTTTGTATATCCTTCACGAAATTTTGATTAACAAGAAGGTACCAAACTTCTTCATTCACTTTTTCTGTTTTTTCCCGTGCATCAAACAGCTCTTCACTATAATAAATAGGAGAGAGCTCCTGCGTTTTGGGTATTGTCCCTGGTAAATTATTGATAAATTCATTGAATAATTGTTTGCCTTCTTTTTGATATTCGTTAAAAGAAGTGATTAGGACGGGATCTGCTCCAGACAGATCATACTGGCTCGTCTTATCAGTGATTGCTTTGTACGTATAATCTTCTAACCACGTATTGGTTTTCCATTGCAGAAAGATGTCCTGTAATTTATTAGCAGAGATGAATTCTCCCCACCGCACGTTTTCCATTCCATAATTTTTAAGGAGCGTGTAAGCCAAAAAATGTTTTCTTTCCAATTGACTTAATTTATCTAAATCTTTATTTTCCATCCATGTTCGAGCAATCTCTGGTAGTTCACTCTCAGGAGTCGCGTCGTTCGCCAGCTTTTCTTTCATGAAAAATTCTTTAATTTTTTCATTCACGTGACTTGTTTCATTTTTTCTCTGAAAAAGGGCACGATCATAAAAGAAGACCGGTAACGGTTCCTGATAACGTGTGGAAGGCAACTGATCAGTGATGATCGTCTCATTGATGTGATGGACTTGTTCTGTTTCAAGATCAACAGTAGATAACGTTGGGCTATCCAACTGATTGGTTCGCTTATCTACCGACTCATCTGACATCATTGGTTCAGTCATTGCCACATTTTCGTCTGGTGTGTTCTGCTGCTCCTCAGAAATCGGGATGGCTTGCGCGCCTAAGTGTTGGATTACATCCAAGCTTTGGACGAATCCACTTAATAAGTTTCCCAAGTCATTAGTTAACTGCCAAAGCTGTGCAGAGATAGACGCTTCTTCTTGTTTCAAAATAGATTCGCTTTTTAGAGGTCCATCTTGGTTTATCGGCGTTGGGTTATCTGAAAACGTCCGCTTCATCAAATGGATAAAATGATCCATCACCGAACTGCCTAACACGTCTGCTTGGTTTTCTGTGTAGGACGTGTGTTCAAATTGACTGAAAAAATTGTAAAAGGTCGTAGTTAGATCTTCCCAAAAAGCTTTTTCGATGGGCGGTGCGGTCTCTCTTGGAACCAGGCCACTTTGCTTTTGGGTTTCTTCAAATGAAGCTTGAAAAGTCTGTATTAGCTTCTCGGCAGCGTCTTTACCAGAAAAATAATCAGAACTATTTTTATTAGGGTGTTTAGAAAATGATGGAGTGGCTTCATTTGTTTCCTCTGATCGACCGCCATTCAACTTCTGCGATTCAGTGATTGCTGTCTGACGAATGTTTCTGAAATCGGATTGCTTGCGTTCCTTCTCTCTTACACCTTGTTCACTCTGAGACTCAGTCGCTTTATCTGGTAGATGGTTCGAAAACATCGTAATTCCTTGCGCTAACTGCTGGATTTCAAGGCTCCATTGACGTGCGGCATCTGCCAACGTGACAAACTGATTTTGGGATAGGCTTTCTGGATGAAACTCCCTTACTCTTGTCGTATTTGTTGGTGTTTCTTGTCTCCTACGAATAGAACGCGAAGACTTCTGAACATTCTTAGACTGGTTCGGCGGTGGATCCGGCAGTGTAAGCGCACTCAAAATACTGTAGACATAGAGATATCCGCTTAAAGTCTTAAGTCCTTCCCTTGTTGGACGTTGTCCCATGCTTGCAGCAAGCTCATTTAATGCTCTTTGGTTGCGTTCTAGTCCAAATGGAGTCTGTGTTTCACTCGTGTACTTCCCCACCTTAGCTCTGTGTTGGTTGATGTCATTCGGCATTGTTTTTCACTCCTTAGATTTCAATTACTAGAAAAGACAGTCTCATTTCTTTAAATCTGTAAGTTCCATTCTCCTTGTTTTTTTCAATAACTCGAACTAGTCTATGTCACTTCCTTGTATGTGTTAGTTCTTACTCACACGCTTTTCTTAAAACAACATGGTTTTCTTTTTTGCTTGTTTTTTTACGCTCTCCTTTATTAAGTATTTAAACACATTTCAATAGTTCATACTTATATCAACAAAATTTTTTTTTCTGTGGATAGAAAAAAATGGACTGTGATTAAACATTTGTTATTTCTCACTATTCCATTATCTGATGATTGTTTTTTTATGTATACGTCAAAAATATGTTGTGTTATTTATAATAAGAAATACAATGGAATGATTTTTACTTTATCCTAGTATGCTACTTTACTTTATTTACAAAGTTACTTTCATAGATCAAGAATACTTGGCATTTATTGTCGAATCAAAAAAAACAATTTCATCTTTCTTTTCCAAATCTATCTGAAAATAAGCAAAAAAAATGGAAAGAAGCGACCTCTCGTTATCATGAACAAAACCTTATTTTACGGTTAAAAGTCTTTTACCTTCACGAAAAGGATTCTGAAAAAAATCATGTGTTTACCCTTATAAGATACATTTTAAGTTGAACAAACTATTCTAAATAATAACCTTTTCAACTAAAATGATAGAAGAACTAAATATGTTTGATTTGCAAGGGGAACTTACGGCGTTGAGAAGGTAAAACCTGACCCTTTGAACCTAGTGGTTAATACCAGCGTAAAGAGCAAATGCCCTTTTTTTTGATTTTAAGGTACACAAAAAGCACTCATCCCTGTGACCAAACCCAACCAGAAAGGAAGCGAGTGCTTGATGTTTAAAAACTATACTATCTTTATCATTATTCTTTCTGACATAACCTTTTCTTAAGAATAAGAAAAGCAATTTAACCTTTTTTTCAACATATGGTATGATTAGTTGAATTTATTCGTCAGCAAATCGTTTTTGGAGGTTACATAATGGGAATACGCAGTCATTTTGCGATTGCAGTTGGGAAAACGTCGCAATGGGCATTAAAAACTTTTTTTAAAGGCGGATCAAGTTTACCAGGTAAACTAGCGCTGAAAGTCGATCCACATATATTAGATAGCTTGGCAAAAGACTATCAAGTCGTCGTTGTTACCGGAACAAATGGTAAAACATTGACTACCGCTTTAACAGTCAATATTTTGCGCCAGCAATTCGATGAAGTTCTAACCAACCCTACTGGTGCGAATATGGTACAAGGAATTGTATCGACTTTCTTGCAGGCAAAACCAAAAAAAGGACAGAAAAAATTTGCTGTCCTAGAAATAGATGAAGCAAGTTTGAGCAAAGTCACAGAATATATGAAACCAGAACTATTTTTATTTACAAATATTTTCCGTGATCAAATGGATCGGTATGGAGAAATTTATACGACCTATAAAATGATTGTAGACGGTGCCGCAAAGTCACCAAATGCAACGATTATCAGTAACGGTGATTCACCGATCTTCAATTCGATCGAAACAGTTAATCCTAGAAAATATTATGGCTTTGACCATGAAGAAGATCGTGAACAAATGGCGCATTACAATACAGACGGTGTCTTGTGTCCAAATTGTCATCACATCCTGCATTATAAAATGATCACTTATGCAAACTTAGGAAAATATTACTGTCCAAATTGTGACTTCAAACGTCCTGAACTGGATTACCGATTGACTGATATGGTACGGATGGACAATGTTTCAGCAGATTTTGTGATCGATGGTCATGAATATGGAATCGAAGTTGGTGGTATGTATAACGTCTACAACGCTTTAGCAGCTACTGCAGTGGCGGAGTACTTCAATGTCGATCCTGATAAAATCAAACAAGGGTTAGGATATGACGAGAAAGTGTTCGGCCGACAAGAAGTCATCAATATCAATGGAAAGAAATGTACATTAGTACTTGTCAAAAATCCTGTAGGTATCAATCAAGTAATCGATATGATTGGTCTAGCTCCTTATCCATTTTCTTTAGTGGCTTTATTGAATGCCAATTACGCAGACGGAATCGATGTCAGCTGGATTTGGGATGGTAATTTTGAAAACTTTGCCGATATGGATATCCCAGCCGTTATTTCTGGAGGAGACCGTCATACAGATATGACTTTACGTCTGAAAGTTGCCGGGATTCCAGAAAATAAATTGACAGAAACAAAAGAATTACCAGAAGTAATCGAAAAAATCAAAGAATTGCCAACTGAACATGTCTATATCTTAGCTACTTACACTGCTGTATTGCAGCTACGTAAAGAACTAGCGGCTCAAGGATTTATCAAAGGAGGAATGAATCGTGGCTAATTATGAACTCAATATCGCCCACCTTTATGGAAATTTGATGAACACATATGGCGATAACGGAAACCTTTTGATGTTGAAATATGTAGCAGAAAAAATGGGGGTTTCTTGCCATACGGAGATCGTTAGTATACATGAACCTTTTGATGCTGATAAATATGACTTGGTTTTCTTTGGCGGTGGTCAAGACTTTGAGCAACTGATCATTTCAAAAGACATCCAGAAAAAGAAAGATTCTTTGATCAACTATATCGAAAATGATGGTGTCATGTTAGCCATTTGCGGTGGTTATCAATTGCTAGGTCACTACTACATGGGAGCCAACGGAGAAAAGATCCAAGGTATCAGTGCACTGGATCACTACACATTAAGTCAGGAAAATAACCGATTTATCGGTGACATTGTCATCCATAATGAAGAATTCAATGAAACTTATTATGGATTTGAAAACCACAATGGTCGGACTTTCTTAGGTGAAGGTGAACGGCCTTTGGGGAAAGTGGTACAAGGTCAAGGAAACAATGGGGAAGATCAATCCGAAGGTGTCATTTACCGAAATGTCTTCGGTTCTTATTTCCACGGACCTATCCTTGCAAGAAATGAGAAATTAGCAGCTCGCTTGATCCGCCTAGCTTTAGAACAACGTTACGGTAAAGAGTTGGACCTGCCCTATCTTGAAGGACAAACAGCCTAGTTATTCGAAAAAGGGGAATGTGACAAAAGTTGCGTCACATTCCCCTTTTTCGTATCCTATTTTAAGCGACTTGCTTGGCATAACGGTTCACGTTTTGCTTGATATTCCCGATTGTTTTCGGATCATTGATTCCTGTGACTTCTTGGATCAATTGTTCTAAGTTTTCATGGATTTTCATTTCATGCAGTTGACGGCTTTGTTCATCTTCAGGATCATAGTAATTAAAAATAATACCCATTGTTGCCGTTAAATGTGGACAAGTCAAGTTATGTTCTTGTAGTTCTCTCACTGGCCGTGTAAACCGTTCTTGATAACCTAACTTACGTAATGGTGTCCGAGCGACACGTGTGATCGCATCAGAGATATATTTGTTTTGGAAACGATGGATGATTTTTTCAATATACGCATGATGCTGCTCTGCATCAAACCCCCATTTGGCAATCAGCAAACTTCCTGTTTCCTGCAGAACTGATTTTAATTGTGCCACAACTAACGCATCTTGCATTGCTTCATCAATGGTCTGGTAACCTAACAAGGCACCTGTATAAGCGACAGTCGCATGACCAGTATTGACACTAAATAGTTTGCGTTCGATATATGGTTCTAAATCATCTACATATAAAACCCCTTTTAATTGGATTTCTTTATTTTTTCTTTGGCTATCGTCAATGACCCATTCTTTGAAAGGTTCTACTTGGACGAATAAAGGATCTTCATGGTGTTGTAATGGGACAATTCGATCGACTGCTGCATTTGGAAAGCCGATATATTTGTCAGTAAATGATGTTTCTGGAAGATATTTATACACTTCTTTTTCTAGAAATGCTGAACCACCAATCATGTTTTCACAGGCAATGACATCTAAAGGTGTTGTGTTTCCTTCCATTTCTCTTTCTTGGATACCTTTTGCAATCAACTCGGCAATAAAAGGTAAGATATTCGGGCCAATGGCGGTAGTGACTAAATCTGCTTCAGCGATTTCTTGGATTACTTTTTCTGGATTTGTTTGATTGTTGATTCCTTTGACATTTTTTACAGTGATTCTTTCTTTTGATTCATCTGCTAATTCGATTTCGTATTCTTTTCTTTCATTTAAAGCATCAATGATCATGTGATTCACATCTACGAAAGTAATCTCAAATCCATTAGCTGCCAAAACTTCTCCAATAAATC
This sequence comes from Enterococcus sp. DIV1283b, assembly GCF_051710965.1. NCBI lineage: Bacteria > Bacillati > Bacillota > Bacilli > Lactobacillales > Enterococcaceae > Enterococcus > Enterococcus sp. DIV1283b. The sequence goes on from NZ_JBIOLR010000001.1 coordinate 2,330,045, forward strand.
CTCGACCGATATTTCCTGCACCAAAATGTACTGCTCTCATTTTTCTCTCTCCTTAAGCAATTGCTAGATTTTCCGTTACTTCTTCTTTGCTGAGCGCGTCTGCTAGTTGGACAACATTGTCCATATCACTGCAATAAAGTGCGATTTGCTGTACAAGTTGCAGATGCTCATCGCCGACTCCTGCTATACCGAACAAAACAGTCGCAATCTTTTCTTCTTCTTCCGTACCAAAATTGACACCGTCTGGCACCTGTACGACACAGATGCCGGATTTTTTCACATATTTTTTTGCTTCATCTGTTCCATGAGGAATCGCGATAAAATTCCCCATGTAAACAGATAACATGTTGTCTCTTTCTACCATGGCATCGATATATTCCTCATCAACGCATCCTGCTTCTACAAGCTTTTGACCGCAATAGCGGATCGCTTCTTCTTTGGTTTTAAATGATCGATTGAGTTCGATCATGTCGAATGGCAAACTTTGCATGCTGTTTTCCTCCCTTAAGCTGTGTGTTTCAAATATTGTGCAATTGATTCAAATTTTTGTGGGTTGACCATGCTATTAACCGATAAATGAATGGATTGCGGTGCAGCCATCTGTGCTTTTTCTGCTAAACTTTCTTTGGATACGATCAGTGAATCAGGCTCCCCTTTTAACTCCTGGATGTTGACTTTTCGTAACGGGATAGTTAAATGGTTCTTGTCTAATATATCTTTGAGCACGGTCATCCCCATTGTTGCCGACCCTGACCGATCATCGTGGACAAGTAGAATCTCTTTAATTTGTTTGATGTTTGCTGAAAGAAACTCTTCTGTTGGCTCGTTCTTGATTTCAGAAACTGATGGTTCCTGTTTGCTGCTCAATTCTTGAATGATTTCATCATATCGAGGTGAATTCAAAAAGTTTTCTACTGAGACAAAACGCGCGCTCGGTGCTTTTTGTTTTGCTCTTTCTTGTAGTTCGACCTGAGTAACGATCAATGTATTCGAGTCATCTGTCAGTTGGCTGATTGCTTGGTTAGTCACCGTTTGAGGCAAGTCTGCTTCCTGTACTTTTTTTCTCAAGATCGAAGCGCCCATCGCACTTGATCCCATCCCTGCATCACAAGCAAAAATGATTTTTTGTACGCCAGATAGCGCAGTTCCTTGAGGAATACCTTGGGCACCTTTAGATGCTTGTTTAGCTGCTTTTGTCTCTTGCACAGACTTTTCAAAGTCTTCATTTGTATCTTTCGCATCCGCTTTCAAAATCACTGCAGAAATACCGAATGAAACAGCTGCGGCAACAATCACGCCCAAAATAACAGGAAGGTAAGAATTGAACGGTGTCATCGCTAGAATCGCAATGATCGATCCTGGAGAAGCTGGCGCTCTTAGTCCAGCATCCATCAATTGGAAAATGAAACTTCCTGACATTCCTCCGCCTATAACTGATAAGAATAATAACGGTTTCATCATGACGTAAGGAAAATAGATTTCATGGATCCCACCTAAAAAGTGGATGATCATGGCACCTGGTGCTGAAGATTTTGCTGCTCCTTTGCCAAACAAAGTAAAAGCAAGTAATACACCAAGTCCTGGACCAGGATTTGCTTCAAGCAAGAATAGAATAGATTTTCCTGCATCTGCTACTTGTTCAGTTCCTAATGGTGTCAAAATCCCATGGTTGATTGCATTATTCAAAAATAAGATTTTTGCTGGTTCAATAAAAATACTTGTCAATGGAATCAAATGGGCAGATAAAATGATCTCTACACCTTTTGCCATTGCTTGAGTCAATGCATCGACAACTGGACCAATCGCAGAAAAACCTAATAACGCTAATCCAAAACCGATAAGACCTACTGAAAAATTATTGACCAACATTTCAAAACCGGATTTGATCCGTTTTTGGAACAGCTGATCAAACTTCTTGATGGCATATCCACCAAGAGGTCCCATAATCATTGCGCCTAGCATCATTGGAATTTCTGTTCCGACAATCACACCCATCGTTGCAATTGCTCCTACAACTGATCCGCGGTCACCAGCAATTACTTTTCCGCCAGTATAGCCGATCAATAAAGGAATCAGATAAGTTAGCATCGGGCTTACCATGGTAGCAAAAGCTTCATTTGGCAAATAACCATCTGGGATAAATAAAGCCGTTAACACACCCCAAGCAATCAGTGCTCCAATGTTTGGCATGACCATGCTTGATAAGGTACTGCCTAATTTTTGTACCTTCGCTTTTAACGAAATGTTGTTTTTGGGAATCGTCCGTTCCATTTTGTCTCTTCCTCTCTCCTTTTGATACTCTAATTGTATCCGCTTACTAAAAAGAGAAATAGTCGTACTTTGGCACGAAACTTTGTGCCAAAGGTTTGAGAGTGTCTTTAAATAATAAAATTCAAATAAAAAACTGTTTTTTCATAACTTAGTTATTTAATTTATTTAAAATTACTTTAAAAAAACAAATGTAATGGCTTTCTTTTTATTTGTAAATGTTTTATTATGGTATTGAAATAAAAATGAAAGGGAGAATAACAATGAAAGGGAGAATAACAATGAAAAAAACAGTAAAAATTAGCATTGTTTCTGTTGCCCTCGCCACATGCTTATTTCCTAATGTAACTTTTGCTGCAGAGCATCCGTTCGAAGAAGTAGACTTATTTAGACAAAGAGAAGCGATTGTTCGTAAGACTGGTAGACAGTCTTTTTATCGAGATCCTTCCATCGGTTGGGGAGCAGTTAATGTGTTAACATGGCGTTCCTATTGGTTTACGAATAGTATACGTGAAATTAGTCGAAATACTACCAGAATTGATAAAGGATTCAGTTTAGATACCTATTATTACACATGGGAATATCAAGTTCGTTAATTCTTTATTTTTCAAAGCCTGTGTTGTATATATGGGAAATTTCCTAATAATGAAGCTAATGTCTATAACACAGCTTTCGTCACACAATCATAAAATGGAGATTTTATTATGACATTACTGATCAAAAACATGAACATGAAACGTGGTAAAAAACGTGTGATTCGACAATTGGATCTTTTAGTAGAATCAGGAGAAGTAGCTGCTTTGATTGCCCCGAACGGATTTGGCAAAACAACTTTGCTGAATGGCATTGCCCAACTGCTGCCAACAATTTATGATCAATTGTCCCTTCACAACATCTCTCCTACTGCTTATACAGATTACCGCCGGTCTTTCTTTTTTCTAGAATCAACGAATCAGTTATCCGACTATCTATCGGCTGTTGATTATTTGACTTTGATCAAATACTATTGGCAGAGCAAAGTAGAATGCCAAACTGTTTTCCAACGATTGAAGATGACTGAGTACCTTACTTTGCCGATTGGAAAAATGTCTCTAGGAATGAAACAACATGTCTTGCTTGCTGCTTACTTGATCAGTGATTCATCTGTCATGTTATTCGATGAACCGTTGAACGGGTTAGACCCAGGAAGTATTGATGTCTTGAATAGGCTGATCAGACAATGGCAGGAGGAGGGGAAGACGATTCTTCTTTCTTCCCACGCTATCGCGAATATCCAATCGATTTGTTCTAAAGCATGTTTTCTAAAAAATGGAGAAATCGTCACAGAATCCTCAAATATGGAAGAGATTTTAGCTATTTATCGTAAATTGTATGAGGTGTAACTATGACTTTATTTACATTTGAACGCAATCTCTTACTAAAAAACAAAGTAAACTTTTTATTTCCTCTATTGTTGGTCGTGCTCTTTGCATTCCCACTTTTTTTTGATTATGAACTTGCTTATACAGAATTCGATGAACTGAATCATAACTATGAAGAAACGCAACGTTTGATTGAAACGTTGAAAGAAGATGAGAATGAGAAAGAATTTGTGGAAAGTTTAGAGAAAAGCAACAAACTGATTGAAGCAATTTTACATGCAAAAAACACAGGGAATGTCCAGGAAATGGTCGAAGCAACTTATCATTATGAAAAAGATATACTGGATCGACTGATTTCTGGTCAAAGACAAGGAATTCCAATCATTGAACAACAAAAACGTGTCGAGTTGCTCCGTTATATGAACGAACATCAGATCCAAAGATATTCAATTTTTGACTTGCCAGCGCACCTCCCTTTAGCGAATTACTACGAAAATATTTTTTCAGGAATGATTTCTAGTTTTTTGATTTTATGTATAACCGCCTTGTTTCTTTCCTCGATCATCTCTTATGAAAAAAGAAAGCAGGTAATCTCTCTAGTCAATCTATTACCGGATAGTATAGTAAAGAAACATAGCATCCGTTTTACCGTTTATTATGGTGCAGCTATGCTAAGTCTCGTGATTCCATTTTTGTTCGTCTCTATACTAGTAGTAATCAAAAATGGTTTGGGAGACTTCCGTTATCCTGTAGGAACGATCATTGGTCAGGAGATACGAATCCTTCCGATGTATGTGTATCTTTCCCAGAGTTTTCTGTTCCTGTTGTTGTGGGTGCTTTTTTTAAGTACAATCAGTTTTCTTCTATCTGCTTTATTTGAACATTCTCTAGTCAATCTTTTAGGTACACTTCTTTGTCTTTTCTTAGCAGAGTATCGCTTGTTTTCTTCGATTGGATGGATAGAATCAATCAGTCATTACTTGCCAACTTCTTATGTTGATTTTCAAAATGTGATCGTAGGAGGAGATATGTTCTCGCCACTAGCTTCAGAACAGGTTACTTTCATGAATGGTATCTTGACACTTGGTACATGGAGTATCGTTCTATTATTCATAGGTATGGGCGCTATCTATAAAAAAAAGAGTTATTAAAACACAAAAATAATAGGAGCGGTGACAAAAATCTTGTCACCGTCTCCTATTTTTCCCTTGGTTGAAGTTATTACTTGATGCAAGGCAGCTTTTTTACTGAGAACATTGGTTATATATGTCCATATTCAAAAATCATTTGGACTTCTTCAATCGTTTCCGCATCACTGAGCGCCATTACTTGGTCGATGTCTGAACAGAAAAAGGCTAAATCTTGTAGCACAGCTAACTGATGTTCTTTTTTTAAAGCCACTACAAATAAGAGTGTCGCGATTTTTGGTTCCTCTTTTGTTCCAAAGTCCACACCATCAGGCACTTGGACTAAATAGATCCCTTCTTCTACTACTTCTTCATCTTTGTCAGTCCCATGTGGCAAGGCTACGAAATTCCCGATATAGACACTCGCTTTTTCTTGTCTTTCGATCATTGATTGGATATATGCCGGTTTGATTCCCCCTTGTTGGGTCATCCACTGACCGATCTCGGTCAACGCTTCTTTCCAATTTTGATAGGATTGATCGAGCAATATTTTTTCTGCTGGTAGCTGGATCATCTTTTCACCCTCATTTCTTTATTTCTTCAATCAGGATTTTCGCTAACAATTGATAAACGATTTCTTTATTTCCTGAGCGGAAGATCTCTGTGTTCAAATCGTTCATGATGATTGCTCCACTGATTTTTCCTAAAAGAATCCCGTCTTTTTCTTGGATTGGCGAAGGCGCCAGCATAACTAACATACGGGACAAATCGACTGGCTGTCTATCCATCCCGTCAATTGTCAACGGTTGTTTCAAATTGAAAATACAAAAGATCGGTTTAGAAACCAATGAGCTGGATGTATGGAATAACCCCATATTTGTATGAGGAATTCCGATAGGTGCTTGTTCGTATCGCTTAAGCAATCGGCGATGAACTACCTCTTCATCCGTTACTAGTCCTTCAGGAAAATAAGGAAATAAGCTGCGAATCGTTTCGGAGACCGTATCAGGGTTATCTAGTTCTTGAATAAAGAAACGATCAAGTAATTGATTGATTTGCTCCATGAAATGCATCGTTTCCTCATAAGTATCTTCTAGCATCCACTCGTTATTGCTGTTATACGTATTTTTTTGCCTTTTTTTCTTCTCAATATGCGAAAAAGCTTCTTTTAGCTGTTTGACTTCCTCTTCCAGCAGTAGCGGGGAGACTAAAATATATGTTCCATTATATCCTGGTAGAATAGATGTAGAAATAACAATATCATATTCTTCTTGTAAATCAATTTTTTTCAAATCAGCGATCCGATAGAAATGAATCTGTTGAATGAAAGGAAAATAACGTTTCAAACGCAGTTCCAACATGCTAGTAGAAGCTAAGCCGCTTGGTGAAAATCCTGCAATACTGATATTGCTTTCTTTCGGACTTTTTTCCAATGAATTTGCAAAATGAAGGACCATATATGCAATCTCTTCTTCTGATAATTTCTTTTCTTGAAAAATCCGCTCTACTGCTTTGCGGATTGCATTGGCAATTTCCTCATATTGAACCATGATTTTTTCTAAAATCGGATTAGTCAGTGTCTCTTCTTGTAAAACAGCTCTTGAAAACACACCAGACAAATGGGTCAAAAGCATTTTGTACAAAGTTTCATCTTCATAGAAATGGACATTCGTCTCTTCACCTACTTCTTGAATCAGTTGTTTTACTAAATAAGCAAGCTGGGTATCGAACGTTTCTTCAAAGAAATTCTGATCAAATGAGTTCGTGAAGTCATTTAATAATCCTGCAAAAAAGACGATTTCATTTACTGGATAAAGTTGTTTTGTCTCAGAAGCAATCCGTGAGAATAATCGTTTAGCGGTCTGAAGCAATTCTTTGTTTGCCAGACCATTATACGTCTCATTTGTCAGTAAATGATTTTTCGTTACACGATCCATCGTCAATGTCAGCATCAAAACCAAATGTTCAAGTTTTCTATCACTTAGATTAGTCTTTTTTTGGATCAATTCTTCCCCGACTACTTGGCGTGCAAGAGACAGATGTTGCGGATCAACGAATCGAAAAAAGTAATTCAGCGATGAATCAAAAGAAATACTATGAAAAAGTTCATATTCATTGATTTCTAATTCTAATACATTCGCTGTTAGAAGCCGACGGTATTTTTCCGGTCCTACGATCTCATATCCTTGGTTCCGAATGATTTTCAAAGGCAGTTGGCAGATGCTTTCTTCCAACTGTTTGATATCTGCATAAAAAGTAGTATTACTGATGCGGTATAATTCCATAAAATGGGCAAGACTCAACGGTTCTGTCGTTAGTAACAACTCGGCTAAAATTGCGTGTTGTCGTTTAGCAGTAGGCAAATCATCGCTTTTCCCATCTGTATTTTCATTTAATTGCTCCATTACTTCTTCCGATGCCTCAATGACAAACGAACCTCTTGCTACTTTTTTCAACGAAGCATTTACTGATTTCAATGAGATTTCAAGATTATCTAATTCGCGGTAAACAGTCCGCTTGCTGACTTTCAATAAATTCATCATTTTTTGGATAGTCACAGGTGAGGGACTGCTGAGAAATTCTGCTAATAATTGTTTTTCTCTGGGCGATAAGTACATCTTATTTTTCTCCCTTCACGAGTTTTTCGTATTCATTCGTAGCTACCCAATGTTCCACTAGGACTAGCTGAGGGATCTTTTCTTTTAGCTGTTCATTTACAGCTAGTTCTCTTTGGGCGATATAAATCGTTTCTTCTTGGATTTTGAGCTGTTCGATTGGTTCCTTTAAGATAACAAACTGTTTTTTCTCTTTTTTTGCTAATTGACTTAAAATCGCCATGCCCATGGTTTGTGAACCTCGTCTATTATTTTTATACAAAAACACAATGTTGACGAGCGACTTTTTCTGTTCTGCTACTTCTACTCTCTCTTTTTTTTCTTTCCAATTTGGTTCGTGGATCGCTTCTTTTATTCGTGACAGCAAGATATCTGTTTCCAAAAAGTGATCCAATACGAAAATTTGACTTTGAGGTACTTTTTCTCTTGCAAGATCCGCTAATTCATGTTGGACGATAACAAGCTGATTTACTTGATTGTTCAATTCATAGACAGAGCTGTATCCGACAGCGAGATCAATTTTTTCCGCTGCTAATTTCTTCTTCAGCAGGGCGGCTCCCATAGCGCTTGATCCCATGCCTGAGTCACACGCAAAAACGACAGAATGAATGGTAGATAGTTCCAAAATTTCTCCCCTTTCTTTGACCGTGTTGTCTCCTTTTTCTTTTTTCGGTAATTTCAATAGCAGCGTTGCACAAATGAAGCTTACAAATGTACTGAGTGCTATCCCTATGCTTACCCCAGCTAGTTGCGGATAAGGCGTATTGGCAAAAATCACGAGTAGTGACCCGGGCGATACAGGAGTAGCTAATCCCGCATCTAACCATTGGAATATCAACGTGCCGCTTGCTCCACCAACCATTACAGCTAAAAACAGAGATGGACGCAACAAGACAAACGGAAAATAAATTTCGTGAATCCCACCAATCGCATGGATCATCAACGCTCCACTTGTGTTTACTTTTTCCTGTTTTTTTGCAAAACAAAGGATAGCAAGTAAGATCCCTAAACCAGGTCCCGGATTTGCCTCCATCAAAAACAGGTAAGAGTGTCCGACTGCTTGTGAGAATTCGATTCCTAAAGGTGTCAACACACCATGGTTGATTGCATTATTAAAAAATAATACTTTTAGAGGTTCTAGGATCAAACTGACAAGCGGCAACAGATTCATTTTGACTAGCCAAGACACGACGGAGACAAGCAACAGGTGGAAACTATTTAAAGCTGGCTCAATAAAAACGATTCCAATTATACAAATAACACTACCAATCAGCCCTACTAGTAAGTTGCTGACAAGCATTTCATACCCAGCTCTGAATTTCGCATGAAATCTAGAAACAAATTGTTCATACAAGATGCCGGCAAGTGGCCCTATAATCATCGCTCCTACGATTTGCGGGGCATCGGAACGAGCAATCAACCCTAAAGAAGCGATTGCACCCGCGACTGCCCCTTTTTGTCCCCCTACCGATTTTCCGCCTGAATAGCTGATCAAGATTGGTAACAGCAGTTGAATCATCCAGTGGCATACCTTTTCCAACGTGGCATGCAAATCGCCAGACACACCTTTCATTACTAATGACAAGATTCCCCAAGCAATAAACAGACTTAGGTTTGGCATGATCATTTCATTCAAGTGGTGTCCGGCTTTTCTTAGTTGTTTCGTAAACACTCGACTGCTGCCGTTTGCTTTCCATTTGTATTCCATCTTTTTCACCATACTTCTATTTATTGATAGACGGATTTTATGTAGAAAAAGCAGCAAACGAAAACCGTCTGCCGCTTTCAGCTATCTGGGAACTATTTGCCTGGTTCAGACGCAATGATTGCTAGTTCACCTTGGACCGTCCACTCAGAAACGCCACTTGGAATGATACAGCTTGTTCCTTTTTCTAATGGATATGTTTTTCCGTCAACAACAAGGTCTCCTGCTCCTTCAATCACTGTCATCAACGTATAAGGGGCTTGTTTTTTGAAAGATGTGATTCCTTTAATATCCCACTCATATACATTGAAAAACTCAGTTTCTAAATAAGTGACGATCGATGAATTCCCTTTTCGGACTTCTTTGATTTGTAATTCTGGTGTTTTCGCAGGGACAGTTGTTACATCGATCGATTGTTGGATATGCAGCTCTCTTGTTTGTCCTTGCGCATCTTTTCTGTCGTAGTCATACACGCGATAGGTCGTATCGGAGCTTTGTTGTGTTTCTAAAATCATGATTCCTTTACCAATAGCATGGATCGTTCCGCTTGGTACATAAAAGAAATCACCTTTTTTAACTGGTACTTTCTTCAAAAGGTCATCCCAGCGCCCATCTTTGATCATCTCAGCTAGTTCTTCTCTTGTCTTTGCATGATGACCGTAGATGATTTCTGCACCAGGTTCAGCATCGATGATATACCAGCATTCAGTTTTTCCTAATTCACCTTCATGTTTCATCCCATAGGCATCATCTGGATGTACTTGTACAGATAGATCATCTTCTGCATCTAAGATCTTGATCAATAATGGAAACACTGGTTCTGAAGGATGGCCAAACAATTCCTTGTGTTCTGACCATAGTTCATCTAATCTTTTCCCTTTGAATTCGCCATTTTCTACTACACTGACACCATGAGGATGCGCGCTGATCGCCCAATCTTCTCCGATTTTATCGTTAGGGATATCAAAACCGAAGACTGAACGTAAACGGCTTCCTCCCCAAATTTTTTCTTGAAAAACTGGTTTTAAAAACATAGGTTCCTGCATAATTCAAACTCCTCTCATTTTTCATAGCTATTATAGCATTATTTCTGTAATACCGCTTTCTCTTTCAAAAAGTTTTCAACAATTTCATCTCGACATATGAGATACTCCGCACGATGATCGACAGGATGTACGCGATTTGACAAAAATATCAACGCTTCTTGTGTTTTTATATCGATCAAGAAAAACGTACCTGTATAACCAGTATGAAAAAGAATCGCATGACCGTCTTCTACATCTTTTTTTAAATCCCACCCTAGAGAACGATAGCCATTTTTTTCTGGAGTTTGATCTTGTAGCAAAGAATCAATCGTTTCTTCTTCTAAAAACCGACCATTACTGATTTTTCCCTTGTTCAAATACATTTGGACAAAAGTAATGCTGTCGTTCAAATCGATAAAGAGCCCAGCATTTCCTGCATGTTCAGCTAAAACTCTTGCTTTCGGATCATGAGTTTGTCCACGCAAAATCTCACCCGAAGGCAGTTGTTCTGTGGGAACGATTTTTTTGGAAGGAAAAGGAAGAAATAAGCTGTTCATCATTCCTAATGGTTCCAATACTTGTTCTTGAAAGATTTCCACTGCAGTTTCTTGGTAAATTTTTTCCAGCATCAATCCAAGAAGAATCGTTCCGGCATCTGTATATTTTACTTCTTTTCCTAGTTGCTCACCTGGTTCTAGCTTCAAATAAGCGGCAATCAATTCTTCCTGAGATAGCTCATCTCTGTTTGGTATCCATGTTTTGATATCAGAAGTATGTGTCAGTAAATGACGCAAAGTGATTGTCTGATTTTCAAATTCAGAAAGATATTTATGCAGTGGTTGATCGAGTTCTATTTTTCCATCTTCTAATAGACGCAAAACTAATGAAGTGGTTGCAACGACTTTCGTCAGTGATGCTGCATCAAACAACAGATCTTCTGTCATCGGCTGTTTTTCAGGAACGACTTGGGCAAAGCCAGCTGTAAATGATTCTACTTGATTTTCTTTGATGAAGGCGGCTGCTACACCTGGATAAAATCCTTCTTCCATTTTTTTCAAAATAAGCTGTTTCGTTTGTGGGTACATCTTTTTCTCCTGCTTTTCTGTCAGATTCTTACAGTCCAAGCTTAAAGCTTAATCTATGAGGAATCAACCTTTTTACACAAAAAAACTGCGCGGAAAACCACGCAGTTTCATTCGGTATACTGTTTGCTCTTTCTATCTCTAGAACAAGTGATAGTATGACCGTTCATAAAATGACGAGACATGCGACAATCGTTAAGAAAGAAAAAGTTAAGCGTCGCATCGAATGTCAGTTTTATTCTTTTCTTTTGGCTCACTGACGAACCACCATTCGATTCCTATGGCATCATAGATTGTGAGTACTGTATGCTTTTTGTCCAAGAAGAAATCGACTGATAATTGCTGCAAGTGAGCAATCAGTCCTTCCATGCTTTCAGTATCAATCATGAATTTCAGAAAATCAAGGCCAATCACTTCATCTGTAGGCAAATCGATGGCATCACCACTTGCTTCTGTCAATCCAACATGGAAATCTCCTTCATTCAATACATGGATGCCCTCTTCTTCATTATGTACCTTCAAACCAAGGACACGATTAAGAAATTGGCGTTCTTTTGCTAAATCAGTAACATTTAAATGGATTTTTTCAAAATAAGATCCTGCTGATAGTTTACTGAATTTTTCTTCAGATTTTCTTAACAACGCTTCTTGATCCATCGTCTCTGGAACTTCTCTTTGGTCACTCTTATTCTCTTCATGGTAAATTTCTAATTCATTCTCTTCGGGGTCTACGAGTAAAATCCCCATACGTCCATGATCTTCTAAAGCTTCTTTGATTGGATAATTCTTTTTACGTATACGGCAAAGAATATCTGCCATTTCTTCTGTGCTAGGGATAATCAATGAGAAACGGTTCAACTTTTTGATCTCCCCCATGTGATCATTCGCTCTAGGACTTTCTTCCAGCAGCAACATTTCACTTCCAGCTTCTTCTGTTCCTAAAATGGCTAATTCGTTTTCTTCTCTTTTCAAATCAAAGCCAACAACGTTCTTGTAAAAATCAATCATTTTATCTCGGTCTTTCACCCGAATGGCTACACTTTTTAAATAGGTGGCAGCCCCCAATTGAAAATCTCTCATATTTCTTGCTCCCCTCTACGTCAAGCTTTATTTTAACGATGGATTCTTCTTCTTTCAAGCAATAACTTTGATTTTGTTAAAAAAAGTGTGAGAAACTTCGCATTTTACTTGTTTTTTGTAAATAAATGAGTAAAAAACCACATGAAACTCATTTTCTTGAAATGTGCTTCATGCGGTAAAGAAAAATAATAAATTTGTACGTTTCTATGAAGCTTCTTCTTCAGAAAACTGACTGTTATAAAGATCTGCATAGAATCCGTCTTTTTCCATCAATGTATCGTGGTTTCCAGTTTCTACGATCGAACCATGATTCATCACAATAATGTTGTCTGCATCGCGTATTGTAGACAAGCGGTGAGCGACAACAAAACTTGTTCGGTTTTCCAATAGGCGGTTCATCGCTTTTTGAATTAGTATTTCTGTTCGTGTATCTACACTAGATGTTGCTTCATCAAGGATCAGGACATCCGGATTTGCTAAGAATGCCCGCGCAATAGTGATCAGCTGACGCTGTCCTTGCGAAATATTGCTTGCATCCTCATTTAATACAGTGTTATATCCTTCTGGCAATTTACGAACAAAATCATCTACGTGAGCGGCTTTAGCAGCTTCAATGACTTGTTCATCTGTTGCATCGTCGTTCCCATATTTGATATTGTCATAGATACTTCCTGTAAACAGCCACGTATCTTGCAGTACCATTGAAAACTGTGCGCGCAATTCATCACGTGAAAGGTCACGAGTATCTACACCATCGTAACGAATACTACCTCCAGAAACATCGTAGAACCGTTCAAGAAGGTTGATCAGTGTCGTCTTTCCTGCACCGGTTGGCCCTACAATAGCGACCATCTCGCCAGGTTTGACATCCAAGTTGAAATCAGTCATTAACAAGTTATCTGGTGTGTAGCCGAATTGAACATTTTCAAAACGAACTTTGTATGGTGTATCTTTTTCTTCTGGAAGGCCAGATTTTTCATTGGACATCTCTTCTTCATCCAACACTTCAAATACTCGTTCGGCTGAAGCAACCGTTGATTGGATAGTGTTCATCAAACTTGCAAGTTGAGTGATTGGTTGAGAGAACTGTGTCGTATATTGCAAGAATGCTTGAACATCCCCTAATGTCATGTTCCCATTTGCAACTTTTACTCCGCCTAGTACAGCGACGAACACATAGCCTAGATTTTTAACGAAATTCATCAGCGGCATGATGATTGCCGAAATAAATTGAGCTTTCCAACCAGCAGCATACAGATTCTGATTTTCTTTTTCAAATACTTCCTGATCTTTTTCAGTATGATTGAATGTTTTAACGATCGTATGACCACCATATGTTTCTTCTACTTGGTTATTCAATAAACCTAAACTTTTTTGCTGATCTGCGAAAAATACTTGTGATCTTGGCGCAACGATCATAACGATGATCAAGCTTAAAGGAATCATCAATAACGCGACTAACGTCAATTGCCAGCTGATTGAAAGCATCATCACGATGACTCCAATCAGTGTGACCGCACTAGTTACAAATTGAGTCAAATTTTGCTGCAACGTGCTCGCGATGTTATCCATATCATTGATTGCTCGAGACATGATATCGCCATTTGTATGTGTATCATAATAGGAAATCGGTACACGATTCATTTTGGCTTCCAAGTCATGACGCAACTCATAAACTGTCCGCTGTGAAACACGCGTCATAATAAACTGCTGTAAAAAGTTGAATACAGCAGAGATCAAATACATCACGATTACTGTTGCAATGATCTGCGCAATTTTATCAAAGTCTATCGGAAATTTTGTTACTTGTTGCCCTTGTTGCATCTGTTGAGCACCAGCCATTACACCTTTGAATATTTCTGTGGTTGCTTTCCCCAAGACCTTTGGTGTTTGGATTTGGAAGATCACGGCTGCTATTGCTAGTACAAATACAGCGATGATCGCAACCATACGTTTAGACATATAGCCAAACAATCGGCGTACCGTTCCCCAGAAATTTTTAGGCTTTTCCCCTTTTACACCGAGATTTCTGCCAGGTCCACCATGTCCTGGACCGCCTGCTGGTCCATGAGAGGGACGTGTGTTTGTTTTACTCATGCTAAGTCCTCCTCTCTTAGTTGTGAATGAACGATTTCTTGATAAGTTTCGTTTGTTGCTAATAGTTCTTCATGTGTTCCTTTGCCAACCAGTTTTCCTTCATCTAGCACAAGGATCATATCTGCATCCATTACAGTACTTACTCGTTGAGCAACTAAAACGGTGATACTTTCTTTCATATTCGTTTTCAATGCTTGGCGAAGATTGGCATCCGTTTTGAAATCCAATGCTGAGAAGGAATCATCAAACACATAAATGTCGGCTGTTTTGACTAATGCCCGTGCAATTGCTAGACGCTGCCTTTGTCCGCCGGAGAAGTTTCCTCCTCCTTGTTCCACATGGCTATCTAAGCCATCTTCCATCTCTGAAACAAAATCTTTAGCTTGTGCGATTTCTAACGCTTTCCAAATCATTTCATCTGTTGCATCCGGCTTACCATACTGCATATTGTCTCGGATCGTTCCAGAGAAAAGAACTGCTTTTTGAGGAACAAAGCCCATTAATTCTCGCAAATTATATTGAGTCATGTCACTAATGTCCGTTCCATTTATTTGGATCGAACCAGATTCGATGTCATATAATCGAGGGATCAAATTGACTAAGGTCGTTTTACCTGAACCAGTCCCCCCTATGATTGCGACGATCTCGCCCGACTTGGCTTGGAAATCAATATCTTCCAATGCAAGTTTTTCTGCTCCATGATATCGATAATTGACATGATTGAAGGCCAATGTTGCTTCTTTTCCAGCAAAAGAAACTGTTTTAGGATTTTCAGGGTCATGGATACCGATTTTTTCATCCAACACCTCATTGATACGGTCAGCTGAAGCTTGTGCACGAGGTACCATGATAAAAATAGCGGAAAGCATCATAAAGCTGATCAAGATCTGCATCGCATAAGTCATAAATGCAATCAGATTACCGACTTCCAAGGTCATATCTGCTATGTAGTGTCCACCAAACCAAGTGATTGCTACGTTTGTACCGCTCATGATCAATGTCATCATCGGCATCATCAATGCGACGATCGTATTAACTTTGATTGCCGTATTTGTATAATCTTTATTCGCTAAATCAAAACGATTTTCTTCAAAGCGCGTTTTATCGAATGCGCGGATGACTCTGACACCTGTCAACCCTTCTCGAAATACCAAGTTCAAACGGTCAGTTTTCTTTTGCATGCTTTTGAATAATGGAACAGCAAAATACATGATTCCGCCAATCAAAATAATCATTACTGGAATGACGACTAAGAAGATTTTTGTCAACTGATGATCTTTTTGATAAGCAAGTATGCTTGCGCCAATCAACGTGATTGGTGCATTGATCATCATACGTAAAAACATTTGTGTGACCATTTGGATTTGAGTCACATCATTGGTCGTTCTTGTGATCAAAGAGGCCGTTCCGTATTTGTCAAACGCATCTTTTGTCAGGCTCTCTGATTTTTTATAGACATCCGTACGCAATTGCTTACCCAGTTTCTGTGATTCTCGAGTAGCAAAAAATGTATTTGCAATAGCAGCTAAGATACTGATCAAAGAAAAACCGATCATCACAAAACCTGTATGCCAAATATAATCGACATCTCCTTGCGCTACCCCTTTATCAATAATATTGGAGGTAAGTGTCGGCAAATATAAATCTGCCAGTACTTGGATCACCATGAAAACTGCAGCTGCAATTGCTGAAGTCAAGGAGATCCGTTTTACGATTTTTAGCATCTAGTTCCCTTCTTTCTATTTATATACTCCGTTTTTCAGCCAAGAAAGTTTCAAATTGAATTCACTGATTGCTTGCTCTACTGAGTAATCTTCAGTTGTTGAAAATAAGCGATACGAATGCGCAATTGTTGTAAAGACAGTATTCATCACTAATTGGATCAGTAATTCCAATTCATGATCATTTTTTACTTTCAGCTTCGTCCGATCAATCAATTCAAGCAACTCTTTTGCATCTTGTTTGTGTTCTTTATGTGGATCATGAGGCGTTTTTTGGCGACTCGTATGAGGAGCGACTTTTCTTGAGGCACGGTAATCCATGTTCATAAACAAGTTACGATAAAAAGAAGCATTCTCACCTTCCAAAATCTCATAAATCATTTTAGAAAAATAGGATTCGAATCCTTTGAATAGATCACCATCGGATTCTTTCATTAGTTGCAACATATCTTTAGAGCTGTCACGTCTCATTGTCTCAAAGTAATAAAAATAAAGATCCTCTTTATCTTCAAAATACTGATAGAAACTGCCTCTAGGGATATCCGCTAATTTGACGATATTAGCAATCGAGGCTTCTTTCAAAGGTACTCTAGAAAACTCGATTCTCGCCGCTTCAATTAACCTTTTTTGTTTTTCTTTCGGCAAATGGAAAAATGTCTGTGTCGGCATATGGATCCTCCTTTCTTCTAAGATGACACATTGTCATATGACGCTATGTCATTATAACACCTCCCACCTGTTTTGCAAGACATTTGCATAGTTTTTTTCATTATTATCCGATACATTAAAAAAGTGATAAGAGGAATCCTTCCATTTGAATTAATGAGAGCTGCCCATTAAAATAGCCACATACTAAACAAAGGATGAGATAAATGGCCCAATCAATTAGTGTCCAAGACTTCAATAAATTGCCGCTCGATGCTGACAGCATCGTTTTAGATACAAGAAATACTTTAGATTACACAAAAAAACACTTAAGCCACTCGCTTTCTATCCCCGCTGCTATCTTGCCAAGACAATTAAAAAATCTAGATCCAAAAAAACTTTATTATATTCTAAGCTACACAGGCAGACGATCAGAAGCATTAGCCGATCAACTTACTGCTAGCGGATTTCGTGCTGTTTATATCATTGGTGGGATGGAAGCTCTTCAGTCAAGCGTTGCTTGAACATTGCTTGTTAGATTCAAAGGGGGCTGTGACAAAAATCGTGTCACAGCCTCTTTTATATCCTGTCTTTTTTTAGTTATTTATTCTTCAACCTTATCAATATGACTTGATAGCCTTTTCTTTTTCGAGTAAACTGATTTTGTTAGTCATAGTTATAACAATCATAGCAATAAAAGGAGAAGGTAAGCATATGGCATCTGTTTTAGTAGTCAAAGGTCATCCCCTAACTGCAGAAGAATCACGTACAGTTAAGGCATTGACGTCTTTTTTAACAAGTTATAAAGAAAATCATCCAGATGATGAAGTGACTGTTTTGGAACTTTATCGCGATGATATTCCAGAAATCGATGAAGAATTATTATCAGGTTGGGAAGCATTACGTGCTGGTGCAGAATTCACTTCCTTATCAGAAAGTCAACAACAAAAAATTGCTCGTTTCAATGAATTGACTGAGCAGTTCCTTGCTGCTGATAAAATCGTTATCGCAAACGCCTTATGGAATCTAAATATCCCAACAAAATTAAAAGCTTGGTTCGATACCGTCAATGTAGCTGGAAAAACGTTCCGCTATACAGAAAACGGGCCAGAAGGATTAGTGACAGGTAAAAAAGCATTGCACATCCAATCTAATGGCGGTGTATACAACGGACAAGACTTTGCCTCTCAATATGTAAAAGGTATTTTGAACTTTGTAGGCATCGATCAAGTAGATCAACTATTCATCGAAGGAATCGATTATGACCCTGACCGTGCAGATGAGTTGATGCAAAATGCATTAGATAAAGCTGCTGCTTTAGGTAAATCATTTTAAAATTGAGGTAAATGTATATAAAAGAGACAGAGGGAAAAATCTTCAAAGCAACATTTGTGCTTTGGATATTTTCCTCTGTCTCTTTTTGTTATTCTTTCTGCTTTTTCAACGGATTTTCTTCATAAAGAGAAGAAATCGTTGTGTACCATTCAAAAACATGAGTAATCACTACTTTAGCTGCTGCATAAACAGGAATCCCCAAGATCACACCAACGATCCCAAACAATTTCCCTGACGTCAGCAGAACTAATAAAATCGTTACTGGATGGATTGCTAACTGATTTCCCAACACTAATGGAGAGATCAAGCGTCCTTCTATTGTCTGTTCTACTGCAAAAACGATCAGTACCTTGATGATCATGAATGGACCTGCCACAATAGCTAAAAAGATGGCTGGAATCATTGCTAAAAATGAGCCTAAGTATGGGATCAGATTCAAGAACCCTGCAATGATCCCCAACGTGACAGCATATTCTAAACCAATGATCGCAAAACCAATCATAAACATGATTGCCACAGCAAAAGCCACAGTTAGTTGCCCTCTTATATATGAAGAAACTTGACTATTCATTTCACTCAGCACATTCAACGTCGGTTTTTGCATGCGCGTTGGTAAAAACTTGACGAAATAAGGGGCTAATCGCTTACCATCTTTCAATAAATAAAATAAGATAAACGGCATCGTCAGCAAAGCTACTAAAATAGTCGCTACCGCACCAACAAAACTCCCAAGACTCTGAACTGTACTCTTAGATATGTCTTGGATCATATCACCTGCTGAATTCATGAACTTATCACCTGCTGTTTCTAACTGTTCACGAAATTGGTTGAACAGCGGGTCTCTCAAGATCTCGGTCAATTTATTATCGATCGTATCAACGTATTGAGGAAAGTTACTGATAAAGCTGACTGTTTGCTCTTGGATCTTAGGTATGATCACTACGCTTCCCCATACGATTAATGCAACGACCAAAACAAACAGCCCAATGATACTATAGAGCCTTGGTACTTTTCGCTTCTCAAAGTAATCAACTACCGGATTCATCAAGTAATACAAGATGCCTGCTAGAATGATAGGTAGTCCTACGATTGCTAAAAATTGCCAGATCGGTGCAAACAAATAAGAAACTTTTGTAAATAAAAAGACGATCAGCAATATTAACAATACAACAAGTAAAGCTGTGACCACTTGATTATTTAAAAACCAGCGCCAAAACCAAGACACCGGTCTGTTCTTCTTATTTTTCCCTTCCATAAGTCCTCCTGTTAGTTATAAATAATTTGGCTTCCCAAACCAATAGCAGGCAGTTCATGCGGATGAAGATAGATTCCGTTTGCAATTTGTCCTTCTTCTGGACAGGTATCAAAAATCAATGATACGTGAGCTACCGTCTCTAAATTTCCATTGGCCATCGGACCGACATAATCGATCGTATACGACTGATCATCAAAAGTAATCGTTCCGCCTGCTTTCAAAGAAAAAGGTTCGTCTTTCGACACCTCTTGAATCACCGAATATTTTCGCAAGGCAGCTGTTGCTGTTTTATCGAACAAAATCAGCATCGGTTCTTCCTTGTTTATTGCTTCTGTTCCAATTTCTGTAATCGTTGCCTGAATCATCGCACTCTCTCCTTTACTTGCTTTCAAAAACAGTATAACACATTCTCATTCTTTAGCCTTGGGGAATAATTATGTGATAGAATAAAGACGAAAACTATTTCATTACCATTAGGAGGAATCAGCTCATATGATCGAAAAGATAATTTTAGGAACCTATACGCGTCGCGAAAGCAAAGGAATCTATACGATCGACCTTGATACAGAAAAAGAAGAATTATCCAGTCTTTCATTGGCTGTTGAAGAGAACAGCCCTACCTACCTAGCAAAAAGCAAAGCTGGCAATCTTTACACGGTCACCAGTATAGACGGATTAGGTGGTGCCGGTGCGTACGATAAGGATTTTCGTTTTTTGAATGCGGTAACAGAGTCTGGGGCTCCTTTATGTTATGTAGCGGTTGATGAAACACGGCAATTGCTCTATGGGGCCAACTACCATAAAGGCGAAGTAAATGTCTATCACATATTAGGAGATGGCGAGCTGAAAGCAGCGGATTCCGTATTCCATCAAGAAGCGACAGGCCCTCATAAAAACCAAGATCATGCGCATGTCCACTATACGGATCTGACTCCTGACCAACGATTAGTCGTATGTGATCTTGGTACAGATCGTGTGTATACTTATGATGTGTCCGAAAACGGCAAATTGAATCTTGTCACTACCTTCACTGCAGAGCCAGGAACAGGCCCTCGCCATCTCGTCTTTCATCCGAATGGACAATTCGCCTATTTATTTGGTGAATTAGACAGCACAGTCCGAGTGCTTTCTTATGATAAAGAAACAGGTGATTTTGAAGAATTACAGAAAATATCGACCTTGCCAGAAGAATACGACGGTGAAAATGGAGGGGCTGCTATTCGCATTTCCAATGATGGCAAGTTCCTTTATGCTTCTAATCGGGGACACAACTCGATTGCCGTATTCGCAGTTTCCGAAGATGGTTCTCACATCCAAAATAAACAAATCATCTCAACAGAAGGAGATTTTCCTCGCGATTTCGCACTAGATCCAAGCAATGGTTTTGTCGTATGTGCCAATCAGAATACCGATAATCTGACATTATACCGCCGTCATCCTGAAACAGGATTACTGGAATTATTGCAAAAAGATGTCTACGCACCAGAATGTGTCTGTGTTTATTTTGATCGTTAGCAAGAAAAGGAGAATAAAATGAATCAGCAAGACGTATTAGACAGGCTGCGGGAAGAACTGAATATTCCTTTCTTTGATGGGAAAATCGAAGATAAAGAGTATAGCGAAGAGGAATATCAGAAACTCAAAGCCGATTTACAGAACTACTTTGAACAATATGTACGGAATGTAGAAAACTAATCAACCTTCCATACTATATAAAAAGGACATCAGCGCAAGACTTTTTCGTCTGTTCTGATGTCCTTTTCTATAAATAAAAAAACCGCCGAGTTGGTTAGACTCTGCGGAAAAGGAGTATTTACTCAATTTTGAGTAAGTACAAGGTTGTTGGTTATAGGTATGTTCTTATCATAAAGGATTTTGTTCACTCTATCATAAAGACAATATTACATTTATATTAGATAACTCTAGTTTTTATTGTCATCAAATTTTTCTTCTATTTTTTCAATAACAAATTAGTCATTTTTTGGATGGCAGCTGTCAATTGGTCAGTCGCTTGGTCTTGTTTTGCTTCAGATGTATTGAATAAATCTTTATCTACCCCTGACTCAAGATCAATACTTTGAATCATTTCTTCACAGCCTGCTACATATGAAAGATAAGCTTTTTCAAAATTTTTATGAATGCCCATTGCTTTTGCTGGTGGGCGCAATGTACTGACTTTCTTAAGCATTGCCCGATATTTTTTTGTTCCTTCTTCAAATAACTGGACGGTCTCTTCAAGGGTCGATCTGTCCAGTTCACTTGTTTTTCCTTCATCGATTGCGTTTCTGATCACTTCATATTTCGGATGCACTCCTTCTCCGATTGCTTCTGTTTCCTTGACGATTTGATCGATAGACTGCACATAATAGCCAATATTCGGTAACATGTTTGTTTTCCTACTTTCTCCATTGTTGTTATTATTTATTCTACTTGTTTTTATCCTCAAATGACAAGTACTTGAAAAAATTTAATGGTTTCTATACAGCTCGCCATTCTTATTCGTGCTCAAAGAAACCATCTGCTAAACTATATTGTTTCCCTGCGACAATGTCATATTGGATCAATTGATATTCGTCGTAAATCTCTTGTTGCGAGCGATTGAATTGCGCTTCTTTATACCACTGTCCGTTTTGATAGTACAGTTCTCGTTCAAACGCCGGAAGTTCTTGTTCTAATGATAAAAGCAGCTGATAAAAGCCATTCGTTGTCTGATTCGTCTGTTCCATTAGATTCGCTGCAAAATAAAAAGGACTGGTGATTGCATCTTGAGTCGTTTGCTTTTCTAATTTTCCTTTACTGTCAAACATCAAGAATTGTGTTTCATGTAATGTTTGTTTATCATTTTTGGCTTGGATGGTATCTGAATAGATCCCTGGCAGATGATCCCCCCAAAAAACAACTAGAGTCCTTCTAGAAAGATTCTTCAATTCTTCCGTGAACTGCTTCAGTGCCGTGCTGCTATAGGAAATATCTTGCAGATAATTCTCTAAGTCAAGCGTCCCACTTCCATCTGAAATCTCTGCAGAATAGTCCAGTTTATCATACTTTCCATTGTAAGGCATATGTGTCTGCATCGTGACTAAATGAATGAACTGAGGTGTTTTTTCTTCCTTGAGAAGTGTCATTATTTCTTTGTAAGCTGACTCATCAGAAATATATGGATTATTCTCTATCGTATCCGTATAGGTCATCGTACGCTCGCTGATGAACTGGTCAAATCCTAATGTCTGATAAACATCCTCTCTTTTATACATCGAAGTATTGTATGGATGGATCGCTGTCGTCTGGTATGATTGTGCGTTTAACGCTGAAACGATAGAAGGAAGCTGATCCATTTTTGGTACAAGCATCGTGTAAGGGGTGGTGAGTTGCGCATTAAATAACGCCATAGAAAAACCAGTCAATGCTTCGAATTCGATATTTGCTGTTCCACCGCCATAGTTTTGAGAAAGCATATTGCCACTATATGTTTGATCAGCTACTTCATAATAATCTGCCAATGGCTCACCAGATACTTCTACGCCGTTTAATCGACTAGGATCTGAGAAACTTTCACTCATCACGAACACGATGTTCGGCGACTCTTCCTCTACAGCTTTATTTTTTTCATCTGCTAGCTTCTGGTATTTTTCAGTGATTTCTTTGATCTTTGCTTTCGAATATCCTTCAGGTTCATCCATTGGTTCTACCTTCAGATTGTACAAAAACCCACCGATAAAACCAGTGTTATAGTAGTTCATTTTCTGACTGTAAGGTATCCATAGTGCCGTTTTATTATATGCTTTTCGCAACAAATTATCGGGATTGTTGAAATTACTGATATACCCTAGCAGTCCAATTGCCACAAGCAGTGTCGTTAATCGGATCAATTGGAATCGCCTTCCTTTTTTCAGGCTTCGAAACATGTACCAGCAAAACAATCCTAGCACGGTTCCTGCGGCAGCTAAAATCACTGTAAACAGCATAGTGCCGGTCATATCTTTCAGCAATCCGATTTCAGTGATCATCTTCAAATCGTCTGGATAAATCGATTCTTGCCGATAACTCATTTTCATATAATTTGCAAAACCTAATACACCGATGGCTACGACATACGTAAGGGAACCTAAAGGGACAGATCCTGCTAGTGCAATCAGAAAAATAAGAATGATCAGCAAGACGAGACAGGCTAAGAAGAATTTTTCCGTATGCCAAGAAAAAGCAAATTTCAACGCAAGGTCTACGGATAGATCATTTTGACACCACTGCAAAAATAAATTACTAAAAACAACAAGAAAAAAGATACTGATGATTGCTACTGTTCCTTTTAAAATCTTTTTCTGTTTGGTCGAAAGTCTGCTTATATATCTTTTCAAATGCTTGCTCCTTCATTTCTATCAATAAAAGAATGTTGCTTCTCTTATTTTAGTTGTACGAAATTCGAAAGTAAAGAACGGAAAGAAGAATTAATGAAATCCAAATATTCTCTTTCTTTATGGCCTTTCTGGTTTCTTTAATAAGCGGACCTTTCGTACTCCAGAAATTTTTTCTAGCTGTTGTTTCACTTGATTGAGCTGTTCAAAATCAGTACTGTCTATGTCAATCAATATGTAGACATGCTCATTCTTATGGTTACGCGATATATCTGCGATCGCTAGCTCGTTCTCATTCAGCAGAGAAAATATCTCTGCTAATATATTGGTTTTCTTTTGATAAAATATAGTGAATCGAAACGGCGCTTGGAAAAACATTCGTGCGGATGGATAATTGACCGCTTCTCTAACCGTACCGAACAAAAGATAATCTTTTAAGGCTTCAACTGCCAAACGTCCGCTGTCTGCCAAAGCTTCCTGAGTCGATCCCCCTAGATGAGGCAACATAAGTATACGGTCATTTTTTAAGAACTCTTCTTCTGGGAAATCAGTCACGTATTTGGCTAGATGTTGTTTTTCCAATGCTTGCATAACAGCGTATTTATCAACAATTTCACTTCTTCCTACATTGATAAGTACAGCATCTTTTTTCATTTTTTCTATATTCGCCTGATTGATCAATCCTTTTGTATCTTCTGTCAACGGCAGCATGACTACGATGTAATCCGAGGCAGAAAGAACTGTTTCTAAATCTGCTTGCCGAACATAATCCAACTGGGCATCGCGGATAGAATAACCCAAGACATCCATCCCTAAGCCATAGCAACTTAGCGCTACTTTTGTGCCTATCGCGCCAAGACCAAGCAGACCGATGGTTTTGCCTTGCAATTCTCGTCCCACATAAGCACTTCTTTTGTTTTCTGCCTGTTCTAAAATACTAGGACCTGTTAGTGTTTGTACCATACGACTTGCTTCGATTATCGGACGGGAAGATAAGAGCAAACAGCACAAAACAAGCTCTTTTACTGCATTAGCATTTACACCTGGTGTATTCATGACGATCGTCCCGTTTTCAGAAGCTTTTTCAACGTTGATCGTATTCACCCCAACACCAGCTCTTGAAATTGCTAGCAAATCTGGTGTAAGCCATTCGTCTTTCACTTTCGTACTACGAATGACTATTCCTTCGGCTGGCAAATCATCTATTATTTTGAAATATTCCCCTTGTAACTTTTCTATCTCTTGTTCTGGAATAGCATCAATCAAATGAACGTGATACATAAAACCCCCTCCTTACTAACAAGTATCTCGAAATTTTTGCAATTAGACAACTGTTTACCATTTGACTTCCTAGAAGCAAAAATAGCAGTTAGAGCAGAGTAGGCTTAGCGATAAAAATAAGGCCATGACAAGTTACTGCCATAAGCCTTATTTTTGAGAGCAAAATATTGTGGGTGAGATTTCTTGATAAATGGTGTTCAGTTAGCTGACATTGATGATAAGCCAAAATTTCAAAAATAGTTGAAAAGCAATTTTCGTCAATCTCTTCTTTTTTCTTAAAACTAAGCGGCTTTTTCAAAACCTCTTTTTATCTAATAACAACTGTTTCCAATTCAACTAATTTTGCCCATGTTTTAATTTGATCGGTTGTTAGATTTAGCGAGACAACGGTATGATGACCGCCACCTGCCTGAATCCATGAATGAACACCTTCATGGAAATTCGGTTTAGTTTTCCATAACACACGTGCAACAGGTAAATTAGGTGCTTCAGTCGTTGGTTCAAAGGCTTCTACTTCATTGATCAACAGTTTATAATGCGTACCGAAATCTGCCATCGATACGACTACCCCTTCTCCTGCTTTCCCATCAAATACAAGACGCGCTGGATCTTCTCTATCTCCCATTGATAAAGGAGAAACAACGATTCTTGGTTTCGTCGCAGCAAGCGTCGGATCTACTTCCATCATATGGGATTCCAAGATTGCTTCTTGGCCACTAGCTAGCTCGTAAGTATAATCTTCCATGAATCCTGTATCTTTTCCTCGAGCCATGATTTTCAGCAACCGATCAATCGCTGCAGTTTTCCAGTCGCCTTCCCCAGCAAAACCGTATCCTTCTGCCATCAAACGTTGTACAGCTAGTCCAGGCAGTTGTTTCATTCCATAAAGGTCTTCAAAATTAGTCGTAAAAGCGTTATAGCCTCCTTCTTCTAAGAAACGGCGAATACCGATTTCCTGCTGAGCTTGTACTTTTACATGTTCTTCCCATGTCTTTTCTTCATAATCACCATAGTCGAAGGTATACAATTCCTTGTACTCTTCAAATAATTGTTCGACTTCTTCGTCTGATACGCGATCGATTACTTGTACAAGATCTCCGATACCAAAATAATCAACAGTCCAACCAAATTGAATCTGTGCTTCCACTTTGTCTCCTTCTGTGACACCCACGTTTCTCATGTTGTCACCAAAACGAGCCACTTTTATTCCAAAACTTTCATTATAGGCTACTGCAACATCCATCCAAGCAGCAATCTCTTTTTGGATCTCAGGTCGTTTCCAGTAGCCAACGACGATTTTATTTTGTTTATTTAATCGAGCATTGATGAACCCATATTCGCGGTCACCATGAGCGGATTGATTTAAATTCATGAAATCCATATCGATCGTTTTCCAAGGAATGCTTTCGTTATATTGCGTAGCTAAATGAAGCAATGGTTTTTGTAGAAGCTTTGTCCCACGGATCCACATTTTTGCTGGTGAGAAAGTATGCATCCAAGTGATCACACCTGCTACTTCTTCTCGATAATTGACCTCTTTCATGATTTTTGTGATCGTGTCAGCAGTAACTGCTAATTCTTGAAGGCGGATAGGATAAGGCAATTGGCCATTTTCATTCAGTTCATCGACCATTTCTTGTGCATGTTTCTTTACTTCTCGCAGTGCTTCTTCCCCATATAAATGCTGTGATCCTACAACAAACCAAAATTCTTTTTCTCCAATATTCAACATAATTAGCCACTCCTTTTATTTGTTTTGTCCGTAATACGCATTTTTTCCGTGTTTTCGTAAATAATGTTTATCTAAAATCCGTTGAGGCAGCTCTTCTGAAAATGAATTGAGCTGTCTGGTAAATAAATTCATCTTGCATACTTCATCTAGTACGACTGCGTTCATTACCGCACTTTGCGCATCTTTCCCCCAAGTAAATGGACCGTGTCCGTGTAAAAGTACCCCTGGAATTGCTAAGGGATCAATTTTGCGTTCTTTGAATGTTTCTATGATAACTTTTCCTGTTTCATATTCGTACCCGCTGTCGATTTCCTGTTGTGTCAAAAATCGAGCACAAGGTACCGATCCATAAAAAGTATCTGCATGCGTCGTCCCCATCGCAGGAACATCCAATCCTGCTTGTGCCCAGATCGTCGCCCATGTCGAGTGAGTATGGACGATTCCTCCGATTTGAGGAAATGAACGATATAAAACAGCATGAGTAGGCGTATCCGAAGAGGGATTAAGTTTACCTTCGATGATATGATTGTCCAAGTCCATAACGACCATGTCGTCTGCTGTCATCTCTTCATAATTGACCCCACTAGGTTTGATAACGAAATATCGTGTTTCAGGATCAAAAGCGCTCACATTTCCCCATGTATATTTGACGAGTCCATGTTTAGGCAAGTCAAGATTTGCTTGATACACTTCTTCTTTCAGTTGTTCCAGCATTTTCTATCACTCCTTTTTCTTGCAATTGATGAATCGCTGTTTTTTCAATGTCGATCCCCTCACGGTAACGTCTCATAAATATCTGA
Source organism: Enterococcus sp. DIV1283b (assembly GCF_051710965.1). Classification (NCBI taxonomy): domain Bacteria; kingdom Bacillati; phylum Bacillota; class Bacilli; order Lactobacillales; family Enterococcaceae; genus Enterococcus; species Enterococcus sp. DIV1283b. Next base: position 2,357,526 of record NZ_JBIOLR010000001.1, read on the forward strand.
TAGCCTGCTATTTCTTCTGCTGAAGGTGTGATGGTGACTCCCTGGTCTTGTCCAAACACGTCTTCTGCCAAGAAGTTTTTTAAAGACTTCCCATGCTGATCTATCATATAGGCTGCTAATAACGCGATTCCCCACGCTCCACCTTCTCCGGCTGTGTCCATCACTGTAACTGGTGCCTCCATAGCAGATGCTAGAATCCGCTGTCCAACTTCTGGTGTTTTAAAAATCCCCCCATGCCCCACTAAACGATCAATTTGGACATCCTCAGATTTCAATATATCCATTCCGATTCTCATTGCACCAAAAGCACTGGCTAAATGGATCCGCATGAAATTCGCTAAATCAAAACGGCTACCTGGTGTACGTACAAATAATGGCCTTCCTTCATTTACTCCTGTAATGTTTTCACCGGAAAAATAACCATAAGAAAGTAATCCCCCGCAATCCGTATCGCCTTCTAGCGCTTTGTTGAATAATACCGTGAATAATTTATCTCTGCTTATCTCCATACCCAAAGAATTTGTAAATTCTTCAAAAATACTGACCCAAGCATTGATATCCGAAGAGCAGTTATTCGTATGAACCATGCCTACTAGTTCTCCTGAAGGTGTAGTGACCATGTCGATTTCCGGATGGACATTTTCTAGTTCTTTTTCTAATACGATCATAGCGAAGGCGGAAGTACCAGCCGAAATGTTCCCTGTCCGTTTGGCTACACTGTTCGTAGCGACCATACCGGTTCCTGCATCTCCTTCTGGCGGACAAATCGGGATTCCTGGCTTCAGGTTTCCCGTAGGGTCGATCAGATAAGCCCCTGATTCGCTCAACTTGCCAGCTTCTTCTCCTGCTACTAGAACTTTAGGCAAAATGTGATCCAAATCAATCGCTACATGCTCTTTTTCGACTAATTGACCAAAAATATTTTTCATTTCTTGATGATAGGTTTTCGTTGAAGGATCGATAGGAAACATGCCTGATGCATCTCCTACGCCTAGTACTTTCTCACCAGTAAGCTGCCAATGAACATATCCTGCAAGCGTTGTCAAAAAATCGATTTCTCTCACATGTTCTTCTTTATTCAAGACAGCTTGATACAAATGAGCGATACTCCATCTCTGCGGAATATTGTATTGAAATTTTTCCGTTAATATTCGTTCTGCTTCTTCAGTGATTGTATTCCGCCAAGTACGAAATGGTACTAGTAACTGTTCCTTGCTATCAAAAGCTAGATAACCGTGCATCATTGCACTAAACCCAATCGACCCGATCGTCGTAAGATTTTCGCCATAGATTTCGAATACTTCTGCTGCCATTTTTCGGTAACTGACGCGCAGTCCTTTCCAAATATCTTCTAATGAATAGGTCCAGATACCATTTTCTAGTTTGTTTTCCCACTCATAACTACCAGCTGCAATAGGAGTAAAAGATGAATCAATCAATACAGCTTTGATCCTAGTTGATCCAAACTCAATCCCTAAAGATGTACGACCATCTATGACATCTAACATACTTTGCGCATTTACTTCCTTCATAATGATTTAACTCCCTCCTTCTCGTCAAACCTGATCAAACCGTCTTTTTAGTAGCGCTTACAATGATTATTGTATACTTTTGTACGTACATGTCAAGCGGTTATTTACAAGAACACAATAAAAAACGCTTGTTTTGTACGTACATAAGTTATAAAATGAAATTGCTTACAAAACCTGATCAACCGCCTTCTCGAAATTCTAGAAGGAGAGAATACTTATGAAAAAAGAAAAAAAAGTTTCCTCATCGTTTATTTATTTTTTTGGCGCATTTGGCGGCATTCTATTTGGATATGATATTGGTGTTATGACCGGCGCCTTACCTTTTTTACAGCATGATTGGGGTTTGGCAGGTAAAGCTTCTTTGATAGGATGGATCACGTCTTCGGTCATGTTAGGTGCGATCCTTGGCGGCTCTTTATCTGGTCTTCTTTCTGATAAGCTTGGACGACGAAAAATGATTCTTCTTTCTGCACTTATTTTTATGGCTGGTTCTGTCCTTTCTGCATCTGCCCCTCACAATGGTTCTTATTTTCTGATTGCAGCAAGGATTCTTCTAGGTTTAGCTGTTGGCGCTGCATCTGCCCTAGTTCCTGCTTATATGTCTGAAATGGCTCCTGCTAGACTAAGGGGAAGATTGTCAGGGATCAATCAAGTGATGATTGCTTCTGGCATGCTCCTTTCCTACGTTGCAGATTATTTGCTAAAAGGGTTACCTGAAACGATGGCTTGGCGCGTGATGTTAGGACTTGCTGCTGTCCCTGCACTGATTTTATTTTTCGGCGTTTTAGCTCTACCAGAGTCACCGCGTTTTCTTGTGCAATCTGGTCGCTTGGAAGAGGCAAAAAGAGTATTGAACTATATTCGGACACCAAAAGAAGCTGAACAGGAATTCGAACAAATCCAGCTGAATGTCAAACAAGAAAAGACAACCGTAACTTCTTGGCATACTTTGTTTTTAGAAAAGTATCGTTCGTTAGTTATTGCCGGTATTGGTGTAGCAGTATTCCAGCAATTCCAAGGAGCTAATGCTATTTTTTACTATATTCCGCTGATCGTAGAAAAAGCGACTGGGCATGCAGCGAGCGATGCATTGATGTGGCCGATCATCCAAGGAATCATTTTAGTTGCTGGTTCTTTGCTCTTTTTGGTTATTGCAGACAAGTTCAATCGGCGAACTTTATTGAAAATAGGCGGTAGCGTGATGGGACTTTCTTTCATCCTACCAGCTGTTTTAGGAACTGTACTGGATGCTCATACAAATTCGTTGTTGATTCTCTTGTTTTTATGTATTTATGTCGCTTTTTATTCTTGCACATGGGCTCCACTGACATGGGTAATCGTAGGCGAAATATTCCCGCTAGCTGTCCGCGGGCGAGCATCTGGCCTAGCCTCTTCTTTTAATTGGATTGGTTCTTTCCTAGTCGGCTTGCTTTTTCCTGTGATGACTGCTTCTATGTCTCAAGAAATCGTTTTCGGTATTTTTGGGATCATCTGCTTTTTAGGGGTTTTATTTATTCAAGAGATCGTACCAGAAACTCGTGGGAAATCTTTAGAGGAAATCGAACAAAGTGCATCTAAAAAAACTTATCCTAAACGTATTTCTATCCATCATTCTTAAAGATGTTGTGACAGCTCCAAATCGATATAAAAAATAAGAGGCGGTAAAAACCCGTCTCTTATTTTTCGTTTTCTTTTACTGTTTCCCGTTCAACTAGTACAGGTTCATAGAGAATATTTGGCTGTGCCCGTCCTTTTTCAATCGTTGTGACGATCCACCGTGCGGCATCTTGTCCCAACTTTTCTTTTGGATGCGTCAATGTTGTCAATTTTTTATTCCCTAAATGGCTTAAAGAAGAATCGTCTGTTCCTACGATCGATAGGTCATCTGGAATATGATAGCCATTTTCTGTCAACTTATCTAGCAATAAACTAGCTATTTGATCGTTATAGCAAATGATGCCATCTAAAGCTTGTTCTTCTTTCAACCGTTGTACTGTTTTTTCAGCGATTGTTTCTCGTGTTTCTGTGGTGAAAGTAATGATATCTTCCGTCAAAAAACGCACATTATACTGTTCACACGCGCTGATAAAACCTTTCATCCTGTATTTTCCTTGAAGATCGTCGATTTTTGTGATGAACAACAGACGCTGATGTCCTTTTTTTATCAAATATTCCGCTGCCATAAAACCGACTTTCACATCATCTAAACAAATATAAGAGGCATTTAACTCTTCATAAGCAGCATTGATCATCACCATCGGAATACCTTGTTCTCTCAAAGCAACATAAAGTGCTAAGTTTGGGTTATACTGATTACTTTTCGTAGGCTCAACGATCAAACCATCTACCCCATAAGCAATCATTTTCTTCAAACACTCTTTCTCCAATTCGTGATCGTTATTCGTACTGGCTAAAAGCAATGAATACCCAGATTCTCGTAATTCATTTTCGATTCCTCGAATAATCGACGGAAAAATATAATCAGAGAGATATGTGGTGATGACACCGATCGTTTTTGTTCTGTCCAATGGTGTTTTTTCTTTCTTATAGCTGTCATCTACATATGTGCCCGACCCTTTTTCTTTACGCAGATAGCCCTCATTTACCAACACAGCGATTGCTTGCCGAATCGTATGTCTGCTGACGTCATATATTTCTTGCAGCTTGAATTCTGAAGGAATGGTTGTATTTACTTCGTATTCCTCATGAAGGATCTTTTGTTTTATCTCATCTGCAATGTCTTGATATTTTGCCATTTGCCTTGCCCCTTTTTATTTGTACGTACATATGTATCCATTATACACAAGAAAGAGACAACTTGGAAATATCCAGTTGTCTCTTTCTGATTATTTCTTTCTCCTGTTTTTAGGAAACTATATTCCTTTTTCTAAACCAACCGGTGTTATTCTTTTATCTGGATTCTTTAGTCCAATCGCACCAACAACCGTCACTATGAGCACCAATACTGCTAGAAAAATATATGTTTCTTTAAATCCTATGCTGTCATACATTTTTCCAGCAATAGTAGAGAATGCAAAAACTGAGATTTGCTTGGAGAAATTAAACCCTAGAAGATATACAGTTGCTGACAATCGCCAATCGAATGCGCCAGAAATATATTTCATAACGGAAACAAGAAGCAGTGGCATTTCTACGGCTGCAATCAATCGAGCACCTGACAATACGATCCAGTTGGGAGCCAATGCACTAAGCATCACTCTTATAAAAATCAAACAGCCAAACAGGATCATCCCTTTTTTCGCACCGATTTTATTGATAAGACTCGGCATTGGGATCATGATCATCGCTTCCAAAGCTACTTGGATTGAAAGCAATCGACTGTAGATGATTGTTCCCTGAGATACCTCATGGAAAAAAGTCCGATAGTAGATAGCAAATTGCTGATCTACTACATCATAGATAGCGGCTGTCCCAACAAAGAATAGACACAAGAGCCAAAAGTTTTTATTTTTAAACAAAGTGAAAATCTCTTTTCTGGTCACTTCATTTTTTTCCTCTACTGGTACTTCACTGCTTTTAAGATTTACTTTATCTCCAAAAATCACTAATCCAGTCAAGATTGTCGCCATAAATGAGCAAAGCCAAAAAATAGAATTAGGATTTTGCGTAAAGATAATTCCGCCTACGAATGCCGCAAGAGCGCCAGCAATCGAACCGCCTAAACGTGAATGTCCGTATTCGAATTTATTCACTAAACTTGCCCGTTCAACGTAAGTCTCAACTACTCCTACGCCACCATTTAAAACAAAAGCTAGATAAATACTGCCGATGATCGCTCCAAAAAAAGTATTGATTGATAAAAGAGGAATAAAGAGCCATTGGAAAAATGGGCCAATGAACATTCCAGCTATCGTGATAGTTATCAATAGATTCTTTTTGAATGCTAATTTATCCGATAATATCCCAAATATCGGCTGGTAAAACAAAGAAACGAATGCCATGAACGAAAAGATGATACCTGCTTGCGTTCCGTCAAGATCTGCTACTTGCTGCAGCCATAACGACAAAAATCCGAAAACTGTTGCCCAGATAAAGAAATACGTAAAATGGGTGCCCGCAAAGCTCCAAAAATGATTCGATTCGTTTTTCATGATTCTCCCTCTTTCTCTTAGTCATTCAAATATGGAAGCGGCTTGCCAAAAATTGGGAAACCATCGTTACCCCAACCAAAAGCTTGTACTTTTGTGTGTCTGTTCGGGTCGTATAGCGGATCACCTTTGATCTCCGTATAGTCCCGACAGTGATAAACCAGAATATCTGTTTCTCCATCTTCTGCAATAGTAAAAGAATTATGTCCAGGTCCGTATTGTTGTGTAGAAAGGTCGCTCTGGAAAACAGGTTCTGTCACTTTTGTCCAATTTTCTCTTTTCAATAAGTCAGATTCCAAATCAGCATAAATCATTCCCATACAATAATTTTCGTCGGTAGCGCTTGCAGAATAAGTGATGAAAATTTTTCCATTCCGCATCAATACTGCAGGTCCCTCATTTACTTTAAAGCCCTTACATTCCCACTCAAATTCTGGTTTTGTCAGCATAACTGGTTCTGTTTTCAATGTCCACGGATTAGTCATTTCTGCTATATATAAATTAGAATTTCCTTCAATAGCATTGTCTTTTTGTGCCCAAACATAATATAAATGATTATTCTGTTCAAACACTGTGGCATCTAAACAAAAAGTATCTAAGTGCGACACCACTTGACCCTTTTCGTGCCAATTTTCGTCTACCATCGGATCTTGCGCTTCACACTCTAAACAATACATTCGATGAGTGAACAATCCATCAATAATCTCTTCTGTATGCGTTGCAGCAAAATAGATATACCATTTTCCAGCAATATAATGAATCTCTGGAGCCCAGATTAGTTTGCTCATCTCGCCCGTCTCATGTTTTCGCCAGATTGTACGTGGTGTTGCATAAGCTAGACCAGCAATCGTTCTTGAACGGCGTAATTCAATACGATCGTATGAAGGCACAGAAGCAATGAAATAATAATATCCGTCCTCATGTTTATAGATAAATGGATCTGCCCTTTGAATAATCAACGGCTTTTGATAATTCTCATTCATCTCTTTGATTTTTACTTCTTCTTGTACTTCAACTGTCATTGTGTCTCCTCCTTAATTAATTTATAAATGAATGTTACCTCTTAAAGAAAGCGTTGTCAATAATATTTTTGTTAATTAAAAAATAAAAATTAGATATAATTAATATAAACATTAATAATAAAAGCCGTAATTTATAAAACGATTGACTATATTAATGTTAGTGTTAATATATAGTTAACAGAAAAATAAGCGAGGAAAATTATGCAACTACAAATAAACGAGGAATCCTTACCGGTATATGAAGCATTAGCTAGCAAAACAAGAATCAGGATCATTCAGCTGCTTTCCAAAAAGAAGATGAATGTCAAAGATTTGGCAAAAGAACTTGGAGTAAGCAGCGCGATCACGACGATGCACGTGAAAAAGTTAGAAGAAGCAAACATCATCAAAACAGAGAAAATAGGACAACAAAAAATTTCGAGCCTTCGTGTCGATAAAATAGATATCAGTTTCCCAGAAAAAATATTCAATGCTTTTGACACGAAAGAAACATCGATACCTATTGGTCACTATACGAATTATGCAATTGAACCGACATGTGGTTTAGCGACGATCCATGACTTTATCGGAAAAGTGGATGAACCACGCTATTTTGTGGATCCTCGAAGGATGGATGCTCGTATCCTCTGGTTTACCAGCGGGTTTGTCGAGTATCAGTCACCTAATTTTTTGAATGCAGAGGATACATTAGAAATGTTGGAAGTTTCTGTGGAAATTTCTTCTGAATTTCCTTTTTCAAATGACAATTGGCCTTCCGATATCACTTTCAGCCTAAATGGCGTAGAGCTAGGAACATGGACGAGCCCTGGAGATTTTGCTGATATCCGCGGGAAATATACGCCTGACTGGTATCCAGATAATCTCAATCAATACGGCTTGCTGAAGACGATTCGAATCACCAAACATTTGACAAATATGAATGGAGAACCTTTGTCAGACATCACGATCAACGACATCCCTAAAGATCAAGACACTTGGCATTTGCGAATCGAAGTGAAAGAAGATGCCGAACATGTAGGTGGCTGTACTTTATTTGGTAAAGGATTCGGTAATTACGACCAGGATATCAAATTAAAAGTTTACTACAGCTGATACTTTTCTATTTTATAAAGAAAAAACAGCCACTCCCTATGAAGGGACGGCTGTTTTTTTATTTTATTGTTATTTCCAAAAATCATCCAAAACAGAAATTGGCAAATGACGTTTATGCTGCGTCTTGTTCCACCACGCTTCGATTTTTTCTTGTGCTTGAGCGGGAACTTCTTTTCCTTCTAGATAATCATCGATTTCGTCATACGTAACACCTAGTGCGACTTCATCCGCAATCATTGGTTTCCCATCTTCAAGATCTGCAGTCGGAATTTTTGTGTATAGCTTTTCCGGTGCATTCAATGCTTGAAGCAATTGTTTCCCTTGCCGTTTGTTCAAACGGAACAATGGTAAGATATCGGCTCCCCCATCACCAAATTTCGTGAAAAAGCCAGTGATGTTTTCTGCAGCATGATCTGTCCCTAATACAGCTCCTGCTCTTTCTCCAGCTACGGCATATTGTGTAATCATTCGTTGTCGTGCTTTGATATTTCCTTTGTTAAAATCGCTGATTTCCACACCTGCTTCATTTAATACTTGTACTTGTGCATCAACAGCTGGTTTGATATTTACTCGCAAACTGACATCAGGCTGGATAAAGTCAAGGGCAGCTTTTGCATCTTCTTCATCTGCTTGTTCACCATAAGGAAGACGAACAGCGATAAATTGATAGCTTTCATCTTTCGTTTCTTCACGCATTTCTTCCATCGTTAGTTGCGCCAAACGACCTGCTAAAGTAGAATCTTGACCACCGCTAATACCTAATACGAAGGTTTTAAGAAACGGATATTTTTTCAAATAAGCTTTCATAAAATCAATACTTTTACGAATTTCTTCTGTTGGATCAATTATTGGTTTGACACCTAATTCATTGATGATTTCTGTTTGCATGCTCATTTATTCTCCTCCTATGCTTCTGTATGAAGTTCTGCTACGCTTTTTTTCATTCGTTCCATCGTAGCCATTTTATGGTTCCAGCATTCAGTAGATAGATCGACCGGATATTTTTGCGGATTCAAGTCTCGTTTGTACTCTTCCCACAGTGAATCTAGATTTTCTTTTGTATATTCTTTGATTTCGTTTAGTACAGGTAGTTCGTATACTCTTTTTCCTTCGATAAAGATATCTTGTAAAACGGGGCGAGCGGTAAAATCCCGAACAGTTTTATTGATAAACGTATGCACTGGATGAAACATAAAGATAGCTTCTTCTTCTCGTGGATCTTCATCCCATAATGTGACATAGTCTCCTTCAGATTTCCCATCAGAGTTTCGAGTAATACGCCATACTTGTTTTTTTCCTGGAGTTGTCACTTTTTCCGCATTGCTTGATAACTTGATCGTATCCATCATGTTTCCTTCGCTATCTTCAATTGATACTAGTTTGAATACTGCACCAAGGGCTGGCTGATCATAAGCGGTAATCAGTTTTGTTCCAACACCCCATACATCAATTTTAGCTTTTTGCATCTTTAAATTCAAAATCGTTGCTTCATCTAAGTCATTCGAAGCATAAATTTTTGCTTCCGTAAATCCAGCTGCATCTAATTGTTCCCGAACACGCTTAGATATATAGGCCATATCTCCACTGTCGATACGTACGCCTTGGAAGTTGATTTTATCACCTAATTCTTTTGCTACGCGGATTGCACTTGGCACACCTGATTTCAACGTATCATAAGTATCGACTAAGAACACACAGTCTTTATGGGTTTTAGCGTACGCCATAAATGCTTCATAATCATTTCCATAAGATTGGACTAACGAATGCGCATGAGTCCCGCTAGCTGGTATCCCAAATATCTTTCCAGCACGTACATTGCTTGTTGCATCTGCTCCGCCGATATATGCCGCTCTAGTTCCCCAGACTGCCGCATCCAATTCTTGCGCTCGTCTAGTCCCAAATTCCAAGAGCGGATCTTCTCCGATCACAGATTTGATGCGAGCTGCTTTTGTCGCGATCAACGTTTGAAAATTGACCATATTCAACAGTGCTGTTTCTACTAATTGACAATGTGCCAAAGGACCTTCCACTTGGATCAATGGTTCATTTGCAAAAACTAATTCACCTTCACGAGCAGAACGAACCGTTGCTTTAAATTCAAAATTTTGTAAATACTCCAAAAACCCTTCAGGATAGACTTCTAAGCCACGTAAGTAAGCAATATCGGAATCACTAAACGTCAGATTCTCTAAATAATTGACTAACCGTTCCAATCCTGCAAAAACCGCGTACCCGTGGTTAAAAGGCATTTCTCGAAAATAACATTCAAAAACAGCATGTAAATCAGCTCGACCTAATTCCCAGTATGTCTGCATCATATTGATTTGATATAGATCCGTATGCAACGTCAAACTGTCGTCTGGGTAAGTATTATTCATCTTGTATTACTCCTCTTGGCAAGTTTTCATTTCCTACCCATTATAACAAAAAAAATTGATAGGAAAAGAAATCTTCATTATTTTCTGAAAAAGAGGTTGTGAAAAAGCTGCTTAGTTTCGAGTATTAAGAAAAATTTTGTGAAAATGGCTTTCCACATTTTTGCATAACCTCATGTTTATTGAATATTGTGACTTGTGACCGAGGAGTTGGCAGGAGAACACCGTTTATCCGGAAAAAAGGGCTGCGACAAGACTTTTGTCACAGCCCCTACTCTTATTTTTACTACTTCTTATAAAACAGATTTCACTTAATATTCGATATGAATCACCTTCTGCGGAATTTCTTTCCTCTGCGATATACATAGAAACCACCGACTAAAAGAACCGCTGCTAGGGCCCCGATAATGATATACAACAAAGAATTTGTATTATTTTCTACAGTAAAAACCTCATGATTGACTGAGTTTGCTTGTTCTTTCGTAATCGTAAAGTCTTTTGTCAGCAACCACTTTTGCCCTGTCACATCTTGTGCTTCGACTAAAAGTTGATAATCCCCCGATTCTAAAGGTTTCGTATTTCCAGCTTCCCCATGATAAATAGGCATAGCAAAAACTGATTCAGGAGCAATACCGCCATTTTCGATTTTTCGTGTCATTATCGGTTCTTCCTGTCCTTTTGAATGAACAGTTGCTTCAACGGTCACTCCCTTGATATTGATTGGTTGAGGATTTTCTAGCACAGCAATCACACCAGCATTGTTGGTGATCACTTCGGAACGTACCTCATTCAACTTCAGATCCGGCACAACTTCCTTGTCATTTGCGCTCATCATCAACCCAACCACATAAGCGTATTCGCTAAAAAAAGGCTGATTACTTTCTTCTTTTTCAGCTGAAAAATCTTTTTTCACTTGGATCCCGCCTAATAAGATTCCATCAAAGGAAGTATCAGGTGCTTGTACTTCTAAAGTAACGACTCCTGCTTTATTCCCTGGAATCACTGCTTCTTTTGGATAATCGACCAATGCGCAGATGGGTTGCTGAACGATTGACTCCTCTGGTAATTCATTTTGTCCGTAGTCAATCACTATGTTTCCGTTTGTCTGAGCTGTATTGACATTGATAAAGTACGTTTGCTCCTGGTCAGAAAAATTATTGATCTGGATCTGTAGTGTCTGTTTTGTTCCAGGTTCTACTCGTAAATCAAAGAATGAACGTCCTTCTCGCTGATTGTCCGGTAAAATAGGATGGACGCTATAGTCTGCTCCATGGTTTTCATCAGCAAAAACGACGATTCCAGGAAAAACTAGCTGTATTAACAAAATTATCAAAACCAATACTAAATGTCGTCTCACTTTTCATCCCTCCATTTTATGTAAAAAGGATGGAGTTAGCTTATCCGCTCCATCCTTTTGCGGTTGTTTACAAGTAAAACGAATTATTTTACTTAAATATTGCTGTTAGATCGAATCAACTGCTGTGTAAGTAACTGTCCCAGTATACTCTCCAACCGGTGTATTCGCTTTGACTGTTAGTGTTGGCGCTTCTGATGTGAGTTCATTTATATGATTAAAAGTACCGGAAACATAAGATATCGGAAGAGTTGTGGCAGATTCTAATACATTTTCTCCATTGATCGTAAGAGCAGAAGCAATATCATCTGTTAAATTTGTTGCACTGACTGTCAATACCCAATCTCCCGCAACTACAGCATTCTCCCAAGCTGCTGTCAGCTCTGTTGTATCTTCAACACCAGTGTATTCGCTGATCAATTCTAAAGCTTCTGTTTTGCTGGCTTCTAGCGGACGAAAATCGGAAGCTTGCAATGCGCCATCAAAAGTACCATTGACAGTTGTATTTGCGCTGATTTGCGCAACCGTATGTTCACCAAAATCGATATCAGGAACAGAATCTAGTGTAAAAATCCCTGGGTAAGTTGGAAGATCATCCACTACTAAAAAGTCAGTGATCTCCACTCTAGTCGTTCCATCCATTGGTTCACCAAATTCTGCTGCCATGACTGTTGGTGCAAAACATGTAAATAACATCGCACTTGTACTTAAAACCCCTACTAATTTTTTCATTTTTTGTCCTCCTTTTTTCTCATCAAAATTCTGCATTCACAAATCGCCAATAATGTTTCGAGTAGTAATGACCACTAGATGTCCCCTCAGGAAAAGAGAGTGTTGACTGCTCGCCAGGAATCGTATATGTAACGATTCCACGTTCTTTGTTTCCTGTTGACTGGATGATTGTACGATACTCTTTTCCTGCATCTTGGTGATCATATTCGAAAGCTTCCAATCCTTCGACAGCTTCTTCGTTCTTTCCGCTGAACATGCCTCTACCCAATTGATAATCAGCAGTCAAAAGATGGCCATCTTTTTTACAACGGAAGTCTTCTGTTTTCAGTTGTAGTTGCCATTCTGTGCTCTCTTTTCGAGAATCAAGAAAGGTAATCGATAAATCGTTGCTCTCTCGATGGATTTGATTGTGTTCATCTGTATAGCGCGATACGAACAGTAAATCATCAATGTATAGCATCCGTGGAAATTGTTCATTCAAAGGAACGATTTTCAGAGAAGTCGTGCCCTCGGTCTGTCCGTGAACAGCAGAAGAACAGCTAAACATTCCTATGAATAATGCACTCCATAACGCTAGCGAAAATCTATTTTTCATGTTTTTCGCCTCCACGTATTTGATGACGATAGACTAAAATAACGCCGATAATCAACAGCGTCCCAGCAAATGAAATCAATCCTGCCTTTGCTTCATTTGCCTCTGGAAAACTGCTTTTCTGTTTTTCTTCTCCCATTTCAGTCTGCTTTCCTATCTCCCGTTCATTGATTTCTATGACTGCATGCGTTTCACCAGCTTGGGTAGCAGCATTCACCACTGGCATCGATAACGAGAACAGGAGTAGAAGAAGAACAGAAATTATCCAGTATCGGATTTTTGATTTCATTGTTTTCTCCTTTCCACTTTTTTTCTAGTATCTAGCCAGCCATACGATCCCCCCTTTCAAAGCTAGCTTCTTGCTATAACACATCTTCAATTTTCCACGTGATCGTTCCAGAATATATGCCTAACGCCTCTTGATTGTTTAGCCGCAGCAATAGCCCTTCTTCCTCCGAAAATTCATACTTTTTGTCAATCTCAAGCGTTAAAGCAGAAAGTGCGATTTCTCCCCGTTCATTTTTGAACACAAGATACTCTTCACTAATCGCATGTTGCATATCCACATGATTTAGTTCTTCAGCGGATACGGTCACTCTATATGAATCTGATGTATTCAACGTGTTTCTAGTAACAACACGCATCCCTTCTTCACGAGCTTGTGCTTGTCTGTTCATTGGCAATTGTGATCGAGCATACTTCCAGCTGTATTCTTCTGTCACGAATTCAAATCCGATAAATCCTTCAACAGTGAAGGTTCCATTTAGCTCTAGATAAGTAATCTCATCATTGATAGGTCGATTATCAGTAAGGGTGAGCTTGATTGTATTTTCTCCTAGTTTGAAAACACCATCTGAATCTTTTAGATCGATTTTGAACCCTCGTGATTGATGCATTTTGAATTCTTCTTCTGCATCTGTGATTATCTGATTTTCAATCAATAACTCATCATTGATCCATACGCTGTAATACAAACGATCTAAGTCTGGATCAAGATAATCAAATGTAAAATGGAACGGATCTTGAAAATCAATAAATGTATTTTTTTCGCCAAACACTTCATTTGTCGTTCGTAAGTTGTCAATTTCTGGTGGGTGGTTAGGTTCACGCTGGATCTCGTATTCAACTGCATGTTCGACTTGAGCATGATAATACTCACCGGTTGTAGTGCCTGATCTACCAATAAACTCTACCCGTTCATAGACGTTATGGTTTTCAAGTCCTTGAAACTCTGGTTTTACTTTTGTTTTGTAATGCAACGTCACTTCTGTTCCTATAGGAATCTCGATAGCTTCCTCTGGATAAAAGCGCTGGGTGGATGAAACATAAAAAGCATTTACATCTATTGATGTAGCATTTTCACCGTCACTATCTAGTTCTTGATACGTAAAATATGGTTGATAGCCATCTTCTAATAAGATTAATTCAGTAAACTCAAAAGGATTGGATTTACTTTCTTCTTCATCAGAAGTCAAGATAGTGATACCATTATCTTCACTAGGATTAAGGAAGATACTACCATCGCCTTCTTCGTTGTAAAATGTAACGGTGTGTTCCAATTCTGTATTGATAGGGATTTTTTTGCCATTCACATTCACCGTCACACCTTGCTCTTGCGTTGTAATCTCATGCACCAATTCCCCTTGGACCTCAAATCGTGGATTGGTTAAAAAGATTGCTGCATCTGCACGAGGACTAAGAAGGGAAAATTCAGCAGTCGCAGTGAATCCCCAATATAGTTTCTTCGATGGAAGATTGGTAAAATAGTCATTGATATTGATGACGCCTTCTGTTATGCCATATCCTCCTGTTTGGCGCAGATCCTCCATTGTAAAGGTAAGCATCCCTGCTGGGGTAATGTTGATATCCAATTTCCACCAGCTGCCAGTCGAAAATTCACTGTTTCTGCCAAAGTCTTTTTTAAAAGATTTAGTAGTCGGATTACCCGAAGGCGCTGCTGCAATATGGGCACCAGAGAATTCTCGATCTCCTAATGCATTGAGATTTAGAAGAGGACCATTAGAAATTTTATTATCGAATTCAAGAATCATTCCATTCGCTATATATTTATCAATAGGAGCTATACCTGTCAAAAGATCTGGGTGATAATACGCTCCTAATGACTTAGGTGAATGCCCTGCTGTAGGATCATACATATTGTAGATACCCCGTCTGCTGAAAAACAAATTAGTAGGATTCCCATCATGAAGAAAGAACGTGATTCCCTCTGTATCTTCATCAAAATAGAGATAACTTGTAAATCCGATATCCGTAGACATGTTCGTAAAATCAATCCTGTTAGAACTTGTTGAAACCATATGCCCTCTGTTATATAGCAATGAACTCAAATTTGAAGGCGTCATATAACTTAATCGGTAGTCTTGATCTAATGTTGCGACATTAGGTGCAAGTGTGAAAATATGACTTGGTCTTGCAAACAAGTGATTTAAAGGAATAGCATCTGCAAAAGCACCATTCAAATTGGAATCTAATGTATTTGCGGCATAGGTTTCAACTTCTTCCGCTTCTGTTTGAGCATTTTCCACTGGTTCTTCTCTTGATGCTTCTGGCTTATCAGAAATCTCAGTAGGCTCCCCATTTATTTCAGATACGGCGGTATTTTCCGGCAAATCAACTGCGACTACGTACTCTGTCTGGTCACCAATGAATATCTCTTCTAATTCATCTCCTGTTTGTTTCATCAGTCTTGGCGTAATTTTTAGATGATATTGATTATATTCTTCTACTATGAGGCTTTTAAAAACGATTTCAATTCTCTCATTCTCCGAAGAAAAATCACCTGCGTAGTACCATTCCTCATCAACTGGTCCTACTTTTCCAAAGGTTCGTTCGATTTCCTGAATGCTTTCTCTCAGTAATAATCCTTCATGTTCAACTATTTCCAGCTTAAATTGCATTTGATATTCAGCTTCATCTTTTGCATGCTTCTCATACGTCATACTCCATTGTATCTGCTTCAGTTCCTCATCCATTTCGTAATCGATCACAATATTCGCATGTTCATCAGCTACTACTTTTTCAGACTCAGTCTTGGCAAAAGTGATCTGCGACAGTCCCGTAAGTTGCGATAAAAATAGTACAGCAACCATAAAAACTACACTGCCATAATGTGAGACAGTTTTCGTTTTTTTCATTTCCTCTCTTCCCCTTCTTGAATATTAGTGAGATTTTTTCAAAAAGCTCCGATATAGTCGTTCTCATCTTTTATCCGATACCTAAAATTTAACTTAATTAAAATAAGATTGCAAATAGATTAGAAAAAAGGTGTTAAAAAATATAATAACAAAAAAATACCGTAAACAGCCATTAAATCCATAATAAAAGGTAGCAATCAACTTAATAAAAAACATTGACCTATAAATAATGAAAGTGATTTCTCAAATAAATTGTATTTATCGATCAAATTTGAGACAATAAAATGGGAATAAAACCAAAAAAATGAGAAAAATATAATTTAAGTGGATATAAAGAAAAATGAAGAGGTATCTAGAAATGATCTGGAGTTGAATAATAGTTTATAAAATATTTGTATTTTTAATTATTTAAAGAAATAAGCAATCAAAAAGGAGGTCCTATGTTTTTCAATATTGTGTTTACCCAGAAAGAACGCCGCAAGTTAGCAATTTTTCATCTATTGGAGGAGCAACATGAATTAACTATCAAAAAGATCAGTAAAAAACTTGATCTATCTTCTACTATCGTAAAAAATATATTGAATGAAATGGAGAATGAATTTGATGCCTTTTGCTTTTCTGGATTCAAATTATTGTCAAAAAACAAGATCAACCAGAATCTGCCAACTGATTTAAACTATGATTATTATTATTCATATCTTATCCAGCATAGCCTCCCTTATCGCGCGATCAAATCTTCTCTTTTCTATCCAGAGAAAAATCTGGTGGAATTCTGCCAAGAAAATTTCATTAGTCGTGCTTCTGCTATGCGGCATCTGCAGTCATTAGCCGATTATGTACAGGAATACGATGTCATTTTTAATCGCAGCCAATTATCTTTCAAAGGAGACGAACGCTTGATTCGCTTGATATTATTCAATATTCTTTGGGCAGCTTCTCGCGGAAATGAAGATTATGCTTTTTACGTCTCAAAATCTGAGTTATTAAAAAAATTGGCTGAACTTACTAAGCATACATCTTTAAATTGGAGTTTCGTAGGAAAAAAAGAAGTTTGTCTTTTTGCTGGGATTACCACTCAGCGGATTGCACAAGGTCACTATGTAGAGGATGACCCTCGCTATAGCGAAGCAGTTTTTAGTAATGATCATCGAATAAAATGCCTTTTTGGTGAACATTTTTCTATTCCCACCTCTCATCAAGACAGTGAATTTCGTTTTGCACAATTTATGGTGTTTTATGCACCGACCTTTCAATATGAGAATCCTACTCTTAATGAAGCTTTAGACATATTCGACAAAAAAGGACAGCTGCTTTCTTCATTATTGAAAGAACTTGACAATTATTGGCAAACTGAGATTTTTCCTGATGACCGTGTTTTTCAACACAATCAAATTGTTCACCTCCATTTATTTAATATTCTTTTTTGTTATTATCTTTTTCCAAAGCGTGTACCGACACTTTTCTTTCTAATGAATTATTTTCATAAAAAGAAGTCATCAAGTTATTACTATTTAAAAGAGCATTTTACCTTCTTCTTGAACAAGATGGGGCGGCGACATAATTATCAATGGCTTTCTATTTGCTGTAATGATTTAGCTGAAATATTTGCATGGCTGACTTTGCAATGTTGCGAGGACAATGAAAATTCAACTAAGTTACAAGTTTCTTTAGTGATGGAAACAAATTATTTTTTTACCCAAGATATCAAGAATTTTTTAAAAGACTTGTCCTTTATCGAACTGAAGGAATTATCCTATGAAGAAATACAACCCATTGATTTTCTGATCGTCTCTTCTGTACATCTTATGCCCAAAGAAACGGATACAAGTTATTATGTAGTGAATTTTTTGGAAGGAAAGACAGATTATGTCAAGTTGTACCTTGAATTGAAAAAAGCTCATGAAAATAAGAAGTTTCACTTGCTTTTAAAAAGACCTGAAAGAAAAAAGCTGCCGTCAATTAAACCACAACTGTTCGTATAATTGGACACCAAAAAAAGGGCTGCGACAAAAGTCTGTCACAGTCCCTTTTTCCGAATAAACGGTGTTCTCCTGCCAACTCCTCGGTCACAAGTCACAATATCCATAAAACATAAGAAGCTGTCTTTTGAAATTGTTTCTTGTGACTCGGAGCTGAACGGCAGGCTTACTACCTCTTTCTTAAACGGTGTTCAAAAGCTTGCATCTGCGGTAATAAGCCCAACCAAACAAAAAATATGACGAACTATTTTTGTTTGGCTGTTCTTATTACTTGATGCAGAACAGCTTTTTCACAACCTCTTTTTTACTGTATACATCATAAGTATGGAGCGGTTTAGCATAAAGATGATTAGCGATTAGGACATCAATCGATCGGATTCTTTTGTTCGACAACTACAATATCTTTATTTGGACGTTTGAATTGTATTCCGGCACGTTCCAGCTCCTGTTTCACTCCTACATGGACTTTGACATCTTCCCGTGTCATTTTTAAAACGTGATGAATCGCATAGTCGATTTCTTGCCTTGTGATTTTTTTCTTCGTATTGATCATCACAACTTGCTTTTTGTCATATGTGTCCACTAGCAGCAACTGTGTCCGATCTAACGAAAATAATTTGTAATAATTAATGGCCGTATTCCCAAAAAAGAATTCTACTACTTTAGGATAAAATGTCTTAATATTTAAATTACTATTCACAGGTGTTTCGATTAGCTTCATCTCATTCCTCTTTTCTATATAGTCGATTTAGATTCAATCCCATATATATTCCCCGTTGTTCCCAACATTAAGGAATCGGTTACAATTGAACCTTTAAAAACAAAAGGATTTACCTTTTATCACTTAATAGTATAACATAATTTCATGAGAAAAAAATACACTTTTTTCTTGACCATCTCGTTACGTAAAGGATTATGCTTACATTTGTCAGGAGGAAAAATAATGGAATACACGATAAAGAAAATGTCAGAGATATCGGGAGTCAGTCCGAGAACCTTGCGCTTTTATGATGAGATTGGACTGCTAA
Source organism: Enterococcus sp. DIV1283b (assembly GCF_051710965.1). Taxonomy (NCBI): domain Bacteria; kingdom Bacillati; phylum Bacillota; class Bacilli; order Lactobacillales; family Enterococcaceae; genus Enterococcus; species Enterococcus sp. DIV1283b. Next base: position 2,376,496 of record NZ_JBIOLR010000001.1, read on the forward strand.
AGCCAGCTAGGATCAATTCCTCAGGCTATCGGATTTATGGCAAAAAAGAAGTCGATCGTCTGCAACATATCTTATTTTATCGAACGTTGGCATTCAAGTTGGAGGATATTCAAGAAATCTTAGATAATCCGCATTTTGACCACCAGAAAGCTTTAATCGAACATCAGCAGATGCTTCTAGAAAAACGGGCACAAATCGACATCCTCTTGGCAACTGTCCAACAAACACTTGATAGATACGAAGGAGGAAGAAAAATGAGTGATAAAGAAAAATTTGAAGGGTTCAAACAACAAAAATTGAAAGAAAATGAAGAAACTTATGGACAAGAGATTCGACAAAAATACGGGGAAGAAAAGGTTACAGCGTCCAACGAAAAATGGATGAATATGGATAAAGAAACGTATGAAGAGATGCAAACTGTTGAAAAGCAGATGTTAGCTGACCTCACTCTTTATTTACAAGCTCCTGCAGATGAAAACTTAGCAGATCGCATCTTTCAAACTCATAAGAAGTGGTTATCTTACAGCTGGTCTGAATATCAGCCAGAAGCGCATAAAGGATTAGGGATGATGTACGAAGCCGATGAACGATTCACTGCATATTATGACGAACGAAGTGGTCAAGGTGCAGCAAAAGCATTAAATGAAATCATCCAAAAAAAGTTAATGTAAATAGGTATTTATTTCTTATATCAGAAAACTAGAGATGCGGTTAAGAATTTTTATTATAATCATAAGGCAACTAACAGGAGTTGTTTACATAAAATGCTCCTGCTAGTTGCCATATATTTACTAGCGCTAAACTCACATTATATACTCTTGTTCGATTATTGAACAAATTTGTTTCGATGCCGTGCCATTCCCATAAGGATTTTTCTTATTTCTAAATGTATCATAATAATTACTATCTATAATAAGTTTGGTTACTTTATTATAAATACCTTCTGGATCCGTTCCTACAAGTATCAAAGTACCAGCCTCTATGCCCTCTGGTCGTTCTGTGGTGTCTCTTAACACTAATACTGGTTTTCCTAGTGAAGGTGCTTCTTCTTGTATTCCTCCAGAATCTGTTAGAATCATCTTAGCTTTTTTTAAATAGTGATGAAATTCCAATACATCTAAAGGCTCGATTAAATAGATATTATCAATATTATCTAAATGTTTATACACAACTTCTTTTACCAATGGATTTAAATGGACAGGAAATACAATGGAATATTCATTGTGATTTTTAGCAATTTTTTTTAATGCAATACAAATGTTTTCTAAAGATTCACCTAAATTCTCTCTTCTATGAGCAGTCACAACAATAAGCTTATCATCTTCAATTGTATTAAGAAAAGCATCTGAACTATGGGTTTTCGAAATATTATACACCAATGTATCAATAGAAGTATTTCCCGTTACATAAACATTTTTTACTATTCCTTCTGCTTTTAAATTTTCTTTCGCCATTTCTGTAGGAGCAAAATGGTAGTCAACAAGTCTACTGATTAATTGTCGATTTATTTCTTCTGGAAACGGACTATATTTATCATAGGTCCGTAATCCCGCTTCTACATGACCAACCTTTATTTTATAAAAGAATGCTGAAAAAGCAGCTATCAGAGCTGTTGTAGTATCTCCATGTACTAAAACTAAATCGGGTCTTTCTTTTAAATATAATTCATCAAATTTCTCCATTAATCGTCTGGTCAAATCTGTTAAGGATTGTTTTTGCTCCATAATATCAAAGTTTACGTAAGGAACTATATGATATCTATCTAACACTTGGTCTAACATTTCTTTATGCTGCCCAGAAACAATGATTTTCGTGTCAAAATGTTTACTTTTTTGTAATTCGTGAAAGACTGGTATCATCTTTATAGCTTCAGGTCTGGTTCCGAAAACGACAAATATCTTTTTCATCAATAATTTCTCCTATCTTAAAATAAAATAAAAAACAGTCATTGTAATAACAAATATTAAATATATAAGGTTATACGGTATTTCTTTATTCTTTTTCTGTGATTTTCGCATTTATTCATTACTCCTTTTCAAAAGTCGCATTATGGACTGTCTTTTTCCAATTATTTTGTGGAAAATACCAAGTACAGAATCCATACAGTTGAGCTAATAAATAAGTTAAAGAATTCCAAATAAACCCTATAATCAGACGAATATATAAAATCACTTTAGAAAATATCGTTTTTTTCTGTTTAAAATAAAGCGCTCCTTCTTGTGTAATATAGACTAAGGGAATCAAAATAAAATTGATGAATTCAATATCTAACCAGTAAATAGCCAAAGAAAATAGATTCGGTAAATAGTGAAATAACCTGAAATCAATCAAACTAAAAAATATAATTAAACAATAAATGATTGGTCTGATCATCGAGTAAGAATAAAACAAAGTTTCTAAGCGATTCATAAACTGCACTAAATTTTTTGATGAAAAAATTGCGCGTATTTGTTTGCTAGTAGTGGTAAATCCTACGAACCAATGCCCCTGAGCCCAACGTGTTCTTTGATGATGACTGGCACTGAATGAATTAGGTTTTTCGTCGTATACTTTAGCAAAATGATTCCAAGTACTTCTTTTCCCCTGATTGGAAAGCTCAACTTGTAACTCAAAATCTTCTGTATAACTTCTAGGGTTCCATCCATGTTCAACTATATAATTTGTACTCAAAATAAATCCGGTTCCTCCAATAGCAGCATTCCATCCTAATAATTTTTTCCCATATTGCACAGCTCTATTTGTAATAAAATATACGGCTGCATATCCTGAAGCTGTAACAGATGTAGCAATATTTTTACTTCCTAAATATCCTTGAACTGCTGTTAAATATGGTTTACTGATTACTTGACTATTCATTTCTTTTAAATAATCTGGATGAACGATATTATCCGCATCAATGAAACTAATATAGTCATATTCTTTCCATCCAGTAGTTGTTAAAAAAAATTTAGCAATGGCATGTGGTTTCCCTCTTGGTTCGTCTGGTTCAGAAGTATTTTCAAAACATTCCACTTGCGGAAATTTCTTCCCAATCGCACTCGTATTATCTGTACAGTTATCCGCTAGCAGCACGATGTCGTACAAATTTTTATCGTAGTTTTGATTGGTTAAATTAGCTAGTGTTTCATAGATAACATTTTCTTCATTATGCGCTGGGATCAAAAATAAAAATTTCTTTTCTGGACATACATCATCGTAGTCTTTTTTAGGTTTGAATAAAGCAATTAAGCTTAGACTTGTATAGAATATTAAATTCGCAAATAATAAGACTAAAAGTATGAATATAATGACTTTTAGAATGAAAAATATTTGCACAGGTGTATGAAACATACAATTTTCTCCTCCTATAATTAAAATACGAAACTTCTGAAAAAATATAAACTGGGAGAGAATTGAGATTCTCTCCCAGTAACTCATTGCTATGAGAGGTCTTGCGAGGCAAGAATTTCCCCTGATGAATCTTTTACATTCACTGTATAAATATATTGACCCATAGAGACTCCCGGAGTAGTTGTTGTATATTCCATAGGTACAATTGCTTGGAAGGTCGTTGCTAGGTCAACATCGATCGATTCGTCCCAATTTGTAGAGACTGTTGGAAGATTTTCTTTTCTATAAACTTCCTCTCCTGATTGATTAGTAATTACTAATTCTTTTGTAAGATCTTTGATATTTTGATTATTGTCTAATTGGACATATCCGTCTAACACATATTGCATTGAATCATTGAAGTAAGAATTTACTTGTTTAATAGCGGTCCCCACTGATTGTTTGGATACTCTAATTTTAGGAATATTTCCTTCTAAAATAGGTTTGATAAAGTTTCCCTTCTCTATATCTCCTTCTAAATCTTCATAATCATCATGATACAAAGATGTTCCTAGACCGACTTTATTCGTAAGTTGAACAGCATCATAAGGTATATCTTTGGCAGTTACTTGAATTTGGAAAGAATAGATCCCTTCTGAGAGTCTAGCTAAAGTATTAATATCAATAATAAACTGAAATCCATTATAAACATCAGGTGTGTACCAATTTGTTGGTGTTGCAGGTACGTTGGCTACAATTCTACCCGAAGCATCCACTATATTAATTGTTTCTAACAAATTACTTGATTGGCTCATATCCCAATCTAAGTTATTCAATTGCCCTTCATAAACCATACCGTAATCTTGCCAGTACGTCCGTTTAAACCAGTTTGTCGTTGTCGCTTTTTTATGTTCTTTTACATGAACCTTCACAGTCTTCGTTTGTCCATCTTTTGCTTTCACAATGACATCGTAATCTCCAGCTGTATTCATATCTACACGTGATTTATCGATTGTCACTTCAATCTCATTTCCAGCCTTATCTGTTGCCGAAGCGTTAAATGCTTCGTCTGAAGGAATCTCATCTCCTACGTAAGCCGTGACATCTTGAGCAGTGATATTTTGTTGGTTTGCTAATACATGAACTTTTACAGTCTTCGTTTGTTCATCTTTCGCTTTCACAATAACATCGTAATCTCCAGCTGTATTCATATCTACACGTGATTTATCGATTGTCACTTCAATCTCATTTCCAGCCTTATCTGTTGCCGAAGCGTTAAATGCTTCGTCTGAAGGAATCTCATCTCCTACGTAAGCCGTGACATCTTGAGCAGTGATATTTTGTTGGTTTTCTTTGACTATGACTTCATCAGATACACTTGATTGTTTATCTTTGCAATTAGGTTGATGCCCAATCACTATTGCTGTAACTTGTTGTTTTGCTTGTAATGGTTTATTCAACTGGACATTTATTGTTTTTTCATTTTCTATTCGTTCTACTGTCGTCGCTACCTTGTCATCAATTAATATTTCTACAGAGTACGTACGATTATAATTAGTGTCTTCTTTTGGAATATCAACTGAAATTTTTTCATCTCCAACAAACAATCCATCCCTAACCATCGGCGCTTTTATAGTCCATCCATCATAATCTGAGTCATCTTTTACTATTTCCTGTACTTCTGAAGATTGTTTAACTGGATTTCCTTCTTGATGACCTTCAATAATTGATTTAATCACATCACCATGTTTAAAAGGTATAATACTACCATCATCGTCAATATTTGATATTGAATACATGCTACCCAAAGTTGTAATCTGTCTCGAATCAATTAATCGTTCATTCACATAAGTTTTTAAAACATAAGAACGATTTAAGTATGGATCTTGATCAGGGGTTTGGATTGATACATTGGCTTCTCCAACTTTAGCTTCTGTCAATTGAGGAGCATTTACAACCCATGAATCAAACGGATGATCACTATTCCCCACAACAATCTTATCTACTACTTCACTATTTTTATCTTCTTTGTCAGGTTCATGTCCTACAATATATGCTGATACTTTGTGTCCTTTGACTAATGATAATTTAGTAAATGATACACCAAGTTCACTTTGTTGCCCGTCATAATACCCTTTAACAGTTTGATCATCTGCTGTTACCACATATTCATAGGTACGATTTTTTTCAAGGTTTTGTTTTGGTAAATCAATCGTAACTGAAGTATCACCTTCTTCTGGCTGAACAATTCTTGGGGAATTGACATTCCATTTATCATAAGGTATTCCTTCTCCTATTGTTTTTTCAGTCCACACAGAATAATTTTTTATTCCCGTTGGATTGACATGACCTACACGTGCCTCTAAGACATCCCCTTCTTTTAGATTCAGTTTAGCCCCATCAAAAGTCCAACTTCCATTTCCATCTAAAGAAATATTATTTGTTATTAATTCTCCGTTTACAGCAAGTTCGACAAAGTAATTGCTGTAAACGGTATTTTCTGATTGCTTCGCATTGCCTGAAATTTTATATTGTTCATCATAATTTAGAGAGGTTGGTTGAATATCACCTTCGACCCAATCCCAATCTTGTTCAGGATAATAGTTAAAATACGTGGAGGCAGGTGCTCCACCGATAGTGATACTCCAATCCTTAAGCCCCGTTTGACATTGGAATTCATATTGATGTTCTTGCTTAACTAATTTATCTGGATAATCTTTGTGAAATTTATTCATATCAAAGGTAATATGCCAATCAACATGTGTTTCGAAACCTAAATCTAAATCATATTTTTTTGTTCTTAATGTTAATCTATGACTATTTGCATCATATTTAATCCATTGATAATTTTCGTTTTTAGTTCCTCTTTCAATCAATTGTTGAATGTCTTGAACACCGTCATACCAATCACTGTAAGGAAATTCAACCTCCCCAACCAAATAGTCTTTCCAATTCGGCACGCTAAATAGCTGTTCTGCGATATATGGATCTACCGTCAATTCACTATCAAATATGGCGCCTATTCCTCCACCAACTAATCTAGTTGTTTCAATATCCATACTCAAATTTTCATATTGATCTACGCTAGTGGCTACAAATTTCGTTTCAAAACCCGTAGACAGACTAGCCTTGACTGAATTTGATTCTAGTTGTGTTTTGTTTGTAACTAACATTGCACTACTATCTGTTTGTTTAGCATTTATTGCAGCACTCGGTGCAACCTCACTATCTCGTACTGTTGCATCAATATTTTTAACTGTACTAAAAATACTTGTAGAAACTAACAAACCACTTAATGCTGTCATGATAAACAACTTCTTACTCCTCTTTTTCAACTTCATTGTCCCTCCATTAAATTACCAAGTTATTCTATTCAATACTTTATTTATAATAATTCCAATTATTGATATTTACATCTCTTTTGATGACGTATTTTTCACGTTTCGTGTATTTTTATAATCATCTATTTTTCAACACAATTGTTTTTCCTTCTATTGCTACAAACAACATTTATTTTTATAAAAAAAAGCAGAAGTTATAATAAACTTCTGCTCCTAACTGTTTATTTTCAATTTAACGTAAATTAAGCATTTGCTTTCGTATATTTTTGTTGTTGAATATTTTCTCAAGATGAAATAATTTTTACCATTACTCTAAACGTGCCTTTACTTCTATCGATAATAAAATTAAAATTAGGGTATCTGTCGGCTATTTTAGCCAGATAGCTAAGTCCTAATCCATTATGCCCAGATTTGGTTGTGATACCTTTTTTTAATATTTTTTCTAAAGAAAAATCATTATTTTCACTATAGATGTTTTCAATTTCAACAAGTAATTCTTTATTATTTTGTATAAATTTTATTGTAATAGCTGGTTGAATTACTTCCTGACTACTTTCAATGGCATTATCAATTAGTATTGACAATATACGAACAAAGTCTAACAGATTTATTCCAATCTCCTTGATTTCACCGATTACACATAATTGAATATCTATTTTTTTATTTATACTGTCTTGTATTTTTGTAAATAGAATACTTTTAACAGGCAAAATGTAGATGTGTTTTAGATCTTTCAGAACATTATCTTCAATTATACTATCCGAGTAAGAAGTTATTTCTTCAAGTAGATGAAATGCTTCATCCGTTTTATTCGATTTTAAAGAAATAGTTAACGTTAGTAGTAGATTTTTATAATCATGCCTGAATTCTTTCATATCGTCTAGTTTCTCAATTTCTTGACTATATGCTATATTTAACTGATTTATTTCATGAAAATATCGTGTTATTTGGGTTATTGAGTAGATCCCACCTATAAACATAAGGAACAATAACAATAAAATGACATTATAAAACCAATAAATCATATGATTCAAATTTGTTTGTATTGCCTGCAATAGGGCAACTGAACTAAAAATAACACAGAATATTGCTATAATCACTCGTAATGGATTGGAAAGTTTATTAAGTAAAAAATAGATTTGAAAATGCGCATCTAATCTATACAATACATATAGAAAAGCTAAAAAAAATATAATGTCTAAAATACTTCCCCAAAAAAGAATATTCGTTGATATAATATAACTATTATATATGTAAAGTACATCGAAAGAAAATATCATACTTATTTGGATTAACATATAATTTAACATTACCGTTAAAATAGTATAAGAACCACTACGACTACCATAATAAATAAATAGAAAACTACTTATATACGTAAGAGGAATTAAACTATTCATAGTGCCGCCATGGTTACTTAAGTTCATAGAGCGTAGAACAACTAATAAAAAAGTTACCAAGCTATTCAACAATTTATTATTAAAAGAACAGGTTTTACGTAATATAACCCAATTAAAAAGTAAGTGTTCAATTAAAGCAATATATAAAATGAACGCTATTGAAAATTGCAAAACGGTCATCCTTTCTTTATGAAATACATGTCCATATTTTTATTATTCCTCAAAATCATAATAATAGATATCAAATAGCTAAGTTTCTACTCATCAAACCATCTACTATAAACCTATAAGCATCCCCTATATTTATACTAGATCCATATCACTTTATGACTGCATATATTTCTCTTATTTTTTAATAAAAGACACTTTAGTATATAATTGCTTTTTTCTTTACACAATACTAAAATGATGATTACTCAATAAAAATTAATTTACTTGATATACGAAAAGTTTTATACTCATAATAATTTTTGGAGGAGTAGATGATGACTAATATCTACCTTATAGAAGATAACCTAGCACACTTAACCTATATAAAAAAAACGGTTGAGAAGCATAAGCAAAAAAATGGTATTTCTTACCATATCCATGAGGTAATCGATATTGTTAATTTTAATAAAAAAATAGTTCGTACGACCATTCTAGATAGTGATGTTTTCTTTATTGATATAAAGTTAAGTCAATATTTTAATGGAGTTGATTTAGCTGAAAAGATTAGGTTAAATAATTCAAAATGTTTGATTATCTTTATAACTAGTGAAGAAAATAGGACATTGGAAGTAATTAATAAAAATATTTCTCCATTCGGTTATATCATAAAATCTGCTAGCAATATTGATTCGATTGATACACAATTAGTTAAGATATTAGATAAAATCCGTCTCATACAAACTGAAAAAAATGATATTCTTCGTTTTAAAAGTCTCAATGATGACTTATTAATTTCTTTATCTGAAATTAATTATCTTACCACTATCAAGGGAAATAGATTTCATACCTATCTCCAAACAGTTGAAGGAGAACATATTATTAATCATTCTTTTGCCAATGTTAAAAAAATGCCTTTTCCAGACTATTTTATAGTTTCACTTAAATCTTATATTATCAATACACACCAACTAAAAAGTCTCAATAGAAAATCTGGTGAAATAACTTTTAAAAATGATTATAAACTCTATTTAAGCCCTTTATTAGTCTCTAAATTAACCAAATTAGTTGATTTCTCAATTTTCATTTAAATTGTTTTCGCATTATAAATAGTTAGTGATAATTAGACCTATGAAATAATATTCTATAATTCCAACGAGTTATTTTTACTAAAAAACTATTTTAGCAAAAAATATTTTCTCTGTGATTTAAAATAAATAAGGATTACATGTCATATTCAACAAGAATACAACATGTAATCCTTATTTGTTCTTGAAATCACTTGATTTTTACCTATAAATCCCCCTGTCAGCGCTGAATAAACGTATAAGGTATTTTCACTTTATCCTTTTTTTCTGTAAGAAACAATTGAAAAGCCATTTCTCCGCAAGCTTCCAGATGGTGATCGATCGTTGGAAAGCCAAGAAGCTCGCTGATCAGCAAATTATCGCGTCCAATCACCACTGGTGTCTTATCTTGCAGATAGCTTTGCAAGATGCCTGCTGCGACCATATCCGAATTTGTAAAGACCCCATCAACTCTATGGTCTTTAAAAAAGATACCTGCTTGTTTTCCTTTCTCTGCATCTATGCAATCCCAAAAAACAAGTGACTCATCAAAAAACGGAAAAAGTCGACGACATAGTTGCAAAGTGATCTTTGAATTATAACTCAGCCTGCCACTTCGCCCCAATGTGATGCCCAATCGTTTTACCCCTTGCTGCTTCAAATAAGAAAGACCTTCTGTAATCGATTGTTCTCGATCAATAAAGACGCAACTTGCCTGTTTTTCCTTGATTTCTTCACAAAAAACTAGAGGACCATATTTTTGATAATCTAGCAAATCTTCTAGTGTATTGGCACGAGATGTGATGATCAATCCATCGAACGCTTTAGCTGCAAATTCTTCAAGATAGCTTCGCTCTTTTTCTTTCTGATAACCCGTCGGTAAAAGCGTCACTTTGTAATCATAGTCAAACGCCTCTTCAATGATTCCACTGATCAGCTGATCAAAGTACGGATGGTTGGTATAAGGCAAGATTACTCCGATACTTTTCGTTTTTCCATAACTCAACTGTCTGGCTTTTGCATTAGGGATATAATCGACTTCTTTCATGACCGCAAGTATTTCTTTCCTTTTTTCCTCATCTACATATGGATGTCCATTGATTACACGTGAAATAGTAGAAACTGAATAACCTGTGAGCTTTGCGATATCTCGAATATTTGCCACTGCTGCTTCGCCACCTATACAAAAAGATTTTCTTGTAAATAGTCTACCACAGCTGGACCGCATTCAAAAAACTGATACATTTTTCCATCATGAGAAAAACTGATCCGCTGTCCACCCCAATATATATCTTTTGTCAACGTTTCGATTTCATTCATCGGTATTTCTTTTACTATATTCTTATTCAGCCCTTGAAAACTGTACAACGTTAATATGGACCCCTTAAACTCGACAAACGCATAAAAATATTTGTTCGTTGTGCCATCTGTTATCTCTACATAGGTATTCATTGCAAGCCCTCCTTTTGATACTTTGAGTATAGTGTATGAAACGCGTCTCATATCAAGGAGTTTGTTTTGCAATAGAAACGTTCTATTCCTCTGGTTCACCTAAATTTGGATCTAAGCGGTTTGCTGCTAAAATAAATGGCGCCCAGATCAAAGCAGCTACTATTAAATTAACGATTGTTAAAACGATGGCTCGCCAATCTCCCGCAGTAGCTAAAAATCCACTGATGATCGTTGGCATGACCAAAATCACATTTACTACAACTGGACGAACAAGCCCAGCCATCGTGGCAAAATAGGCGATCGTTGCAGTCGCAAGAGGTGCCAAGATGAACGGAATCATCAACAGCGGATTCAACACAACAGGAAGACCAAACATCACTGGTTCATTGATATTGAAGATTCCTGGTGCAATCCCCAACTTTCCTACCGTTTTATAATCTGCCCGTTTAGATAAAAATAAAATCATAACTATCAACACCAGCGTGACTCCAGCTCCTCCCGGCCAGACAAAAGCTTCAAAAGAACCTGCCACCCATTTGAAAGGGATGGGCTCATTATTTTGAAAGGCATTCGTGTTTTCGACCATCGCGGTACCATATAAGGTCTGCAAAACAGGTGACATGATATTTGTGCCGTGAAGACCAAAAAACCAAAGAACATGCACAAGAAGAACAATGATAAAGACCGCTCCATAACCTTGTGATAAGTTCATCAAAGGAGATTGGATGGCTTCAGAAATCCAGTCAATCAGCGGCTCGCCAGCTGTTTGTCTAAAGATATAATTAATCACACCAACGACGTATAAAGAAACTAATGCAGGAATAATCGCCGCAAAAGCTCTTGCTACAGCAGGTGGCACAGAATCCGGCATCCGTATGATGATCTTTTTCTTGATCAGAATCGCAAAAATAATGACAGAAATAAATCCAAAGATCATAGCAGTGAATAAACCAGACCCACCCATATATTTACCAAAATTAAAATAGCCCCATGCGCCTACTGATAACGTTTGTCCTCCGTCTGGCGTTCCAGCAATCACACCACCTGCAGAAGTAATCAAATCTGCTGCGTCTTGCGAAAGCTTCTCGGGCAATGTCAACACCGCTGTTGCTGCATCGGGTAAGCCAATAATAAAAGCAACCAGAGAAACAATACTTCCTGAGACAGGATCGACCTCATAGGCTTTCGCTAGATTCGCTCCTAGTGATAAGGCAAAGACCACTGCCATAATAGCTAAAGTACCATTCCAGATCAATCCATTTACGCCAATGACTGGGGTAAAAAATGTCGTGATTGCATTCCCTTCACCTAGATACGTATTCGGAAAATCCCGCATAAATGCGTTCAGTAAAACAGCAATTGCTCCTGCCATCGTAGCTGGCATCGTACCAATAAAAGCATCCCTCAATGCAACCAAGTGTTTCTCCGACCCGATTTTCGTTGCAACTGGCAAAATATACTTCTCCATCCAACTCATTAATCCATTCATTTTTTCTCCTCCTGTTTTTATTGTTACCGAAGCTCCGTTTTGAATACGCATACATTATAATGATATTATAAATATAGCATAGTTATTCCTATCTGGCTATCTGTTTTTAGCAGATAAAATAAATAACTATGCGAATTCAAAAAACATGCATAATCCTTTATAAATAGTATAGTTTCCAACTACTCGCAAAAGCAAATGATACCATTTAAATTACACTTATTATGAATAAGTATACAAAAAAAGTAGAAAAGGAAGTATTTCGCTTCCTTTTCTACTTTTTATCTATCTTTCTCAAATAATGGGCTACGCTGGATAAGCAAGGTGCTTTTCTTACATCATACCGCCCATCATTGATGGATCCATTGCAGGAGCTGCTGGTGCTGCTGGTTCTGGTTTATCTGCAACGACTGCTTCTGTTGTTAATAACAAGGCAGAAACGGAAGCGGCATTTTGCAAGGCAGAACGTGTTACTTTAGTTGGGTCTACGATACCTGCTTCAACCATGTTTACCCATTCTCCAGTAGCAGCGTTGAAACCAGTACCTAGTTCTACGTTCTTCAATTTATCAACAATCACTGATCCTTCATAACCAGCGTTTTCAGCGATTTGACGAATTGGTTCTTCTAAGGCACGAACAACGATCTTGATACCTGTTGCCACGTCTCCTTCTGCTTCTACAGCAGAAACTTTGCTGATAACGTTCACTAGAGCTGTACCACCACCTGAGACCATTCCTTCTTCTACTGCGGCACGCGTAGCATTCAATGCATCTTCAATGCGTAATTTCAATTCTTTCAATTCTGTTTCAGTAGCTGCACCGACTTTAACAACAGCTACACCGCCTGCTAATTTAGCTAAGCGTTCTTGTAATTTTTCGCGGTCAAAATCAGAAGTTGTTTCAGCAATTTGGTTTTTGATCAATTGCACACGCGCTTCGATGGCTTCTTTTTCTCCTGAACCTTCTACGATCGTTGTATTGTCTTTATCTACAACAACTTTAGACGCATTTCCTAAGTTTTCGATTGTTGCATCTTTTAATTCTAGACCTAGATCGTCAGTAATTACTGTACCACCTGTCAAAATAGCAATATCTTCAAGCATTGCTTTACGACGATCACCGAAACCAGGAGCTTTTACGGCTACTACATTAAATGTTCCGCGAATCTTGTTCAATACAAGAGTTGGTAATGCTTCGCCATCTACATCGTCAGCAATGATCAATAATGGACGTGATTGTTGCAAGATTTGTTCTAACAATGGCAGAATGTCTTGGATGTTAGAGATTTTTTTGTCTGTAATCAAGATATATGGGTTTTCTAGAACAGCTTCCATTTTGTCGTTATCTGTTACCATATATTGTGATAAGTAACCACGATCAAATTGCATACCTTCTACAACATCTAGTTCTGTTTCGATTCCTTTTGATTCTTCAATTGTGATGACACCGTCGTTTCCAACTTTTTCCATTGCATCAGCAATCAAATGTCCAACTTTATCAGAGCCTGAAGAAACAGCTGCTACTTGTGCAATGGCTTCTTTTGAATCAACAACTGTTGAGATATTATGCAACTCTTCCACTGCGGCTTTTGTTGCCAATTCGATCCCGCGGCGAATGCCTAGAGGATTAGCACCTGCAGTTACGTTTTTTAAACCTTCGCGAACGATTGCTTGTGTCAAAACAGTGGCTGTCGTTGTTCCGTCACCGGCAATATCATTTGTTTTTGATGCTACTTCTGATACAAGTTTTGCACCCATGTTTTCAAAATGATCTTCTAACTCGATTTCTTTTGCGATCGTCACACCATCATTTGTGATCAATGGAGAGCCGTAAGATTTTTCTAGTACGACATTTCGGCCTTTAGGTCCTAATGTTACTTTCACTGTATCTGCTAATTTATCTACCCCGCGTAACATAGCTGCGCGTGCGTCTTCTGCAAATTTCAATTCTTTTGCCATGATTGATTCACCTCATCGATTATTTTTGATTATTTTTTCTATCTTCAAAATTTACTCAACAATCGCCATGATATCTTTTCCTGCGACGATCAGATATTCTTTTCCTTCGTATTTTACTTCTGTACCGGCGTATTTTTCGAACATAACTTGGTCGCCTGCTTTCACAGCGGCAGGAACTTTTTCACCGTTTTCCAACAAACGGCCCTCACCGACTGCAACAACTGTCCCAGTTTGGGGTTTCTCTTTAGCTGCAGAAGCTAAAACGATTCCTCCGACAGTTTTTTCTTCTTCTTTTGCGACTTCGATAATGACGCGATCACCTAATGGTTTTAACACGATAAATCCCTCCGATAACTCTTTTTTTAATCCGTTAGCACTCTTAACCTTCGAGTGCTAACCTACATTTTTAATAATACTCATTCTCCCTCTTTTTTGCAAGCTTTTAAATCAAAGAAAAGAAATTTTATTCTGACAGTTGCTTATTGAAATTATGATATAATTGAAATCAATCGATAAAAGCTTGCCTTGCATGCTTGTTATCCCTTAAAGGAGGAATTACATGTCTTTAAAAAAATATAGTTTCCTCAGCATTTTTTGCTATGGTCTAATTTTTATCTCACCCTTAATCCTAGCTTCGATAGGACTTGTAAAATCTACGTCTGAATTGATCACAGCAACTGCAGTCATGTATATACTGGGCGCGGTTGTCCTAGCTATTTTTTATTTTAAGCAACGTGAACCGTTAGCAATCGAATCAGCAGTAAAAAAAGCTTCTGTTCCAAAGATCGTTATTTATGGATTAGTTGGAATCTTTGTCGCATTGATTCTGCAAAGCATCGCTGTCATGCTGGAATCTGTATTGTTTGGCGAAGCAACCCCTTCTGAGAATACACAAAATATCATCCAGATGATCATGGAAGCACCTGCTTTTATTTTGGCGACAACTGTTGCCGGACCAATCATGGAAGAGTTCGTATTTCGTCGCAGCATACTGGGGATCATCAGTCGGTATTCAAATTTTTGGGTCGGGGCAGTGATCAGCTCTTTGCTGTTTGCGTTTGCTCATAATGATGGTCATTTGCTGATTTACTTTTTCCTAGGTTTCTTCTTCAGCCTAGAGTACAAAGCTACTGGTCGGATCTGGACATCGATGATCACACACGTAGGAATGAACACATTAGTTGTTCTTGTTCAATTAGCTGTCCAAAAAGGACTGGTATAAACATGATTAGAAATACTCCTGTCATCCTAGATTGGTGATTTTTCCAATCTAAAGCGACAGGAGTATTTTTGTTTTTTTAGTCGATGATCTTTTCTGCTGTTCCATCATTTTTTGTCTGTCTTTCCTTTTTGAAGTTTGCAGAATCTATTTTTTTCAAAAATGGGAAATAAATGAAAAAACTAATTGCCAGCACGATACCTTGTAAAATCGCTGCAGGCACTCCGCCTACTAAAAAACCCGAGAGGATCGGCGGTGTTGTCCAAGGAACTTGGACCGCTGTAAATAAAGGAACGAATCCAAAATATAAAGCGGAATAGGTAATCAATCCTGAGAGGATCGGCGCGAAAATAAAAGGAACAGCCATCATCGGGTTCATCACAATTGGTGTGGAAAAAATAATCGATTCATTGATATTGAAAAAGGCTGGTAAAAGAGAAAGTTTTCCTAATTCTCGGTATTTCCTCGATTTCGCAAAAAACATCATAAAAAATACAGCTCCTAACGTCAAACCTGCTCCGGTAACAGTCATGAATTGATCAAGAAATTGCTGAGTAACGATATGCCCGCCATTTGCCACAGTCAAGTCTTTTCCAGAGGCTAAGATTTCTGCATTTGCTAATGAGTTTGCTTGTAAGATCGGACTAACCAACCCATTGACCATCGCAGATCCATGAAGACCAAATAGCCATAAAAACGGGACAAAAAAACCTAATAAAAGCACACCGAATAACGTGTCTATCAACGATTGGATCGGAAGCTGGACGTACGTCCATATTCCTTGAATGACAGTCATCCCGAACAACTGTTGAAAAACCGCTGAACCTATAAGCGTAAAAGTAACTATAGCAAGTATTGGGATCAATGAAGTAAAAGACTGCCAAACATTTTCAGGAATCTTCCCATTTTGCCTCCATCCTTTCGCAAATCTTGCTAAACGTGCATAGCCCCATCCAATGAGGAGCCCGGTTGCAACTGCTCCTAGTATCCCTTCACCGCCTGTCCAGATATTATCTATCTCTACCTGAACATTAAGTGGCTGAATAAGTAGTAGATAAGCAGACAAGGCTGTCATGCCGACTGGCAAGCGATCGATGTTTTCTTCTTTTGCATAAGCATACGCAATAGCAAAAACGATCCAAAAGGCTATCACGTCAAATGTAGCCTGGTATACTTGTGTAAAATACATAGAAAATCCTGTTTTATCTATCCACTGAGCGATGTAATCTACAGGAAAATGAGCAAATAAGAAAAACAGCGAGCCAACTATAATTATCGGGATCGTATAAGTCATTCCATTACGCAAAGCAGTTAAGGGTCTAAGATTCACAACAGATGTTACCATTGGTAAAAAGGCACGATCTAACCACTCTTTCATTTCTTATCTCCTTCATCTTCTATTTGATCAACTAGTTTCCTTAATTTAACTATACCCAATGATCACGAACCATGAAAGGAATGCGCACTAAGCTTTTCAAAAAACGGATTCTTTGACGAATATCCAGTAACTGCTTACAATGGACAGGAATAAAAAAGGAGGCTTTTTTTATGAAAATCGCAATCATTGGCGCTACTGGTCATGCAGGTTCATTTATTTTAGACGAAGCATTGTCCAGAGATTTAGACGTGACGGCAATCGTGCGTCATCCAGAAAAATTGCCATCAGATGTTCCGTTTATACAAAAGGATTTATTTGAGTTGACAACTACTGATCTTACATCTTTTGATGTTGTCGTTGATGCTTTCAACGCTCCTAAAGGAAAAGAAGAAATGCATCAAACTTCTTTGTCCCATTTGATTGAGATACTTGAAGGAACCGATACACGCTTAATTGTCGTTGGGGGCGCCTCTTCGTTATTCTTAGATACAGAAAAGACGACTCGTATGATTGACCAAGTGCCTAAAAATGCACCCTTCTATCCAACAGTTTTCAATATGTACGAAGGATTGCTAAAATTGAAACAATCTAAAAATCTACAGTGGACTTATATCAGTCCAGCTTCTTTATTTGATCCACACGGCAAGCGTACAGGCACTTATTTATTAAGTGATGATTATTTACAAAGAAACGCTGTTGGCGACAGTACGATTAGCATGGCAGATTACGCGATTGCATTAGTAGATGAGATACTGGATAAACAACATGAAAAACAGCATATCAGTGTAGTCAGCCGATAATACGGTTATTTTGTCAATGATCTGAAAAAAATAAAAACAGAAGATAAAACCAACACTGATTGATTTTATCTTCTGTTTTTATTTTTTATTGACTACACTGTTTAAATCGAAAATAGCTCAGTTGCTTCATCTGGATCTGTATCATAGATTTCAAAATCATGTCCAACGCCAAAATCTTTTTCTTTCAAAACATTTTCCATCGTTAAATGAGCAAGTTCTTTCATATTGTTTTCCTTGCTAAGATGACCAAGATAGATTCGTTTGGTCCGATTACCGATCACATCAGTCATGACAAGTGCACCATCTTCGTTGGAAAGATGCCCTCTATCTCCTAAAATACGCTGTTTTAGATTCCACGGATAAGGTCCCATGCGTAACATCTCAAGATCATGGTTACTTTCCATCAAATAACCATCGGCATTTTCAATGACACCTCGCATGTAATCACTGCAGTATCCGGTATCCGTCAACATGACGAATGAACGGTTTTCTTTATGGAAACGATAAAATTGCGGAGCTGCTGCGTCATGGGAGACGCCGAAACTCTCAATATCGATATCGCCGAATGTTCTTACTTTTCCCATCTCAAATAGATGTTTTTGTTCCACTGGTACATTCCCAATCAGCGGCTCCATCGCTTCCCAAGTCTGCTGATTGGCAAAAACATCCAAATGATACTTACGAGCCAAGACACCCACACCATGTATATGGTCTCGATGTTCATGCGTCACAAGTATTCCATCTAATTGGTCCGGTGTCCGATCAATTTGAGCCATCAAGGAAGTGATTTTTTTACCGCTAAGTCCTGCATCGACCAAAAGCCGTTTTTTTTCACTTTCGATATAAAGTGAATTACCCGAACTTCCACTTGCTAGGATACTGATTTTAAAAGCTGGTTTTTCTTCAGCCATTTGACTCCTACTTCCCTTCTTACTTTGTAAACTTTTTTCATTATACTCGCTTTTTTATTGATCTTCCACTTTTGGTACAGTATTGTTTGTCACGATCGTATTGCTGAAAGCGTTGACGCTCTCGATTTGGACCACTTTATCGCTTGTTTCGATTGCTACATGCCAAACAGGAACATACACATTTTTTTCCCGGACTTTCAGAATACAGGAATAAGCTAGTTGACGCCATAAAATTTTTGATCCTCTTGGTATTTTGTTATTGATGTACAATGTATTGATTGCTTCCTCTTCCGTATACAGTTCCGTCTTTTCGCGCAGCTGCTCGATATCAGATAAATGCGTCTGCATGTATTTCGTGATGCTATAATCATTATCGTTTTTTTCTAAAGAAAGAACGATTTTTGCTGTATCATCATTGAATGGGATGCCTTCATACTCTTGGCTTGCTTGGATTTCTAGTGGTTCTTCTTCTAAATGAGAAAAATTTTTCGTGTACACATACTCATTACCGAATAAAATATTGTCTTTGTTAGCTAAAAAATCTTCCAAAGAACTGCTGATCTTATCTGGATCAATCACGTTCTTTTCAGCTTCTGAGCTGGATAAGGATTTTGTCAAAACATCGCCGTCTAAAAACACGCCACTTTCCAACAATCCGCTTTTTCCAGCCTTGCGATAATTTGCTAATGAAGTGCTAAGATTGGTCTGTTCCGCGCTAAGATAATAGCCTTGCTTGCTCTCAGAAGAAATCTTCCCCGTATAAGTGATATCGTCACTAGCCAGACGTTGTTGAATTGATTCAGTCTGATCAGAACGAATGACATTGTTTTCTTGGTATACCGCATCATGATAACTGCTGAATAAAAACACATTCAACCCTAAAAAAGCGACGAAAAATATCCATTCGATTTTTTTAAAATCCAATTAATTCGCCTCCAATCCAGGTAATTTTTCCAGAAGGTCGTTAGCTGAATACCAGTTATCTTTATATTTCACATACCATTCAGGTAAGAGATCAACGACGCGATTCGTTTCTTTGACATTTTGCCATGTATAGCCAACGATTACTGAACCAATCTTGTTGCTATCTGCTCCCTTAGCTTCCAGCTGCTGGATGATTTCATTCGTACTTGCAAGTTCTACTTCTTCATCTGAAGGTATCGGTACTTGAATCGTATTCAAACTGGTTTGGATATTCACTTGCACCGAACCGTTTGTTTCACCGCCAACTTCCACACCGATCTGTCCTCTGCTGTCCGTCCCAAAAACCGGAAAGCCTTCCACGAAGATCCGGTAATCGATTGTATTGTCACTCCGGTCAAAATATCTGAGATTCCCTAAAGAACTGCCTAATTTGCTAATATAGGGAAAACTTTCAGAAAATACACTAGCATTTTCTTTTTTCTCTGGCAGCTCTCCTCGAAAATCAACTACTTGCGTTTCCGAATGGATAGACATCGTTTCATTCCCACCGTAAAAAATCAATTCATTGCTTTCATCATTATTTTTCACGCTATCTGGCTTCTGGAAAAAAGCATTTCTAAAAAGTGTATAGGGTTGCTGCGAAAGGATATAGCTGTACTTTTTCAACTTGATTGAATGTTTCGTAGCATATTGCGTGTCGATCGTCGACGGTTCTGTTGACATTTCTGTCCATTTCGTGTCGTTTGCTGTTAATTCTTTGTTGATATCCTCCCAATTCAACGAAATATTCGCTTCATATACAAGGTGGTTCGAATAATTCAAAAATCGGATTTTTTTGTTTCCTTGATCGAATTGTATTCTAGTAAAATACATATTTTCGCTTTCTTTTGCCAAATTCGAGACGTCTACATCTAAATCAAATGCTTCCTTATATTCTCTTAGCAAAAAAGGCGCATTATAGGCCAACTCGAAACCAGATGTCAGATTTTTCACTTGTTCGAATTGTGATTCATCTCCCGAAACGACTTCAGAAAGCTTCCCGAATCTTGCTTTATCGATGATCAATTGCAATCGGTACACGAGATTTTCACTGTTGGTTTCTTGGATCGTTCCCGAATGGTGCCATGTAACATGAAGCGGAAGAAAGACTTCGGAAGTTTTTCGATTGCTTTGAGACTCGATCATTTGAGTGTTTGTCTCATCTACGTTGATTGAACTTTTTCCTGCTGGGCTCAGCCAGATTGCATAAGAGAAGTATATGCTTAACGCAACCATCAAAATGAGTCCTATACGAACGACTTTTTCAGAGATTCTCATTCCCACCATTCCTCCTCATAAGGTTCATATGGCAGCGAGATATAAAAAGTCGATCCTTTTCCTTCCTTGCTCTCTGCCCAAATAGCGCCTCGATGCGCCTTGATCACTTCTCTAGAAATAGCTAATCCAAGACCTGTCCCACCTTGTGCTCTTGCACGTGCTTTATCTACTCGATAGAACCGCTCGAACACTCGGTTCAGATCTTTTTTAGGAATCCCCAATCCTTGATCGGTGATACTTAAAATCACGTTATTATGCGTTTCTAATAAGCGACAGGTGATCGTTCCCCCATCTGGTGAATACTTGATCGCGTTATTCATGATATTATCGACTACTTGGATGATTTTATCTGTATCTACTTCGACCCAAAGATCTCTTTGCGTGAATTCACGACGGATCTT
Source organism: Enterococcus sp. DIV1283b (assembly GCF_051710965.1). Classification (NCBI taxonomy): domain Bacteria; kingdom Bacillati; phylum Bacillota; class Bacilli; order Lactobacillales; family Enterococcaceae; genus Enterococcus; species Enterococcus sp. DIV1283b. Next base: position 2,397,607 of record NZ_JBIOLR010000001.1, read on the forward strand.
ATAATTTTTTTCCTGATTTCCTACCATCATATCAAACCGGTCAAGAACAAAATTCACTAACTCGTTGAAATTGACATATTCTAATTGAAGCTGGGTATTACCTGTATCCATGCGAGACAGATTCAGGAGATCATTGATCATTCGAATCATCCGATCTGTTTCATCCAATGTTACCTTCAAAAAATTTGGTGCTACTTCCTCGTCTTTCCACGCACCTTCGCTCAATGCTTCGATATAACTACGCATACTTGTCAACGGTGTACGAAGTTCATGGGAAACATTAGAGACGAATTCACGACGTTCCCGTTCTGTTTTTTCTTGTTCTGTCACATCATGCAAGACAGCTACTAATCCGCTGATAAAACCTGATTCACGACGGATCATGGAAAAGTCTACTCGTAAGATCATCTGATCGCTCTCCAATGTACTGGTTGAACGGTCAAGTACCATTTCGTTTGGATCTTCTAATAATTTACGCAAGGTATATTCTTCTTCGATATCCAAAAGTGTCAAAATCGATTGTCCAATTGCTTCCTCATTTTTGACATCTAGCAAGGAAACAGCCATATCATTGATCGTAATGACTTTACCCCTGCGATCTGTCGCAATGACGCCGTCTGTCATATGGGATAGCACGCTATCCAACCGATTGCGTTCAGCTTCCATTGTATCTTGAGCTTCTTCAATACGTTCAGCTAACTGATTGAAGGTATCAGCCAGCTGTCCAAGTTCATCTTGTCCATGCACTTTGACTTTCCGACTGTAGTCTCCTCTAGCGATTCGAATGGCTTGTTCTCTCATTTCACCGATCGGCTGTGTAATCGAACGAGCAACTAAAACAGATACGATCATTGAAATAAATGCCGCAATTAGTGAGGCAGTAAAGAAAATGACTGCTGTGTTATTGATTTCCGAATATTTTTGTTCGATATTACTTTTGACGTAAAGAGCCCCGATAACGGCATCGCCGGTCGGGGACAGGATCGGTTGAACATTGATATTCACCCGTTTATCGTCGTTATCTAAAGCAACATAACGTTTAGTCGTGAAATCATTGATATCAACATAATCATTTTTCTTTCCCACAGCGCTTTGTTCATTGACATCGGTTGTTCCTCGGATGATCCCTTTTTCGTCAACGACCCGTATTTCGATGATATCGCTAGTCGCACTGTTTTCAATAAATCTTTTGATATTCGCATTTACCTCTTCATCATCTGCATTATCTTTTCGATTCAATTCCGGGCTGATTGTTGTTGCTAATGATTCCACCGTTTGATTCATATCTTTAATAAATGTATTGATCGTGGAACGTTCCAATCCACGTATAAAATAGGCGCCAATAATTTCGATCGAGATCAATAAAATCAAAATAAAAGTAATAGCGATCTTAAAATTGACTGATCGAAAAAAGCGGACTTTTCTTTTCATCCAATTACTCCTGTTCTGGGTTACGCAAATAGTAACCGACACCACGACGTGTCACTAAATAATTTGGATGGCTTGGATTATCTTCGATCTTTTCACGCAAACGACGTACAGTTACATCCACTGTTCGTACATCTCCAAAATAATCATAACCCCAAACCGTTTGTAATAAATGTTCTCTTGTCATCACTTGTCCAAGGTGCTTCGCCAAGTAAAAGAGTAGTTCGAATTCACGATGTGTTAACTCGATTGTTTCTCCTCGTTTCGTCACCATGTAAGCTTCTGGATGGATCGTCAAATCACCAATCGTCAATTCCGCAGGTGCTGCCTCTTCTGGTTCCTTCGCAGCCGTGGCACCGCGACGAAGATTTGCTTTGACACGTGCAACTAATTCTCGGTTGGAAAATGGCTTGGTCACGTAATCATCGGCGCCTAACTCTAAGCCTAGGACTTTATCAATTTCAGAATCTTTAGCTGTTACCATAATGATCGGCATATCATAAGTTTTGCGTACCTCACGAGCAACTTCTAAGCCGTCCATTTTAGGTAGCATCAAATCAAGTAAAATCAAATCAGGTTCTACCTCAGCAACTTTTTCCAAGGCTTCTTCCCCATCATATGCAGTATAAACATCATAGCCTTCTTTGGCTAAATTGAATTTAACGATATCCGAAATCGGCTTCTCATCATCGACAACTAAAACTTTTTTCATAAAGAGCCACCTCTTATATATTATTGTCATACCTTCTCATTATACCGTATTTCTGCTTTTGTTTCATCTTTGCCTATAAAACAAAAGAGAAAATTAAAATGAAAGTGCAAAATACTTTATTATTTTTTGTTCTAACTTCAATAAAAAAGGAAAACACTGATTTTCACCTCAGTGTTTCCTTTTTTTGATTTATCCTTCTAAAACTTGTATACCGACACCCAATAATCCCGGACCAGTGTGGACTACTAATGCCGGAGAAATCTGGCCAAAGTAGATTTGGTTTGCTTGTGGGAACTCTCTTTTAAGTCTCGCTTCCATTTCAATTGCTTCTTCTTTCGCATCCCCATGGGCAACAGCTAAGTTGAAGACCTTTGCATTACCGATTTTTTCTTTGACGTAAGCAACCGTTTTATCCAAACTTTTTTTACGTCCCCTAGCTTTTCCTACTGTGTAATAAATCCCTTCTTCATTACATGAGATGATTGGGTTAAGTTTTAAAGCGGTTCCTACAATAGAAGCAACTAAACCGATCCGTCCACCTTTTTGAAGATATTCCAATGTCGCAACATTAAAGAAAACTTTTGTTCTTTCGACTAACTCATTCAGATTACTGATCAGTTGATCCCATTCTACTCCTTCTTCCAGCCATTTTGCTGCTTGGATCGCAGAAAAACCTGCACCAATACCAATATTTTTCGTATCTAGTACATATGCTTCCAATTCTTCTTGCTGTTGTGCAATTAAACGAACCACATTATATGTCCCGCTCAATCCACTGGAAATTGTTACCGCAAGTACCTTTTCATAACCGTCTTTTTTGATTTGCTCAAAGATTTCTGTGATCGACTCACCATCCGGCAAAGATGTACCAGGGATTTCCTCTGGCAAACGTTGATAGATCTCTTCAGGGGTAATGTCAATTTTATCTGTATATACCTGATCTTTATAAATAATTTTCAATGGGATCATATACATCTCGTATTTTTTTATCAATTCTTCTGGCACATCCGTACCTGAATCTACTAAAATTGCGATTTTATTGTTTTTCATTTGTTTTCTCCTCTTTTAAATATTCGGTTTCTAGAACAATCGTTTTTTCCGCAAGAAGTTTCATTGCAAACGATAAAGTTGCTGCTCTTACAGCAATATATTCTACAGGGGTCGCCTGGTCGAATTTTTGGGGATGGGATTTGCCTTGTGCTAATTGGCTAACCATCCATACAGCTGCTTCTTGTTCATCACAGAATAGATTATAAGCTTCACGAATCCCCACTGTTTTTCCTTGGAACAATATTCCTTCTTTGATTTCAGGAATAGTCAATACTTGTTTCAATGTAGTAATTGCAAGTAAAAATGCTACGTGTTCTTTGTTGTATCTTTTTTTAACTGGTGCTGGTATCAAACCTAGTTTAACGTAGTTGTTTACCATAGAGGAGGTCAGCAATGGATGCTTTTCTCCTTGTATCACAGGTGAAAGATAACGATCAACTAACGTTCTGACTTGATCCATATAAAGTTCTAGGTCGGGGAGCTCTTCCCAGTGAGGCAGACGGAATGTTTCCAGTTCTTTTCCCCACTCTATTAATTGCTGACGCATTTTTTCCATCGTAACCGCTCCTTTTTTCATTTCATTAACATGATACCAAAGTTATCATAAACATTCAATCTAGTTGTTTGAACTAGATGATTTAATTAATGGAATTTTATAAAAGCAAAAAAACAAGAAGGCCAAGCCTTCTTGTCTTTTATCGTTAAGAACAGGAGACCCGCCGGGGAGACGGCGGGAAAGGAGTAAAAAATGAAAAAAGTGTTAGGGTTTGTTCTCTTGCAAGAACTTTGTTTGTTGGTATGCTTATATAATAGCGAGCAAATGTGAATAATCTATGAATGATTTCCTATAAGGAAGTAAAGATTTTTCTGATTTTCTTTAAATGTAGTCTTGCATTTTAAAATTCTTAGTGCTACTATTATTAAGTACTTTTTGTACGGGCCGTTAGCTCAGTTGGTAGAGCAGCTGACTCTTAATCAGCGGGTCGCGGGTTCGAGCCCCTCACGGCCCATTGGGTGCCAAACCCACGAGAATGGTAGTTTGTCGGCGTCTTCGGACGTTTCGAAGACGAACTGCGCATTCTCTTTTTTTATAAGACAGACGAATATGGAGCTTCCAAAACTGGATTTTTGATCCAATTTTGGAAGCTCCATTTATTTCGTGTCTGTCTTTTTATTTTTTCCAGCTTTCGACTAATTCTTGGTTCTCTTTGATCCAGTCTTTTGCTGCTTGCTGTGGATCTTTTCCATTGTTGATTTCCAACATAACTTTTTCCATATCTTTTTCTGACCAATGGAAATTGTCTAATACTTTGTAAGCTTCTGGCTGGTCTTCTTTCAATCCTTTTCGAACCATCGTATGGATCTGCTCTTCGCTTCCCATTCCGTTTTCAGGATCTTCTAAGTATTTCAGATCATATTTGGCAAACATCCAATGAGGTGTCCATCCTGTAACTACAATTGGTTCGTGTTTTTTGATCGCTTGACCTAGTGCAACGGTCATTGCTCCTGAAGAAGATGTCTCTACTTTCCAGTCTTTCAAGTTGTCATATTTTTGGATCGTGTTTTCAGCAGCCGTAACTACACCAGCTCCTGGCTCGATTCCTATGATTTTCTTACCTGCCTGATCGGTTAACTCATCGATCGAATTTACATCCATGTAGGCTGGCACTGCTAAACCAACTTTTGCTCCTGTCAAATTGGCACCTAGGTCTTCGACTTGATCTTTATATTGTGCATATTGTGAACCATGAGTTTTAGGTAGCCAAGCTGAAACCATGGCATCTGACTCGCCATTTGAAACAGATTTCCACATGATTGAATTATCTAATGGCGTCATCGTTACATCATAGCCCATTTGTTTCAATACTTCACCGACTACATTTGTTGAAGCAACTTCTGTATCCCATTCAACATAAGATAAGTTGATACGTTTTGTTTCTTTGGCAGATGAAAAACTCCCTATACCAATCGCACCTAAGATCACTACTACTACAGCACCAATGATCAGTCCTTGACGTTTTTTACTTTTCTGTGTTATTGCTCCTGCAGCTTTTTTATTGTTTGGCTGGTTCAAATGCTGTGTAAAACGGTCAATGATGATTGCTAAGATAACTAATGCAACCCCGTTGACAAATCCATTCCCGACTTGTGCTCTTTGCAATGCTGATAATACGCCGCGTCCTAAGCCGGGTGCACCGATCATAGAGGCAATAACGACCATTGAAAGTGACAGCATTGTTGTTTGATTGATCCCTGCCATGATCGTACTTTTAGCTAAAGGCAATTCTAGTTTGAATAGTTTTTGACGACTTGTGCTCCCGAATGAATCAGAAGCTTCTACTAATTCTTTAGGAACTTGTCGAATCCCTAAATTCGTAAAACGAACGGTTGGTGGCAGAGCAAAGATGACTGAGGCAAATACCCCTGGAACCATCCCGATACCGAAAAATGCAACTGCTGGAATCAAATAAACGAATCCTGGCATTGTCTGCATAAAGTCAAGGATCGGTTTGATAATACTTTGGGCTTTACTGCTTTTTGCCATCAAGATCCCTAATGGTACCCCAATGATGATCGAGATCACACTAGATAAAAGAACAAGTGTGACAGTATTCATCAAATCATTCCATAGACCTTGGTTATAAATAAACCATAGACCGATTAATGTGAACAACGTAAGTCCTGGACGTTTCTTAGAAATAAAGAAAGCTGCTACCGTCAATAACAAGATAAACAAAGGAGCTGGAATCACTAACAGTAAATTTGTAATCCCCGACATCACTGCCTGTCCAATCGTTTGTAAAAATGAAAATAGGCCAGAAAAAGTTGTCGTAAACCATTCTGTGATATTTTCTACCCAGTTTGCCACTGGTAATTGATAGTTCAATAGATTATTCATGTTCACTCACCTCGCTTATTTCTGCTAATGCTTCAATCACACTACCTCGGATGACGACACCTTTTAATTTTCCATCCTCTACAACTGCAAGTGGAGTCGGTGAGTCATAAATAATATTGAAAATATCACTTACCACCATGTCTTTCCCAATCACCGTCACATTTTCATCTAGGAAGTCGATCAATGGACGTTTTTGCTTCCTAGCTTCTAACGCCTGATCTGCAGTAATGATTCCTTTCAGGTGTCTCTTTCGGTCAACAGCCATCAGCATGCTGACTTCTTCATTACGCATCCTTGTCAATGCGACATTTGGTCCATCAGATTCGATATTCGTCGTCAATGCAGGTACCATGATGTTTTGAGCAGTAAGCACTTTGGAACGATCGACTTCTTCCACAAATTCACGTACGTAATCATTTGCTGGATTGGTCAATATTTCTTCACCTGTTCCGATCTGCATGATTTCGCCGTCTTTCATTAATGCGATTCTGTCCCCGATCCGTAAAGCTTCATTCAAATCATGGGTAATGAAAATAATCGTTTTTTGAACATTGGCTTGCAGGTCCAGTAATTCGTCTTGCATTTCTCGCCGGATCAGCGGATCAAGAGCCGAGAACGCTTCGTCCATCAGCAAGATCTCAGGATCATTTGCTAAAGCTCTGGCTAGGCCAACCCGTTGTTGCATCCCACCAGATAACTGACTAGGATATTGGTCTTTAAATGAAAGCAAACTAGAATTTTCTAATGCTTTTTCTGCTTTTTCTTGTCGTTCTTCTTTAGGTACACCACGGACTTCTAACCCGTATTCTGTATTTTCCAAGATCGTTCGATGTGGAAACAGACCGAAGTTTTGGAAAACCATATTGATTTTATGACGACGGACTTCTCGCAATTCTTCTTTACTTAACTTCGATACATCTTCTCCATCAATATAGATACTGCCCGAAGTTGGCTCAATCAGACGATTCAATAGACGGATCAATGTGGATTTCCCACTCCCGGAAAGCCCCATGATCACGAAGATTTCTCCTTCTTTTACGTCAAAATTCACGTCATACACACCAACCGTTGCACCGGTTTTCTTTAAAATCTCCGTTTTCGGCTGGTGATCATTCATCATATCTAAAGCGGCTTGTGTCTTTTTACCAAATATCTTTGTTAAATGTTTTACTTCTACTTTTACCAAACAAATTCTCCTTTTTTATGTAAATTCATTTTTCTTTCTGAAAAAAGTGACCACACTATGTTAACATCATGTAGTCACTTTGTCAAAAATGAAAGAAATTTGCTTGTCTAAACAGAAAAAAACTTGGTTAAATCTTTATAAATAAAAGGTTTAGCCAAGTTAATATTTTTATAATATTTCACACAATCATTCTGCAAGCTGATGTTCCGGGTAAAAAAAGTTTGTCATACGCTGTAGCGTATACTCATTTCCAATAAAATGAACGATATCCCCTGCCGTAAATTTAGCATAAGGTCCAGGTGAAACAAGTAGTTCTTCGTTATGAGAAATTGCGATAACTGTAGCACCAGTCGCCTGCCAGATATTCAACTCGCTAATCGAACGGTCCAGATGCATTGCTTTTTCTGATAAAGACAATTCAAACGGAAGTAACGGGTTCATCTTATGTATTCGCTTCGTTTGATTGACCAGCTGATCCAATAATTGAGAAAAATGATTCAGCTCATCTTGTTGCTTCTCCACACTCGCCATGATTTCTGCTTTTGTATCTTGGATAGATTGTACATCTTGATACTGCAATAGGAAATCTTTTGCTTTTTCTTTCGAGGCAACAAATGCCCCACTCCCATGCCGTACTTCCATGATCCCAAGATCTACCAGCACATTGATAGCCTTTCGGGTAGTCTCAGGAGAAGCATTGTACGTACTGGCAAGCGTTGAGCGAGCATGGATCTTCTCACCCACTTTATATCGGTTTTCAACGATACGTTCGGCTAAATCAACAGCAATCTGCTGATAGCGCGGGCGGACGATTTTTTTCTTTCCAGACATTTTCTTTCCTCTTTCTTTTTTTACTTTCCCTCATCTTACTATGCTCTAGCAAAATAAGCAAAAAAGGGGAGAACAGCCTCTTGCAACGACTGCTCATCGCTTGATCTGTTCCTTTTTTACTGGGCAAGCTGTTTGACAGTCATCACAATTCTTTCCGGATTTTAAACGAGTATAGACAATCGCTCCTGCACTTCCAAAGATTAATACACTTAATAAGAATGTCGCCATCCTATTCCTCTCCTTCTAATGACAATATAGTATAAAACTGGTTCTTGGATTTTGGCTGACGGAACAAAACATAAACGAGACCTATCATCAGTAAAATAGCAAGATACGTCCCTAAGGCTACCTGTCCACCTTCCAATAAGTGTCCCAACTGATAGATCACAAAACTAACTAAATAAGCTAAACCGCATTGATAGCCTATGGCGATCCAAGTCCATTTCTTGGCATTCATTTCCCGATGGATAGCCCCAATTGCCGCAAAACAAGGCGCACAAAGTAAATTGAAGGCTAACAATGAATAAGCTGCTGCGGGAGTATATGTGTGTTGTAGCACTTGCCAGATTTCTCTGCCATTTTCGGATACTTCCGCATGTCCAAACAAAATACCAAATGTGCCAATAATATTTTCTTTAGCAACTAATCCTGTAATCGCTGCGACAGTTCCTTGCCAATTCCCCCAACCAAGCGGCTGAAAAACAACAGCCAGGATTCGTCCGAAAAAGGCTAGGATACTTTGGTCTTCAGGAACAGGTTGAGCATAAAAATTATAAGAAGAGCTAAACCAGATCACGATACTAGAAACAAAGATAATCGTTCCTGCTTTTTTAACAAAAGACTTGCTGCGGTCATAGGTTTGTCTTAGGATCGTTGACCATTGAGGAAAATGATATGCAGGCAATTCCATGATAAACGGAGCTGTTTCTCCGGCAAACAAACGCGTTTTTTTCAAGCTGATTCCAGAGAAAATAATTGCAGTCATCCCAAGAAAATAGGCAGAAGGAGCTACCCAAGATTGGTGAGGAAAAAAGGCCCCTGCTACTAAGGCAATAATCGGCAACTTTGCAGAACAAGGCATGAATGTCGTGACCATGATCGTCAACCGACGATCTTGCTCGTTTTCAATCGTGCGAGTAGCCATGACGCCTGGTACGCCACATCCCGTGGCAATCAGCATAGGAATAAAGGATTTTCCTGAAAGCCCGAATTTCCGGAAAAGTCGATCCATGACAAAAGCGATCCTCGCCATATATCCGCAGTCTTCTAGAAAGCTCAAGCATAAAAACAATACGATCAATTGCGGTAAAAATCCTAATACTGCTCCCACGCCTGCAATGATGCCGTTCAAGATCAGCTCCTGCATCCATCCAGCTACTTGCCATTCAGCTAACAGTCTGCCAACATGTTCTGGTAGCCACGTTCCAAACAATGTATCATTGATCCAATCTGTCCCCATTGTTCCTACTGTTTGAATAGCCAAGTAATAAATCAGCCACATCACAAATGCAAAGATTGGCAAGGCTAACCAACGATTCGTTGCAATCTGATCGATTTTGTCACTCATCGATAATTGGAAAGAATCATTTGACACGACAGATAGTGCACATAATTGGGTAATAAATTCATAACGTTCATTGACTAGAATCGTTTCACTATCGTCATCCAATAGTTTCTCTGTCAACTGGATCAGTTGTTCGATTTCTTTTTGCTGAGAAATTGTTATCTCATCATCCTCATTCACCTTCTGATCTCTTTCAAAATATTTCATTGCATACCAGCGTTTCTTGCTGCTTTTTTCTCCTAGTACATCTTCAATTTCATGTAAAGCTGCTTCTAAACGCGAATCTTATGTACAGGGAACAGGAATAGAGGGCCGTTTTTTTGCAGACTCCTGAATCTTTTCGATTAATTTTTCGATTCCTTGCTTTTTCAATACGCTGATTGGTAAAACTGGTACACCAAGACCATAGGAAAGCTTTTCTAGGTTGATTTTTTTTCCTTCTTTTTTGATGACATCCATCATATTCAGACCAATGATCATAGGAATGTCTAAATCTAATAACTGCGTAGTTAAATATAGATTCCGCTCTAAATTGGTAGCATCAATAATGTTGATGATCAGTTCAGGCTGTTCATGAACCAAATAATCTCTTGCAATCACTTCTTCGGGTGTATAAGGAGACAAAGAATAGATGCCAGGTAGGTCTTGAATATGAATGTTCGGATTTTTTTTCAACGATCCTTCTTTTTTTTCTACTGTTACGCCCGGCCAATTCCCTACATATTGATTCGAACCAGTCAAGAGATTGAACAAGCTCGTTTTTCCGCTGTTTGGATTTCCGACTAACGCGATATTCATTCGTTTTCCTCCCTTTGTACCAAGACTAATTCAGCCTCTGACTTTCGTAACGTCAATTCATATCCTCGCACTGTCAGTTCGATTGGATCTCCTAGAGGGGCTAGTTTTCGGATGACTATTTTTACATTTCGCGTCAATCCCATATCCATCAACCGCCGCTTCACTGCGCCTTGTCCGTGGATGGCTACGACGATCCCAGTCTCTCCTGCTTTTAATTGATCAAGAGAAGTCCAGCTTTCAGAGGAAGCAGTCTTTTTATTGACAAAGATCTGACTTAGTATTTCCCGACTTACTGCCACTCGATGACTTTTTACCAGTAAAATGGCATTGTTGCCTGATAAATTGACGACGACGATTTTACTTCCGGCAACGACCCCAATATTTTGCAAATGGCGTTTTGTTTTTTCTTCTGTTTCGATTCGTTCGACTTGATAAACGAAGTTTTGCTTTGCCTGCGCTAAGGTCTGCATATTGATTCCTCTCTTGTGAAATAAATCATGTATTGAAATCATTCATTCTATGTTCTAGTTTTCTTACGTATTACGCAAATAAATGAGAATCATTCTCACATAGAATACTCTCGGTAATTGAGAATGTCAATTACACTTGTGATATTATGAGCGATTCTTTATTATTGATAGATAAAAATGAGAAAAAAATATTTCTTCATAGTTTTCCACAATTTTTTCTCTATTAGATTTGCTATTTTCCCACACGATACTTGTTTTCAGCTCTTTTTTCAAAAACACAAAACTTAGTATTCCACAGTTTCCACAACACAATATGTAGTGTTTGTTGTTTGACTTTTTTACTAAGAGTTTTATACTATCTATTATAGATAATAAGAATGTGTTTAGAGGAGGCACTCATTATGAACGTAAAAATCTTTTCTAAAAATAATTGTATGCAATGCAAGATGGTCAAACGTTTTTTAACAGAAAATCAAATTGCTTTTGAAGAAGTCAATATCGATGAACAACCGGAAGCAGTAGACTGGTTGAAAGCACAAGGATTCCAAAGTGTTCCTGTCATTACTTCCGATGCAGAAACAGTTATCGGATTCCGTCCTGATCAGTTGCGTAAACTTGCTAGCTAACATGACTAAAAGAATCAAAACAAGATACATGGATTTGAAGGGCTTGAGACAGCACCAGTTTTTGTCGCAAACTTCCAAATCCTTTTTTAAAGCTTAAAAACAATGCAATGATTTGCAATCAAGCATCATCAAATACGAAATGAAGGTTGGGCGTACGTATGAGTCTTAAAAATTTACAAGATGTCAGTTATTTCAAGCTGAATAATGAAATCAATCGACCAGTCAATGGTCAAATCCCTTTGAATAAGGATAAAGAAGCTTTGGCTGCCTTTTTTGAAGAAAATGTCAAACCAAATACGATGACTTTTCCATCTATTATGGAAAAAATCAATTACTTGATCGATCAAGAATATATAGAAGCAGAATTCATCCAATTATATTCACCATCATTTATTGAAAAGCTATATCAATTTTTGGACGAACAACATTTTTCTTTCAAATCTTTTATGGCTGCTTACAAATTTTATTCTCAATATGCGTTGAAAACCAACGACGGTTCCGCTTATCTGGAAACTTATGAAGATCGAGTAGCCTTCAATGCGCTTTACTTTGCAAACGGGGATGAAGAATTAGCACTTGCTCTTGCAGATGAAATGATTCATCAACGTTATCAGCCAGCTACACCTTCTTTCTTGAATGCTGGACGTAAACGTCGGGGCGAATTGGTGTCTTGTTTCTTGACTCAAGTCACTGACGATATGAACTCTATCGGGCGCTCAATCAACTCTGCTTTGCAATTGTCCCGTATTGGTGGCGGTGTGGGGATTACTTTATCAAATCTTCGTGAAGCCGGCGCTCCTATCAAAGGATACGAGGGTGCTGCGAGTGGTGTCGTTCCAGTCATGAAATTATTCGAAGATAGTTTCAGCTATTCTAATCAATTAGGTCAGCGTCAAGGAGCTGGTGTGGTTTATTTGAATGTGTTCCATCCAGACATTATTGCTTTCCTTTCAGCAAAAAAAGAAAATGCAGATGAAAAGATTCGCGTAAAAACTCTTTCTCTTGGTGTGATCGTACCTGATAAATTTTATGAATTGACACGCAAAAACGAAGATATGTATTTATTTAGTCCGTATAGTGTCGAAAAAGAATATGGTGTCCCATTCTCTTATGTAGATATTACAGCTGAGTATGATCATCTAGTTGCAAATCCAAACATTCGCAAACAAAAAATCAAAGCGCGTGATCTTGAAAATGAAATCTCAAAATTACAACAAGAATCTGGCTATCCTTACGTAATCAATATTGATACAGCGAACCGCGAGAATCCAATCGACGGTAAGATTATCATGAGTAATTTATGTTCAGAGATTTTACAAGTTCAAACGCCTTCTGTGATCAACGGCAAACAGGAGTATGAAGTATTAGGAACAGATATCTCATGTAACTTAGGTTCGACAAATATCGTGAATTTGATGCAAAGCCCTAACTTTGGTCAATCTGTGCGTACGATGACTCGTGCATTGACATTTATTACAGATGCATCTGATATCGATGTCGTACCACCGATCCAAAACGGAAATAATCTGAATCATACGATTGGATTAGGTGCCATGGGTCTACACACTTATCTTGCAAAAGAACAAATGGAATATGGCTCAGAGGATTCATTAGACTTTACAAATATTTACTTCATGCTGTTGAATTATTGGACACTTGTTGAAAGCAACAATATCGCTCGTGAAAGAAAACAAGTTTTCCATAATTTTGAAAAATCAGCTTATGCTGACGGCACTTATTTCGAAAAATACGTAACTGGAGAATTCCAGCCAAAATCAGAAAAAGTCAAAGCATTGTTTGAAGGGATTTTTATTCCAACTGCTGAAGATTGGAATGCCTTGAAACAAGCAGTAATGAAAGATGGGCTATATCACCAAAATCGCTTGGCAGTAGCACCAAATGGCTCGATTTCATATATCAATGATACGAGTGCAAGCATTCATCCTATCACTCGCATGATCGAAGAACGCCAAGAGAAGAAAATCGGTAAAATTTATTACCCAGCGCCTTATTTATCCAATGAGACGATTCCATATTACACTTCTGCTTATGATATGGACATGCGTAAAGTGATCGATGTTTATGCAACGGCACAACAACACGTCGATCAAGGCATGAGTTTGACTTTATTCATGCGTTCTGAAATCCCAGAAGGTATTTATGAATGGAAGACAACAACGAAGCAAACGACACGTGATTTGAATATTTTAAGACATTACGCTTTCCATAAAGGAATCAAATCCATTTATTATGTACGTACCTTTACTGATGATGCAGAAGAAATCGGAAGCAATCAATGTGAAAGCTGCGTGATCTAATATCATAGATAGATTCGCTTATTCATATTTTAATTAAAGGAGCATTCTCATGTCAGAAACATATTATGAAGCAATAAACTGGAATGAAATTGAAGATATCATTGATAAATCCACTTGGGAGAAGCTGACGGAGCAATTTTGGCTAGATACACGTATCCCACTTTCAAATGACCTAGATGATTGGCGCACATTGTCTCAATTGGAAAAAGATACAGTAGGACATGTATTCGGCGGTTTGACACTGCTGGATACTGTCCAATCTGAAAGCGGTATGGATCAGTTGCGTAAAGATGTCCGCACTCCCCATGAAGAAGCCGTTTTGAACAATATCCAATTCATGGAATCCGTTCATGCCAAAAGTTATTCTTCTATTTTTAGTACACTGAACACGAAAAAAGAAATCGAAGAAATTTTTGACTGGACGAATACGAATCCTTATCTGCAAAAAAAAGCTGAGCGTATCAATGAAATCTACAAACACGGTACACCGCTAGAAAAGAAAATTGCCAGCGTCTTTTTAGAAACATTCTTGTTCTATTCAGGTTTTTATACTCCTCTTTATTATTTAGGAAACAACAAATTGGCAAACGTAGCAGAGATCATCAAACTAATCATCCGAGATGAATCGGTACATGGAACCTACATCGGTTACAAATTCCAATTAGGTTTCAACGAATTGCCTGAAGCAGAACAAGAAACGTTGAAAGACTGGATGTACAATCTTCTTTATGAGCTTTATGAAAACGAAGAACGTTATACAGAAGAATTATACGATCCAATCGGTTGGACAGAAGAAGTCAAAACATTCCTACGCTATAATGCCAACAAAGCATTGATGAACCTAGGGATGGATCCACTCTTCCCAGATACTGCCAATGATGTCAACCCAATCGTAATGAACGGGATTTCAACAGGCACAAGCAACCATGACTTCTTCTCACAAGTCGGAAACGGCTATTTGTTAGGTCATGTAGAAGCGATGAAAGATGACGATTATTTGATTGGATTGGAATAAGGAAAAAAATTACGCACAAGAATAGAATATTCTTGTGCGCTTTTTTTATTCCACGACAATTTGTTTTTGTGTATCCGATGTTTGCGAAAAATCAATAGTAAAGCGACCCATCTGCTCATCATAGGTAATTCCTTCACTCATGCTTCGAATAGCTTCAAAATCATTTGGTAATTCAATTGTTATTTTCGTCTTTGTATGAGCAAGATCAGCAAACGTATAACTTTTTTCTTGTTCGTTTATTTTCTTTAATACAGAAAGTGGTTTATCTGTTTTTAATCCATCTAATTCTCCACCAGTATTATCCCAAAAATTGATACCCAAATAACCGGATTCTTTTACTTTTACTGCTTGAATTTTTGGAGTATTTTGAAGAATAGTAACTGGTTCTTTTTCTGCATATTCTTTTAATCCTTTTTCGTTCACTCCTGGTAATATCACATATGCATAAGCTTCATTGATTGGATGTTTTCCATGATTGATCAAAAACTTCCGATAACTTCCATGATAAACTTCATCACTAGGAAATGATTCGTTGATTTCCCTATAAGTACCTTGCCGTTCTTCACTTATCACTTGTACTGTTTCTTTCTCAGGAAAATAATAACCGATCGATGTTTCTGGTTGACTTGATTGTAACAATAACCATTCTTTTTCACTTTGTTCGATTGGCTGGGTAACTTCTCCTGTTTCTGTTATAACTTTATAAGTAAACTGATCGTTTAATAAACGATTATCTATAATCGTTTCAATAGACGCATTTGTGTTACCGGTAATTCCCGAACCAAGCGCAATCAATTGATCGTCAAGCACAAACCACGATTTTTTCCCTTTGACATCCATTGGCAAAACTGCCCCATTATTCTTTGTTCCAGTTTTATTTAGAGCCATACCTACCACTGCCTGACCTTCATTTGATACACCGCCAACGGCTTTCTCATTTGATCGCACAGTCGTAAAAGAAGAGATTTCATCTTTTAAAGGGACTGTATCGACCGTTGTTCCTGGCAATCGATAAGGATCGACAGTCGGCCAATAGCTTTTACCGAATTGTACATCATCCTCATTATATAAGTAGACCATCCCATCCGATGTATGCCAGCCACGTTTGTTTTCTTTATTTCCTGCTTCAAAAGAAGAGATACGGTTCGAATACATACTGATTCCTACCATATACTTACTGGTACGCTGAACAAAACGATCCATTTTATGATACATTTTTGTCCCTATGAATGGTAAATCCTTCCCTAAAATCGTCTGGTCTTCTAATAAGGATAGTGTCATGACCAGATCATTATAATCTCTTACATTCGTTATATAATACGAAGGGTTCAATTGCATCCAATATTTGACTGCTTCTTTTAGTTCCTTTTGCTTATCTTCTGGTGCAAATTTTGAAACAATCAATAAATTATACATCGTTGAAGACCCGTATCCTACCTTCGTCTTTGAAGGCGCACGTGAAATAGCGCGTCCATTCACCATGGGAAGCATTTCACCTTGGTAAATCAAAGGAATAAAGGCCTTCTCTACATTTTCTACGAAAGCGTGAATGTCATCAGAAGCTGCTGTATAAGAAGTCCCATCCACAATCGTAAAAATCTGTCCGACTCCTTTGATTAGTACATTCCCGTAAGAACCTGTATAAGGAATATCATTATGCTGGATAAAGGAACCATCTGCGTAAAACCCATCTCCACTTGTCACGAGTTGAAAAACATCTTTGATCCCATTCACTGCTTGATGGATTTTTGTGGCATCTTTTTGTAAAATACCTACTCCTAAAACAGTCAATGATAAGTCTGTTCGATTGGCACCAGTCGTTGAAAAGTTAGGGATAAATGCAAGGTCTACAAATGAATCTTGTGGTTTAGTATATAATTGCTGGAATGGATCAGGTACATATTGATTTAAAATAGCTGTATATTGTTGGATTTTTTCACTGGATAGCTCTTGGTGCAACAGTAGAAGGATATTCACAAATTTTTGTGGGATACCAATTTGCCAATCCCACCAATTTCCATAATACTTTTTCCCATCATATCCTTTTTTGGTAATCATAAAATCGATTCCCTCTTTAATTGCTGCAGCAACCTCTGGCTGTTGATAAAGTGTTGTCCCTTTTGTTTTATAGGCATAAGTAAGTTTCTGGAGTTTCGTAAATTGTGTCGTCAAATCTGCTGAAGAAGTATTTCCCGATTCAAGTGGCCATAGATAGGTCCGGTCAGGTGATTGATCCAATGTTTGATATAAATTTTCCGCTTCTTTTGATAACGCTTCTATATATGCTCTTAATGACTCATTTTCCGGACTTTCTTTTTCAAAGACAAGTTGACTTTTCCATCGTTCTTCCATCTTTTGAAATTCATCTTCCTCGGCAAAGGTTGATATACTCATTCCAAATAAACTAATTAAACTAAGCATACTCATCAAAAGAATCCTTTTACCCAAACCTTTTTTCTCCATCTTTGTTCCCTCTTTCTCATCAGATTGTATGAATATACAGAGGCTAAAATCACATTTATCTTAGTGAATGAGAAAACCGCTTAGCCTCTACTTTTTGGACAAATGTGTGAACGGACGTATCTCACTTTTCCTTTTAAGCTAAAATACCAACCGCACTTAATGCAATGGAAAGAATCAAAATGATCCAGATTACTCGTGTGGAATTTAATTTCTTTTGTCCCAACATCCAATAAGTTAATAAAACAAGTAACACTGGAACAAGAGAGGGTAAAATAGCGTCTAATGTATCTTGGATAACTAATTCCACACCATCTTTTTTATAAACAAATGGGACCGTTGCCTTTACCACGGAAGGAATCAAAGCACCAATTACCGTGACACCTAAAACTGTTGCGGCATTAGTGAATGCAGATAATTTGTTTTTCAAAGTTGTGACAAGTTTGACTCCTTGTTTGTATCCTAATGGTAATAACGCAGCCCGTCCAAATAATAAAGCGAGATTCGCGATGACCCAAATCACACACCCAACAATTGAGCCGCTTTGAGCTAATGTTCCTGCAATCGAGCCAAAAATCGTTCCCCAAATCACATGGAACAATGAATCACCTACGCCAGCAAGAGAACCCATTAAAGCTGTTTTTAAGGCAATGATTGTGTCTTTTGCTTTGTAACCATCTTCTTCTTCGATTGCCACATCAATCCCCATGATTAAATTTCCGAAAATCGCGTTGGTATTGAAGAATTGATTATGTGTACGCATCATGTCCTGTAATTGTGATTCGTCATTACCATAGAATTTTTTCAACACTGGTAATATCCCATATAAATAGCCAGAACTCATCATTCGTTCATAGTTCCAGTTCAGCTGACTTCCTAAAATATAGCGCCAACTAATCGCATTCAGCTCTTGTTTTGTTAATTTCTGGTTATTCATCCCCATCATATCCTCCTTCAAATGTTCCATTATTTGTGGCTGTCACTGTCGGATGTTCTGCTTTTTCACTATCTTTTTTAAATACAATAATTGCAGCAATCACACCGACGATTGAGATACCAAGCATTGGCACTTGTAAATAAGCGGCTAAAAAGAAACCCAATAGTAAATAAGGAATATATTGTTTTGTTGGAAGGTAATGCAACAAGATTCCCACACCAACGACTGGTAACACCCCACCAGCAGTTTTTAGTCCATTCATCAACCATTCTGGTGTATTTTCTGTGATCGTTGAAACAGCAGCATCACCGACTAAAAGCATCAATAAAATCGGAATGGCTCGTGATAATCCCCAAAGAAAAGAGCCAGATAAGACTAATCGCGGTATACGATTGATTTTCATATCATCAATTGCTCTATCTACACGATGCAAGAGATAAACATTACAAAAGCGAGCGACTACATCAAGTTGCAACATCAATAAAGATACTGGAACAGCCAATCCTATACCATACTCTGCACCTTTCCCAGAGATAACCGCAAATACTGTTCCCAAGACGGCTCCTGTGAAATAATCAGGAACTGATGCCCCACCGAAAGCCGCAATCCCTAGTCTCATTAGTTGCAATGTACCTCCAACCATCAATCCTGTTTTCAAGTCTCCCATGATCATTCCTGAAATCATACCTGCGATGGCTGGTTGTGTTAATGTATTTGAAATAAGCGAATCATTGATTGCAATAAAAGCATAAACCGTAATAAGAATAATTTGATACGCTGCTAAGTGCATACTTTCTTCCTCCTCATTTTTGTTTAATTTCTCAGTTTATCCATGAAGTCAATAACTGGATCATTTGGTACCAATTGAGCGGTTACATTTATATCCATTGCTGCAATTGATTCGAACACATCAATTTCTTCTTCTAATACTTTGATACTTTTGGTTATGTCTTTTGACCCCTCTTTATAACTCATATTTCCAACATTTACGTGTGTTAGCTTTCCTCCAGCTTTCAAATAACGTAAGACATCTGTTGGATTTTTGAATACTAGGAATAGACGCTGTTTTCCATACTTTCCTGAACGTATATTTTTCGCAGCAGATTCAACCGACAAAACTGAAAGTCTCATCGATGTAGGCGCTGCCATTCTTAAGGAAGATTTTTGTAACGAATCTGCTGCTGCTTCATCGTTGATCACAATGATTCGCTGTGTGTGCAAACTGGGCGCCCAGATGCCCGCAACTTGTCCATGAATCAAACGCTCGTCTATCCTGACATTCACGATATTTTCTTTTCCTTTATATGCCTCATACAATTGGCTATTATCCATTGGTAGGCTTGGTTCTTTTTCGATTTCTGTTTGTTCCATTTTTTGCTTCACATCAACAATGCCAGTTGTTGCTGCTTGGATCAATTCTTTTACCGTAGCAGTTGAATTCAACGTTGCTTCTATGACTAATGGTAAAGACATCCCTGCAATAATTTCTACATTTTCTGATTCTAGATAGTTGCTTAATGCTACATTACATGGCGTACCACCTAAAAGATCTGCAATAATCAAGGATGAGCCGTTAAGGGCTTTCATTTTTTTTAATAATTCTTTTTCGAATTGCCGATTGTCCCCATCAGGCGTCAACGCAACGACATGAACATGATCTTGCTTTCCGACGATCATTTCTAGACTTGCCTTGACGCCTTCAGCCATACTGCCATGACTAATCAATATAATATTCTGCATCACTTTTCCTCCCCAAAAATAAAATCTCACTTA
Source organism: Enterococcus sp. DIV1283b (assembly GCF_051710965.1). Taxonomy (NCBI): domain Bacteria; kingdom Bacillati; phylum Bacillota; class Bacilli; order Lactobacillales; family Enterococcaceae; genus Enterococcus; species Enterococcus sp. DIV1283b. Next base: position 2,417,674 of record NZ_JBIOLR010000001.1, read on the forward strand.
ACATATTATCTTTTGTACAAGCACACTATAACATAGTTTATCTCATTCGTAAACCTAACATCTTAACATATTATGTTTTTTATTTCTGTACAATTATCTGAAAAGGATCAGCATACAAAAAAGGTAAGAGGCAAAAGTAGCTCTTAAACTTTTGCCTCTTACCTTTTTAACTATTTCCTTACTCTATACTTTTTCCAGTTGTTTCCTCATAGTCTCTTTTCATGATGGCCCATGATGTCTCAATGTCTTCGTCTAAACCAAATAATCCACTACGTCCGATGATATAGATATCTGGTCCGGCATGATCAATTCGCTTAAATGATTTTCGATTCGAAGATCCGTCCATTTCGATCAAATAATGATATCCCTTTTCTTGACGAAGTTTTCTTAAATCAACGATTTTATCTAATGTGCTTTCGATGAAGCGCTGCCCAGCAAAACCGGGATCGACTGTCATGATGGTGATTTTATCCACTAAATCAATATAAGGGAACATTGTTTCAATAGGTGTTTCAGGATTTAATACGACTCCTGCTTTTAACCCTGCATCATGGATCTGATCGATCAATCGAAAGGCTAGCCCGTCTAAACATTCGACATGCATACAAATCCATTCGCATTTTTGTGAAATCAATTGATTCACCCAAAAACTTTGGTCTGTGACCATTAAATGGGCAGACATTGGTAATTGACTGATTTTTCGTACTTCCTCAATGAACCATGGAGACAGTGTCAGATTAGGTACATAATGTCCATCCATGATATCGATATGATAAGAATCGACATGCTGATTCAAAAACTCAATTTGTTCTTTAAATTTATCTAGATCCATCGTCATTAAAGACGGTGAGAACAAAACTTTACTCATATATAAGACTCCTTTATTTAAAAATCAATGCTTGAATCCCCGACTAAATGAAGGATTTAGAAAATCTGAATGTCCCCCAAGTCAATATCTTCTTCTTCCTTTTCCACTACGGATTCGACTTCTTTCCCCACATCTTTTTTAATAATTGCCAAAACAACGGCTGTCACAAGAACATTCACTAAGATTGCTATCACACCTGCCCAAGGTCTGGACATCGTCGGAATCATCAATACACCGCCAAAGGGTACTGTTGCATCGGCGCCTAGGATCATTGTCGTTGCACCACCAGCAAATCCGCCAATGGCCGTAGCAACCACACCTCGAACGATATCATTCATCACTAGTGGGATCACACCTTCGACAATATTGATCACACCCATTGGAACAGCTGATTTCAATGTTTCGACTTCCACTTTTGTATAGATGTTTTTCCGAAATATTTTTGCGACAAAGTAAGCTAATCCAAAACCGATAGGCGTCGCCGTATTCACCAATTGGAGAGCTGTAATTGGCCCATTGATTCCTTCTGCTTGCATTGTGAGAACAAAAGCAAAAACCGTTTTATTAATTGGCCCACCATAATCAACGCCACTTAGTAAGCCGATCACACCACCAAAAATCAACAAGGACGAATTACCTAATCCATCTAAGAAATTCGTAAGAATAGACGTAAACAAGGCAACAGGGGTTCCAATGATATAGACCATGATTAACCCACCTAGGATGGAAGCAACAAAGGGAATAATCAATGTTGGCATCAGTCCTTTTGCCCAATTTGGGACTTTCACATGGTTTAAAATAGCTAACACGAGAAATCCAGAAAGATAGCCACCTAATATCCCCCCAATAAAACCAGCCCCAATAGCATTCGCTGTCAACCCGATGATGAACCCTGGAGCAATCCCTGGTTTTGCTGCAATAGAATAAGAAATCCCCGTTGCGATGACTACAGGAAGTAACCCTAAACCAGCGCCTCCCATTGTTGCTAAAGCATCAAAAAAAGAAAATTCACCTTGTACCAGTGTTCCTTGACTTGTTCCACCGAACGCCATCCCGATAGCAATCAAGAACCCTGCTCCACAAACGATTGGAATCAAATAAGAAATCGCTGTCAATAAATGTCCCTTTAAATTTAACTTTTTTATCTTTTCCATCTTTTTTTCCCTCCTTATGATCAAACAAGTTGTTTTTCAATTATTTCTTGTGCTTTTTCGATCAGTTTATTGGGTGACTTTACGGCTATTTCAGTGGGGACTTGAATGATACGTTTTCCTTCAAATCGTTCTCTGCCGCTTATTTTTACATCAATTGCCAGAATCACGAGATCTGCTTCTTTTATTTGCTCTGGGGTTAATTCATTCTCGATTCCAATCGTTCCTTGCGTTTCGATGTGCATCTCGTGTCCTGCTTTTTTGGCTGCATTTTCTAATTTTTCTTGTGCAATATACGTATGGGCAATCCCAACTGTACATGCGGCTACTCCTATGATCTTCATGTTTTCTTCCTCCTTTTTATGATGCAAATGCTGCGATGACCTCTTTTGTCTCTTTTGCTTTGATCAATTGCTCAACAACTTCATCATTTCCTAGTTTCCTTGCAAATAAAGATAACAACTTCAAGTGAGTTTTAGCCCCTTCATTATCATTACCCACAGCAAACAAAATAATTCCTTTTACCCCTTTACCATCTAATGTTTCCCAAGGGATTTCTCGAGCTGTCACTCCAATTGCTACCCCGATCTTTTTGACAGATGCACTTTTTCCATGAGGAATTGCAATGTAGTTCCCAATACCTGTCTGCCCTTCTTTCTCACGAGCATATATGTCTTTCATAAATTCTTTTACATCGGTGATATACGCATTTTCCAACAATATAGTTGCTAATTCTTCAAGTACTTCTTCTTTTGTCGTTCCTGCTAAGTTTGTTTTGATCGTATTCGGATCGATGATGTTTGTTACTTCCATGGCATTTCCACTCCTTCACGCTTGTTTTACGACTTCAACGCCTTTTTCGATTAGTTTATTGGGTGATTTGATGGCGATTTCTGTCGGTACTTGAATAATACGTTTTCCTTCAAATCGTTCTCTGCTACTTATTTTTACATCAATTGCCAGAATCACGAGATCTGCTTCTTTTATTTGTTCTGGGGTTAATTCATTTTCGATACCAATCGTTCCTTGCGTTTCGATGTGCATCTCGTGTCCTGCTTTTTTGGCTGCATTTTCTAATTTTTCTTGTGCAATATACGTATGGGCAATCCCAACTGTACATGCGGCTACACCTACGATTTTCATCTTTTGTCTCTCCTTATTTTCTTTTCTTTAATGTTTGAATAAATCTTTCGTCCGCTAAACATCTCATGAAATTCGCTATTTTCTTCTTTTTTTCCGTAGTTTCGTTTGGCGAAAGCAATACAAAAAGAATCAAATCGACTTGTTCGATTGCTTCGTTCCATTGAATAATGGTTTTTTGGGGATACAAAATGATGATTTTTGATTCAGTGATCAACTCATGTTCAATATGAGGAAGAATGATCCCCTCTTCGATTTGAATATTTCCATTTTGTTCACGCATAAGAAAAGCTTCCACCAATCTACTTATTTTCTCTTCTTCTCCAGGATAAAGTGAACTTGCTAACCAATGATATGTCTCTCGTTGAGAAGTAACGGATACTTCGATTCTTTCGATGAACTCATCTTTCATTATAGATTTCCCCAATCTTTTTCTGGATTCGTGATTGATCATCTGCTGTTAGCATCGCACTAACAAGTAATGTATGGACTCCTAATCGTGAGTGGATTCCAACAGTTGTCAAAATCAATTCGATGTTCGGATTTTTTTCTAAAGCCGTACGATAGTTTTTTGTCGCAATGACATCTACTATATTTAAATCTGGAAATTTTTTAATGATTTTTGCTTTCAGCAATTCAGAAGTTCCAATACCTGTCGTACACATAATCAAAGTTTGAATCGGTAATTGTTGTGTTTCTAACATCCGTGCGAAATACAACGTTATGAAGCCAATCTCATCTGCATTGATTAGAGATAATTTGAAGTGCTGACTGACTTCTTTAGATACTTCAGACACACTGTTATAGATTTTTTCATAGGTCAGCTGAATTTGGTCCAACAAGCCATTTTTTACGTGGATACGGTTTTTTAAGCGATTGATCATTGGTTTGATATGATTGGCTAGATCAATAAAAATACTTTCATTTGTCACTTTCATATTGATTCGTTTTCCTACTTCTGTTAAATAGTAAGTAGTGATTTTTTCTACCTCTTCTGGAAATTTTTTTATTTCTTTTGTTGTTTTTTCCATTCTTGAGGAAACTAGATACTGATAGAGATAGTAAGATTCATTCACAGATAACGAAGTTGTAAGATGTTTTTCAACATTTTGTATAACGATTTCGGCCGTTTTTTTAATTTGGTTATCTTTTTCAAAGAATTCAATTTGTTCCGTGGTTAGTTCCTCTTCTCGGGCGGGAGCACTCCTTTTCCTTGAGCGACTGATCAAGATATACAGATGTGAAAAAATATTGACATTGTAAGGATAAGGAAGTCCACCTTCTAATATTTTTTCGATTAGCTTTAATTGATCTGAAACGAACAAGACATCGTAACGATTGAAGTTGAACGTTTTCGAAGCATTTATTTCATCGATATCAAGGATATTCATGCGCCAAATAACTTCTGCAAGCCCTCTACGTATATCTTCTTCTAAACCTTTGATGGCTAATGTCCGATTTTTTCGAATCAATTGAAGATCAAACTTCCTCAACTTTTGTGCGATACTTTTCTCATCATTAGAAATTGCCGAATCACCCACCTCGTAGGCATTAAAAAGCTCAGATATCCTGATTGCTCTTGGTGAAGACAGTAAAAGTTCCTCCATTACACGATTCTGACGTTCATTTGGCGATAGACTAATTGATAGATTATTTGTTTCTTTGTTTCGTTCAATAAATTTTTCGTAGTCTAATTTATACCCTTTCCCCTTTTCTGATAAAATCAAGTGACCATTTTGAAATTCTGTATTTATTTTTTTTACTAAGCGGTAGACCGTTTTAGTCGAGGTATCTAATAAATCAGCTAATTCTTCTGAAGTCATGTAATGATTTTGTTTTGACAATAGTAACACTAATTTATTTTCTCGATTCATTTGACTAGTCATGATCCTTCCCCCCTTTGCATCTTTATCATAACCATTTTTACTCCATCTGTTTCACTGAAATTTGTCCATTGCATCAGACATTTTTGTATCCGCTTTCTAAAGTGTGATGTTTTATCCCAATTTTACTTCTATTATTTTTATAAAGTTCCACTAAATTCATCTACCGTCATAATTTTATTTACTTCTGCAATAGCAGACTTCATGGGTTTTAATTGATTTGGATATGTTAACATGTTATCCTATTAGATAATGATGATGAAAGAAAGGAAGACTTCTAGTATGATTCCTAAATACGAGCAAATCAAGCAAGACTTACTTGAAGAAATCAAAAACCACCACTTTATTCCTGGTGATAAATTTTACTCAGAAGCAGATATCAAACGGAAATATTCTGTTAGTTCAATTACTGCAGTCAAGGCTCTCAATGAGCTGACTGCTGCAGGCTATCTCTATCGTATCCAAGGAAAAGGAACATTCGTTTCAAAATCAAAAGTTTCTCAAAGTGTGAAATTCTCTGATATCGAACTACATTCTTTAGATAAAGAAAAAGTTAAAGTACTCTCGATTGAGGAAGAAAATGAAATGGATATTTTAAAGGAATTAGGCTTACCAGCAAATGCTTCTTACTATAAAATTAAACGTGTTCGTTTCTTTGAAGACACACCCTTTTTGGTCCACATCACTCACTTACCAAAAAAATTAGTGAAAGAACCAATAGCAAAAGATATTTCTGTCTATTCAAGTATATACGAAAAAGTTCGTAAAGATTTTGGGATTGATCTTTTTTCCCTTGCTTCTGTGGAAACAAATGAAATTGTTTTCCCAGAGCATGCAGAACTACTTAATCTATTGAATCTAAGTTTCCGAGAACCTGTTGTACAACAAATCAAACACTCTTACTTAGCAGATCAAAGTGTAGCAGAATATATCATCAGTTATAAACATTGGAAATACTTTAAAACAAAAATTGAAGTGGAAGCGGAATAGCTTTCACTTTTTTGTTTGCTCTCTTCTAAGAAACTTTTTTAAATCCTCTTGAATACTCGCTTTTTTTTTCTAAATACGTTATACTACTTTTAAGTTAATATGTTAACATTTTAAGAGGAGGTAGCTATGAATATTCAACAAAAAAAGGAAATGTTGATTGAATTGGGAACATTTGTAGATAAAAATTGGTTGGATGAACAATTTGAATGGTGCCTGATGCGTATCAAAAAAAATATGGTTCGTTTCGGGTTAGATTTCCCTTCAGCTTGTGCAACAAACGGAAAATATCGAATCAAAAAAAATGATGATTGGACAAATGGTTTTTGGACGGGAATGCTTTGGTTATCTTATGAATGGACAAAAGAAGAGAAATTTCTAGTACGTGCAATGGAAAATATCCATAGCTTTCAAAAACGCTTAGACCAACACTTCGTCCTTGATCATCATGATATCGGTTTTCTTTATAGTTTATCCGCTGGAGCCGGGTATAAAGTCGTGGATAGTCAGTTGTGTAAAGAATCGCTCTTACAAGCTGCAAATATTTTAGTGGCAAGATTTCAGAACAAAGGGAATTTTATTCAAGCTTGGGGAGCATCCGGTGATCCTCTCGAATACCGTTTGATTATTGATTCTTTGATCAACCTTCCTTTGTTGTTCCAAGCATGTACGCTTTCTAATGACCTACATTATAAAGAAGTGGCTTTCAAGCATTACCAGACATTGTTGCATACTGTGATTCGTGAAGATGCCACGACTTTCCATACCTATTACTTTGACTCAAACACAGGAATTCCAACACATGGTGCAACGCATCAAGGTCATAGTGATGAGTCGATCTGGGCTAGAGGGCAAAGTTGGGCGATTTTAGGGATTCCACTAAACGAGCGATACTTGCATTCTGTTCCTTTTCCGTTGAACTACAAAGCAATCGTCGATGTTTTCTTAGAACATTTACCTCAAGATCTTGTACCTTACTGGGATTTTGATTTCAATGATGATTTTCCATCAGATAAAGACAGTTCTTCTCTAGCGATTGCTGCATGTGGATTATTAGAAGCAGAAAAAATGGAAGCGTATCCTGAAGCAAAAGAAATAGCAAAAGGAATGATTTATCAATTAGGAACACACTATACTGCTAAAAATGATCCAGAAAATGAAGGAATTCTTTTACATGGCGTTTATGCTCATGCGGAAGGAAAAGGAGTCGATGAGCCAAATCTATGGGGCGACTACTTTTATTTAGAAGCGCTTATGCGTTTAGCAAATCCTGAATGGAACACTTACTGGTAAGGAGAATGAATAGACATGCAAACATTTAAAATAAAAGACGAATTTTTAGTCGACGGTATTCCTACAAAAATCATTAGTGGGGCAATCCATTATTTCAGAATACCCCCTTCTCAATGGGAGCACAGTTTATATAATTTAAAAGCACTAGGAGCAAATACGGTTGAAACTTATATTCCGTGGAATCTTCACGAACCACAAGAAGGTTCCTTTGATTTTTCCGGATTCAAAGATGTCGTTCAATTTGTAAAAATTGCTCAAGAATTAGACTTGATGGTAATTTTACGTCCTTGTGCCTACATTTGCGCTGAATGGGAATTTGGTGGATTACCTGCTTGGTTATTGAAAGAACCTGATATAAGAGTACGTTCTACCGATCCTCGATTTATGGAAAAATTGAAAAATTATTATCAAGTACTTCTACCAAAACTTGCACCTCTTCAGATCACACAAGGTGGTCCAGTCATCATGATGCAGCTCGAAAATGAATACGGTTCTTACGGAATGGAAAAATCTTATTTACGCCAAACAAAAGAATTGATGCTTGCACATTCGATTGATGTTCCTTTATTTACCTCCGATGGTGCTTGGCTAGAGGTGTTAGATGCTGGTACATTAATTGATGAAGACATTTTTGTGACTGGTAATTTTGGAAGCCACTCAAAAGAAAATGCGCAGGTCTTAAAAGAATTTATGCAGAATCATCAAAAAAATTGGCCGATCATGTGTATGGAGTATTGGGATGGATGGTTTAATCGATGGGGAGAACCTATCATTACGCGTGATCCCGAAGAATTAGCAACTGAAGTAAAAGAGATGTTAGAAATTGGTTCCTTGAATCTTTATATGTTCCACGGGGGAACAAATTTTGGTTTTTATAATGGGTGTTCTGCTCGAGGCAATACAGATCTTCCGCAAATCACAAGCTATGATTACGATGCACTATTAAACGAAGCTGGACAACCTACTGAGAAATATTATGCAGTTCAACAGGTCATCAAAGAAGTTTGTCCATCTGTTTGGCAAGCAGAGCCCCGAACAAAAACGTTAAAAAATCTAGGGACTTATCCGGTAAATAGAAGCGTTTCTCTATTTCATATAAAAGAACAGATCTGTGAAGAAATCAAAACAGATTACCCTTTGACAATGGAACAAGCAAGCAATGGCTACGGCTATTTATTATATTCACTTACCTTAAAAAATTACGGACATAAAAATAAACTACGTTTAATCGAAACAAACGATCGTGCACAAATATATATTGACGGCAAATACGATCAAACGCAAACACAAGAAACACTGGGTGATGAAATGATGATTGAAGGACAAAAAAATCAGCCCACTATCGCATTAGATGTTCTAGTTGAGAATTTAGGAAGAGTCAATTACGGTGCAAAATTGAATAGTCCCTCCCAATCAAAAGGGATTCGCAATGGTGTCATGCAAGATATCCATTTCCATCTTGGATACCGCCATTACCCGTTGACTTTCGAACAAGCTCAACTAGATAAAATCGACTATTCCGCTGGCAAAGACCCGTCACAGCCTTCTTTTTATCAATTTGAATTTGATCTTGCTGAAGAAGCAGATACTTATATCGATTGTTCTTTATATGGTAAGGGAGTCGTCATCGTCAACGGATTCAATCTCGGGAGGTACTGGAATCATGGGCCTATTTTATCACTATATTGTCCAAAAGATGTACTAAAAAAAGGCAGAAATGAAGTGGTTATTTTTGAAACAGAAGGTATATCAATTGATACATTGATTTTTTCAGATCAACCAATAAAAAAAGATTTGTCATGAACGATCCAAAATAATCATCCTGTAAATTAGCTTATATAAAAAGGGAGTCCTACGAAAATCATTGTTCGATTTTCAAAACGGATTCCCTTTTATAGTGAATAGCTTTTCTATCATTATTTCTCTTAATCAAGTACAAGTGATTACTTCTCGTCCGAAAATCTCAATTTGTGTTAATGCTGGGAATGGTGACGTATCTTCTGCTTTTTTCAAATTTTTCAAAGTAACTGAACTCGTCATTTTTTCGGGAAAGTAAAACGATTGAAATTCAAGCGTATCTGTTGTTGCTACTTTTATTGTTTCTCCATCAGAAAAACAAATAGAAACTTCTGTCCAATAGCTATCATGTGGATAATCTCCTCGAAACAAAAGATTTACTCGATTGGTTTGGATTGAGCGTCCAAAGTCGATCGTCAAAGTTGCATCTTTTTGCTGATTGATTCCCCAAGAAGTAAATGGATAGGATCCATGTGAGCGATTACCAAACTTTCCGTCAATCGCATTTTTAGCAAAAAAAGTCACATCATTTCTCGTCTCTACATTAGCATATGCATGTGGATATGCTCCACTGATCAATTTTTGATCATGAGGGTTTGTAGATACATTCCGATAGCTTTCCACTTCAAAATCATAGGCTTTACGAACATATATGTGATGTCTTTTTGAACGAAATCCCGTCTCTACTGAAGCTTTCGTTTCTTCTAGCGGAATCACATATTCCCATTTCTTCTCTGGAATATAAAGAAGTGTTGGTGCCAATGTTTCATCTAATTGCACAACAAAATAGTGATCATTTTTCTCTTTCGTTATGACCAGTTTGTCTCCTACTTCATATGTGTGATTTTTGATTGCTAAAACTGCTATTTCTTCTCCATTTGCAGAAAATGCGGTTTCTTTTTTCTCGTGATCGATTTTGCCAATAACTACTTGATTATTTTTATTTTTTAGATCAATTTGGATCATTTTTTTCTCCTCCATTTATTATTCCGCCAACTAAACAAATAAAGCGATGGGTACCAGGTTCGATTTTCTTTTTCAAATAGGGAAGATTGGTTCTTGAAAAGAATACAGAAGTATTTGGTTCTAGCACCTGAATACCTGCTTCTTCATACCCCTCGATTGCAATGATTTGAGACACATGCGTTTCTTTTATTTTTGCACAGTCTTTCGACAAAGTTATTTCTGGTTCTTTTACCAAAAGACTAAATCCGCCTTCTCTTATCTCTAAAGGAATCGTCGTATATATCTCATGGAATCGAACATGCCATTCACCAAATGGGTAAATTTCTGTTTGGATCAGCACTTCTTGGAATGGTTGCCATTCATACATAACAGAAGTCTCTGTTGCTTCACTACTTCGTACCTTTTTCTTTGTCCTGAAATATTCACCGTCTCTTGAAAGAGCTAATGTATTATCAAATGCCCCTTCTCCATATGTGATTCCCGCTTTTGGCACACTAAAGCCGAATTTAGTAGAGTAGACAAACTTACTATACTTCGCTGGGGCATGCGCTTGGCCATCGATCATCAAACCATATGGATAACCAAGTACATGTTTTCCTTCTTTTGCCTGACACAAAAGCATATTTCCATTATCAATCAATCTTTTCTCTTTGGTATTGACTGGTTCAGGTTTGGCTTTCCAATACGGATGTTCTTTTTTTGTTGCTAGTAACAAAAATACTTTTAATGCCCAATAGGGAGACCCCGGTGCGTTATAACCTTCTGCCATCACCAGGTTCTCATAATGATACCCAATGGATAGCCGTCCGTCATAAGTAAAGATATCGTGTGTCATCCACTGCTTCATATGGTTGGAAAGAAGCGTCTTTATCTGACCCCAAGGGATTGCTTCCACTTCTGCAAAAATCAATGCAGAAAAAAAAGCACCTTGTGCAAATCGATAGATGAGACTTCGTCCATAAGGTAACGCTTCTCCATCGAAATCGAAATAATAAATATAGTCCTTCGTAAACTCTTTTGCACGATCGATGAATTTTTCTGACCATTCAGGAAAGTCGTCTTTCATTAACTTGGCAAAAATCAATCCATAATAATGAAAAGCAAAAGGAACATAGTAATCTTTTTGCGAAGATTTACCGTCGATATACCAGCCTTTTCCTACATACATCGTATCAATAAAGCGTAATTCTGCTTCTATTTTTTCTTTATCTAATGATTCACCACAATGTTTTAAAGCAATTCGGATCAAAATTTTGAAAAATGTCCAATTATTTTTAGGTATTTTTTTATCTAAGGCTTGTTTTAGCCAATGAATCAACTGTTGTTTGGAAGTGCCTGACAGTTCATCAAAGAAATAGTTTCGATTCAATAACAGATTCAAAGATAACGCTGCCATTTCTACGATATATTGATCATAATCGTCAATATCTCCCCAATAAAATGAATCTTTTGGATTCATCCCTTTCAAGATTTTCTTTCGATAGACGTCTTTCAACTCATCTTTCGTCCCATTATTCATCCAATAAGGTGCCAGTCCCCATAATGGACGAATAAATGCCTCCATTTCTGCTCTCTTCTCGTCATAAACAGCGCCGCTACTCCCTAGACGTACTCCTGGTTTTTCACTATTGAATAGTCCCTGTTTTAAAGGCAGAATCATCTCCTCTAGTGCTTCTTCGAAATCACGCCGCGTCAAAAATAAATTTTGTTTTAATTGATTCATGACAACCCTCCGAATTCTTTTTCTTTAGGATACCATGGTAGAAAATCGGTTTCAGGAGAGACTTCTGAGTGAGATGAAAATGAAATGAGTGAGAAAACAGGATAATCAAAACTTAATATGTTAGCACACTTAGTATTGTTTTCTCTTGGAAGCATTTCTTGTGATTTCTTCGTTTTACTTACTCTATTTAAAATGAAAGAAATTTAATATACCTTTGAGCCATTTCCAGTAAACAATATTTACCCTATGATTTGCTAATTCGTCCACCCTAACTAGGACGGATCGGTTAGGTTATAAAAAAGCATCAACTGGATCATATAAATAAGAATCTCAGCATACATCTAAATAAAATGAACGCTAAGATCCCTTTTTAAATAGGCTTATTCACTTGTTTCTTCCAGCACTTTTGGACTATCTAACTTTTCAGAAACATGTTCCATTCTTCTCAATAAATAGATTTTCCGAATATTTAAGATTATCGTCTTAATCACTGCATAGACAGGTATACAAATCAGCATGCCTAATATTCCTGCGACACTTCCTGCTCCAATCAATACCAAGATGATTGTCAGTGGGTGGATATTCATTGATTTCCCAAACAACAACGGCTTGATCAAATTTCCATCTAATTGCTGGATCACTAAAATCGACAACGCCATGTACAAAGCTTGAAATGGAGAGATAAACAAACCGACAATGATTGCTGGTACTGCTCCAATAAAAGGGCCGACATATGGGATAATATTCGTGATGCCGCAAATGACCGCAAGCAATAAGCTATAAGGCTGATTGAATATTCTCATTGCCAAAAAGCTCATCACACCAATAATCAAAGCATCTAAGATCGTACTGCTGATATAGGCAGACAATGTTTCATTTAATTCTTTCACTGTTTGGCGCAACTCTTTACGAATCGCTTTCGGAAAGAAATGAGACAACGCATCAATAAATTTGTGTCCATCCTTGAACATAAACAGCAAAATAAATGGAACGGTAAATAACAAAATAAAAAATTGCATCATGAATGAAATGATTTTAGTGACACTTGCAGATAAACTGACCAATATGATATTGAACAAATTACTGAGAGATAAATTCGCTGATGCTAATTGTTCTTCCAAATTGAAATTTTTAAACTCTTCTCGCTGCGCCAATTCATTTAACCATTTGCTTGTTTCATCTGCATAGATTGGCAGGCTCTGAGTCAATTGAATCGTCTGCTCCACTAACTGAGGCACTACATTCATGACAGTCAAAACAACTAAAATGATTACGACCAAAAATGTCAATAAAAATCCGAACACTCTCGGAATCCGATGCTTTTCGAGAAAAACAACGATTGGATCGAACATATAATAGATAAAACCAGCAACAAGCAACGGCAAAAAAATAGCCGAAAGCATTCTCAATATTGGACTAAAAATATTCGGCATTTGTAAAATGAAATACACGCCGACGATCGTGAGTACTAGCTCCACTGTCCAGAAAAATAATTTTGATTGTTTAAAACGTGATTGCATACATCTCCTCCAAGTTCCTTTGATACTTCTATTCTATCATTTAACAAAGAATTACGCGCTGAGATTTTCATTTGCTTAAAAAAAACAAAATAAAAAAGGAAAGGTATTTTACTGATCAGAAGAGTACTTCAAAAAAAACACGATCCGCCCAAAATAAAAATCGTTTTGGGCAGATCGTTTATTGCGCAATACTGACTAAATGCAGCTTTGTGATATTTTTGTGTACAGACAACTCTTCGATCACATCGGCATAAGTGAGTCCTTTAGGAAGATCGATCGTATATATATTTTTATATACACGATAGTCATCAACGAATTTCACATCAAAATTCACATCTTCGATCACGATATTTTTCTCTTCAAAATAATCGGTAAGAAAATCTTTGGTTTCTTTTCTATGGATAAATTGGATTTCTAACTTTTTAGTCGTAGGTACATGGATCACGCGTTTCACTACTGTGAGTGCAATAGCAATCCCGATAAAACTGATGATCGCAATGGAATAGTAACCCATGCCGATGGCGATCCCTAATCCGGCAATAGCCCATAAAGAAGCGGCAGTCGTAAGTCCCGTCACCGATTGTTTCGTGACGATGATCGTTCCAGCACCTAAGAAACCGACGCCACTCACTACTTGAGCAATCAGCCTTGCTTCATCTGAACGGATCGTTCCAGCAAGCTGTGGATACGCTAAAGCATCTCTTAATGCTCCACTAGCGATCTCGACTTGGATCAATGCAATGATACATGCTCCCATACAAACTAAAATATGTGTACGCATCCCTGCTGGACGATTTTTATATTGTCGCTCAAAACCGATTGCTCCGCCAAATAGCATAGCGATCCCTAAACGTAAAATAATCTCTGGAATTGTCAATACCATATCATTCATCTAAACACCCTCCAGTCCAATATATCATGTCTGAAAGGAGCAGACAAAAAAAGTGCAATTTTTACCTCTTACGAAAAAGAGCGTGGGACAAAAGTAAAGAAAAACTTTTGTCTCACGCTCTAAACATGTGTAAACGGCGGAAGCAGAAGCAACTCCTTCGGAAATAAGCTGAAATTCACAAAAATTTGAAAAGCAATTTTCGTGAATTCCTTCTTATTTCTTGGAGTTAAACGCTTCTGTCCCAGCCTCTTTTGAAAATTACAATTTACTTGCTGCTTCTTCATCGATGATCACAACGACATTGTCGTGGTTTTGCAATACACTTGCTGGTAAATGATTCGTTACAGGTCCTTCAATCATCCCTTTGATTGCATCAGCTTTGCTTTCGCCAAACGCCATCAAGACGATTTCTTTACTTTTCATGATCGAGCCAATTCCCATTGAAACAGCTTTTGTTGGTACATCTTCTGCTTTATCAAAGAATCGTTTGTTTGCATTGATCGTTGATTCTGTCAAATCAACTACTGAAGTTGTTCCGTCAAATGAAGCACCAGGTTCATTGAAACCGATATGTCCATTTTGCCCGATTCCTAAAATTTGGATATCGATTGGATGAGCATCGATGATTTGATCATACTTTTTGCATGCTGCTTCCAGATCTTCTGCTTTCCCATCTGGTACAAATGTTTCCTTGAATGGTTTTTTATCAAATAATTGGACATCCATGAAATGGCGGTAGCTTTGTTCATCTGAACCACCTAGTCCAACGTACTCATCTAAGTTTACAGAAGTCATTTCACTGAAATCCAAATCGCTTGAAGTCATTTCTTTATATAAAGTAACTGGTGTGCTTCCTGTTGCCAATCCTAATACTTTTGCACCTTTGTTCATACCTTCTTTGATGATTTCAAATGCTTTTTTTCCGCCTTCTTCAGCGTTTTTTACACGAATGATTTCCATAGTGATTGCTCCTTTGTGTTTTGGTATAGCCCAATTATAGCATTCTTTTTTTCTTTTTACAATAATCAGTATAGACCAAATTCTATTTTTTTCATTTTCTTGACAACAAAAGGGCATCCGTGTTAGGTTTCATAAGATGGTTCAATCAAACAATCCATGTTGCATGAAAACCAAGCAATTGATTCACTGTGGACGCTTTATGTCTGCAGTTTTTTTATGAAAAAGGAGTTATTATGAGTATACTGACATTAAACAACATCACCCAGCAGTTCGGCGATAAAATCCTCTATGAAGGAGTCGATCTGCAATTAAACGCTGGCGAACATCTTGGGCTGATCGGACAAAACGGAGCCGGCAAAAGTACATTGATTAAAATCATCACTGGTGAGATCCTGCCAGATGACGGACAGATCCATTGGCAAAAAAATATTCATAAAGGTTACCTCGATCAATATGTAGAAGTCGATGAAACATTAACGATCGAAGAATTTCTAAAAACTGCGTACGCAAAAGAATACGAAAAGGAAAAAAAATTGCTTTTCTTTACCAAACATATAGCGAGACCTTCGATGATTCCTTGCTGGAAAAAGCTGGGAAACTCCAAACGGAATTAGACCAAGGAGTGTTTTATCAAATCGACACCTTAGTTGCTGAGATGAGCAGCGGGTTGGGAATCGATGTCTTAGGTTTAGATTCACTGTTGAAAAATCTAAGTGGTGGACAACGTTCAAAGGTGATTTTAGCAAAACTACTTTTAGAAAACCCAGATGTTCTGATCTTAGATGAACCAACCAATCACTTAGATGATCAGCATATCCAATGGCTGACGCAGTTTCTTCAGGATTTTGACGGTGCGTATATCGTGATTTCCCATGACCAAGAATTTCTTGATCAGATCACCACCCATATCGCAGACATCGAGTTTGGAAAGATTACTAAGTATACTGGTCATCTAAAACAAGCATTGAAACAAAAGGAACAAAATCGCGAAAGCTATTTGCGCCAATATCATGCTCAACAAAAACAAATCGAAAAGACCGAAGCTTATATTCGGAAATACAAAGCCGGTTCCCGATCAACAATGGCAAAAAGCCGACAAAAACAATTAGATAAAATCGAACGGCTGACGCCTCCCGCTTCAGCAAGTAAAGCTGTCTTTGATTTTCCATTCTCTCCTATTGTCACGACGTTGGCAGTGGAAACAACTGATTTAGTCATCGGCTATGATCGACCGCTACTTGCACCCATTAATTTGACCATCCGGTTTGGTGAAAATATTGCCATTCGAGGCTTCAATGGGATTGGGAAATCTACTTTGTTAAAAACATTGATTGGTGAGATTGAAAAAATAAGTGGCGATTTCCACTTCCCAGATAACACAAAAATCAATTACTTTTCACAAGATCTATACTGGGAAAATCCATTAGAAACACCACTACAATACTTAAGTAGTCAATTTCCAAAAGCGACTATCAAAGAATTACGTCGCCAATTAGCTAAAGCTGGACTAGTCAATCAATTAGCAAGCGAACCTCTCACTACATTAAGTGGTGGAGAACAAACCAAGGTGAAACTTGCACAGTTGACAATGAATCAAGGTAATTTACTGATTCTCGATGAACCGACGAACCATATTGATCAAGAAACGAAAGAAAGCTTACAAGATGGCATTCAGAAATTTCCAGGAACGGTGATCATCGTCTCTCATGAACAAGAATTTTATCAAGATCTTGTTCAACGAGTCATTGAGATTGAACCGAAATAAATGTTTGATTGAATAGTGGCAAGAAGGAGCTGTGACAAAAGTCTTGTCACAGCTCCTTCTTCTGAATAAATGGTGTTCAATTAGCTGACCTTCGTATTAGCTCAAACCGCTGATTTTACAACCTCTCGATAAACAGTGTTCAAAAGCCAGTTTCTCGGTATTAAGCCAAATTTATGCAAAAATGTGGAAAGCCATTTTCACAAAATTTTTCTTAATACTCGAAACCAAGCGGCTTTTTCACAACCTCTTTTCGTCTATTTTTTATTTTTGAGATTTCTCTTTCCTTTAAAAACAACTGTTTGAAAGAAAAACGCACATCCCTGAAAAACAAGTCCGCTAACCGTTACACCTAACCAACCATACTGCTGCCACATGGTCGTCCCTAGCAATGAACCAACCGCACCTCCAATAAAGTACATAAACATAAATACAGTATTATTTCGGTTGCTTGCTGCTTCACCTAGTCCTTGTACTCGTGTTTGATTGGCGACTTGACCAAATTGATTCCCGACGTCTAATAAAATAATAGCTAAAAGCAAAATGGCCAAATGGCTTCCGCCAACCAATAAAGCAATAAAACTTATTGTTTGCATAACAAGTCCCATATATACAATTTTTCTTTCAGAATAAGAATCTGCCAGTCGTCCCACGATAGGTGCAGCGACTGCTCCAGACAACCCAAAAATCGCTAATATCCCTGCTTCAAAAGTCCCCCAATTGTAAGCGGGACTGCTGATATAAAAAATCAACGTAGACCAAAAGATCGAAAATGTGCCAAACATAAAAAATCCGCTGACTGCCGCTTCTCTTAATAAACGTTGAGAGGCAACTAAATGCGGCAAACTTTTGAGTGAATCAAGGTATGAAACAGATGTACTACTTTGCTGGACAGAACGCGGCATCTTCCAGTAAAGCAGAAGTGTAAGAATCCCGACGGCACATAAAGCAAATAAATAGATCATCCGCCAAGAAAAAAGACTGGCAACAATACCAGATACCGTCCGAGAAAGCAAAATCCCCACGAGTAAACTGCTAAGCAATGTTCCCATGACTTTTCCTCTTGCTTTTGGTCCCGCTAGTACCGCACTGTAAGGAATGATGATTTGCGGCACGATCGAAAGTAATCCTATTAAAAAAGAAGCGCATGCAAATAACGCAAACGAAGGCGCAAAAAAAGCGGCCAACAGCGAGATAGCAGATAACGCTGCCATTCGTATAATTAATTTTGGACGATCCACCACGTCCCCTAAAGGAACTAAAAACAGTAGCCCTAGTGCATAGCCTAACTGAGTCAACATTGTTAATATCCCGACTGCACTTGTGCTAACAGATAAACTAGCTGCTACTTTTGTTCCAATCGGTTGGATGTAATACATATTGGCAACAACGACGCCGCAAGTGATTGATAATAATAAAATAAGCGATGTTGTTAAAGGTGTTTTTTCTTTACTCTCCATTGATTTCCCCCATTTCCTATCTTAGTTTACAACTTATGGAAAAGATTGGAAATAGAAAAATACAACTATTCGCCACAGTTATTATTTTTGTCTTTGTTTTCCTTGTTTTTTCTTGCGATCTTTATAAATGAAGACAACTAACCCTACTAGCACAGTAACACTTGCAACCAACGTGACTGCAGTTTTGTTATATCCGTGAAACAGAGCTTCTCCCCCACACGCATACAACACAGATGAAGGGATGACTCCAATCACGATCGACATTACGATTTGCTGAAGAGGCAACTTCATCGCATCTGCAGCAAAATTGACCATAGAAGATGGGATCACCGGTATCATGTAACCTAACATTACGCCTATTTTCGGATGTTTCATTTGCCGAATGGATTGCACCCAATGATTCGTTTCGGTTTTCTTATCTAAAAATTTCAATCGGTGCATCAAAAACACAGCGGAGATATTGCCCAAAGCATTCCCTAAAACATTGATACCTGCCCCAATAAACGGACCAAAGCTCAATCCGGCAATGACACCAATAACCGAAGTAGGGATACCCGGAACAGCACACATCACCGCTGTCAACACAATCAAGAGTAGCGATGCAGAAAAACCATGAGAACGAATATGTGCAAGCAGCTCTTCCTTACTTGCTCTAGGGTTTAAAAATAATTGTATATCTGTCTGGTATTCTAAATACAACCGATAACCCACCATCAGTATCAGAACGATTCCCAACGTGATTAAAATCAATCGGATTTCTTTCTTTTTCATATTTCCTCCTGAAAAAAATCTATATTCATTAAATAATAGTTTAACATAAAAACAAAAAAGCACCGAAATCCAAGATAGGATCTCAGTGCTTTCAAATAGTTAAAAAATTATTTAACAGTTTTTATTTTTGTGGTTCTCAGTTAATTCTAGTTAACTCTGATTGCTTTAATATCAACATGTATATAGTTTTTCGATTACTATTATTTTCTATATTTTGCTAAATAGTATGGTCAAAGTATGGTCATTTTTCATTCCCATTGACATAATTTATTTATCAGATATAATGATAATTGAAAGTGAATTTAAACAAATATACACCGTAAACACAACGTACCTGCGAATACGTTGTGTTTTTTTCTTTTTCAAAAAAAGACACTTACCGCTGCGAAACAGTAAGCGCCATGTCGGCTCTAATGTTTATCTAGCCAATGACTAAACAATGCCAAAGTTAAACCAATTAACAATGGCAAGAGCACGTGCTCTAAAGTGAATTCAAACAAATTATACACCTCCTTCCACAAAAATCTCTGTGGAAGCGACGAGCCGACATTTTATTATAGCATAAAAAAGGAAGCCCCCGAAGGCGCTTCGCTGTTTTAGAGTTGTAAAAAGGATTGGAAAGTTGATTCATCAGCTGTTACGATTATTATTATAAGCTCATCCTGCAAAAAATCAATACTAAAAAAGCTACTCTTTCGAGTAGCCATAAACTGATGTCATCAGAAATAGAAAAGGAAACGGTGTTCAGATTGTATAATATGATGACATAATTTATTTTATCATGATTAAAATTCATGTTTTATTATTTTTTTTGCATATAGAAATTAAAATAAGGAAAAAATTACCATATAAAGATAATTCAATAATAAATATCCATTTGTAAGTTTCTTTACAGATATTACTCTAATAATAATCTTTTCCATCTAGAGGAAGATTATATAAATCTATTGATTAATCATCAAATTTCCATTCTATTTCAAATATATCATCGTCATCAAGCTCTAGAGTATTCGTTGTAAAATTTACAAAAAAACAGGTTCCTAAAATAGATAGTGTTATAAAAGGAAAGAGAATTTTCTTATTCTTTATTATCCCATAAATTAAAACTACAAATGCTAGAACAAAGAATAGAATTGTTAAAAACAAACTCAAAATATCACCTCTTTTTTAAATAACTTTATAATAAAAGGGAGTAAAAGTCGAAGTAAAACTTAGGAGATCGGGTAGGGTTGATCAAGTTACTTTACTTCGACTTTTATTTATGTGCTATATATTTTAAGCAGACAATGCGAACACAACATAGTAAGAGATTTTATAGCACAAATCAATTATAGCATGTAAACGCAAACAAATTCTATTCAATTTTGTTATACCTAATATAATATATAAAAATATCACCCGAAGATGGGTGGTAATAGTTTAGTTGTGGGTTGACTTACGTGATAAATATAGCAAAAAAAGAAATTTAATTGAAAAAAAACTCTTCCATGGTTGAGTGAGTTTTTTCGATAGACACTTAACTTTTTTTTCTAAGCTTATTTTCCTTAGGCGGTTCGTAAGTAATTATTTTAGTTATTAAAATTATTAAGTACATAACTTGCCATAAAGTCTTAAGAAATAAATAGGACCAAAAGATTAGAAACGTACTTTTTAACAAAAAACTCACTGCTGGTAAAATTAAGTTCAACATTAAGGTTAAAACCACGAAAAATAAATTAGTAAGAAACGCGTTTCTTAATTTTAACATTAAACTTTTATAAAAAAAGTCATCTTTACCAACTTTTGCTGCATTAACAAAAAAAGTAGAGTCTTCTTTCATGCTTATTAACAATCCAATTAAAACACCAATAACTCCTAATATTATTGATGAAATAGTGATAGTATCACTTATACTATTTCTAATAGAAAGAAATTTTCCACACATATAAAAACTTGAAAATACTATACAAAAAATAAGTATTAATTCATTATGAACTACATTCACTCTATCTAACCAATAATAATCTTTTCTTTCTATCGCTTTTTTTACGTCATTAAAATGCTTTCTGCTTACCTTCCTGATATATTTGAAATGTTTTGTAAGCATTGGATATCACATCCATCCCTATTCTCTTGCCAAGATATTCATAACTGTTCTCTGCATATGGACGTTCTCATGAAAATAATTTTGTTCTTTGAAACCATTAAATATATATTCTGCACCTATAGTTGACCTATTCTGAACATCTAAGATAATCTTAGATGTAAGCCTAGGTGCTATCAAATCAATATATTCGATCGAATTTTCTTCATCTTTTCTAGAAGCTATATTCATTGAAACATCGATATTTTTATCTCTTAATTCTAATACTTCATCAATTAATTTTCTTGTTTCTGTCTCATCAAGACTTTTCTGTTTGGGTGCTCTTGCCATAGTAACAGTAATTTCAAAATTCACTCCATTTATTTCGTTTAGAGCTTCTATAGCAGTTCCCATAAATTGTGTGTCCAAGTCTTCATTAGCAATTTCTTTATAATCAGCTCCCTTAATTGTAATAGATCGATAAATATTGTTATGCTTAACTCTTGAAATTGCAGTTTGATCAATTATTGGTTCAAGACTAACTATATATGGTACATCACCATCATTTTCACCAATAGCATCTTTATATTTCATTCTGAGATTACTTAAGGTCATAGTAATCTGTTTAGTTGTTAATCCATAGAAGTTTCCTTGAGTTATTAAAATATTTAATTTTGGATCGAATATCAGTAAATTAAATTCACCTAAAAATTCGTCATCAGCTAAATTTAATGGAATTTTATCATGATTTACTCTTTTTCTAGAAGGAATATTCTTAGAACGTAGTTTCGATAATTGTATATAATATAAGTCATTAAATTCATCGTAACCACAACTATTCCATTCTAAATCAGAAATTTCATCTCCAAGTATTACTGATGGATCAAAAGAATGTTTATTTCCAATAATATATTCAATAAAATCTCTCATATCCATTCAAACATTTCATTTTGATTATTAATCAATTTTACATGAAAATAATTAAATCGTATTACTTGTTTTGCCATAAATATTCCTCACTTTATTATAATTGCCACTTTAATTAAAGCAAAAGAAAACCTTAAAAACAAGAGTCTTAAGGCTTCAAATGGCAAATATAAATATTGAGGATTACATAATTATATTAACATAGAGGGAACGTAAGTTCAATTCAAACGTTTATGATATAAAAACATTATTTTATGAATCTAGTTTTACTGACATTGTAATATTTTTATAAACAAATCATATACTAAGCCATATAATTTTATGATTTAAAAATTAATTATTAAAAGCAAATAAATAAGCTCAAAACGCCCATAAATAAAATCTGGTGAGTTTTGAGCTATAAATATTATTATCTAATGTACCCTGTAGGACTCGAACCTACGACCGGACGGTTATGAGCCGTCTGCTCTGACCAACTGAACTAAGGGTACAAGTCGTTGTCACGATAATGTCAAAGGACTAATATAGTTTGATTACTCGTGACAACACACTTGTTATCGCATCAATCATTATTCACTAATGAGTGGAGTGGTTAAACCTTTTTAATAACGAACGGTATTTATGGACTATGGAATGAATGCGATAACATGCTTATTTTATAAAAAATTTTTTTATTAAGTCAATAGAATTAATATCCATGTATTGCACATATTATTTCTATTTATATTATAAATAACATTTATATTGTACTATACTGCTCCTAGAATAGGATATTTTATTTTATAAAGTTAAATAAATATCCTTAATCCGAACATCATTCACTGCACCTTCACCATTTGCTTGATTACAACGACGGAAAATGACATCGATTTTCGTGCCTTTTTTCACCCATCCTAGATTCACTGTGACATCCATACCTAAAGCATCGCCACCTTTGTATCCATATGCTTTCTTCACATCAGGTCGTTTGATTCCTGGCGAAGCAACACGAGTAATTTCTTTTGTAGTACCGTGTTCCATGATCAAGATTTCCGCATACTTACCAATTTGACCATCTGGTTTATCTGGTACTAGCCAACCAGCAATATTCACCTTTTTATTTCCAACAAATTTGAATCGTTCCAACTTACCATATGCATTTCCCTGATGTACTACTTTACTTGCTGTTACTGCTTTATCATGATCGGAAGGTGTTTGTGGTTTTGGTTGCTGTACTTGTACTGATTCTACTTTCACTTGATTACTTGAAGTTTGACACTTACCTGATGTGGCATATGCTTTCCAAGTATTTTGATCACCATAAAACGTATTTTGGTCATATGGTGTCGAAGTATATTGCCACATAGCAGCATTGGACCAATGTTTCAAAGCTGGAAATTGGGCTTGATAAGCTGCTACCCATAGACCATAATCAGCTTTAACAATCTCTGAGAAATCCTCTTCAAATAAAACAGAAGCGGACGTATACACTAAAGCTTTGATACCTGTTTTTTGTTGGATACGATCCAACATTTGTTTTAAAACGCCTGTTCCTTGCCGTCCATACATTTCATAATCTAAAACGAGAATTCCTTTACCAATGTAACCTTGAACATTATTAATAAAGAAATCCGTTTGAACTTGCCAATTTGAACCGTCAATAAAATGATACACACCAAAAGGTTTTCCAGATTTGATAGCTTGTTGAACAAACGGATCGCAATAGCGATCAACAAAATTACACCCTTCCGTTGCTTTAAACATATAAGCATCTGCAGGATAATCTTTAATATTTTTTGAACCGTTATTATTCGATAAATCTACTACTTTCAATGTCATTTTTCATCTTCTCCTTCATCTAATTCTTTGATTCCATGGTTGGTTTGTTTCCATAACTGATCGCCATACACTGTAATTCCCACCGCTACAATGGCTACAAAAAAGTTAAATACAGTATACCCACCAAATAATAGTGGTGTACCAATACAACTAATAACCGTAAGTGCCAAAGGAATTCCCCAGTTAGGGAACTTAGGAATTTCCTTTAACACTTTTCCTGCTACATATAGTCCACACATTGCAAGAATCATTTCCGTTGAGAGTGATTCCATCAATCTTCACCTCCTTTCAGAGCATAAAAAAGAAGCACAAAATCACTTTCGTACTTCTTTTTCAATCTCATTTACTTTGTCTTCAATTCGTTTCATATCAGAACTCATATTCATAAACCCATTTTTTAATTCATTCAACGTGGCTAAAAAATCTCTTCGATCTTGTTTTGAACTATTTCTCTCATCTTGTAATTCTTTCCGATAGGAAAGGATCATCCGCCATGCAGCAAAAATGATAATCCCTACTAAAATAATGGTTAATGGTAAAAAAATAAGCCCGTCTATTGCGACTAACTTAGAAAATACTTGATCAATGCCTTTCATATCTTCCCACCTGCTTTCTATTCAGTGAGAATCTCTTTCGCTTCTTCTTTTGTAATACTTCCTTGTGCAACATAGCTCATGACGTCCGCTTTTGTATACACACCTAAATCATAAAAAAACTGAATATCTTCTTTACTTGGATACATTTGGCACGCCTCCTTCTGTAATTACTACCTCATTTGGAAATACAACATCTTGAATTCTTTCCACCATTTTTTTCAGTTTTGTTAATTCTTTCATGGTATTCGCTGCTACCTGATTGGAGCGAACATACAGATCATAAGGAACTCCTTTCACCCAAATCCACTGATTGTTTTCCCAATCAAAACCTGCAATCATCACATCTGGTCCTTTAGGTGGTTCTACTTCTGTAAATGGTCGTGAAGTCGTTGATTCTTTTGGTGCAAACCAGACTTCATAACTTTGTCCGACTACTTTATAAACAACTTTCATATTTTCATTCATAAATCTTCCTCCTAATGTTTAAATACTTCATTCCATAATTGTTGAATTTGTGTTTGCATTCGGTCAATGGTAGGGTCTCTCTTGTAATAAAGCAGATCTGTCAAATAAATTCGATAAGTAAACTGCAACGTAGTTTTTCCATAGTATAAAGAAGTATATGCCCCTTTTTCACCCATCATGAGAATATTCACTCGTCCTTGTGAATCTAAGAATTGTTCACTTCCATTTTTTACAACCGAAGCAGACATTGTTTGAAATCTTTGTTTTGTATTTCTTTGGTATTCTTTCCATTGTTCTAAATGATTGTCATACCATAGACTAGCCATTCCTCCTTGTCCGTTACTCCAACTATCAGCTACCGTTCCATGATAACCATACCCATAGGTACTTGGAGTGATCGAAACTATCCCTTTTTCAGTCAATTGAACTTGTTGTTCTAAGATATTTGTACCTAATGCTTCATAGTAATCTTCTCCTAACCATCGTTTGATTTCCTCCACTACATTCCATTGGATGCGTAAATAAGGATAGTTAGGATTATTATCAGAACCAGATGAACTAGAATTATATGTTCTAGTTCCACGTAGAGCTTCATAACCAATTGCATTGACTGCACTTGGATAAGCATTAACTTCAGGATAACGCGTGTAAGGAGTCGGCATTTCAAACCTATTTTCAGAAAGAAAATTGACTTGACTAGCAATATTTGGATTTTCAACCATACTACCGACCACTTTTCCTTTAAAATCAAGTGACCGTGATACCTCGAAATAACCTTTTGTAAATGCCTCAATCAATTCTTTTTTCGTGAATAATTCATTTTCATCAATGAGTTGCAATAATCGATTGGTTTCTGTTTGTGTAACTTCTACTTTTTGACCAAGCGTTTGAACTTGTTCAGTCAATTGTTGCACACTTCCCTCTAGAGAAGGACGAAGGGCTTCGATGGCTTCTTTTTCTCTTTCAGCCAATTCAAAGACTTCTTTTTTCACTTGTTCAAAGTCTTTGATGTAGATCTCACTCGCTTCTTCGATTTCACTGTCAATCTTCGAACGAATAATCGTAAAAGTGAAGGCTGATTCATCGCTGTGCGAACCATCTTCGAAATCAAGATATACATAGCCTTTTACTTCTCCTTCATAGTTCAACAATTGTTCAGGCAGTGGATAGGTCACAATTCCGCTTTCCGAATGATCGATAACTGGTTGACTATCGATTGCAGTGAATTTCTTTTCTTGGCCATCTTGTTCGATAGTCAGTAAGATTTTAAATATGGTATTGGTGAGATCAACAATTTTGTAATCTTGATCACGGAACAAAAATTCTAATGCGGCAGAACCTTTGTCGTAACTATAAAAAACAAATCCTGTATCTTGTCCATGTCTGCCCTTTACTTTTGTATTGACTTTCATTCGACCGATTTTTTTAAATGCCATTCGTTACACCTCCCTTCTTAATAAAAAAGCCATCCTACTCAGTTTCATCTTGAGCTAGAATTGCTTGTACTTGCTTTTTCAATTGTTTTGGCACTTCGTCGATGTTTTTTATACCTTTGCGAACTAAAGAAGCATACACATTAGCCATTTTGAACACCTCCTGATTTGGACTCATAAATTTCCGTCATTGCAACTTGTAAATCTGTCACTTGATTATTCAATGCTTCGCTACTCTCTTTGAAAGCTTGATTTTCTTCTTGTACTTGTTCAAGTTGTTGTTCTGTCTTACGATGGATTTCTTCCAACAATTCTAATTTTTTAGAGAAATCTTGCGTGACTACTTCCTCCCATTTTTGTTCACTCGGATTCCAAAATTGACGTTCTAATGGAATATCTGGTAATGGTGGTACCGATGTACAAGGCAAATTTTCTGGATAGTCATCTGGTACTTCTCCTAAAACTCTCCCACCTACTGGATAAAAATATTCATACATTGTTTTCATACTTTCTTCCTCCTATGCTCTGATTACTTCTTGTATATGAACTTGATCTACTCCCCAAGCAGGTACCGAACTGTTTGTATAGTTAGTGCCTGTGACTAGAGTAACTTTGTCTCCTGCATTAAATTTTCTCACGACAAACCAAGCAACATCATTTCTCCAATTCAAATCACCAGCAATTCCTGCCACTCTCCAATCAGCTGCTCCATTTACTCTCATTCCTAAATAAGCATAATACTTAGCATATTCTGTTTGACAACAAAACTTCCCATCAAATTTCAACGTACATTGTTTCAAAATAGTCAACGTCTTATTATCAGATGACAAAATAAAGAAATCATTATTTTTTGACCGCTCATTATCATAAGCATACAGATTTCCCCATTTTAAGGTTGTTCCATCTGCCACAGGTACTTTGGATAGTTGGCCTCCTTGTAGCGTCACACCAAACATTTCTTTGGCAAGATTTATTCCTTTTACAGTTGGGGTTTGCAAAAAATTCTTGAAGCCATCAATGGATTGATTGCCAGAAGTTTGCACTAATTCTTCTTTTCCTTCAATAGCATTGACATGTGTTCTTAAAAATTTAGGCACACCGTTCTCTGTTAATTGAATAATTTTTCCTAAAATACTCGACATTTATTGTCCCTCCTTATGGATGATTTCCTAATCTCCCTGCATCATAATCAGCTATAATTTGGCGAATTTTTTGATATTCTTCAGGTGTTAACGAAACATTAGCGTATGATCTACTTTGATTTCTCAGCTTCTTGTCAATTGCTTCATCTAATCCTAATACAGCAGACACATGTGTCGTAGGCATGAATTGACGTTGTACCCCTGACTCATCCGTTTCCATCATTCTTTTCTTCTTAACCACTGATTTCACCCACTTTTTCTAATGTAAAAACATTTTGTTTTTTATCATCAATTGTTGCAATAATCAATGCTCCATCTATTTCTTCGCATGTCACATCAGAAAATTCTTCTACCTCATGAGTGGTAGAAAACAAATCATCTTGTAAGATATCTACCATTTCAATTTCACTATATTCAATGGTAAATAAGCTTGCTCGTAATTTTTGATATAAATAATCCATATCTGCAAGCAAACGTTCCGAAATTGAATGGTTTCGTTTTCCTTGAATATCTACTCTAGCATCCATCAATTCCGCAAGCATTGTTCCACCAGGATCAATCGTTTTTAAAATATCCTTGATGGATTCAAACCATGCTGAATAATCTGATTCCTGTTCTTGTCTCCAACGGTCGAATTCTTCTTTTCTCGCATTCATCCAATCTGTAAAATCACCTTTATTTTCATTGATAAAAGCTGTCATATCAGCAATTAAATCTTCAATTGATTGCCAATAAGAACCCATTTCTCCTTCTGTTTTTGAAACAGCATTGATGACAAAATAAGAGAAGTCTTGAGTTGTTCCAATCAAGTCTTCTCCTTTAAATATAATGAAATTGGCTGTTTGTCGATGCAGACACTGCATGGAATAGTTATCAAAAATATAGTTGATTTTCCCTTTTTTAGCATCCACAATTTTTGTTTCTAATTGAACTGAATATTTTTTGCCAACAACTGATTCAAAATATACCTTACAGTCTGATAAATCATATGGAAGACCATTTTCTACAATTGTAGCTTCCATAACTTCAGTGTTCTTATTGCCTTGTCGAACTTGAATCATCCCCACATAATTATATGGTTCTGTTGTACTTAAAACGACATTCCATTTACTCATAGAATCACCACCTTAAAATTGGATATAATTTCTTGGATTCTCAAAATCAACAACTGGCTGTGGCCAATAATTTTTCATAATTTGAAAATGTAGATGTTCTCCTGTAGAAGGACCTGTTGTTCCCATCAAGCCAATTTGAGCGCCTTTCTGAACCTTTTGTCCAACAGAAACATCAATACGAGACAAATGAGCATAACCTGTCCACTTCCCATTATTATGTTTAATAACCACGTAATTACCATACCAGTCATAATAATTAGCACCAGCCTGAACAACTTCCCCATCTAATGCTGCAAAAATAGGTGTATTAGGATTTCCATTTACAAGATCAATTCCATTATGGAATTCTTGGCCACCATTTATTGGACTAGTTCTCCATCCACATTCTGAAGTAACTGTCACTGGTTTTTGAATTGGGCAAATGAAATTCCCTCCAGGTTCTGGACTAGTTAATCCATATAATTTGTTATACCAAGATTGGGCATAATTTTGGCGTTCTGGATGTGCAGAAGCTGGGCGTTCGAAGTTCATTTCAAAAGCATATGCTGCACTTTTGGCGTCATTGATCGATTTAAATCCTGATACTGTGGTTGGATTTACTTTTCCGAGCCATTGACCGTTTAACATACACCAATCTAATAATTTTACTTGGGCTTCAATGCTTCGATAATCTTCTTGAATCCCTGCGGTGTTCATCAAACGCTGAACATACTCTCGTCCGTTCCAAGTTGGTGATCCAACTAACGGATAAGCAGAACCATCCCATTGAACAATCCCATAAGCTGGACCACCAAGTTGTTCTGTATCAGGGTTCATGCTTGCTCCGACTTCACCCTGAATATTTCCTAGAATACCTGCGGATGCATATTCAGAATAACCACGAGCTTTCAGCATTGTCCAAATTTTCCATGCTCTTTTTTCAGCTTCCGTCGTCAATTGAGGAGGGATGGTTCCAGGATCACTTCCTCCACTATTGTTCCCTGTGATTTCTTTTCCTTTGACTGTGAGTTTTCCTTGTACATCTAAGTCTCCAAAATAAATTGCTTTCCCATTTCCCAATAAAACTAACCCTTTACCGACTTTAGGAGAAATCAAAATATATTTGCCGTCTCCATTTGTACGAATAACTAAAGAATTATCTTCAATAGGTGTGGGAGTAGAAGCTCCAGGAAAAGGATTACCAGCAGAATCAGTTGTTCCAATCGTTCCAATTGAACTATTAGAATTCCAAAACTCCATTCCTTTTTTAGTTAACTCCATTATTTTCTTTTTGTTATTCCAAATTTGAAGTAGTCCATTAACTAATTTCAATACATCTCCAGTTTTATTAAAAGAGTTTTGAAAGATATCTGCCTTTATTAATCCTGTTTGAATAAAATTAGCATTGAATATACTATCCAATGTCCAAGCAGAATTAAAAGGACCATTCCAACCATTTTTAGAAAAGGCAATTCCATTTTTGTTCATTCTTAATACTTCTTTTGCCTTGTTTAAATCAGGGCTATCCATTATAAAAATATTTGAAGGTTTTTCTTTTGGCCATAAAACTACATAACCGCCTGCATTTCCTTGACCTGCAATCATAGAGGACACATAATCATTAAAACTACTCATATAATTATTCGTAGCATAATCTTTTAATTTATCTTGAATAGTTACAGCTTGTTGTTGATAAAAAGCAACTTGAGTATCACCAGCTTCCAATTTCAAAACCTTTTCAGATAATGAATCATATTGAACACCGCTAACTTTCGATTCAAAATATAGTTTATATTTTCGATGATATATTTTAAACGTATCAAATAACCCATAATTTCTTATCTTAGCGAATTCTTTTCCTTCTTCTGTGTCCGTTAATTTATCGAACTCAACGGTAATAGAAATCTTCGGTTTATCACAGCCTGGATTAATTATTTTGAAATAATTCTTAGCTATTTTATTTAAACTATTAACATCTTTAACTCCCTGTTCTTCTGTGAATTGAACGTGTTCTGTATATACATCAGGATAATTATTAATATATTCGCTATCTACTGGCGAGCCATAAATTCGGCTAGTTGTACCTGTATCACTTTGAGGATCAGCATAAGGAATAATTCTTGTTTTCACGCCTGTCCAATCTAACTTAACTTTTAATCCAGATAAATCTTTTCCATATCGGATTGTTCCAATATTGTCACGGCCTCTTCGTTTTAATAAAGATAGCTTAAATGGCTCACGTTTAATTTCTCCGCCCCAATACTGCAGTAAAGATCCTTGTTCGCCAGCAATACAATTTAAAACATTTCTTGCTTCAAAAGTTGTGCTTGATACAGTTATAATATCAGAATATAAGCGTATATCTGATTTTTTATCCATATTGTTTTCAATAATTGCCATTGCTTCTCGACCAGTTTTAGAGTCCACTTCCGCAAGAGTGACTACCCGTCTTCCAAGTCGATTTGTACGACTCTGAGCATAAATAGTTACTGTATTTAAAAAAGTATCTATATCTTTATCATCAATAAAAAAGATATGATACTCTTCTTGATCGTTTGGCTTTGCTTTTATTTGATAGTCATTTTCAAAATATTCATCAAATCTAGTTCCTAAAGGATAATCCAACTCTAATTCATATTTTCCATTAGCTACTTCATATATTTCACATCTTGTACAATCCTTTAAAATTCCTAAGCCATTCGTTGAGAAATCTGTTTCAGTAGGACTATATATTCTTGGTTTCATACTTTTCTCCACCACCTAGGCATTATTTCAAATGAATGAATATTTTTCGTCCATTTAATTTCATTTTTTCCAGGATATAAAAATGGAAAATCTAAAAATAAGGTGACCTGATCCTGATGTTCTAAATTACCATCTAATTTTCGATAAGCCTCTTCTAATTTAGAATCTATAAATAATTCTCTGTCCAACGATTTCAAATCATATTTATCCTTATTAATATAAAAAGAAGCATCTCCAGAACCACTCAATTTAATAAGCGGTTTTGAAGAATACTTCTCTGGGTTATAAATTTCAAAAGTTTCTGTTTGTCGAATAGTAAATCTACCATTGTAATTTTCCTTAAATGGTCGAATACTCACTGTAAATTCAAAAGGGACAATATTTCCTGTTTTTCTTGTTCCTTTAAATTCAGGTCCTTCTATTACTACAGCTTGATAAATATATTGTTCATCATAGTAAAGAATAAAATCACTATAAGACGACATATCTAACCATTCAGTGATTCGATCTTCCCACTCCTGCACCATATCAATTGAAGGTGCTTTATAGTAACACTCAATCTTTCTAGTCACATTTTTGTAATAGCCTTTATCAATAATGATAGAATCATTTCCTTCTCGCTCTCTCAATTCAATTACTCGACTAGCTGAAACAGAAGCAGGCCTGTTTTGAATATACACATTAAATTCAGAAGAATAATGTTGATTAATAAAAAATTGTCCTCTCTTAAGTTGCATATAATGTTCCTCCTACTGCACCAGCATCTCGTTTCATTTGTCTTGTCAATTCTGTTTTAATTTTTGTAGTAATCTTTCGAACCATTGAATCAGGTAAATCTCCATAAACATTTAAATGTAAATGAATTTCTTTTGTTTCACTAGCAGATATATTTTGCTTTGTTTGTGTAATTGGTAGGTGACTTATTCCATTTACTACAGGTTGAACAGACGGTGTTTTTACTAAATTTGTCATGGTTTGATCTAACTTACTTTGCTCTTTATCAATACCAACGATAATACCTTGAACAATATTTTTACCAACCATATCACGCATCCATCTTGATGGAGAATGAATATCTAAAGCTCCTTTAATCCAATTTTTGATATTACCTGCAATACCTTTGATAGTATCTTTCAAAGCATTCCACTTTTCTTTTACACCATTTATAAGTCCATCAATGATGTTCTTGCCAATTTCAAATAAATTGACTTCCCTTAACGAATTAAAGATTTCTTTTACCCGATTAATAGCATTTGAAACACCATTTTTTAGATTTGTCCATGCATTTTCAGCAGAATTAACAATTCCAGTAACAATATTCCAGAAAGAGTCCTTAATGTTATTCCATGTATTAATCATGGTATTTTTTATAGAAATCCACGTATTGTATGCCGTATCTTTAATATTTTTCCAAGTATCTTTGAAAAACTGTTTAATATTATTCCAAGTAGTAATGGCATTATATTTTAAATCGATCCAAGTTTGAATAATAGAAAACTTCAATTCAATCCATTTCTGAATTGCAAAATATTTTATATCAATCCAAAGATTAATAAAAAAATACTTTATGTTTAACCAAATCGATTTAGCTTGATTTACCACTTCATTCCAAATATTTATCAATGTAAGCTTGAACCCTGTCCAAATATTGAGTGCAGCAAAATAAATATTTGTAAAATAACTTACAAATATATTCTTTATAGATTCCCAAATATTTATGGCACTTTCTTTAATATTATTCCAAACAGCAATCATATTATTTTTTGTTTCTTCCCATCCACCAGAAATCATGGAGGTAATAAACAAAACCGGCGCAAGTATAACATTTTTTAAAATCTCAAAGACGTTTTTACCAATCTCAACTAAATTATTCCATAAGGTCTCTAGATAAAAAGTAACATGTAAAAATGCATTCTTTATACCTGTAATCAATGGACCAGCAACTGACATAATAGAGTCTTTGATTCCATTCCATTTTTCTCTGGCTGAATCTTTTATACTTTGCCAAGTATCAGAAAACCATTTCTTCATATTAGACCATGCATTTTTTACACTATCGACTGCATTTCTTGAAGTCTCTACTGTTTTATCAAATAAACCTGTGGCCCCATCCTTAATACCTTTCCAGGTGTTAGAAAACCATTCCTTTGTTCCTGACCAAACATCTTTGACACCCTCAACTGCATTTGATGCCATTTCTTTAGCAGAATTCCAAGTATCAATTCCCCAGTCCTTTATATTTTTTAATACACCAATTACGGAATCTTTCACATCATTCCAAATAGATATAACCTTGTTTCTAAACTCTTCATTGGTTGCCATAAAGTAACCAAAAACAGCTATTGCACCAACGACTGCACCAATAATTAAAACAAATGGATTAGCAGCAGCTATTGCCCCCATAATCTTTAATGAATTTCCAACGCCAATTATGGCATTCTTAAAATTATTGAAGCTTTTTATTATTGCTGGTATACCTTTAAGTTGAAACATTAACGCTCCAAAAGCGGTAGCTGCAGGAACAAGAAAGGGCATCATGAATTTCAAAGCAGAACCAAATTTTTGAATTTCGTTAAATAAATTACTTAAAAATGATACTGCTGTAGGAATATTTGCAGCAATTACTTTTAAGAACGATTCCATTGAACTGCCCACTTTATCAATAATTCCCTTAAATCCACCTAAATCTGAATCTACTAATGCTTTATTTAATCCTTCTATTACTTCACCAACACCACGTGTAACGGCTGTTTTTG
Source organism: Enterococcus sp. DIV1283b (assembly GCF_051710965.1). Classification (NCBI taxonomy): domain Bacteria; kingdom Bacillati; phylum Bacillota; class Bacilli; order Lactobacillales; family Enterococcaceae; genus Enterococcus; species Enterococcus sp. DIV1283b. Next base: position 2,451,885 of record NZ_JBIOLR010000001.1, read on the forward strand.
CATTTTGTATAGAGGTTTTAATTCCCTTAGTAGAATCTTTAGCGATTTGACTTAATGATTTAAGTCCTCCGCCACCTTTGGTATCCATTTCTATTAATTGATTTTGGAATTCTTCAACAGAAATCTTACCTTGAGATAAACCTTCTTTCAGATCTCCCATTGTAATTCCCATCTTTTTAGCAATGGCAGAAAGAGTAGGTCCAAGTTGAGCGTTGATCATTGAGTTCCAAGTTTGTGCGTCTACTTTTCCGTTTGAGAAACTTTGAGATAATTGAATAACAGCTTCATTAACTTGATCAGTTGAACCACCGAAACCAAGAATTCCATCATTTAAAGCTTTAAATATTTGAGTTGAACGAGTTAAATCACCTGTAGAAGAAGCAAGAAGTTGAACATGACTTATCGCATCATTCAAAGCAGTAGGAAGTCCTTGAATACCTTGAGATAAAAGCCCATTCTTTCCGATATTCTTCATAATTTCTGAATTACTAAATCCCATATTTTGGAAATTTCGTAGAGCGTTATTCATCGTATCTACTCGATCAACCGCTCCACTTATGGAACCCTTGATTAGATCAAAGCCAGCTCCTACGATTCTAGTTACTCCGCTAGCTAGAAAACTTCCAGCAAATATTTTCCAAATACTACCTAATGAACTGCCACTATTTCTACTTTTTCTTTCGATTGTTTCATCAAAAGAGTTCAACTTTTTGACAGCATTATTCATACCGGCAGTAAAACCAGATTCATCTAGTATCATCTTCAGAATTAGGTCATCGTTATTCAAAGTATCACCTCCTAAAATTGGGTGAAGTTATCGTAGTACTCAACATCCTCATGCTCTTTTACTGCATCTCGAAAAGCAAAAAGACGCATTAACTCGTCAAAGTCAGTACGTTCAATTTCTGGTAACGTCCAACCTGCTTCGAGTAATTGCGTCTTTAAATCTAATTCTCGATAAGTAATCGAATGTTTAAAAAAAGGATATTTGAGAGCTTCGCTTACTTTTTTTTCGTTTCTGTATAAGTTTCATCAAAGCCTGCAGTAACAGATTTTAATAACTTACCTGTCAACGAAGCAATTTCTCGAGCATCGATCCCTTGACGATAATCTTCACCAGTAAACTGTCCTTCAAACAAAGTATCTGCAATAAATGAATAAGCTCGACTTAATGCTTCTGATACTGATTTTCCATCTACAGCATTTTGCATTCCCTCCATTACTTCTGCTGCTTCTTCTACGACTGGGCCTGGTAGAAATTCAGCAGATTTAAATTGTACTTGCTCATATTTACCTTCTTCATCTTTTTTCGTTAATTTAATCGTTGTTTGATATTTTGACATTATTCTGTACCTCCTGAAAGTTCTGCTTCTTCAATTGGAATTGCTACTTTTGTAAACCAATTTTCGATCATTGCTTTATCCACGCCTTCATCATCTTCATCAACTGAATACATATATCCAAGTCCTGGTACATCTACAAATGAACCCTTCCAAGTTGGATGAGTAAAACTTACTTTACTTCCTTCAATCGTTGATGTTTCATCTGAATCTAGAGCAAACTGTCCTTTATAAAAGACCGTATAACGGTATTTCCCATTCGATTTTTTACGTCTATATGCAAACGCACCATCTTGCGCAATATCTTCTCCAGAACGCAAGGCACCACCTTTAACAATTTTCCCTCCAGTAATTGTAGATAAAACTTTATGAGTATATCCATTTGCTTCTAGTTCAACTTCTGCACCACCAAAAGCTGTAAATTGATCTTGAACCACTGAATCCCCATAATCTTGTGTTGTTTCATAATTAGCTGTTGGTTTGATACTTACTGCTGTTCCCATTGGCAACGCAGTATCATATACCGGAAAATTCCCTGTCTCATCTTTCAAAGGAAACCAAGTAGGTTTTTCGACAGAAATAATTCCGGTTTTACTTCTTTTTTCTCCCATTTATCTTTCACTCCATTCAATATATTGTGGAAATTCTAATGTAAAACGAATATGTTGAACACCATCTGTTTCATCAGGTAAATAGGCTTTTGGAAATAATATTTGCTCATCGATTGTAATCGTATTAAAAAAAGTCCCACAACGTGAGACTAATTCATTAATTAAATTTCTATTAGGTTTATTATCAATCAATGCAATATCAATTAAGAAAGAAACATTTTGAATATCAATTCCTACATTTTCAGTTCCAGATTCCATTACTGATAAAACGAAATAAAAATCTTTAGTTGACTGCATAACTGAATCAAGATATATTGTCCCATCAGGATAGATTTCTTTTAATTTTCTACTGATTGCAGCAATGATTTTATCTTTCATGTCATTTTCCTTTCTTAATAATCTTTATAGACATCTGCTTGAATCTTCTAGGAATATAAGTCATATTTGCTAAGTTCGTTGCACGAGTTAACATGAATTTCCCTTTAACAAAGCCACCATTTTTAGTCCTACGACCTTCTTCTACATATTTAAAATAATGTTCATTGTTTATAACTGCTCCAACAATTCGACCGCTTGATAGCTTTCTAGCTTTTACTACTCGATATCCTCTCCTTAAATTACCTGATTTTACAGGAGTTAATGGTTTAGCTAAACTAACAACTTTATTCATTGAATCGTTAACGAAGGATATTCCTTCTTTTTGAGCAAGTTCAGTCATATTTTTAAAGTTTTCAATGATTTTTTCTGCATTAGATTTATATTTGAGATCACCCATTTTTCTCACTTCCTATCAAATTCACTTCACAATGACTAGGATAGTAAAAAGGCTTAGTAGCAAATAAAGAAAAAATTAAGCCACTAGCCTTTTGAGTTATTGTTATTCGATCTCCTTTTTTTAGTTTAATCTTAGGATGAACAAATAATTTATATGTGTCAGTCGAAACGTTTACCATCTCTCCATCTTCTATGACTGCTAGTCCATTGATTTGACCTTGTGAAAGAGCGCAAGAGATAGGATTATCATATACTTTTTTGTAATCTTGAATAGTAATATTTGTATTAGAATTTTCAATGTCCGTTAGTCTTTCGATAATACAACTATCTTCATAAGTAGTTTCTAAAATATCTGCTTCATTCATTAAAAAAACTCCAATCCTCCACAACCAATAACTCTTCGTATCAAATCACCATATCCTAGAAGCAACTCACTAACAGCATTTGTTGTTGAAGCATAACTAATCGTTGTATCACCACGTCTAACTGAAGATACTGTTTTTTCTGATTCATATTTTATTATTTTATACAACACTTCACTGATCACGCTTTTTAACTTTTCCCATGAAATATCATTTTTACAAGTGTTGTATGATTCAATTTCTAGTAAAATTATTTCTAATAAATTAGTTATGCGTTCTTCACTCAAATCTGGAAATTCTTCTTTTGTAGATTCAATAATTTCCATTTTTAGTGATTCATCCATCAGATCACGTCCTAAATTCTATTAACATCAATTGCTTCTTCCAAAATTGCAATTGCTTCTTTATCATCTATAGAAATATTAAATTCGTTATTTGAATCTGCTGTGATAAATCTGCGAGTTTTTGGATGAACAAACCCAACAAAATTTTTAGTTTTACCTACTCTATATTTCACGACTTCATCTTTTTTTACCACTGTAATTCCTCCTATCAAAAAAGGGAGTACTAACTCCCTTATTCAGACTTTAAATTTAAAATTGCCCCAGAATTTGAAGCATTGTATTCAAGAGAGTATTCACCTACAAGACCGATACGTCTTGAATCAGTTGTTTTTGCAAGTTCTTCTGCTCTCCATTCACGTAATGGACGTAGTTTCACATAATTAGTATCGATTGCGGCAATTGTTCCTTTTGGCAATGATGGTTCTAGTAAAGCAATACCTGTACCGTAATTAGACACGATATTTCCAATTTGCAATCCAAAAGTTACTCTTTCCCCGAACTGAACAATTTTTGTTGATTTTCCATCTAACTCATCAGTCATTAACTCCTGCATATCTGGAGAAATCAAGCATAGTTTTTCTCCCATATAACCTTTTTCATACATCAATTTGAATAAAGTATCGATATCTTTTCTTGTTACTGCACCCGCAGTGGCTGTTTCTGCCTTATTTGCTGAATTGATCAAGTTCAAAATCCCATTCATTCGACGACCTTTAGAACCATTTTCATCAGCTTTTACACCAGTAATCAATTTTCGGTTCAAATCAATTTTCATTTCCATACCACGTAGTGCTACTTGATTAGTTAATTCATTTCCGACTCCATTCACATTAATAGCATCTAATGTACCAGATACAGAGGTTGATTTTCTAAAAATTTCAGTATAGTTGTTAAACCAAGTTCGACCTGATTCAGCATCTGGATATTCTCCGCCCTCAAGCTTTTCAGAAGAATCATCGTTGTTGATATCATATTCACGCCATTTAATTTCTGTCGAGTTTGCTGGCTCTGTTTTTCCAGCACCAAGTAAATAGCTTAAAAAAGGTGTATTTGGTACTTGCATAGCATTAATCGCTGGTGAAATATCCAAATACTCTAAATTATTTAAAGATGTTTTTTTCATAATTTTTCACTCTCCTAGTTAAATTGTTGAAGAATTTGTCCTAATTGTTCTTCTGGATTTGTAAATGTTTCATTATTCTGCTGAACTTGGTTATTCGATTGTTGAGTTCCACCAAATGCAGACTTCATTTGTAATTCTTTTAATGCATCTGCATGTTTCTCATTGATTGCATTCAAAACACTTGTAAAACCTTCAACAGCATTCTTAGTGAAATCTGTATCCGTACTAACAAGATTATTTAGCATAAATTGAGAAATAGACTCTTTTAACTCTCCATCTAGTTCTAATCCAGCAATTTGTTCTGCAACAAATGCTTTATTATCACTTGTCACACGCAACGCTTTTTCTGCTTCAAATTCAGCTTGTAGTTTTTCCAGTTGAATTTGCTCAGGTGACTTGTTTTTCTTAGATTCCTCATATTCCTTGATGGTATCCTGTTTAATTTTATCTAAGTTATTTTGTTTCCAAGCTTCCAATTGTTTGTCGGCAACACTTTGAGATTGTGACTGAATAAATTTTTGAGCTTCTTCATTGGATTCCACAAAAGATTTGAAGTCATCCAAAGAAAACTTTTGATCGTCACCTTCGGCAAAGTATTGCAAATTCATTGGCATTAATGATTTGTGTTTCATGCTCATTCTCCTTTCGCCCCACGATTCGTTTTCACGCCCCGCATTGCTTTGAGTTTTAATAGTTGCGCCCCACCATTCAACCAAGCCCAGTATTGCGCTAGTTTAACGTCATTTCGGACAAAATAAAAAAGCCTAATTACTAGACTTTCCTTCTTTGTAGTCAGTTCTAACAACAACACATCCCATCTTTTCATACCAATTAACTGTTTCTTTTAAATTTGGTAATGTATGAGATAATAATTGAATCGTTAAATTAACGGTATTCTTATCAACTGGAGTATTATCTTGATAATTAACAGTTTGATCGCCAATAACCACGTAGGCATAATTGCCATTCCAATGATCTCTCAAGCCATTAGGATGGTTCTCAGACTCAATAGCTGTTTTGTAGGCTTCTGCAATATCAGCATTTACATTAATTGTTAGTACTGCTTCAAAAAAATCTTTCATTCTACTTCCTCCGTTTCAAATTAATTCCAAAAGAATCATGTGCAAACTCATCTAATAAATCGCCAAATAAACGGTCATATTCTTCATCAATATCCTTTCCTAATTTTGATAAATTAGGAACATCCGTACATCTACAACGACTATGGAAAGGTGCTCGATTTTCACCTATGACAGCATCTTTCAGTTTATAGGGATTCTTACTTGCCTTTCCTCCACAAATCCGGCAAACTCTCTCATCTTTTGCAGTCAATACGTTGTATTCCTCAATACCTGTTTCTAAATATGATTTTTCAATACCATCTTGTGCAAATTTTGCATACTCCGTTCGAACGAGATTTTCTATCGCTTTGTTATACTTTGATTCTTCTAACTTAAACATGTCACAAATTTCTGAGTCTAATCTCATGATATTTAATGCGTGTATAACGCCTTCTCCACTAGCAACACTTTTTACAATAGCATTAGAGAGTTTCTGTTCAAGCGATGAAATATTTCCCCAAAGTCTTCTTGAAAATGTCTTTCCTGACCATGGATAGTTCAAATAATGTTTAATTTCATTTTCTGGTAAATAATTTGGTATATCAACGTTTAAAAGTTGAACAAAAACATTAGCATTAGAAGAATATGTTCTTTGAAGAATTTCCTCTAAGCGATCAGAAAAATATTGATTCACATCTGCATCCATCGCATATTCTGCAAGAATTTTAAATACATCTGATCGTATTTGTAATAAGCGATTGACTTTTGCATAGTCAAATGGTGGAAAAAATTCATCGATAAACTCTTTGTATTTTGCATCATACATTTTTAATGACTTATAATTTTTTTCCACATATTCACGATATTTTTTCTGATTACTTGTACTATAAAACTCCATCATTTCTGGATAAGTGATATTGTGTAAGTCAGCTTGTGATAATAGTTTTGCTTGTATCTCTTTCAGTGCTTCAGGAAATACACTAGTTAATTTTTTAAGTGTCTGATTTTCTTGTTTGAACCTTGCTTGATCCTCCAGTTCTCGACGTTTGGTCCAATACTTCGTTTCTATCGTCACTATTGCCACCTCCGCCAAAATTGTATTCACTATCTGGATAAGCACTTCCACTTTCCAATTCCATCATTTCATTTTCATAATCAACATCTGTTACAAATGGAATTTGGCTCTGAATAGTTCGTTTGGATACGTATGGTGCAAGTTTAGGTAAAGCTTCAGCTAAATAACTTAAATCAGTTGGCAAAGATCTAGAGAAAGTAAAAATAATTTTTTCAGGCTCAATTTCTACTTTGTCATGAAACTTAAGAAAAGCAGCAATTGTTTCTGCACACTCTTTCAGTCCTTCCCTGAAATATTGTTCTTTAGTGTTTGTTTTTGCTTCTAAACTAATAATCTGCCATTTACGTGCTTCTCCAGAGCTATTTGATTTAAACACCTCATCATTAAAATCGATTGCTTTACAAATGGTATAGAATTGTTTTTTTAATAAATCCATATGATATTCATTGAAATCTTTTGCTAAATTTTTTGTGACATATTCCGCTTTTGCCGCGGGGTCTTTTAAGTTGATAATTCCTAGCTGATTCATCATTTCTTTAGCAGTGTCCTTGTCCATTGTTGTGCCAGTAACAAGCATATAAGCAAGCTTAAATTGTTCAATTTCATTTTGTTGATCAGATAGAGCACGATCAATTGCATCTCCAATTTCCTCAGCTACTTCAAAATCACAATAACGATTCGTATTATTTTTAAATTCTGCCAAGGTAATCGTCCCCAAAGGGTTATCGGTCTCATCAATTTTTTTGAACGTTCCGCTTGTAACAAAATTCAAATCACCATAGCAAGCATATGTCAGAATTTTATTTCTTGTCATAACTTTCATTTCTTGAAAAAATTTTTTCTGGTAAGAGTCATACTTTTCTTTGATATAGATTCCGGCATTTCCATATCTTTCTGCTCTCCAAGGTTCAATATTACTTGCTCTTAACTTCCAATCATCATCTTCTTCCACAGGCTCTAACAATCGGAAAGCTACTCCACAAGCTCCTTGAAAAGTTGCAGTTTCAGAATCAAGCATTGCGAATCTCATGGAATCAAGATTGCTTGTTAATTTGTTAAAAGCTTCTGGAACTGTTGGAAGTTCTATATCATTTTTTAAGAATTTATCTTTTAATCTTTGAATGAGTGTTCTTTTTTGTTCCGATACATCGTAATCCCATTTGATAGGTATACCAGTAAAATGATTGACTGCTTGGTCTACGACAATTGAATACATACCAGCATGAAGTTTATTATTAACTTTTACAATATCAGTGTTAGGCTTTGGTCTATTATCTATTTCATTCTTTTCGCTAGTATAAGCTAGATATTTTCTTTCGCGATCAGCAAAAAATGGTTTCATATCTTCTATAAAACCATTTGGATCAAACATTTCATCTTCAATTTGTGTTGCATATTTAACACGTAGCTTCTTATATCTCTCTAAAGATAATACTGTACTAATCAAAAGCTCACCTCCTAAAATTGAATAAATTGATAGTGACTTGGTGGCTCATAAAACGCTAAAGCCAGTGCGTCGGCAATATCAGGACTACCAATATTTCGCTTTTTCATATCATCTTTACTTTCTAAACGAATACGACTTCTACTTGTCATTTTGAATTTGCGAGTACTTAATTCTTTGATTAACGAACTATCAGAAGGTAATTCAATAACAGGCTGTTCTCCGTTAAGATTTGCTGTCATATTTTCTTCTAACATTTCCTTGATATTTCCCCATAGTTGAGTACCTAAATTATCGTAAAAATCGTCTTCTGATGTTGAACCGTTATTCACTCCAAACACCTCAAAAGGATAATGCTTGTCTTCTATCAGTTCTTTTAGGCGGTCGGTTACACCACCTCCGACACCAGTATCATCGACTTTAATCATCACTTTATCAATAATCGGATATTGACTCATTAGATTCTTGGCCATGTTGATGACATATCCTGTTGTTTCCATGGTGCTACGTTTTGAATATTTCTCATACTCCAATGCCCTGGTAGCAATTCTAGGAAAGAGAATCGTAGAATCATCACCATATCGAGCTACGTCGACACCAATATGAGCAACCTTTGTTTTATTGACTAAAGAATCACTAATTTGTTTTTCTGTAGCCAATTCAACCGTTTCAAGACTGATAAATGAATCCAACGCACCTTTCGGAAATTCTCCAAAAATACGGACACGAGCAACATCACTTTCTTTTCCATATTTTTTAAGAATCATTTCTATATTGTCTTTGTTTGTACGTTTACTATCATAGCTTGATACTTTATGAACTCTGTATTTATCACGGTCTGAATTGTGGGAATCGTAAAAAACACCTTCAATATTATTGGGGTTTCCACACATCAACAGCTTATTATCAAAACCTGATAGCGTACCAAGAATAGCTTCCATAATTGGATCAGACACACCAGAAGCTTCATCTACCACAATCAACATATGGTCCTCGTGAAAACCTTGCATATTTTCTGGTTTAGTCGCTGTTCTAGCCGTAGCAAACCAACGCTCTGAATCACCAACCATATAAATTTTGGTCTTTGTCCACTTCAGTAAGTTTTTGATCAAGCTATCATTTAACCATTTAGCTACCTCTGCCCAAAGTACATCGTAAAGTTGCTTCATTGTCGGAGCTGTTGCTATTACTTTAGCGTAGGGTCGACACGTTAAGAACCAAAGTATTGCTCCTGCTTCTAATGCTGTTTTTCCAACTCCTTGACCAGAACGAACAGAAACCTTTGAAAATTCAGCTAAATCATTTAAAACATTTTCTTGCCATTCATCAGGATTCAAATGCAAAATATCTTGGCAAAAAGCTACTGGTTTATCATAGTAATAATCAATGGCAGAACCAATATCAGCAAAAGGAATAAATTCATTATTCATTTTCTTTCACCGCCCGTTTGTTTGCGGCATTTAAAACTGCCTGTTTCCATTCCTCTATTTCTTCACCTGAATTATTTCCGCCAATTTCATTTGTCTCAGCTTGAATCTTATCAGTCTGAGCTTTAATTAAATCAGTTCTGTATTCATTCATATAAAGTTCATTCATTTGCTTGATAGCTTTAGCTAACTGGTTGCTAATCCGAGTCAATGAATCTTCAATTGAAAGAATATCATCAATTTTGCGATGTGTTTTTCTGCTAATCTGCACATCTTGCATAATCTCACGCTTGATTTCTAGCTTTTTACCATTTTTTTCAATCGGAGTTTTAATCTTTCTTAGCTGCTGCAATCGTTCGACTTCTTCATCATTTAGTCCAGCTTCAGCTTGTTGGATTCTCTTCATCATACGAAATTGCCTTATTTTAAGTAGTCGTATTTCTTCAGACAAAACAAAAGAAGGATCATCATTCAGACTAGAATAGATGTCCTTCTCTTCCTCACTTAGTGTCTCAAAAAATATAGTTTCATACTCGCCTGTTTTCAAAGCGTTTTTATTACCCACTGGCGGAGAAGCTCGGCTATTTCCTTTGTTCCCTTTAGCGTTTTGATTACCAAGTGGAGCACCGCCTTGATTGGTAACGTTACTTTTGCCATTGGTAACGTTACTTTTCAATTCAGCACTCCATTTGTCTTGCGATTTCCATTTTCTAACCTGAGAATCTGAAACATTTAATTCAGATGCAATTTCTTTTAACTGCTTTTCTCCGTTAGATTCCAACCAAATTTTCTTGGCTTCATCACGTCTTGGATCACGTTGTCTTGCCATTCAATACACACCACCTCACATTCTGTTTAGGTTGAGTTTTGTTTTTCATTATAATGAATCTATGGTTAACGATTTATATTTTTTTACATTCTGATCATACATTTTTATCAAACTATTTACTTCAGCAATCTGCGTGTCACTTAAAATATTTTCTTTTTTACCAGGATCTTTAAATCCGTATCTGTTTACCGCATCGTTTATAGATTTTAACAACCATTTTGAATACTCTGTAACTCTTATTAATTCAAATTGAAAATGTTCATTCAAATATTTTAGTTCATCAGATTTCAAATAGCTGAGATGATAAATGCTATAGTGTATTTTCTTTTTTATTTTATCTAAACTGTCATTTTCATTAACAGCATCCTGCACAGGTATTAAGTAGGTTTGTTTAACCATTTGAGTAAATTTTTTTATTTTCCACCATTTTCCTATTGTCTTCCATAACCATACAAACGCTGAGGGAGCAATCCCCAATATAAAACCTAGAAATACGTCAGAAGTAAAAAATTGTATAAGACTATGCACTATATATTCTCCTTTATTCTTTTTAATTAAGTATATCAAGAGTCATATACATAGCGCTAAACATTTTCAATATCTTTCAACATTAGATCTGCCTCAATTAATATCTTTAAATCGGAAACTTTGTCTAACTTGATTTGTCCTGAGTGGAGGTTTTTAAGCCATTTCCCTAAAGCTACTCGAATAATTTTCTTATATTCTTCGATTGATTCTGCTTTCTCCATAGCTTTTTCAATCTCATAATCTAAATCAAAGTTTTCATTTTCCATTGTGTAAGCCCCCCGCATTTGATAAAATGCTAAAAGACACAGAGGGTGTCGAAAATCCACGCGTGGGAATTCTCTGTGTCTTCGGGGTGCTTTGGTGCTTCGTTGAAGTAGTCGAGTGTTAGCTGCACTCGGCTTCTTTTAATTTAATTTTACTGCTTCTTTACCTGTGAATTCTTCCCAACGATCAATAATTACATCGACATATCGTGGATCTAATTCCATTAGAAAAGCTTTTTTAGATAATTGCTCACAAGTAATAAGGGTAGAACCTGATCCTCCAAAACCATCATAAACGGTTTTAGCCCAAAGATTGTCTTTTAAAGCTATAGAGATCAATTTTATTGGTTTCATTGTTGGATGGAATGTATTCTTCTCTCTGGGAACTTCCCAAATATCCCCTCTAATGGTTTTCTCTCCTCCAAAATCTCCAAAATACCAAATCAATTCATGTTGCTTGAAATACTTATCCAAATGTTGAGCAGGATTTACCTTGTCCCAAACAATCAAAGCTTTTGGCGATACTTCTATATTTTCCATTGCTTTTTTAAATAAATGGCAATATTTCCAGCTACAACAGACATACATTGCTTTACAGACTAATAGCGATTTTTCTAAGAAAGAAATAAAATCTTGATCATCCATCGAATCGTTTTTAATTTTTCTTTTGTCGTTAATTCCTTGATAATCAATATTGTAAGGTGGATCGGTAAATAATAAATCCATAACTTCTCCATCTAATAACTTGTTTACATCAGCCTCATTAGTACTATCTCCACACATTAAGCGATGATTTCCTAATTGATAAATGTCTCCAACTTTAGATTTCGGTTCATCTGGAAGAATGACTTCGTATTCGTCTTGTAACACATCAGTCTCCAGATCTAATTGCATATCATATTGATTAATTATTTCTTGTATCTCACTTTCATCAAATCCTGTTAATTCTAATGAGAGCGCCTCTAAATCTATTAGAAGCTCTGCTAATTTGTCATCATCCCATATTCCTGAAATCTTATTTAAAGCCAAATTAAGAGCTTTTTCCTTATCAAGGGGTAAATCAACCACTGATACCTCTATCTCTTCACATATGCCTAAATCTTTAGCCACAGCAACACGCTGATGACCCCCGACGAGGTTTCCTGTTCGTTTGTTAAAAATAGGTGGTTCAACAAAGCCAAATGCTAGAATTGATTTTTTTAACTTCTCGTATTCTTCCATACCAGGTTCTAAATCAATTCTAGGATTGTAATCTGCTGGCTTTAAATCTGATAACTTCATAATTTGAATTTCCATGTTTACGATCCTTCCTTGATGATAAAATAAATAGACCACTCAATAGATGAGTGATCTAATATGTAATAGCAACCTACACACAGACAAGTCTAATAGTTCCTGCGCCTACCCTCTTCCTCAATATCTCGGTTGCTAAAAGTCACTGTCAAGGAGTCGAGTCTTGCATGATACCTATATTTATATTCCTATCTTAACTGGCATCCTTTTCCATCGCAGTGACATTTGATGTTGTGAAACCATTTACATCCGTTATATAATAAAGAAAGGAGGTGAGTCATGTGCCTTATTATATTATTGATACTATACCTACAAAAAAGAAGATTTATTTATTACACGAAACGGAATGTCCAGTAGCACCAAAACAAAATCGTTCTGTAGAAATTGGCTATTATACAGATTGTTATTCGGCTCTTAGGTACATACGAGTCAAAAATCCAATTTCAAAATTCTCAGGATGTAAATATTGTTGTCGTTCTTGCCATAATAAAAATATCTAATATATGCTATTCAATTATTTTATAATAATTATTACTATTTAATAATCCATCTCTTGATATAATTTTATCTATCAGCGAGTGGTCAGCTGAAATAAATTATAAGGAGGCAGTTATATGGAAATGTATCCAGTATCATCTAGCAATTTAGTTGCTGTAGGTTACGATCCAACTACACAAGAGCTAACAATCCAATTCCGTAGTGGAGTATACACTTATATGGGCGTACCCCAGCATATTTATGATGGTCTATTAGCATCCCCGTCAAAAGGAAGCTATCACCATAAATATATTAAAAATTATCCATTCCGCCACGGATATTAGTTCCATTCGGGTGTTGGCTCTGACCAGTCAACGCTCGTTTGTTCAATTTTATTAATAGTAATCTCAATTTTTGCGTGAGGATTAGCGTTTTTCTTTAATATCTCTGAAATTTCTAACGCTAACTTGACAATTTCTTTATCCATTCGTTTTCCCTCCAATACATAAATTAATAGACAGCAACGGTTGAAAATTTAGCAGGAGTTCTCACACTCATTTAATTATTTCGTCACTGTCTATCATAAGAAGAAGTTTAAAACAATGAGGGAGATTTCCTCCCTTACATTTTATTTTGTCGAATTCCTGTTTCCTAATCTTTCGACACTATCATAATATCACGTTAAATCGTATAATTTGTGCCAAATCTACGCCAAAAAGGCCCAATTTGCGCCAAAAACGCCATTTACGCCAAAATTATCGATAAGCAACTACTCCAAAAACATCTGCAAATTCTAGTAAAGCTTCTGATTTCATTCGATTAAATGTTCGAGTAGCTACACCTAAATTATCTGCAATTTCATCATTTGTCATAGAATCTCGTACACAATACGTATAGTACAGAGTTTGTCTACTAATTAAACCTAGTCTGCTTAGAGCATATTCAATTGATTTCAATTTCTCTTTTGATTCCATATTCTGGATAATGGCATCCTCTAATAAATTTCCTTTACTTGGTGCCTTAGGCATATTATCGATAAATGGAGAACGAATATCAATTGGACTTCGATCTGCTTTTCTTTGTAAGCTTCTATATTGTCTTAAAATAGCTCTTGCATTTTCTTTGGTTTGTTTTATGTCAGCTTCTTTAATCATTACAAATCACTCCAAGATATGTTATAATGAAAAAGAACTTTGTTACAATTCACCATACTATGTAGAGACAGCCAATTACTGGCTGTCTATTTTTTATAAAAATTTTTTTATTAATTATAATTTTTTATAAAAAATAAAAATATTAACATCTGTTATCATATAAATGAACATTGTTTTTTATCTTATACATTTAGGAGGAAACTATGCCATTTATCGTTTATTTTTTTATGACATTTGTTATCATTTATATTCCTGTACCAACAATTATTTTTTTATTTTTTAGATTTACAGAGCAGCTTACTGGAATTGTAATTATATATAAATTGCTTCTTTTAATTTTATTAATACTTGATATCAAATTAGGATATAACTTATTCTATAATCAAAAAATTAAAAAACGAAGTTACCTTCTTTTTCTCTTTCTCAATACAATAGAAGAACTAATGCACATTTACTTCTTCTTTACGTATCATAATGTTTTTCTCTTTATTTTATGCATTGCCCAAGTACTCTTATTGAACTGTGCTTTTTTATTTCCTTTATCTAAAAGTTTTCGCAAATTTTTATTTTAATAAAAAATATAATGAATTTAGACAGCTGAAAAATGACTGTCTATTTTTTATGTTCTAAATATCAACTCCATAAGTGGTCATCCGTTTAAACTAATCTGTGTAATTGTCCTTTACTTCTAAAACATCATATAAGTCTCTACTCTTACTAACTGTTCATTATTTTCATTAATGATAATCGGTATTAATTCCATTTTGTTGCTCTCCTTTCTTCAAATGCTTTGCATTAGCCGTTCCATTCTGAACAGCCTTTTGTTCCAAACGGCGTTTTTTCTTCTTGATTTTTGATTTTGTTTTACCCATTTTTATCTCCTAATAACTTTGTAGCTATACAAATAATTTCGTTAATAAATAGCGTAATAACACCCATACATTGAAATCTAACCCTACCGTTTCTGTCTAACATTGTGACTTTCGGACCGAACAACGTAATAATGAACAATACCCATTCTAGTTTCGTCATTTCTTATTCCCCTCTTGAATACTTACTAACATAACAATAAAAAGTACAATAAATATAAAAGGATAAATCATTCCGCTTCCCCCTCAGCACAAAACGCATTTCTTATAAATATTGTATTCAGTTCTTGTTTTTTTATTTTTGCTACTCTATGTTTTCTGTTATTCATTATGATTCCTCCTTATCCACCCCATCTTGCGCAAAGAATTCTTCACTACAAAACACATCAGCAAAGTATTCGCCATTCTTGTAAATATTAAGAAAATATTTGTGACTCGGTTCTCTATACTCATTGATATTAGCTATTTCTGCTACAAACACATCATCAGTCTTGCTAGCTAGATTGAATCTATCTTTTACTTTCATTCTTCTATCACCTCTTCCACTGGCTCACTAAACTTCGGTATCATTTGCTGTCCTCCAAATCACTCGACTTCACGAATACACCATCTACCATTTTTCCTGCGCGACCTTTGATTTCGTTGTACGCTTGATTCAAACACTCGTATAAGTCCATGTCGTTTTGCATTGCTAGGATGATCAAAGTAACCACTACATCACCAATCCCATCTCTCAAAACATCCTTCTCTTTTCTAGCCAACGCTGAAGCAACCTCGCCGACTTCTTCGATCGTTTTAAGCATTTGCTTGCTAGAATCAGCTTTATCCAATCCCTTATCTTTTGCCCACTGTTCTACTTTTATAATTAATTCATCCATTGTTTTTCCTCCTAAAAAATCATCTGCCAAAGAAGAACACCTAGTTTGGTTACTCCTGCTAATACAATCATTGCCATTGCTAAAACAAGTCCACATCCTAAAAAGTTAGCTGCGGCATCTATAATATATTTAAAATTTTTCACTCCGCTACCCTCATTTCTGAAAAAGGAACAATAGTTTTTCCAATACGCACAATCACTAAATGATCATCATCTGGATGAGTAGTCTTAATGATTACCATTGCTGAGTTGTCATAAACATGTTTTATATATCCCGAAAACGGATATAACCATGGTGTCTCACGTTTTGAATTGCAACAAAAACATTCAACCTCTTGGCCAACTTCTGGAATGGATTTCTTTTTTCTGCTCATGCTTATTCACCTCGTCCAAAAATACGACGTTCTTTTTCTTCGGCTTTATTCAAATCAAGGTAAATCCCTTTTCCGCCCTCAAGGTATTCTGGTTTAACGTAATAAGTTTTATTTTCAATATCCCACTGGCACATCTTGGCTAAAATGCTAAGGAATCTGCCATTTTTAATACTAGGATTTTTACTAGTTTTATTTTTGGGCTTATAAAACTTAACTGCTCCGTTACTTGTTTTAACTGCTGGAGCAATTGCGATCATTTTTGTTTTATCATTCAAATAAACTAAAGCATACTCCGAAAATTTTAGACATTCTGCCGCTGCTTTACTAAAATTTATTCCATATTTTGAAATAGTAACTTCTGGCTCTCTTTCCTGAGAATTCAACGAAATCAATTTAAAATCATCTGTTAGTTTCATAGAGTTAACTCCTTACTGTTTTTTCATCCAAGACTGATTGGATTTTTTCCACTCTTTACTAATGCTTTGTTGATACCTTTAATATATTCATCAAAAGTTAAATGTAACCATCTTTTTTCACGATACAACCGAGGATAGAGCTGAAAAATGAAATACGGACGCATATAATAAACAAATCGCTCTTTTGCTTGTTCCTCTGGCATTTGATTTACTTTTTCATCTCTAATCCCTCTGTAAGCTAGCCGCAAATCATTCTTAGCTGAACCAGTTGTCGTAATTTCATCTAAATGATCAATAATCGCTAGATAATCCATCATTCATACGCCTCCTTCAAAATGGAACGTCCTCATACCCTCGTTCTTTTTGCTTGTTATAGCCTTCTGGATCATCAAGCCATTTAGGAATAGGCTCTTTGCGTATTTGATTATTTTTAGGTGATTTTGAGTAATGACCTTGCAAATACTTTTTCACTTTCTCAACGGTGTCTAGTTGCTTATTTTCCCAGCTTTTTAGCACTTTATCGAGATAGTTATAATTTTTAGCGCCATTCTTCAACATTTCATCAATCGCCATGATGACAATTTCATCTTGCCCTTGAAAATCATTTACCCAAAAACAAATAGACTCTAAGACCATTGGTGCTTCTTCTGGATTCACTTGATTTAGCCAATAGCTTGTTGCACTAGTTTCTGAATAAAGTTCTACACTAGATGCAGAAGAAGATACTTTTGTTTTATTTAATTTACTTTCATTTACTTTACTTTGGGGATTAATGTCATCATTAACTCTTTCGTCTTGTGTATTATTGTTTACATTAATTACGTACTTAGTTGGTTTTGGTGATTTCCGTCTTTTTGTTGCTTCAAAGTATGTGGCTTGGATATTCTCGCTCGTAAGCACCTCGACCGAGTCAAACAGTTTTTTATCAAAAAATCCCCATATGACTAAGCGGTTCACTATTTGATTGAGCATTTCCTTACTTACTCCAGGCAGGCGTTTTAAAAGAGTAGCTTGCGTTAAATCATTCCACAGAATGAAATATCCTTTTTTGTATATCGCACAAAGCAGTTTGATTACCGCAATTTCTCCTTTGAGTCCAAATTCCCCAGCAATAGCCTCTATTTTTTCATCTTCGAAAACATCTACATCAAGAGGAAAATAATCAAGACCATTTTTTGTAGGTCTTGCCACACTATCGCCTCCTTAGATAAGCGAGAGAATTTTCTCTCGCTATAGTGGTGAATTCATTGAATCGAATAATACTGTTTGTTGATCAAAAGGGAAGGTCATCATCTGAAATCCCTACTTCTTTCCCATCAAAAGGAGGATTCATATCATCAAATAATTCTTCCTGTTTCTTCTCTTCTTTTGACATCAAGGAAGAAACTTTGTCACTTAAACGTCTGATCAAATCTTTTCCAGTCACTTCATTAATTGGTTTAAGATCATCAATTCCATAAGCTTTGATTACTTCTTCTTGTGAAAGATTATTTGCCTTAGCGATCACATCTGCTAAAGCACGAATCTCATCTATTTGCTCGTTCGTTACAAGAGGTATTGAGGATTGTTGTTCTAGACGATCATTTAAAAGCATGGCTGATGCTTTTTTCATAGCCTCTTGTTTCGCATTTTTCGCTAACCATTCTATATACGAACGATCTTCTTTCACTATTTCTCCAAGAGTGCATCCTTTATATTTACCAAACGTTACCTTCATTGCTAACGCATCTTGTTTATTCATTGTTTCCATTTGTTCTCGCTCTGAAAAATCTTGTAAATCTTCCATATCTTGTGTGAATACTTCAGACAAACTAGCAATCGTTAATGTGGCATCTATTTGTGCCCTTTTCTTAGCCATTTTTAAACATGTATTAGCCAAAGTAAACGGATCTTGTTTGATATATTTTTTTTCTTTAGTATTACAATGCCCCATTCCTTCGGTTATTTTCATTCCCTCTTTTGATAGTGTGCATTTGATTGTATAAGCAAAAAATCCGTTGTCATAATCTTGAATTCGCTCGATTTCTTCATATTCACTTGTTACTCCAAACAACATTTGTATTTTTTCCGCACCAGGTTTCAATAAAGTTGGTTTATTCGTTCCAGGTATCACACCAAAATCTTGTCCACTCTTCAAGTTATTTTGGACAACATTTTGAAAATTAGCGATGGCTTGGAGTTGTTTCGTAACTTTATCTAAATCAGCTCCCATAACCATGTCCATAGCGCTATTCTTTTGTATTGCTACTTCATTATTCAATTTAACTTTTCACCTTCACTTTCACTTCTGGCTCTTTGATATCAACTGTTAGATTCGGAATATAACAACCATTCTCATCTATTACTCGAAGATCATCCGTTAGTTGAAACACACCGTCAGCAATCAACTTCTTGATGTCTAGTTGCTTTGGTTTGTATTCAGTTGATTTTTTGACTAATTCAGGATGTTCGTTTCGAAGGTATTGAATAAACTGTTCTTTCTCTTCTTTTACTTTGGATGGTTGTAATTTAAATTGCGATGGCTTACGCAAATCTACAGGCTTCATCGTCAAAACAAAGCTTTTGGTTTCGACTAGTTCTGCATTTCCCATCAATTGTCTTTGGATAGCTACTGCTTCATCAATTTCTTTCTGTAAATCTGCACATACACGATTCTTTCTTTCCGTTATCTGTGCAATTTCAATATCGTATTGATTAAGCCTATGCTTCTTCGCTTGTTCTAATTCCTCGATTTTTTTCGTAATCCATTCCAAATCATGTCCTTCAAAATGACTCATCTTCGTCCTCCTCATCAATTGGCGCCTCATATTGAGGAACTCCCCAACTTTCACTCGTTAAATAGCTGTCTAGATTTGCTAACTCGTTCATGTTTCCCCTCTTTTCTGCTTGCTAACACGCAAAGCACAAGCATGGTAATTGCGAATAACAAGCCAAAGATTACGTAACTTTTCGCTACAATCACTAACGTGAAAAATAAAATAATGAGTAAATCAATTGTTTTTTCATTCATCATTGAAATTCTCCCTTGAAAATTCGAGTCATTACGTTAGCAAGATCTTCTGCATTATCAATAACAAAAGTGTGATTAGTCGAATCTTCTTCAATCACTCCAAACTGTTTCTTTAGTTTTGTACATTCAGCACAATCACAAGATGTTTTTACCACTTCATCTCTAGCCCATTTATATTGCTCAAGTACACCAGCAATAACCAATTTTGCTGGTCCAGCTTCTGCTTTGATAGCCTCTCCCTGTTCATCTACTGCAGTAACAGCTAAACCAATGTGTTCTGCGTGACAAATTGTCATTAATTCTTCAATAAGATTTTCAATTTTTTTGTTCATATGTTATAATCCTCTCGATATAATTTTTGTTTTGTGACTCATTGCTTTAGACGGCTGAGTCACTTTTTTTGTATCTATTTTTCATGTGTGATAAACTTCCGTTTAGATATAGTCACTTGCCTACATTAGCGGAAACTAATGTGGGCTTTTTATTTCCTGCCACTTCTTCTGACGTTCACGCCATTGATTACCTAACAACTCAGGTCTCACATCTTTGTGATATTCCTGATTTAACTCTTGCATCAATCGTTGATGCTCTTGTAATGTCATTCGATTCCTTCCTTAATCTTTTATCTTCACCACCTCCAAGAAGAGGAGTTGCCCATGCAAGTAGGTATATGTGCTGTTTATTTTGTAGTTTTTGAAGGAAATCGCAACTCCTCTTTTCGGAAGTGGTGAGTGTAGAATGAGTTTAAATAGTTAAATTTCAAAAGTTTCTTTTAAAAATCGTTGTAATTCAGATCGTTCAATTCGAATATCTTGTTCGCTCCATTGCTGAATTTTTAAACCTTTTGAAATCCAACCGCTTAATTTATCATCTCCAATTTTCAATATTTCTTTTACTTGAGACTTATTCGGGTAAGGTGGTAATTCAACAGTTTTAGTCAACAAGCTAGATCGCTTTTCGATTTCTTTTAAAACAATAAAAGTAATATTACTTGCTAATTCGTTTTGAACTACTTCATCTGGAATGTTAAGTTGCATAGGTTACACCTCCTACATTGTTGATTTTTGTTCATTTCTTTTGCTAAAATTTTCTTATCAGTGAGTGGTCCACTTAAATAAATAATATTGGAGGTAATCCACATAGGAACACAATATTTTCAGAAAGTTTGTACTAATGGTCACCAAATAAGTGATCGGTCCACTATCAATTCAGATCCTCACCCTGAAGAATATTGCGAAGAATGCGGAAGCAAAGTTATCACCACCTGTCCGACTTGTAGGATACCTATACTAGGGCACAAAACTATTGATGGAGTTATTACTCTTGGTTATATAACACCAGTTCCCAAATATTGTCGTCATTGCTCAAATCCTTACCCGTGGACTTCACTCATCTTAGAAAGTGCTGTTGAGCTTCTTTCTTTAGATGAGGATTTACCTGATAGCGATAAACTTCTTATAAAAACCGCTATTCCAGATCTCTTGGTTGACACTCCTAAAACCAAGTTAGCAGAAGCTAAATTTAAAAAAGGTTTTTCTAACGCCTCAAAACTAGTTAAGGATTCGCTCTACAATCTTCTTGTAGATGTATTATCAGAATCAGTTAAAAAAACTATTTTTCCAAATTAGCTTTTCCACACCAACAACAAAAATTTGAGTCTTTTCTTATAACACGGTTACACCAAGAACATTTAGTGTAATCGTGTTTTCTTTTCAGATACTTCAAATAACCTTTTCTCCTAATAGTTTTTTTAATTCTTGGTTTAAAACGACTAAACATTTATTACACTCCCTCCTCACGCTGGTTGTTTAACATCGTTAGTAAAAAGATACTCCAACTCATATTCCGGAAAGAAAGTTTTCTTGAGTTTCACTGCTTCATCAAAACTAAACTGTGTTTTTCCTTCAATTTTGTCAGAAATAGTAGCATACCTTTTATAACCTAATGCACTAGCAACTTGAGTTCGAGTAATATTCTTTTCTGTTAAAGCTTTTTCTAAATTCTTCAGCATTCTTTTCCCTCCCCACTTATACTCAATTGCGTATTTAAAGAGTAAAAAAATTTATATAATTAACTCTGAAATTAGATTAACACGCAATTGCGTATTTAGTCAATACGAAAATGCGTTTTTTTTGCTTTTTTGTCATTTACATACGAAAATGCGTATGTTAATATTTCTTTAGGAGGTGATAAGATGAACAGAGAAGAATTCATTAAACAACTCATTATTAGTAAATATGGAACTATTAAAAATTTTTCTGAATTTGTAAATGTGCCGTATACTACTATTCGTTCTATTCTAGAAAGAGGCATAGGTAAAGCTGGAATAGATAATGTCATTAAGATTTGTAAAGGCCTTGAAATATCTCCCGAACAACTATCAAATGATTTTACTCTCAATGAACATATATCAAATACTCTTTCTACAATGTATTTACTAAACGATTATCACCAACAAAAAGTCTATGACTTTGCTAGACATGAATTGGAAGATCAAAATAGATCTAATGTGATTCAAGACAATTTTGGAAGAGCCGTTGATGAAGATGAAAAACAGGAAGTTTCATATGTCGGTCTACTGTCTGCAGGTCATGGTTATCCTAATTACGATAAAGAACGTCCACTAGGTACAGTTACAATGAGAAAATCTCAAATTCCGTCTTATTATGATCTTGCTTTTATGGTAGACGGAAATAGTATGTGTCCCACATTTGAAAATGGGGAAATAGTTTTTATTAAACAAACAACAGAAGTTTTAAACGGACAATTTGGAGCTATAGAAATAAATGGCGAAGCATTTTTGAAAAAAATGTATGTAGAAAATCAAAGATTACGTTTAGTATCTTTAAATTGTGAATATAATGAAAATGGAAATCGCTTGTATCCAGATTTCTACGCAGATGAATATGATGACCTTTATGTTATTGGCAGAGTGATTGTGTGATAACGAAACCACCTGACCAATTCGGTTAGGTGGTTTTTATAAATAAAAAAGCCCGTGCTACTAACACGGACTACATAACCGAAATTCCTCGGCTGTTCAACTACAGACAAATAATAGCATATCATTCTTTTGATTTATTCTATATTTTGTTTTAAAAGAATGATAAAGGAGGAAATTTTATGTTGAAAAGTTTTGGAAAAGGTATGTTTGGCTGTTTTGGGGTATTTATTGGATTTATTATATTATGTATTATAGGTTTCACTTTTTTAGGAAATAGTTCTGATTCAAACACTTCAAAAAGCGTAGGGGAAACAAATCCAAACAATTCTTCAGATAATACTTTATCTAAAGAATATCATGTAGGAGATACTGTTAGTTACAAAGGATATGAAATTAAAGTAAATAATGTGAGCTTTAGCAATGGTAATGAATATGAAACTCCTGATACAGGCAAACAATATGTAATTATAAATGTTACTATTACCAATAACACCGACCAAAAACAAAGCTATAATCCATATAATTTTAAATTAAATGCTAATGGTAATGCAACAGATGTAGATGAAATTGTTACTGATGGTATTGCCACTGATCGGCTTAATTCTGGAGACTTAGACAATGGTGCATCTGTTACTGGTAACCTAGTAGGACAAGCAGACCCTAATGCAAAATTGAAACTTCAATATGAAACATCGTTTTGGAACAATGAAACTGTAGATATTTCGTTAAACTAGTAAAGGCCTTCGGGCTTTTCTTTTTCAATCAATAAGAACATACATTCGAAAGGAGAAAAACATGCAATATCAAGAATTCAGTGAATGGTTAGAAAATAATTCTCATTCAAAACATATCTTTTTAATAAAATGGAAAAACTATCAAATATCAAAAAATAGTAAACGAACTGGAAAAACAAAAAAATGGGACGATGATAAAATCATTCGCATTGGTGAAGAAGAGTGGAAAAAAATTGTAATGAATACCTATCAAAAACTTAAATCTCATTTAGGAACCCCAAAATACAACGGATACCAAGAATGGAGTGATTTCATCGAAACAAATGAAATTCTAGAATCATTTGATAATAGTATTTTAGAAATAGAATTGGAATAGGAGTTGAATTTTATGGCAATGATTAAACAATACCAAAAGAAAAATGGTAAAAAAGCGTGGTACTTCAAGACATATCTTGGTATTGATCCATTAACTGGAAAGAAGAGATATACAACTAAAAGAGGATTCAAAACACAAAAAGAAGCGAAAATCGCACTAGCTAGATTAGAAGTTTTAGCTACAGATAAAAAACTAGTAAAAGATAATAACTACACTTTTACACAAGTAAAAGATATGTGGATTGAACAATATAAACCAACAGTCAGAGAAAGTACTTACTTACGTGTTAAGTTTTTGTTTGATAAAAACATTTCAACTTTTTTTGGAAATAAAAAAATACAAAGCTATAACATAGCTTACTGTCAAGAAGCTATCAACAAATGGAAAGAACAATATTCTACCTATAAAGCTTTAAAATGTTATACATCTGCAGTTTTTGATTATGCAAAAAAAATGAACCTAATTAACGAAAATCCTATGAAAGCAGTAACTTTTTCAAAAGGAGAACGCAAACAAAAAAAGAATAAATTAAAATATTTTGAAAAAGAAGAATTACAAGATTTTCTGGAATGCTGTGAAAAAGACAAATTTCCTATAACTTATCCTCTATTCAGAGTTCTAGCTTTTACAGGAATACGAAAAGGTGAAGCATTAGCATTAACCTGGAACGATGTAGATTTTTTTAATAAAACACTTAAAATCAATAAAACTATCACAAAAAATTCAGATAATAAATTTATTTCTACACCACCAAAAACAAACACATCTATTAGAAATATTTCGCTAGATGACGAGACACTAAATATTTTGAAGTCATGGAAAACTCAGCAAAAACGTTATTTACTTGCCCATGGTCAACATGCTAAAACAAAGAATCAAATAATTTTTTCTTCTAAAAACAATAATTATATAGATATAACTCGACCTAATATTATTTTATCTAGAATATGCAAAAAACATAATTTCAATGATATTACCATACATGGCTTCCGTCATACACATTGTAGCTTATTATTTGAAGCTGGTTTATCTATCAAAGAAGTTCAAGAAAGGTTAGGACATTCAGATATTCATACAACAATGAACATATACACTCATGTGACTAAAAAACAAAAAGAAAGGTCTGCTGATAAGTTTGCAGCTTATTTAAATTTTTAAAAAGTATGGTCAAAAGTATGGTCAAAAAAATAAAAAAAGACTAAAAACCTTAAATATCAAGGTTTTTAGCCAATTAAAAATCAATAAAATTATTTAACAGTTACAGATGCGCCAACTTCTTCAAGTTTAGCTTTCAATTCGTCAGCTTCTTCTTTAGATACGCCTTCTTTAACTGGTGCAGGAGCGCCATCAACTACAGCTTTAGCTTCTTTCAAGCCTAAGCCAGTTGCTTCACGAACTGCTTTGATAACTTTAACTTTTTGGTCTCCAGCTGCAGTTAATTCTACAGTGAATTCTGTTTGTTCTTCAGCAGCAGCAGCGCCACCAGCAGCAGCTACAGCTACAGGAGCAGCAGCAGATACGCCAAATTCTTCTTCAATAGCTTTAACTAGGTCGTTAAGTTCTAGGATAGTTGCTTCTTTTAACTCAGCAACGATGTTTTCAATGTTCAATGCCATTATAATTTCCTCCGTTTAAATGTTCTTTTTTATTTAATACTTTATGCGGCAATTAAGCTGCATCTCCATCTTCTTTGTCTGCCACTGCTTTGACAGCGTAAGCCACGTTGCGGACTGGCGCTTGTAGTACAGATAGCAACATAGATAGAAGTCCTTCGCGATTTGGCAATTTTGCCAATGCTGTGATTTCTTCCAATGAAGATACTTTACCTTCGATGATACCGCCTTTGATTTCTAATGCTTTTGCTTCTTTAGCAAATTCGTCCATGATTTTCGCTGGTGCAACTACATCTTCGTTACTGAATGCAACGGCTGTAGGTCCAGTGAATACTTCGTCCATGCCTTCAAGGCCAGCTTTTTTAGCTGCACGTGAAAGAATTGAGTTTTTGATAACTTTCATTTCTACGTTAGCATCACGAAGTTGTTTACGTAAACGTGTTACTTCATCAACTGTTAATCCGCGGTAGTCAACGACTACTACTGATGCAGCTGCTGTAAATTTTTCGCTTACTTCATCAACGATTGCTGCTTTTTTTGCGATAATTGCTTCACTCATTTTTGAGTTTCACCTCCTGAATTTTGATGGAAGAGTTTTTTGAACTGAAAAGGCAAATCACTTGTATAGTTTCTTTGCTCAACCAGTATTGTTTATCATCTATTCTCTTCGTTCATAGTGATTCTACTCGCTTTGCTCGAAAGGAAACTCCTTTCGCTTTGCTCAACCAGTATTGTTCATCATCTCTTCACTTCGTTCATAGTGATTCACAATAAAAAACTCTATGCCACCGCAGACATAGAGGGACTATTGAATATATTCAATAAACGTCCTCGGTAGGAAATTAAGGCTTGGAGCCACCTACTGTCTTCGGTACAAGTTAATTATTAACCTCAACTAGCTTAGCATGCTAAACTAGTTGAGTCAAGAATTATTTTTCAGTTGGATCAATCAACGTTCTAATATTTGATTAGAAAGAAGCTTGGTCAACATGGATACCAGGTCCAAATGTTGTTGTGATCGTTACATTTTTCATGTATTGACCTTTAGCTGCTGATGGTTTAGCTTTTAGCAATACATCATGGATTGTTGCAAAGTTTTCAACTAATTTTTCATCATCAAATGAAACTTTTCCGATTGGTACATGGATGTTTCCAGCTTTGTCTACACGGTAAGTTACTTTACCAGCTTTCACTTCGTTTACTGCTTTTGTTACATCCATTGTAACTGTACCAGTTTTAGGGTTTGGCATTAAGCCTTTTGGTCCTAATACACGTCCTAGACGACCTACAGTAGCCATCATATCAGGTGTTGCAACAACTACGTCAAAGTCAAACCATCCGTTTTGGATTTTTTGAACCATGTCGTCGTCACCTACGAAATCTGCACCAGCTGCTTCAGCTTCTTTTGCTTTGTCTCCTTTAGCAAAAACTAAAACAGTTTGTGTTTTACCAGTTCCGTTTGGTAATACAACAGCACCACGGATTTGTTGGTCTGCTTTTTTAGGGTCTACGTTCAAACGGTATGCAACTTCAACTGTTGCATCAAATTTTGCAATGTTTGTTTCTTTTGCTAAAGCTACTGCTTCGGCAACAGGATAAACTTTACTTGAATCAACTTTTTTTAATGCATCTTGCATTTTTTTGCTCTTTTTAGCCATTTTGGTTCCTCCTTGATTGTGGTTATAACGGTTGTACCTCCCACGTGTTCTATATCTTTCAATATAGAGCCAACTGAGAAGCTGCTGTCTTAGGGTGTAGAGATTATTCTACAGTGATCCCCATGCTTCGTGCAGTTCCTTCAACCATGCGCATTGCTGCTTCAACGTTAGCTGCGTTTAGGTCTTCCATTTTTAATTCAGCGATTTCTCTTACTTGATCGCTAGAAACTTTCGCAACTTTATTTTTGTTTGGTTCACCTGAACCTTTTTCGATTTTAGCTGCTTTTTTCAATAGAACAGCAGCTGGCGGTGTTTTTGTAACGAATGTGAATGAACGGTCTTCGTATACAGAAATAACAACCGGAATGATCAAACCTGCTTGATCAGCTGTACGAGCGTTGAATTCTTTTGTGAATCCCATGATATTGATACCCGCTTGACCTAGTGCAGGACCTACTGGTGGAGCTGGAGTTGCTTTCCCTGCAGGAATTTGCAATTTAACGATTTTTTCTACTTTCTTTGCCACGAGACATACCTCCTTAAGTCCGTGATGTGGTTAATTGGAGATGCATATTTCTCCTCCCACGTTTTATCTGATCTGAAAAAATCCAGACAAATAATGTGCAAAACAATGCACACTGGTACAGTATAGCAAATTTATTTGTTTTTTCAAGATTTTTTTCTGCTATTTTTACATTTTGCTTGAATAAACGCTAAATTTATTCTAAAAAAACAACAATTTTACGTTCCTATTTCTTCTTTTATGTTACACTTGCGCTAGCATGGTTCAACAGATGAAAACAAACAATAACGCGGTTTTTTAGACCCTTGTACAAAGATTCCTACATAATAAAATGAGGTGGAGAAAATGAAAGATTTAAGGTATAGAAGTGTCTTTGATATTATTGGACCTGTGATGATTGGTCCAAGTAGCTCCCACACAGCTGGAGCAGCTAGAATTGGGAAGATCGTACGCAGTATATTTGGCGAGCAACCTGATTCTGTAGATATTTATCTATATGAATCATTTGCA
Source organism: Enterococcus sp. DIV1283b (assembly GCF_051710965.1). Lineage (NCBI taxonomy): Bacteria > Bacillati > Bacillota > Bacilli > Lactobacillales > Enterococcaceae > Enterococcus > Enterococcus sp. DIV1283b. The sequence continues at coordinate 2,479,894 of NZ_JBIOLR010000001.1, forward strand.
AAAACCTATCGGGGGCACGGAACAGACATTGCATTAGTTGGCGGTCTATTAGGAATGGAACCTGATGATGAACGTTTAGCTGATTCTTTGAAATTGGCATATGAAGCTGGCATGGAAGTCTTGTTTGTTCCTAAGAGTGAAAAAGCCGAACATCCAAACTCTGTAAAGATGCTTCTAAAAAAAGGAACACGAAAGCTTTCAGTTACTGGCATTTCGATTGGCGGTGGCAATATCCAGATTTCTGAATTGAATGGATTCAAAATTTCTTTAAGCATGGGAACACCTACCTTGATCGTTGTCCACCAGGATGTTCCAGGGATGATCGCTAAAGTGACTGGTATACTTTCTGAAACCAATACGAATATCGGTACTATGACAGTGACACGGGAATCAAAAGGCGAAAGTGCCATCATGATCATTGAAGTAGATAATCCTCAAGTTGAAGAAACAGTAAGAAGACTCAAACAGCTGCCAAATATCGACAGCGTAAACTATTTCGATTAAGGAGCTGAAAAAATGTTTTTATCGATTGAAGAATTAGTAGACCAAGCGAAAGCTTATTCAAGTGTAGCAGAATTGATGATTGCAGTTGAAATGGAAATGAGCGGCCGTTCCCGTAGTCAGATCATTGCGATTATGGAAAAAAATCTTTCAGTAATGGAACAATCAATCAACGAGGGAAAAGAAGGTGTCACCTCCGTCACAGGGATTACCGGTGGCGATGCAAAAAAATTAGATGATTATTTGATCGAGGCAGATTTTTTGAGCGGAGAAACGATCTTAAAGGCTGTACGCAACGCTGTAGCTGTTAACGAAGTCAATGCAAAAATGGGATTGATTTGTGCTACACCGACTGCTGGAAGTGCGGGGGTTGTTCCTGGTGTGTTAATGGCTGTCCGAGATCGGCTTGGTTTGTCACATGAACAGCAATTGGAATTTTTGTTTACTGCTGGCGCTTTCGGGTTAGTAATCGCGAACAACGCTTCTATTAGCGGCGCAGAAGGGGGTTGTCAAGCAGAAGTTGGTTCTGCAAGTGCAATGGCGGCGGCAGCTTTGGTTTGCGCAAAAAACGGGACTCCTCATCAAGCAGCTCAAGCAGTAGCCATCACATTGAAAAATATGATGGGACTGATTTGCGATCCTGTTGCAGGTTTAGTTGAAGTACCTTGTGTCAAACGTAATGCTTTAGGGTCTTCTCAAGCTTTCATCTCTGCTGATATGGCATTAGCGGGTATCGAAAGTGTCATTCCACCGGATGAAGTCGTTGCTGCGATGTATCAAGTCGGACGTCAAATGCCATCGATTTTCAAAGAGACAGCAGAAGGCGGCTTAGCTGTTACGCCAACTGCTAAGCGACTTACAGAAGAGATTTTAAATAAGAGGCCGTAAAAAAGCTGCCTAGTTTCGAACATTAAGAGATTAGTTACTTCCATCACAAAAAAAACGAAGAGAAGCACAGTTAGGCCTCTCTTCGTTTTTTTATTAATCCATCAATTTCGTATTTTTTACTTCATCAATCGTTTTTGTTCCTGCAAGTTGCATCGTGATCGACAATTCTTTGTTCAGGTGTTCAAAAACAGAAGTTACTCCTTCTGCCCCACCTAGATTCAATCCATAGATCACTGGTCGGCCAATCGCAACTAAATCAGCACCACTTGCCAAAGCCTTAAAGACATGTTCTCCTCGACGGACGCCAGAGTCGAAAATCACTGGCACACGTTTATTGACTACTTCGGCAATTTTTGGCAATACTTCAAAGGAAGCAGGACCTCCGTCTAATTGTCGACCCCCATGATTAGATACCCAGATACCATCTGCCCCTGCAGAGATAGCGATGGCTGCATCTTCTGGCGATTGTATTCCTTTTACGATGACTGGAAGATTGGTGATTTCTTTGATTGTTTTGATGTCATCTGGTGTCAAGCCTTGTTTTGCGGCTGCATAAATTTCTGCAATTCCTTTTCCTTCGCCATTCCCACTTGCACTTTGTTCGCTATAAGCAGCTAAATTAGGCATTGGTAATGGAAATTGGAATTGATTGATCACATCTTCTTCACGGTAACCACCGAGCGTTGAATCTGCCGTTAAAATGATGGCTTTAGCCCCTGCTTCTACTGCTTTGTTCAAAATGAACTCATTGAATCCATCATCTTTACTCATATATAATTGGAAAAACTGCGGTGCGCCTGGCGCTGCATTTGCTGCATCTTTGATTGTCGTATTTGCATAAGTGCTGATGGAAAAGATTGATCCAGCAGCAGCTACCCCTTTAGCTGTATCAGCTTCCCCTTTTTCATGTGCCAATCCTTGGGCCGCTGATGGCGCTTGGATAATCGGTGTGTCTAATTCAATTCCAAAAACAGATGTACTCAAATCTGCTGAGTCGATTCCGCGTAATATCCGTGGCATGATTTTTTTTGTATTAAAAGAAGTCGTATTTTCTTTCATCGTCCACTCATCTTCAGAACCACCGCGAATATAGCCAAAAGCTCCTGCTTCCATTCGCTCTTTTACACGACCTTCTAGTGAGGCAATGTTTACAATATCGATTGGATGTTCTTCATTACTTGTATGATAAGTCATAGTAGATCCTTCTTTCATCTTCTTGATTACATATAAATCATACTATCCTTACAAAAAGTAAGCAAATATTTACTCTCGGATCCTTTTCTTGCTATTCGTTCCAAACAAATCGACTAACAAGCTGATCTACTTCTTGGTTTTCATGAAGCATACTATGAGCGGCATTTTCGCCTTTTACTATTTTTTCTTCTACTTCATTTCCGTGTTGTTTCAACAACGCATAGACAGCTAATGCACTGTTTAACGGTACTGTCCCATCACTCAAGTCTGCTTCATCTAATTGTCCGGCAATCAGGAAAAATCGAGTAGTTGTAGGCATATTTCCGATCATTTGCTGATAATCTTGATAGCGGCTAGAAACAACAGCAGGCCCCTTTGCTAACTCCTCTGTCAGAGATTGTCCACTGTCATCGACAAAATCATTAAAAGGTGCACCAATTGCCGTAAATGTCTGAACTTGCGGCAATGACGTATCCTGTCCATATGTTCCTAAATAGCGTAATGCACTAACTCCTCCCATGGAATGCCCCACTATGTTGACTTTGTCTATGCCCTCGTTTTCTTTCAGATACAAAAGACAAGATTTGATCCATTCTGCTTGGTTCCACTCATTGTTTTTATTATCTTCAAACAATACTTGGACCATCGGATTGTCTGCTTTTTCAGACAAGTCCCCTTCTGCTTGTATTTGTCCATCTGCTCCTACTATTAAAACCAATTCTTTTACTGCTTTTTGATTTTTTTCCAAACGTTGCAACATCCCTTTAAAGGAATTTTCTGTCCCACTGTAGCCATGGAAAAAAAGTGTTGGAATAGTGGTTTTTTCTATCACTTTACTGGATTCTACCGTTTTTTCTTTATCAGAAACTACAGTAGTCTTCGTCTTCGTCGTCTGGCAACCACTTATCGCAAACAAGCTGATAAGTACTAAAGCTGCTGTAGCCGCATGTTTGCATACATTTTGGATTCGATTTGTCATTCGCCTCTTCCTTTCCATATAGAAAAAAGAAAGACTTGAAAGGTCAATCGTATGATCGACATTTCAAGTCTCTTTATTAATCGATTTTATCAACTTGATCGAAATCAAGTTCTGTACTTGTTTCACGACCAAACATATCGATGTTGACTTTCAATTTTTCTTTTTCTCCGTCAACTTCTGTTACTTGTCCTTCTAATCCAGCAAATGCGCCTTCGATGATTTTCACAACTTCGCCAACTTCTACTTCTAGATCATTTTGTCGTAGACTCATTCCGATAGAACGCAAGATATGATTGACTTCTTCTGGAAGTAGTGGTGCTGGTTTGCTTCCAGCTCCGTGTGAACCAACGAATCCTGTCACGCCTGGTGTGTTACGGACAACATACCAGGAAGCGTCTGTCATGATCATTTCAACAAGAACATATCCTGGAAATGTTTTATGAACGATTTCTTTTTCTTTCCCATTTTTGACTTCTGTTTCTTTTTCTTCAGGAACAACGACACGGAAAATAAAGTCGGCCATTTTCATACTTTGCGCACGAGATTCGATATTTGCTTTTACTTTGTTTTCATATCCTGAATATGTATGCAAGACATACCAGTTTTTTTCAAAAGATTCCATTGAAGGCTCCTCATTTCATTGTAAAATAAAAAAACCTCAGTACACCCGAAGTTTTTCTTTCGCTTCATTATAGCACTAAAAGCACGTTGTGGCTAGCGAGTTATTTTAAGATCCAGCCAAATAAACTTTGAATTGCTGTATCCATTACGTAAAACATCAACCCGAAAAGAATAGAAGTTTCGATAACTACCAACGTATCTTTACGAAGTTGTTTTCTGCTTGGCCAAGTTACTTGTTTGATTTCATCTTTTACGCTTTTTAGAAATTTCATGAGACATCCTCCTCTGCTGTTTATTTCGTTTCTTTATGTAATGTATATTGATTACAATATTTACAAAATTTGTTGATTTCTAAACGTTCGCCGCTTTTTCCTTCACTGACTGATTTTGTGTAGTTACGAGACCCACAAACGGAACAAGCGAGTGCTGCTTTTTTCTTTGCCATTTACTTCTGCCCCCTTGCTGAGAATCAGACTTATACTTAATAACAGTATCACGTAACTTTTTACTTGTCAATTTGTGAAATAAACTATCTATTGTTTTGGATAAAATTATGATATGATTAATTTGAAATTAAGCTAAAATGAGACAATTGGAGGTATAGCGATGCTATTAAAAACACTTGTATATAAGAAAAAAGATCTGACAACCGTTACAGAGACTAGTACATTAGAAGAAGCATTAAAAATTTTAGAAACTTCCGGATACCGTTGTGTGCCAATCTTAGATTCTTCAGGTAATATTTTCCGTGGAAATATTTACAAAATGCACATCTATCGTCATAAAGCAAACGGCGGTGATATGACGCTTCCTGTCACTCATCTTTTGAAAAATGCCACAAAGTTCATTTATCTGGATACTTCTTTCTTCAAAGTATTCTTTACGATCAAAGAGCTTCCTTACATTGCTGTCCTTGACAGTGAAAATCATTTTTATGGTATTTTGACACATAGCACATTACTTAATATGCTCTCTCAATCTTGGAGCGTAGAACAAGGAAGCTATGTGCTGACAATTGCTTCTACAGGAAAGCAAGGAGATCTGGCTGCTATCGCAAAAATCATTTCAAAACACAGTAGCATTGCCAGCTGCATTACTCTTGATATCGAAAAAGACGAATACATCCGACGTACGTTGATTACGCTGCCGGCAAACACTGAACCGAAAGTATGTGAAACGATCGTCAACCACTTAGAGAAAAAGAATTATAAAGTGGTAGAAATCGAAAATTTGCAAAACCAAGAAGCATAATAAAAACGACAAAAGAAATACAGCTCAGCTGCTTTCTTTTGTCGTTTTTTTACAATTAGACACGCTTTTCAAAATCAAGCGAACGATCTAAATAATACATCAATGGTGCTGAAACAGCCATGATGATGAACTCGCTTAATGCAAGTGTGCCATAGGTTGTCCAAAATGCTTGGCCACCTGTCGGAACTAGCATATAAGCAATCAATCCCATGCTGATAGTAAAGAAGATCGTGTTCAATACTAAACGCACCTTTACATTTGTCACTTTGTTTTGCAATAAAGCTGTCAGACCTAAAGAAAGCAATGTTTGGCCACCACCAAAAACCACATCCATGATACCAAATCCAAAGAAAGCATTATAGACGATGACCCCGCCCAAAACTCCCCAAAGTAATTTACGGTTAAAGACAACTAAATGATTCAAACTTTCTGAAATACGAAACTGGATCGGCCCTGAGGATACAGGCGCAACTAAAATAGTTAACGCTAGATAAAGAGCCATGATGATACCATTTACAACGATTACGGATAACCGTTGTCTGCTTTTCGTTTTTTGCATTTTCTCTCCTCGTTTCTCCTAGTTTTTTTAACGCGGGATGGTTGATGAACCGCGATTATGTGAAACAAACAATAATTATAACAGACTTTTCATTTATTTCAATCTGTCTTATCTACTTTTGAAAAAAGTAAATAAACAAAAATGTAAACGCTTGCTAAAAGTCTCAAAATATGGTATAAGATAAGTATAAGGGGTCATAAGAATTCCCAGTAAAGCAGACGAAGTAGGTTCTGCACGAACAGAATTGTTGTGAAACTTAAATAAATAAAAAAGGATGTGGGAATTTGAGCAACCTCTTACTAGAGAATAGTCTAGCAAGCAGCTGAAGGTCTAAGTGGACATACCGAACCTTGGAACTTCTCCTTACGTAAGTAATGGATGATGCGCTTGCTAGGCTTTTTTGTGTTTTTCGGTCTCCAGGCCTTTTTCATTCTCCTAGTCTTCTGCTATAATAACCAAGAATTAATTTTGTAACAGGTGTTTTTTTGTAAAAAACAAGTTTCTTTCATTCCAAAAATAGAAAAAGCTTGCTAATTATTGGTTAACCAGCAAACAGGATGATTAAAATATCTTGTTTTATTGAATAGCAGGAGGAAAATATGAAATTCCATTATCATTTATTGATCAATCCATCGGCAGGCAGTGGAAACGGCCATAAAGTAGCAGAAAAAATCTTGCCGGTATTAAAAAATAAACATGTCGACTATACCCTTCATTACAGTGAATACAAAGGACATGATGCGGAGATTGCTGAAATTCTGGCAAAAGAAACATTAGTACCTTGGACAGAAGAACAGGAAACAATCGAAACTTTTCCTCTTTTGATCATCGTAGGAGGAGACGGTACCTTGCATCAGGTACTTGATACTTTCTATCAGATGGAAGTTGAATTTCCTGTTGCTTATATTCCCGCAGGCTCTGGAAATGATTTTGCTCGAGGAGCGGGACTTTCCAAGAATCCTAAAAAAGCACTTCAGCTGATTTTAGCAGCTCAATCACCAGATAAAATCCATATAATGGCTTATGAAGAAAAAATAAGTGAAAAAAAAGGAATAGCTGTTAATAATTTCGGTATTGGATTAGATGCGGCTATCGTCCACGCGACAAATCATTCTTCTACAAAAGAGCGATTGAACAAATACAACTTAGGTTCTTTTTCGTATTTGTTCTCTATTCTCCGGACTTTATTTACTCAAAAAGGATTTCCAATTCTAGTGGATGCAGGAGGAAAGCAGTTAAGTTTTTCAAATGCATTTTTATGTACAGCAACGAAGCATCCTTTTTTTGGAGGAGGAATCGCAATTGCTCCAACTGCAGATGCGTCTAAACCAGTCATTGATTTTGTCGTGGTCGAACGAATCAATATTTTTAAAATCATATGGCTTATCCTTTTACTTATGCAGAAAAAACAATTGAAATCAAAATATTTCCATCACTACACAACAAACAGATTACGAATCGTTTCAACAACGCCGCAATATGGTCAAGAAGATGGAGAAGATGTCGCTCCTCGTCCTTTTGATCTGCAGTTTTCTACAAAAAATCAGTTATTTTTCAAGTAGTTTCGAGTATGAAGAAAAATTTTGTGGAAATGGCTGTTCACATTTTTGCATAAATTTGACTTCATACCGAGAAACTGTCTTTTGAACACCGTTTACCCAGACGGCATGAGCCTACAACTTCACTCCAAGTCACCAAGAATAATTTCAAAAAGCGGATGAGGCACAAGTCGTGTCACATCCGCTTTTTAAGTGATCAATATTGCCAATAAATAGCGCATACGTATCGTCAGATTCTTTTATAATGTATAAGGTGTAATGTTTTCCATACCAATCATTGGATCTACTAATTTCTGATTAATCGCTTCTGCAGTAAGAACGAACTCCTTAGGAACAGCAGGTTCTATCTCTTCTTTCTTTTCCTCTACAACCGACGAAGAAAACAGATCTGGTTCCACTGTTTCCATTACTTGGTTTTTCGATTCATTCGTTCCACTGTCGTCTTTTATAGTTAACTTTTCTTTTATGTCCTGCGACTCTTTCGTATAGGTCCCATCTTCAAATGGATCATTTCCAATCAAAGAATCTTCATAAGCTGCTAGTTTTGTCCGCAGAGTGATAGTCATTTCTTCATTATCGATGATTCTTGATTTCAGCGTAGTCATTCGGCTTGCCGATTCATTTGCTACACAAGTGGCATACGCTTGCTCTTCCCCTAACAAAATCAACAGTTCCTTACTCCGAGTAACCGCCGTGTAGAGTAGATTACGCTGAAGCATGCGCTGATATTGATGGACCATGGGCAAAATGACCATTTTGAATTCACTGCCCTGTGATTTATGGATCGAGCAACAATAAGAAAGAGTAATTTTATTCCACTCGTTTCTTTTATAAGTGACCTCATTTGCATCAAACTGGATAACTAATTCATCCACTTTATCTTCCGAATCTTTTGCCAAGATAATCCCAGTGATTTCTCCCATATCTCCATTGAATACATTCAATTCAGGAGTATTGACTAACTGGAGTACTTTGTCTCCTATCCGATAAACGGTGTCGTTCCAATGCACTTCCTTTTTCCCAGGTCTCCCTGGATTGAATATCTCTTGCATCATTTTATTTAACGCGTCGATCCCTGCAGGTCCCCGATACATTGGTGCTAATACTTGGATATCTTGTGCACGGAATCCCTTATTTTTCGCTTTTTCCACAATTTTAGAAATCAAGGGTTCAATTTGATAAGCGTCGCTTCGGAAATAGGAACGATCTTTTTGATTCTTTGTGAAATCTTTTGGTAGACGTCCTTCTTTGATTTCATGGGCAAGAGGAATAATACTAGAACCATCACCTTGTCGATAAATCTGATTGAGTTCCATTTTAGGAATTTGTTCGATTTCCAAAAGGTCATGTAACACTTGTCCAGGACCGACAGAAGGAAGCTGATCTTTATCTCCTACTAGGATAACCTGCATATTCGTCGGAATCGCTTTGAATAATGTGTTAGCCAGCCATGTATCGACCATAGACATCTCATCAACGATCAAAAGTCCGCCTTCTAATTCTTTCGTGCTGACTGAAGGTGTTTTTTCCCGTCCATTCAGCCCAAGTAAACGATGGATTGTACTGGCAGGCAGACCTGTTGTCTCGTTCATTCGTTTAGCTGCCCGGCCAGTTGGTGCTGCAAGCAGAATAGGAAAAATTTCTTGGGTATATTTTGACGGATCCAATTCCAGACCATTCAACTCTGCAAAAAGATTGACGATCCCATTGATCACAGTAGTTTTCCCCGTACCTGGTCCTCCTGTTAAAATAAATAGAGGGGAACGGATGGCTTCAGCGATTGCTTGTTCTTGCGAGGGTCCATACTGTATACCGAATATTTTTTCGATACGCCGAATATTTTTCTGCACTTCTTTTTCAGGATAATGGATTTCTTTTTTACGGCTGAGCAGACGCTGGATGGAATTGCCGATTCCCCATTCAGAAAAATACAAACTGTTTTCGTAAAGATTCGTTTCTTCTTGCTGGATTTTTCCTTCTTCAACAAGCTGGATAATCACAGTAGCAACCTGATCAGGCAGAATTTCGATTGGACGACTTGTTTCTAAAATACGGATGGTTTGCTGAAGCAATGTTTCCGCCGGTACGTATGTATCTCCTGTTTGAACAGCATGCTGAAAAATCTGATGCAAGATGGCTGCTCGGATTCTTCTAGGTGAATCTGCTGCAATACCGATTTGTTCGGCTAGATTATCTGCACGTTTGAACCCGATTCCTTCTATGTCTTCGACTAGCTGATACGGATTTTCTTCGATGATATCCAAAGACTCGTTCTTATAGGTCTGATAAATACTGAAGGCTAACTGACTACCGAATCCATAACGATTCAATCCCATGATTACTTGATCCATCCCGTGATTTAGACGAATGGTCTCAGCAAGCATTTCTCTTTTTGGCTTCGTTAAACCAGCGATTTGTTTTAATACCGAAGGATCAGCAATGATTTTTTCGATAGCATCTTCTCCCAGCAACTCGACGATTTTCTCTGCTGTTTTCTTACCGATTCCAGGGAATTTTTCGCTGGAAAGATAAGCTACGATCCCATTCGCAGTTGTTGGTTTTTCTTGCTCATATCTTTCGACTTTAAGCTGTCTTCCGTATTTAGGGTGATCCACTAGTTCTCCATAAAAACGATAGGTCTCATTTTCTTGGATATCGCCAAAGCTTCCGGTGACTACAATCTCTTTTTCACGGTAATCAGCTGTGGTTTCGCTGATGTGTACCAAAAGCACTTTGTAAAAATTACTAGGATTTTGAAAAAAAATCGCGGCAACTGTACCAACGAAATAAGGCATTTCTTCTGGCTGCATCGGAAGCCGCCTCCTTCTTCTATAGTAAAGGTTCTGGTGCTGTTTCAGTTCCTAAAAAATCTGTTTGGTTCCATACTTTCAGTTCATACGGCAATAATTTGCAAGGCTCTTCAGTCTCTAAAATCGTCAGGCTGCTATTGAACAAACCGCCCATTTCCCGCAACTCACTTAGCTCTTTCCCTGTCATCCATTGAATGGCAGCAGTTAATGAGGCCCCATGACCTACGAATAAAAGAGGTCCGTTTTTATGTTGAGCAACCGCATCCGCTACAACAGTTTCAATACGTGTGATTGCTGATTCAATCGTTTCTCCATGAAAAGGAGAAGGATCATATAGATCTAAGTGATTACGCAAATTCGGCAGATTATCTGGGTATTTCTGATACATTTCATCGATTGATTGTCCTTCTAAAGTACCTAGCCCTAGTTCTCGCAGTTTATCTGTATAAAAAATCTCTACCGGACGAGCAAGCTCTTTATTGATACCTTCTGCTGTATCGCGTGCTCGTTTTGCTGTACTGGAATAAATTGCTTTAAAAGGAACATATTTTACTTTTTTCCCAAATGCTTTGATTTCTTCATAACTTTGAGGCAAAAGCGGAGAATCGCCATTGCTCCCTTGAAAACGTCTTTCCTGATTCCATTGTGTCTTCCCATGTCGGGTAAAATATAGTTCCATACGCAGCAAACTCCTGTCTTACTTTTATTTTACTCTATAATAAACTGTCTAATCCAGCTTGTCATTTTCATAATGGTGCGTTAATTCTAAATTAGGGAATCCTTGCTGACGAAGTGCTTCGTACACAATCATTGCAGCTGTATTCGATAAATTCAATGAACGAACATGCTCATCATTCATAGGGATGCGCAAACACTTTTCCTCGTTTTCACGCATAAACGCTTCTGGCAAGCCAGTTGTTTCCTTTCCAAATAAAAAGAAGTGCTCTTCTCCATCAGCAAAATTTTCTTCACTGTATACCTTATGGGCAAATTTTGAGATCAAGTGTAGTTTACGATCACCTAAAAATGCTAAAAAAGCTTCTAAATCACTGTGATAAGTAATATTTACATCATTCCAATAATCTAACCCTGCTCGTTTCAGATGTTTGTCATCCGTTGAAAAACCTAGGGGCTCAATTAAATGAAGCGGCGTATTCGTGGCCGCACACGTACGGGCAATATTTCCGGTGTTTGCAGGTATTAACGGCTCGAATAAAACGATATGATTCATCAGGATCATTCCTCTCATATTTATGTTCGTTTCTATTTTCTGACAATTTGATTTTTGCATAAAAAAAAACGTATCAACTCGGTGTCAGTCACTGCGAGTCGTTACGTTAGTGAAGCTCTTCTCACTAACTTTTATCAGAACAGGAACCTGATAAAAACCAATGAAAAAACAACTTGTTGCTACTATAACACCCTCAACTTACTTTTGCAACCTCTACTCTTTAAAAACTACTAGAAAACCGTTTTCTCTTAGTTCCTTTTAATAATTCTATGTCAATTGTAATCTTATTCAAAGGATTCTTGTACAAGTCTGCTTTGATTTCCTCCTCCACTTGCCACTCTAAGGGCGACATTGCTAAAAGATCTTTTCGATTTTCTTCTGGTATCTCAAATTCATAGGTCACACGCTGACGTTCAGTTAGTTTCATCGATTCAGTAAACTTTGCGACTACACGATCATTGGAATAGCTTTGTTTTTCAGGTTGATTCGGATAAAAAGCCTGACGCAGTTCTTTTAAATAATTTTCTTGCGGCACTACCTTCAGCACCTCTCCATCTTCTGACAGTACACGTTGAAATTCTTGGTAATGAGAAGGCGAAAAGATATTTAAGATCGTGTTAAATGTCTGATCAGCAAATGGCAAATTGGTCAAATCCGCTACACACCAAAATGCCTCGACAGATTGTTCCGTAGCTGCATAGACCCCTTCTTTTGAAATATCAAATCCAACAGCAGTTTGAATCTTTTTCAATTTTGAAAGTTCATTCAAGAAGCTTCCTTCTCCACAGCCGACATCTAATAGCGAGACTTCATCAGGCAAATGCTGTGCGATAGTCTCAATAACAGGCTGATACATGCCTGATTGGATCATTCTACGCCTTGGAACGAACATTTCTTGATCGTATTCTGTTTTAACTGCGTGGGATAAAAAGTAAAGTGTTCCTTTTTTGGACAGATCAAAACGGTGATTATTTTTGCATATCAAGCCATTATCAGACTTTTCTGCCTCTGCTTGGCAAACTGGACAGCGGAACAGCTGATGTTTTTCTGCCAAAAACTGGCGTCCTCGGTCAATTTTTTTTAACATAGTTCCCCCTCATTTCTGTTTTATCTTACCGTTAGATGCTCACTTTGGCAACTGGTAAAAATATGATACAATGCCTACAAGAAAGTGAAAGACAAAGGAGAAGATCAGATGATCAAAGAATTTTGTGCTGAAAACTACACATCTATTCCTCTGGCAATTGCCAGAGGAGCTAACCGAATCGAATTATGTGACAACTTAGCGGTCGGCGGAACGACCCCAAGTACTGGTGTGATCGAAGAAACATTAAGTTACGCAGGGGAAAAAAATATCCCTGTAATGACGATTATCCGTCCTAGAGGGGGCGATTTTGTCTATAACGATATCGAATTGAAAATTATGCATACTGATTTGATTGAAGCAAAGAAATTAGGGACGGATGGCGTAGTTTTTGGTTGTCTTACTCCCTCAGGATGGCTAGACGAAGAAGCATTGGAACTATTGATCGAAACCGCAGAAGGCGTACAGATCACCTTCCATATGGCTTTTGACAGTATTCCTGAAGAACGGCAATTTGAAGCAATCGATTGGCTAGCAGCGCACGGTGTTGACCGTATCTTGACGCATGGAGGCCCTGCTGATCAAACGATTGAAGAACATTTCCCACGGCTCAAAGAATTGATTGACTATGCAGATGGCCGTTTGATCATTTTGCCCGGTGGTGGCGTAACAGCAGCGAATGCAGTACATGTAGCTAAAGAATTAAACGTGAGTGAAGTCCACGGAACTAAAATCGTTGAACTTCAGCCATAATCTTATAAACAAAAAAACATTGGCAACAAGTATACTGCTTGTTGCCAATGTTTTTGCTTTTTACATAAAATACCCCATAAATAAAGAGGCAATATTGAAATAAATCAGTACACTTGTCAAATCACTCAAGGTCGTGATAAATGGACCGCTTGCTACCGCTGGATCAAATCCTAGACGATCCATCAGCATCGGAATCAAACTACCTGCAAGATTCGCCACTGTTATCGCAAACAACATGGCCATCCCTATCACAAACCCTAAGATAAAATTATGTTTCCAAAAGCCCACGATCAGAAAAATCGTAATCCCTGTAACAGCTCCTGTTACGACGCCGGTCAAGACTTCAGCCAAAACAAGTCGGACAAACCCGTGATCTTTGTCATCAGAGATTGCAAGTCGACGGACAGCCACAGCCAGCGACTGGGTTCCAGCATTACCAGCTGTTCCTGTGATCAGCGAAATGAAGACCGCTAAAATGCTCGCTTCACTTACCAAGTCTTCATAATGGCTGATTAAGGAAGCAGTAGACATACCTAAAAACAACAGAGTGATTAGCCAAGGCAAACGTCGAGATGCTGCCTTTACTGGATTTTCATTGATTTCTTCCACATTGACCCCGGCAAGTCCTGAATAATCGCTGGCAGCTTCATCATCAATAACGTCAATGATGTCATCAACTGTGACGATTCCCAACAAATGATCATCATAATCGGTGACAGGAAGAGCTAAGAAGTCATAATCCCTGAATGTTTGTGCCACATCTTCTTGGTCGTCGCCTACATGAACTGAAAGCACCCGCTCGCTCATCAGATCAGAAATCATAGCATCATCATCATTCACGATTAGGTCGCGTAGAGAAATAACCCCCACTAGTTGACCTTCTTGATTAACGACATAGATGTAATAGATTGTTTCAGCAACATCTGCTTCATTCTTCAACACATACATCGCAGAGCGAACGGTTTGATTTGCTACGATCGAAACAAATTCAGTAGTCATGATTGCACCAGCTGTTTCGTCTTCGTAATGGAGCAATTCCTTGATTTCACTGGCATCGTCTGCAGACATCAAACTTAAATATTTAGCAATTTGCTTTTTATCTAACGTATTAAGCAAATCGACAGCATTATCTGTATACATCTCAGAAAGCATATCCGCTGCATAGCTAGGACGCATCTCATCCAGATATTCTTTCATATGTTCGTTGTCTTCTTCAATCACATCGAACATATCCGCTAATTCTTTAGGCGACAGATAGGAATAGATCAGCTGCCTGTTCTCTTCTGTAAGAGATTGGTAGAACTGCCCCTGCTCATAGATATGCATCTCTAAAAAACTGTTTCTGAATGCCTGAATATTATTTTCCCTTAAATCTTGAGTCAACTGGGCAAATCTTTCCTCTAATTCTTGATTTTCATCCAAACCAATCTCACCTCGCCTTATTCTTCAAACCGTCTCACAACTGCCTCCATGTCTGCGGCTAAAGGCTGCTTGAACTCCAGCAGCTCTTCTGTAAATGGGTGGTAAAAACGCAGATCATAACAATGAAGGGCTTGTCTTTTTATTCCCAGATCCATTCGTCCGCTATACATATCATCACCGAGCAGTGCACAGCCAATGGCGGAAAAATGAACTCTTATTTGATGTGTCCTTCCTGTATGCAACTGGATATCAACTAACGCGATTTCTGCTAGTCGCTTCTCTATCCAGTACTCCGTCTGTGCAGAACGTCCTTCATCAGAGACCATTCGCTTCAGTAGCGAAGAATAATCTCGGGCAATCGGCAAATCGATATGTCCATGTGCCGATAAATTTGAAAGCATTCCACTGACTAATGCCTGATATTTTTTTACAAACTTCTTTTCACGAAGTTGCGTGTCTAATTTCGCGTGCGCAAACCCATGCTTGGCAAAAAGCATCAAGCCAGACGTATCACGGTCTAGTCGTGTAACTACATGGATTACTTGGTTTTCGTACCCTTGTTTTTTGTAATAAGCCTTTACACGATTAGCCATTGTCCCATTTGGATGGTATTGGGCAGGAATGGACGAAACGCCTGCTGGTTTGTTTACTACCAGAACATGTTCATCTTCATACACGATATCGATCGGCGTTTCGTCCAAAAGTACGGTTTCATGTTCTCCTTCAGCAGGAATCACAATGGTTACCTTATCATCCTTGGCTAGAGAAAACAAGACATTTTCTACTTGATCATTGACTTTGATTTGACCGCCTTGAAATTTTATTTTCGCTAACAGACCTTTTGAGATCCCTTTTTCTTTTAAAAAATATTTTACCTGCTGAGAATGATCTTTCTCATAATCCCATGTAAACTGCATATTAATCCTCACCAATAAAGGCATCTTTCACGCGATGCCAAAAATGCATATGTCGATAAGAAGCAAAATGGATCCGTTCTTCTGCTATTCGATAATAAATAGAACGGATATCTGCTTTTGCGACATTCAATTGATCAACCGTTACAAGATAATCTTCTGTATTTTCCAATTTTATTTCCAACCACTCATCATGGGCAATCACGATTGGAGAACCCAAAGTACGAAACACTCGATTATTCAGCGAAGCAATCTCAGCCAATTGAAAGGCATTGATACTAGGATGGATCACTGCACCGCCGACACTTTTATTATAGGCAGTCGAACCAGTGGGTGTAGAAATTGTCAATCCATCTCCTCTGAAACTTTCAAACAATTCATTTTTAATGTATACATCGGCTACCATCGTACGATTGGCCCGTTTAATCGTTGATTCATTTAGTGCTAAAAAATGCTGATCAGGCGTTTCATCCAAATAACTGATCCGAACATCCAGCAAGGGATAGCTGACACTTTGTTCCCGATTTGTTCGCAAGCTGTCTACTAGTTCTTCCAGCTCGTAATCTCGCCAA
This sequence comes from Enterococcus sp. DIV1283b, assembly GCF_051710965.1. Taxonomy (NCBI): domain Bacteria; kingdom Bacillati; phylum Bacillota; class Bacilli; order Lactobacillales; family Enterococcaceae; genus Enterococcus; species Enterococcus sp. DIV1283b. Next base: position 2,496,232 of record NZ_JBIOLR010000001.1, read on the forward strand.
TCAGTATAAAACCCTAAATGACCTGTATGCACGCCTAAGAAACGCACGTCATTCAGACAATGACTGTAGTGATGAAATGCCGATAATAATGTGCCATCTCCACCAATTGAGATGACCAATTCTGGTTCATGATCATCTCGCTGGATCCCAGCTTGTTCTAATAGTGTGTTCAAACGCTCAGCCACTTCTATGGTCTTTGCTTCTTTATTGTGAACGATCGCTACTTTCATCCCCTGCCTCCTCTCTTTCGCTTTCTTTCTTCAAAAGCGTTCGATAGTAGACATCATCTGATTTTCCTCTTCCATGGGAGAACAATCGCTGTGCTTCTTGGATTTCTTCACGGATACTGGACATCTCTTCATCCAGTTGATACGCAGCTTCTGCCGCACGCTGAAGTCGTTCGCTCATTTCTTCTGGAAAAACGCCTTGATATTTATAATTCAGCGAATGCTCGATCGTTGCCCAGAAATTCATCGCAAGGGTCCGTATTTGGATTTCCGCCAAAATTTTCTTCTCACCACTGATCAGCTGTACAGGATACTCGATCACCAGATGATACGAACGGTAGCCACTTGCTTTCTTATTAGTGATGTAATCCCGTTCTTGAAGAACTTTCATGTCTTTTCTTTTACGGATAATCTCAACAACTTGATGGATATCTTCTACAAACTGACACATGATCCTTAAGCCGGCAATATCAGACATTTCTTCTTCTAAGCGTCCCATCGGAATATGACGTAACTGTGACTTTGTTACGATACTGTCAACTGGTTTGACTCTCCCAGTGACAAATTCAATTGGAACATGACGATTTTGTTCACGAAACTGTTTACGGATTCCCCGCAGTTTCACTTTCAATTCTGATACAGTTTGTTCATATGGTGCTAAAAATGCTTCCCAATCTCGTTCCATAGCTGATACCTCTACTTCATTAACATTCATTGTTTATTCTACCATATATGCAAAGTTTTTTCGTACTCTTGATTTATGCATTGACCAAAAAAAGAAAATTAGGCAAAATAGACAAAAAGGAGTCGATCAAATGACGCAAATGCTTGAAATCGAATATAAATCTATGCTGACAAAGCAAGAGTACGAGATATTCATCGCTCACTATCAATTAAGAGATAATGATTTCCATGTACAGACTAATATTTACTTCGATACCGTTGATGAACAGCTGAAGAAACAAAATTGTGGTTTACGGATCCGTTTCGTTGGTCATCAAGCTGAATATACATTAAAAACACCTGCTGAGGAAGGGCGTCTCGAAACGACGGATACCTTTATAACAGAAGAAGCAGAAGCATTCATCTTTCAAAAACGTTTGCCTCGCTCGGGCGCAGTTTTTCAAAAACTTTCTGATTTGAATATCGATCCTGCTTCATTGATCCAAACAGGAAAGCTTACAACAAAACGGGCTGAGTTTCCCATTGAAGAAGGACTTTTAGCTATCGATGAAAGCTGGGGAGACAATCTTCACGATTTTGAACTAGAACTAGAGGTAGGGGGGGATGCATCTGCGGGAAAAATGGCTTTTATAAATTTTTTAAAACGTTTTTCTTTGCCTTATCGTCCTGCTAAGAACAAGATCCAACGTATGCTTGAGGCTAAAAATTAGAAACCTTTCATTTTCACAAGGCACTTGAGTTCATTTTTTTACTTTTTTCTGTTAAGTTATAGGATGTGAAAGAATCTAGTCACTAGTTGTATAGAATCTATTTTGGGGGAGATTCATATGATCGAAATCTATTTATTTGTTAATCCTTTAGGGGAATATTGTTTCGAAATGGAGCAAAAGTTATTACAATTTATTGAAGAAGAGTACGGAACACCATCAAAAGAAAAGATGCAATTTCGCTTTCTTCCTTTGGTCAATTTGCAGACAATTGGGGATGTCATGCAACAAAAAGGAATTTCTCAAAACAATCTTGAGAAACGTAACCACTTATTCTCAATGACTTATTCTGCCGCATTAGACTGCAAAGCGGCTCAATTCCAAGGAAAGAAAAAAGGCCGCCGTTTTTTGATCAAACTGCAAGAAGCAGTCGGCTGCAATAACATACCATATTCTCACGCACTTGCTGAATCGATATTTGAAGAGATTGGCGGCGATTTGAATATGTTTAAAGAAGATCGGCAATCTGACTTTGTTAAAGAAGTATTCTTTTCCGATCAAAAAATTGCTCGAGAAATGGGCATCACGAAACATCCTTCCGCAGTCGTTTACAATTACGCTTGCGATCGTGATTTTGGTGTTTTAGTAGAAGTAGAAGGCACAAGCAGCCTTTGGAGAATCAAAGAGCTGTGTAAAACAACAGATAACTCGTATCAAGTTTTTAATGGTGAACATTTACATACAAATGATTCTCAGTTCCATTCACGAACTAGCCATTTACACTTGCTTTCTAATTAAAAAAATACGTCGACTCCCTTACAAGAGAGCCGACGTATTTTTTTCGTTTCTATTCGAAAAAATCAAAAATCTTATAAACGATCAATCAATTCTTCTAATTCATTTAGTCGTTGTTCAAACATCGACATTGCATCTTCGATATACGCAGCCTGTGTCATATCTACTCCTGCTTTTTTCATCACTTCAACAGGATAATCACTGTTACCAGCTTTTAGATAAGCCAAATAGTTCTCTAGCGCATCTGGTTCTTGACTAAGTATTCTTTTCGCCAACGCTGAAGCAGCAGAAAAACCAGTCGAGTATTGGAAGACATAGTAATTATAGTAAAAATGCGGGATCCGTGACCATTCAAATTTGATTTCTGGATCTTCTTCGACTGCCGGACCATAATATTTTGCATTCAATTTACCATAACTATCACTTAGATATTCACTAGTCAATGGCACACCTTTTTCATCTTCCGTATGCATGAAGTGCTCGAATTCAGCAAATTGTGTCTGGCGGAAAACTGTTCCTTTAAATCCATCCAAGTAATGGTTGAGCACATAAGCTCGGACGCGAGGGTCTTTTTCTGTTTCCAATAAATATTCTGTTAGGATATTTTCGTTCGTTGTCGAAGCAATTTCTGCTAAAAAGATGGAGTAGTCACCGTATACATAAGGCTGGTTCGACCGTGTGAAATAACTGTGGACACTATGTCCCATTTCGTGGACAAGCGTAAACAACTGATCCAATGTATCATGCCAATTCAATAAAATATATGGATTTGTGTCATAGCTTCCCGAAGAATAGGCACCACTTCGTTTTCCTTTATTTTCGACAACATCGATCCAACGTTCAGAGAATGCTTTTTCTACAATAGTCATGTACTCTTCGCCCATTGGCTTCAGTGCTTCCAAAGCTTTCTCTTTTGCTTCTTCATACGTAAAGGTGATTGGAGCTTCTCCTAAGACCGGTGTATAAAGATCGTACATGTGCAGTTTTTCCACTTCTAATAAACGTTTCCGTAATTCCATATATCGATGCAGCAAAGGCAAATGCTTATTTACTACATCTACCAAAGTGTCGTATACACTTTCAGGAATATGATTATTGCTCAAAGATGCTTCTCTGGCAGAGCTGTAATTACGAACTTTTGCTTTAAAATTATGTCCTTTTATATGCGTACTTAAAGTAGAAGCAAACGTATTTCTAAATTGTTCATAAACACTGTACAACCCTTTAAATGCGGCTTCGCGAACACTTCGATCCGTGCTTTCTAGCAACTGACCGTACACGCCATGAGATAATTGGACTTTTTCACCATTCTCTCCTTCGATCGTTGGGAAAACTAAATCTGCATTATTCAAAACAGCAAATGTATCACTTGAAGCCTCAAAGATTTCACCTGCTCCTGCAAGAAGCGATTCCTGCTCGGCAGATAAAACATGGGCACGATTATCTACTATTTGCTGGATATAGTGACGATAGACTTCTAACTTCGGTTCTTCTTTGAAATATTGCCAAATCCGTTCATCTGATAACTGCAATATTTCTGGTTCAAACCAGGAAACAGCTTCACTAACCTTTGAAAACAAACTACTTGCTCTTGCATAAAGCGCTTGATATTCTGTATTCCCAGTATCTTGATCGTTTTTAAGGTGCGCATAGACATAAATGATTTCAGTTTGGCGATAAACACTCAACACAAATTCAATCGCATCAAGAAATTGAGAAGCGCCTTGATCAAGTGTTCCTTTGTATTTTTCAGATTTTTTTAACTTTTCTGATAATTCTAGATATTTCTCATCAAATTCTTGGTCGCTTGAAAAGATCTTGGTCAAGTCCCAAGTTAAATTTTCAGGCAATTCTTCGCGTTTTGGCAACTGCTTTACTTCCATGAAATCCACTCCTTTTTATCCCTTTGTCTCTGTCTATCAAAATAGATCATTGTCTAACATCCACATGTTACAGCATCTGATTTTTCTACTACTAATCTATGTGTCTGCTTCTATCAATTTTAGCACAACTGAAACTTGTTTTACATAGAAAACCGGTTCCTGTTCTATTTTTATACTTACTATATTTTCCAAGAGGACAAACGTGTGCATTCATCAAAAAATTGCCGATAGACCATCTCTTCCTCAATCATAGGGAAAAGCCACTTCATTTTATATTCTTTTACTTGGCAAAACCATGAGCTGAAATCAGGTATTTTCTGTTGTTTTAAGGATTCTTCGTACAACATTCGATAAAGAAAAACCTGTTCTCGTAAATAAAAGAAAAACCGACTGTTTTGATAGATCCACGGTGGTAGATACAGAAGGTGCTTGTGACGCAAGTAGCACTGTTCTTGTATGGATACTGTATTTTTTTGTTTGTAAATCAGCTGGCGCGCCAGCCACTTCTTCACATCCTCGCTTAACTTGTCTGTTTTCTTCATCTGATTTATTTTGATTTCATTATTAGTAAATATTTTTTTAAGATCATTACCAGAAAAAGTCCAGCAGCTACTGAAAAAAGAAATGCGACCTGATACAGTCTCTGTAATATGATGATATAAATAAAGTTTTTGGTTCTTAAGGTCAGCTTTCCAGCAATGTAGCCCCCTTTTTCTATTATAATAGCAGCAACTTTTTTCTATCAATGAAAATTGCCGTTGTCCAAGAAAAGAATGACCAAGTATCCACCATACTTGGTAACCGTTGTTCAAATAACTTTTGGTTCTTTCAACAAATCTCTGATGAGACAACCTAGAACATTGGATTTCTAATGCTAGATTAGCCAATAAAATATCTGGTCTCTGCCTCAATCTTGGCAAATAGGCTTCCAAAAATGCAGGTTCTGCTGACTGTCCCAGCCAATCCATGAAACATTCCTTTAACTGCAAGTGTTCTTCTGATTCCCCCTCACTAAAAACCGAACAGTTGTCGGTTTTTCGATGGGCAAAATGAGCACATTTCTTCTTTCCCTTTTTCAAAACCACTCTTTTCCGACAACTACGACAATAATACGTTTTCTCTTTTTCTGCATATTTAGCAGGACAGCATTCATGATATTCATTCATCGCAAGCAGCATTTTTCTCCCTCTGAACTTATTTACGTCTAGCAATTTATTTACACGAAAAAGAGCCATATCGATATATGATCGATATGGCTCTTACTATAATGGTGATTTATACAAAATAAAATTTCGTACGCTCGATAGCATTACGCGCCATCAGACACTTTCCATACTCATTCAGTGTTTCTGGTGTACGATCGCTCTTTTCTGCAAACTCCAAAATTCGAGCAATCTGATTCTCTACATCCGCTTGGTTGAGATTCTCCATCCAGAAATGAACGACTAGGTAATAACGCTCTTCGAATAAGTACAAATCAGTCCAAGCAGACTCTAGTTCAACATCTGTTGCCAGCTGGATCACTTGCTCAAAATCTTCAAAAGCAAAAATTGCTTGTCTTTCCTGTTCTTCTAGGGCGCTTCCAGATAATTCTTCTTCCGGATCGCTACCAATAATTTGCTGACGGAGAAATTCGCTCACGTCTTCTGAATCAACAGCAGAATCTTCTGATTGAGAAATTTCTTCCTCTGGCAGGTTTTTACTGATAAACAGTTCTAATCCGTCTCCTTTTGGCAAAACTTGGAAAGTGACAGCTTCGCTTCCTCGGAACTCCTCTTCGATATCAACTTCTTCCAGAATACTATAAAAGAAATTTTCGATTTCTTTGTGATTGCCAAGTAAATCCAAAAATGAAACGCCCCGTTCTTCTAAATCTTCATGACCTATCAGTACACGGATCGTATTTTCATTAATATGTTCCATTTCCATTTTGCTACACCTCACTTTGCCGCAATGTTCAATATAGATTCATTGTAGCGAAATCAGCTTAAATGTAAAGAAAAAAAATCCCGCTGTTAAATGAATTTAATAAAACCAGCAGATTTTTTCAATCGTTCAAGCTATCTTATTTAACTATAACATTTTTGGGAGATGAATACTATATAGCCGACTTTTTAGCTAATCAATCACTTCTGTTTTTCATACCATGACCACTCTCACACCTTTTTTTGTGCCCACAATAAAGAACGCTATTTATAAAAACAAAAAAACTTGGAAAAACTATCATTATAATAGTTTTTCCAAGTTTCATTTTATCTTCTATAATCCAGCCATCAATTGTGCTTGACGCAATTCTAATTGTCGTACATCGCGCGGCAGGAATCGACGAATCTCATCTTCATTAAAACCAACTTGTAGACGTTTATCATCAATCATGATTGGACGGCGAAGCAATCCAGGATTGTTTTGCACAAGTTCCAATAGTTCTTGTAACGGCAGATCATCTAAATCCATGTTCAGTTTTTGGAATACTTTGGAACGTGTCGAGATGATTTCTTCTGTTCCGTCTTCTGTCATTTGTAAAATCGCTTTTAATTCAGAACTGTTCAATGGTTCTGAAAAAATATTACGTTCAACAAATGGAATCTGATGTTCTTGCAACCACGCACGAGCCTTTCTGCAGGAAGTACAACTTGGGGAAGTATATAATGTTAACAACGTGCACCACTCCTTTTCGTGATAAGAATCACTTTTTTGTAACAGAAGATCATAATGATCTCCCATCTGTTTCTATTATACATAATCAACTTTTAAATAGCTACCTTTTTTTCATAATTTTTTTAAAAAAATGAAAGTTATCTAAGGTTAATATACAGTAAAACCAGCGTTCTTGCTTTTTCTATCATTTAAAAATTAGAGTTTTCAAATCTAATTCAAATTTTATAAGACGATGAAACAGCCAATAAAACTGTACTATTATTTTATCTAAAAACACAAATGAAACCGATTTCTTAAGATTTTTTATGTTTTTTATTTCTTTGATAGTAATGATTCTTGTCATTTTAGATAATATTGTTCTTTATTATAACGCTTATTTTCTCTGTTATATAAGCGGAATATTTTAAAGCAATGATTACTAGATAAAATTTACTACAAACAAATAAACTAAATAACGTTATTTTATGTTTGAATAGTTATATTGAGACTGTATTAAAAAAATAAACCTTTCGAAAATTCCTCAGAGATTGCATTAAAATAAACCAACCGAGTTACACAATAATGATTAATTTGTTCATCAAACCTATTGACGTGTTTCATGATTTTTAGTGAAAAAAACTGAAATCTAAAAACCTTATTCTGTCAAGGAAACAGAAATATAGTAAGAAAAACCTTTATTTATCAGCTTTTTTAGATAATTTTTTCTGTTACAATAGTCAAGGATTTGTGAAAAAATCAATGAAAACCGAAAGGCGTGTAAAATTTTGATTAAATCAGTTGTGTTTGATGTTGATGATACAATGTATGATCAGCAACAGCCATTTCGAAACGCGGTAAAAAGAGTCGTGCCGCTTGTTTCAGATGAAGATATGCATCCACTATATATCCGATTCCGTCATCATAGTGATGAAAACTTTCCAAAAGTAATGGCAGGAGAGTGGACGCTAGAATATATGCGAGCACATCGAATCAGCCAATCACTAAAAGATTTAGACTACCCTCACATCACAGAAGAAGAAGGTCTCCTATTTCAAAAAATTTACGAGGAAGAACTTGATAATATCTGTTTGCATGAGGAGGTCAAAAAAACACTTGACTTCTTGAAGGAAAAAAATGTCCCATTAGGAATTATCACAAATGGACCGACTGACCATCAGACAAAAAAATTAAAACAACTTCAATTGAATAATTGGATTCCTTCCCACAACATGCTGGTTTCTCAAGCAACAGGGTTCCAAAAGCCAGAAAAAGAGATTTTCCAGCTTGCTGAGAAAGAATTTCATATGCTTCCAGGAGAGACTCTATATGTTGGCGACAATTATGACAATGATGTTTTAGGTGCAAAAAGTGCCGACTGGCAAGCACTTTGGTTCAACCATCGAGAACGCAAAATCGACCAGACACCTATTTGCGATATCGAGATTTCTTCTTTTGATCAGCTATTAGAAACAATGAAGACAATCTTTGCTTAACTCCTATAAATAAAAACAAAAAATAATAGCAAGGAAATCGGGTTAAAACGGAAACCCAACTTCCTTGCTATTCCTTAAATCAACTAAACACTTGCTTTTTTCGAAAGATCTTCTTATCCACTACTGAACGATTGTTTCGAATCTCTTACTTCTCAATCTCACCTACACTTAAGATCATGCGGATATCTTCTTCAGTCAGTTTTGTCAGCTGTTCTTCATTTCCTTGGATCACTTTTTGGAACAGTTCGCGTTTTTCTTGTTGGAGCGAATCCATTCGTTCTTCAATCGTTCCTTCAGAAATCATACGCCATACTTCTACCACATTTTTCTGTCCGATTCGATGCGCACGACCAGCAGCTTGTTCTTCAATTGCAGGGTTCCACCAAAGGTCATACAAGATGACCGTATCTGCTCCTGTCAAATTCAGTCCCGTTCCCCCAGCCTTTAAAGAAATCAGGAAAACATCTTTTTCGCCTGCATTAAATGCATCTACCATACTTAATCGATCTTGCGGTTTTGTACTGCCTCTTAAATAAAATGTTGAGATCCCCAGCTCGGCTAACTCTTCTTGTAAGATAGTAAGCATACCTGTAAATTGAGAAAACAGCAGAACTCTGCGTTTGTTTTCTTTGGCAGCGACTAATAGATCTTTTACTTGTTCGAGTTTGCCAGAACCGCCTTGGTAATCTTCAATAAACAGACGAGGATCGCAACAAATTTGACGCAACCTTGTCAGACCTGCTAGTATCCCGATCCGGTTTTTCTTGAATGCTTCAGAATCCATTGACGAGATTTCTTCACGCATTTGACGCAAGTAAGCTAAATAAACGGTCTTTTGTTCTTCTGTCAGTGCAGAATATAGATTCATTTCTGTTTTTTCTGGTAAGTCTTTCAACACAGTTTGTTTATCTCGCCGTAAAATGAACGGTCGGATCATTTGCGCAATTTCTTCTGCGGCAAGTTCTCTGAATTTTGTTTTGGTTGGGAAAAATCCTGGCATGATTGTTGCAAACAATGACCACAATTCTTCTAAATTATTCTCGATTGGTGTCCCACTTAATGCAAATCGCTGAGGCACAGCTAATTCTCTCAATGCTTGAGCAGTTTTCGTACTACTATTTTTGACCATTTGCGCCTCATCAAGGATCAAATAATCAATTTTTTGTGATTGGTAATCAGCTAAATCTTGTCTCAAACTGGCATAAGAGGTCACTCGAATATCTGCGTCTTTAGCCAGCAATTCTTCCCGTTCTTTTTTATTCCCATTGATTACTTGGATACTCAAAGAAGGAGCGAATTTTTTTACCTCTGCCTGCCAGTTGTAGATTAAGCTGGCCGGCGCTACGATCAAAGCAGAAAAGCTTTCCCGTTCTTCTTTTTCCGAAAGTAAAAAGGCAATCGTCTGCAGTGTTTTCCCAAGTCCCATTTCATCGGCTAAGATACCGCCAAACTGATAATGGCCTAACATCTTCAACCATCGGAATCCTTGCTTCTGATACTCTCTCATCTTTGCATTCAATCCTTTGGGAAGTTGTGCCTGATACCCTTCTGGATGAATGAGATCTTGGACCATCGTTTGAAACGATTCGCTAAAAGTAGCATTGCTTTTTTCCAATTGATTTTGAATGATCAGTCCTTGATTCTTAGGTACATGGATCGTCCCTTCTTCTGAACGTATTGACTCTCGTAATTGTTGCAATACTTGGCTTGTTTGTTGGAATTCCTCTGAATCAAAAGAAAGAACCTGTCCGTTTTCCAATGTATAAAAAGCATCATTTCGCAACAAGCTTTGCAGTACATGATCAATCTCTTGCTCTTCTATCCCCGATACGTCGAACCGAATATCAAGCCATGAACCAGTCTCGGTTACTTCGATTTGCGGTTGATGTTTATGCGCATCTAAATACAACTCCCGCAACTTTCTGCCAAGTCTGACTTCACCAAACTGACGGAAAACAGATAGTTCTGTGCGGAAAAAGGCATACAGCTCCTCCCCGCTTGGCAACGGACGCTCATAGCCAGTTTCATTTTTCTGGTAGCGATACATCCTGAATAAATCAAGGACTCGTTTTTCTTCAGCTCTGTCACGCAGCACCTGAAAGTCCTGCTTGGCCGAGATCTCATGTTTTGGATCGGTCGAATAGATGACTTCGCCATAGACGAAATCGACTCGAGCTTGGATTTTTCCTTTGGCTTTTCGGAAAAAGAAAATAAATTCGACTGGAATATCTGCTACTTCCTTTTCTACTTCAGAGGCAACCACTACGTCTCCAATCTCCGAAAGAAGAGGAATGATTTCTTTAAACAAGGCCGGTAGTTCTTTTTTCTTGAATACTACTTCTGGTTTATCCAATCGGCGAATCAATTGTTTCCAAGTTTGATAAACTGTTTGTTGATGCTTCGTTAGAGAATAGAATACTCCCTGGATAAGTCCCCACTGATAATGCATAAAGAAAAAATCAAAATCATTTAATGCTTGTAACAAGTAATCTTCTCCCTGTTTTTCCACTTTGAATGATAAAGGCTTGTTTTGATCAGAAAATTGGATTCCTTGATCGTTTTGTTCATTTATCTGCAGATGCAAACGTGTCGTCTGATTCATCTGTTCTAGCAGGAAGCGGGCTTGTTCTACTGGGAGAAGCAGGTATCTTTTGTCTAGTTTCCCTTTGACTTGCAAGCCATTCGTGCCTAATAATTGATGCGTTTGGGCACTTCCTGCAAGGTGAGCGAGTATTTTTTGATCTTCTTTTTGAAAAGCCCGTTTATCTAGACGAAACTGATACTGCTTATTGACTGTGTAGGTTTCTTTTTCTGTGTAAGCCTGTAAAAAATCATAGATGTTTTTTACGATATATGTTTTTTTCGGCGATGCCAAAGAACCGATACGTAAGTAAAGCGCCAAAATAGAAAGCTCTGGATGATACTGATTTGTCTCAATCGTTTCTACTTGGTATTCAATAATCAAGGGTTGCACCGCTTGAGGATTTTTTTGTATTTTTAGACGAGAAAAACCTTTTGCAATGATTTCTCCTTCACTTGTTGTTTTTACCGGTTCTAACATCGGCTGGTCTTTTTTCATGATACGAGATAGATTTTTCGACCGTAAGTAAAGTTCCACAGCAACTGTATGCTTACAATATTTATGTTCCTCCCAATATGGACATTGGCAGTAATCTATCTCTTTTGCTGTCCCATCCAAATCAACCATATACAATTCACTGCCCAAGACTTCTGCATGCCACACGTTTTCTTCTTGGTCAGGGACAACCGATAACACTCGGCCTTCTTGCAAGTATTGACGCCCACGTGCAATGACTTTTTCCGGAATACTCCATTTCATAGTTACCAATCTCCCTTTTTATCCAAGTTGATAGCGTATTTTGCTTTGTCCGCTACCTTCTGTATCAATTCTTATTTGCTGTAATACTCGTTCTTTCAATTCTCTTACATGACTAATGATCCCGATCATTCTTCCTTCACTTTCAATCGTTTCTAAAGCTTCCATCGCCATTTCCAAAGCTTCTTCATCTAATGACCCAAAACCTTCATCAATAAACAATGCATCGATTGCTACCCCACCAGCTTGTGTCTGGATCACATCCGCAAGGGCTAATGCTAAAGAAAGTGCTGCAATAAAACTTTCACCACCAGACAGCGTATGCGCGCTTCGAGACATGCCTGCCTGATCATCATAGATATTGATTTCTAATCCGGTTTTCCCTCGATAACTGCCGATCGTATCCGCTAGTTCAAACTGATAACGATTTTTCGTTAAACGTTGGAGATGATCATTTGCTACTTGTAACACTTCTTGTAGATAAACTTGAAGCACATACCGTTCTAAACTAGTCTTCTTAGGATTTTCTCCGTTGAATGTTTGCGAAAGCTGCTGTAATTGCGTAAGTTCATCTAATTGCGTCTGGCTTGTGTGATAAATCGAAAGACATTCATCGTAGATTTTCTGGTTATTGATTTTTTGTTCTTGTAAACTGTATATCTTTTCTTGCTTTGTTTCGATCATCTCTCTTATCTCTTCCAATTGCTGGCTGATCTCTTCTGTATCTGGAACTATCTCCGTCAGCTGGATATTTTCTAATTGACGTAGTCGGTCAGCTGTCACTAATTGTGCTTCATGATAAGTAGTGATTATGCGCTGGTTCTCTTCGTATTGTGCTTGCTGTTGTGCGAATGCACAGACTTCCTCAGTTGTTGAAAAATACGATTGGCTTTCCAGCTTTTCAGCTATTCTTTGCTGTTCTTTTTCTATTTTTTCATCTGTTTTTTCTATTTGTTCCTGTTGAAGATCAAGTTGTGTCCGAAGCATATGCAGATCTTGCAACAATTGCATTCCTGCTTTCTGTTCAGCAGCGAGTTGGTTCGAGTCTTCTTCTAACTGTTTTTCAAGTTGTCGTATCTCTTCTTCTAAACAGTTGCTATCCGTATCTTGTAATTGTTTTTCTAAACTTTTGATTTCGCCTTGCAGTTGTTGAAGCTGATTATTTTTTGCTGTCTGTTGCTGCTTGTAGACAGCTAATTGCTGCTCAATCTTTTCTACTTGTTGGCTTATTTCTTCCAGTTCTGCTCTTGCATTGGCTATCTTGCTTTTTCGTTTATCTAAAGATTGTTCGATTACTGTAAGAGCAGTTGTTGTTTTTTGTTCTGTTATCGCAGGAAATGCCTGTTGCAAAGCCTGTTGTAAGTGTTTTTCTTGTCCAGCTAGTTGTATATTCGTTTCCATGATTTTTTGTTCTAAATCAGATAATTGCTGTTGAAGATTATTTTCATATGCTTCATTTTTGGCAATGATTTGCTGGGTTCTTTCTACAGCTGACTCAGCTTCTGCCAGTTGTTGCTCTACTTTTAAGATATCTTCCTTATTTGGCTGTTCATGTTTTGATTGTTGTACGGGATGTTCTGTCGACCCACAAACCAGACATGGTTCCCCCGGACGCAAAAAAAGCTGAAGACGAGCAATTTGCTGCTTTGCCCATTGGCTCTTCAGCTGTTCTGCTTGTTCTATCTGTTGTTTCAATCGCTGATTATTTTTTGTTGTTTCTTCGGCTGCTTTTTTGAGCTCTTCTCTTATCTGTTCGAGTGATTCGATGCTTTTTGTTTTTTGTTGTTCTATTTCCTGCTGTTTTTCATCTAGATATTTTAACTGTCCAAAAGCAAGACGATCTTCCTGCAGTTTTTCCTGATCCAATAAGATTTCTTGAAGAATTCGAGTTCTTTCCTGATAAATAGCCTGTTTTTGATGTAGCTTTTCGGCGTTCGTTTCTTCTTTATCTAATGAATGTTTTAATTGTTCTGCTTCTTGTTTTTTACTACGCAAGGCTTCGACAATCGGTACCATCATCTGTTTGTTTTGCAATTGTTGAGCAGCTTCTTTGATTTTTGTTTGCCGATGTATGCGGTCTGTTTCATTTTTTTGCCACTCTTCATAATGTTGCGTAGTCACCGCTAGTTTCTTTGTTTGTTCACTGCTTTTTTGTGACAGTTCTATTTTTTCAGCTTTTATTTCTTTCAGGTGCTGGATTGGTTCAATTAAGCGTTGTGTAAATTCATAATACCCAATCCATCGTTTCTTTTCCTCTATTTCGTCTTTTTGAGTGGCTAATTTCTTTTGCTTATTTAGTAATGTCGCTTTTTCTTCATAGCTTTTTTTCAAGGTTTCAAAACGATAGTAGGAATTTTCTAATTGTTTCTGTTTCTCCTGATAGTCTGCTAAAACTTCTTTTTCTTCAGCGATTTGTTTTTCTAGTATGGCCTGATGGTTTGTCCATTGGGAAAGAACGGCTTCAAACCCCGCTGCTGCTTCCTCTTCTTTGACTAAAACAAATCTTTTTTGCAGAAGATGAAGTTCTTGCTCTAAATGATCTAGTTTTTGTTGCTGTTGCTTTGCTTTTTCCTTTAATCGCTCATTGAACTGTTGGAAAAACTGAGTACCGAACAAATGACGTAAAACAGTCTCTTTCTCACTGCTTGATGAAACCAAAAAATTACGGAATTCTCCTTGGGGCAGTAAAACGATTTGGGAAAACTGTTTCGCATCGAGATTCATCAGTTCTCTGATCAACTGGTCTGCTTCTGTACGTTTTGTGATTTGTTTTATTTCTTTTCCTTTCCCATCAAAAATGGTCAACATTACTTTAGCTGCCTGTTTTTTTGTTCCGTTTCCTTTTCGTTTCGCTAAAACTTGTTCTGGTTTTCGTTCGATTTCATAGCTCATCTGCTGATGTTCAAAAGAAAAAGTCACGCTTGTTTCTTCTTCTGGTGTAGCAAACAAGGAACGCATCTCTTTTCCAGAACGAAGTCTTCCGGAAGTTTCACCAAAAAGTGCGAAAGTGATCCCATCAAAAATCGTCGTTTTTCCTGCTCCTGTCTTCCCGCTGATCAAAAAAAGTGGTGCTTCTGTCAATCGTGAAAAATCAACGGTCTCATTGATAAAAGGACCAAAATTTTTAAGTTTTAATTTTTTCGGTTTCATTCTTGATCATTCCATTTCCATGATTTCTTGCAACGTTTCTCCGAGCCATTTTTCTTGGTTTGCCGTTAGCTGTTCTTCCGTCATTTCACTAAAAAATGCTTCTGCTAATTTTTGAGGATCTTTCATTTCTAGTACTTTTCGTTTGCGCTTTGTTTGTTCTGCTCGGCCGTTTGCCCGTTCAATCCCCAAAATACGAGGATATATTTGCCGAAGCTGGTTCATCATATTCGGGATGATCGTTCTGTCCGTGAGATAGATATGGATATAATTCTCCCGATTGACGGACTGATAGAAGGCAGGATCCAACAATTCTTTAAAACTTGCTGTTATTTCTTCAATATCATGCAGTGGTTCGATCTCCCTAAAATTCAACTCTAGGTCTGTTGCCAGGTCAACGATCCATACGCCTTTTTTCTGGTTGATCTCAGATAGAGAAAATTTCAACGGCGAGCCACTGTAGCGAGCATTATCCTGTCTTAAAGCAGCTTGATTATGCAAATGTCCTAGTGCTACATAATCAAACGGTGCAAGCAGTTCGCCTGGAATCGAATCCAGACCCCCTACTTCGATTTTCGTTTCCGAATCAGATTTTACACTTCCCATTACAAAAAAATGGCTAATCAATACGTGTTTTTTCCCTGAATCAAACAGCTCCTGCATTTTATCTATCACTTTTGCTACCGCTTGCTGGATCGTTCGGATACTGTCATCTTCAAAATATAATCTGGCTGCAATTGGTTCAAAGTAAGGAAGAAAGAAAAATTGTATGTTGTTAAACTCGACTGGTTCGAAAGCTTCTGCTAGCTGCGTTCGCAAAAAATAGTTCGAATAACTGAACCATGGCGTACCAGCTGAAAGTCGCGTACTGCTATCGTGATTTCCTGATATAGCAAAAATTGGGATCCTTTCCTTTAAATTCCAATCAACCATCAATTCATTGTATAATGCTACGGCATCGACAGCCGGCACACTCCTATCATATAAGTCTCCTGCAATCACGATTGCCTCTACTTTTTCTTCTTTCGCGATATCCAGTATAGAAGATAATACATGACGTTGGTCTTCAATCAAGTCATAACCTTGTAGTTTTTTTCCGATATGCCAATCGGCTGTATGTAAAAAACGCATCCAATCACCTCAAAAAATGTCCTTCTAATCATTATAACACTTTGATCCATTACATGACACCTGTCTTCTATTTTGCACGTTGGAAAGCAAAAAGAGGGCAGACTTGACGTCTCTCCCTCGTTTTTCATCGAAAAGTCTGAACAGAACAGGAGATTCAAAAAGACCGCCTATTCATAAACTTATCACTTTATTTTTTTTTGATTTCATATTTGAAATCTGGGTTCACTTCTTTGTCCAATTTGTCAAAAGCCGCTTGTGTTCGTCGTTCGATCTCCGCCATTCCTTCTTTATCCGTTTTCTTGATATCTGATAGGTCGATTGGTTCACCGAAACGCACTGTCACTCTCTTACGTTTGAACAAATCCCCAAGTGTCAGTGGACCTTGGTATACGGCTGGTACGATTTTCGCTTTAGACATTCTGGAAATCAACGCCATCCCGCCTTTAAGTTCTGTAGCATGCCTTGTCCCACTGGGGAACATGATTAAACTTAAATTTGTCGATTTTAAAATCTTTACAGGTGTTTTAATGACGCTTGGTCCTGGATTCTCTCTTTTAACTGGAAAAGCATTGGATCGAATTAATATAAATCGCAGAACCGGATTTTTGAACAGTTCTTCTTTTGCCATAAAGCTGAATTCCTTCGGTGCTGCAGCTACCGCTAGATATAATGGGTCCCACCAAGTACGATGGGGAGCAACTAGTATGTAATTCTCATCTTGCGGTAATACTTCTTTATTCTCATAACGGGCATTTCCATTGACTAAAGCTAATAGTACTCGAACTACCCCTCGCATAAATCGATAAAACATAGTCTCTTCCTTTCCCTTCTTATGGTCATAGTATGCATAAAAAACAGAGGTTTGACAAGCCACCTTGGTTCTTTTTAATAAAAATAGTATAATACAAACGACTATTTTTTTCATTTTGGAGGGAATCCATGCTTCACGAAGACGAACGAATCGACCAATTATACGCAGAAGATATAAAAATTATCCAAAGTTCCCAAGTATTTTCTTTTTCTTTAGATGCTGTGCTACTTGCTCACTTCTCTCGTGTGCCTAAAAAAGGACAGATTGTTGACCTTTGCGCAGGTAATGGTGCAGTAGGCCTGTTTTTAAGCAAACGAACTCAAGCAGCTATTGATGCTATCGAACTTCAGCCTCGCCTAGCAGACATGGCAAGACGCAGCATCGCGCTGAACCATCTAGATGAACAGATGACAGTCCACACCATCGATCTGAAAGACAGCTTATCCGTCGTTCGGCATAATTCTTGTGACTTAGTCGTCTGCAATCCACCTTATTTCAAAGGACTGCCAACAAATAAAACGAACCCTAATAAACACCTAGCAATCGCCCGTCATGAGATCCATACAACATTAGAAGAAGTGATTGATAATTCAAGTAAGTTACTAAAAACAAATGGGCGTTTCGCTATGGTCCATCGACCTGAACGATTCTTAGAGATCATCCAAATTATGCAAAATCATCGGATCGCACCTAAACGGATCCAATTTGTTTACCCAAAAGCTGGAAAAGAGGCAAATATTTTGTTAGTTGAAGGAATCAAAGAAGGTAAATTAGATGGATTCAAAGTCGCTCCGCCATTGATCACTTACGATGCGGACGGGGAATACACAGCAGAGATCCGTGAGATGCTCTATGGCAAATAAACATTATTTTTACGTATTATTCTGTAAAGATCAAACATTTTATGGTGGGTACACAACAGACCTTTCTAGGAGACTAGGGGAACATAACAATGGTACTGGCGCTAAATATACACGTCTTCAAAAAAGAAGACCTGTTAAGATGATCCATGCAGAAGTATTTTCTTCAAGAAGCGAAGCAACAAAAGCAGAAGCTGCATTCAAAAAACTCACCCGAAAACAAAAAGAACATTATTTGAAGACACACTCAACCGTTTTGCTTCCTGAAAATAGATGACTGTTAAAAACACGATAAATATAAAAAAACTTCAGGCAAAAACAACTGTTTTTGCCTGAAGTTTTTTGTAGCTATTATTCTGATACGTTTGTCTCACTGCTGTTCGTACTTGAACTTCCTCCTAGCAAGGCTTCACTGACTAAGTGAATGTAATGTGTCATCCCTTCAGGATTTGGATGGACTTGGTCATCATAAAACCAGTCACTATGGTCATTACTGTAGCTATACCAATCAATCAGCGTCATATTGTCGTATTTTTTCGTCATCTGTTCAAGCATCGCATTCACGTCATTTTGCCAACGTTTCGTCGGTACTCGGACATTGACCCAGTATACTTTTCGATCACCGATTGCATCCATCACGCTATCAAACTGGGCTTCAGAGAATGAGCCATTCGTTCCTAGTCCAATTAGAACAGTGTCTTTCAATAAATCTTGTTCCTTTAATTTTTCAATATACGGTACACTGGCGTATAATTGTCGCCCCACATCGCCATCTACCACTACTTTTGGATAAAGCTCTTGTAGATCAGTTGCAGCATCTAGCATAACTGAATCACCAAATGCCGTTAGCTCTAATTTTTGTGCCTTGTTTCCTTGGGTCTTAGACAACTCATACTTATCAAGAATCGCTTGGTCAACTGAACTAGTGGTATTTTCTGAATTGTTCCTGGTTTCTTCTGCTAATTTTTTACTTTCAGCGATCTTTGCCTGCAATTGTTTTTGATCGGCCGTTACAGCATTTTTCGGTGCTGTAACGAAACCAACGAATGCAATTGCTACAAGTAATGTGCCTGGAACGACCCATGGTTTGCTCTTACTGATGATTGGTTTGCTGAACCATCCTTTCATCACTTGGAATGTACGACCATAGTCAAAACGTGCTAGCGGACGTTCCACATATCGATAAGAAAGTTCACTGATGATTAAAATCAATGTGATTTCCACTAAAGTATGGAACAGAACATGATCAGCAATATCAGTCACTTTTGCTTCATAAAAAATCATAACTGGAAACTGATACAGATAAATCCCGTAGCTTCGTTTGCCAATCCAAGTAAATACTGGATTTGTCAGCCAACGATTCAAGCTTGCTCCAGGATGTGCTGTCACTGCAACTAGTACTACGCATAACAGACTCACTAGGAGCATCCCTCCATAATAGATGAAATTGTAATGATCATCTAAAAAGAAGAAGCAAAGAATCAGTGCCAGAAGTGAGATTCCTCCAGCGATATTCAAGATACTTTTTGCTTGTTTTGGGATGTTTTTCTTCAAACGAGTACTTGGCCAAACAAAAGCGAGCGCACTTCCCAACCATATAGAAAACAGACGGGTGTCAGTTCCATAATAAACACGGGTTGGATCGCCCCCTGGTGTATACAAAATCATCATCAAGATCGCAGAGAGGAAAGATGTACCTAACACGGTATAAAAGATCCATTTTCTTTTACGAACAAATACCATCAACAATACAAACAAGATTGGCCAAACCAAATAGTTTTGACCTTCTACCGCTAAAGACCAGATATGTGTAAACGGTGATTCATTAGCAAATCGATCGAAATAAGATAAACCGTTATTGATTTGCCACCAGTTGTTGACATACAGTAAGCTGCTGACGACAACTCCTCGAAGATTATTCAACAATCCTCGCTGGAACAAGGTGATATAAGCCGAAGCTGTAACGAGCATAAAAACGAGTGCCGGATAGAGTCTCTTCATTCTTCTGACATAAAATTGCCAAATATTGATTTTTCCATTTTGTTCCCATTCCTGCCGTAGCAGATCCGTGATCAGATAACCAGATACGACGAAAAAAATCGGAACGCCCAAATAGCCGCCTTTCATACTAGTTGGCAGAAGGTGATATAAGATAACACCAACCACAGCTAATGAACGGAGCCCATCAAACCCAGTGATGTAGCGGCTGTTTTTTAACCTTTTTTGTTTTTCCATTCAATATTCCAACTTTTCATAAACTTTTTTCATTCGTAATATACGGGTATTAAGTGAAAATAGCAAGTAGAATCGTGTCCTTTCTCTACTATTTTTTTCTATCATCCCATAAATTTTAAAAAATAAACATGCTTTTTTTCAACTTTAAGAAAATTTCAAATAAAAAAGTAGTTTCTATTTGCTGATCCGTCCTTTGGTAGAAAAAAACTGCAGACAAACGAATGTCTGTCTACAGTAGTATTTCATGAATTTTTGTCAAACTCGATCTAAATGCCATCCTCGTAGAAACGCCCAAGTATCTGGACATTTTCTGCAATACTTACAAAAGCTTGCGGATCAGAAGCTTTCATCGCTTCTCTGAGTAAAGGTAGTTCGTATCGTGTAACGATCGTCATCAATACTGTCTGCTTATCATGTTTATAAGCACCTTCTGCTTCATTGATGATCGTGATCCCTCTACGCATACAGTTTTGGATTTCATTCACTACTTTTTCTGGATGTTTCGTTACGATCATTACCTGCATTTTCTTTTGTTTAGTATAAACGACATCAGTTACTTTTCCACTGACGAAAATAGACAACGTACTGTAAAACATGTATTGCCAGCCAAATAGAATTCCAGCAACAAAAACGATCAATGCATTGAAGTAGATCGAGATAGAACCAATCGACTTTCCTGTTTTTTTACGAATCGTGATACTCACGATATCTAGACCACCCGATGATAGGCCATTTCTCAACGCTAGCCCAATCCCTAGTCCCATCACAGCCCCACCAAACAACGCACAAATGATTGGATCGGTAGATAAGACTGTTTCTGGTAAAATATGGATACAAAGGGAGGTCAAAGTGACTGTGATAAAAGTGAAAATTGTAAACTTCTTCCCGATTTTGAACCACGCCAAGACGAACAAAGGTATATTCAGTAAATACAAAGTGGTTGATACCGGCACCTCGAACCCTATCAGTGATTTTGACAAAGTCGTCAAAATCTGAGCCAGACCAGTAATACCACTTGAATAAATATGTCCTGGTTGATAAAAGAAATTCAATGCGACAGATGCAATCAACGCATAAACGATTGATACCGAAAGTTTGGTCGTGTAATCATGGTAAGCCCAATTTTCGAATGTTTTTTTCATGGAAAAGCCCCGCTTTATATGTTATGGCTTCATTATAAAGTGTTTTTCAATTAAATCAAGGTTGCCAAAAGAAGCAGATTCGACAAATCCTTTTTGCCTTTTTATCGACTATTCTTCTATATTTGTTACATCAATATTCAATTCGAACAATTGTAAAGGTGAAACCATACTTGGTGCATCACTCATCACATCGGCTGCTTTCCCGTTTTTAGGAAAGGCAATGACTTCACGAATATTGTCTTCTCCTGCTAGTAACATTGCAAAACGATCCAATCCTAATGCAATGCCACCATGTGGAGGGAATCCGTAATCTAAAGCTGTTAGCAAGAAACCAAATTGTTCTTCCATTTGTTCTTTTGTAAAGCCTAAAGTTTTCAGCACTTTTTCTTGAAGTTCCCGAGTATGGATCCGGATAGAACCTCCACCTAGTTCATAACCGTTCAAGACGATATCATAAGCTTCTGCATAGACTTTTGCAGGGTCTTCAGCCAGTAATGGGATATCTTCTGCTTTTGGCATCGTGAATGGATGGTGAGCAGAGACATATCGACCTTCTTCTTCTGAAAATTCAAATTGAGGCCAATCAGTTACCCATAAGAAATTGAATTTTGATTCATCGATTAGTCCTAATTCTTTTCCTAAACGTGTTCGGATAGCCCCTAATGCAGCAGCGACGATTTCACTTTTATCTGCGCCAAACATCAGCAAGTCACCTGGTTCTGCATCTGTTGCTTTGATGATTGCTTCTGTTGCTTCTCCCATGAATTTAGCAATCGGGCCTTTCAGACCGTCTTCTTCCACTTTCAGCCATGCAAGTCCCTTAGCTCCGAATTGCCCTACATATTGTCCTAACTGATCCATATCTTTTCGTGAGTAGCGATCTGCAGCGCCCTTCGCATTCAATGCTTTCACGACTCCGCCGTTTTCAAGAGCCATTTGGAAGACTTTGAATTCTACTTCTTTGACTGTTTCGCTTAGATCGATCAATTCCATTTCAAAACGTGTATCCGGTTTGTCACTGCCGTAGCGAGCCATTGCTTCATCATAGGTCATACGGGGAAATGGCAATGTGACTTCGATGCCGCGAACTTCTTTCATTACCTTCGCAATCAATCCCTCTGTGTAAGTTTGGATTTCTTCTGCTGTTAGGAACGTTGTTTCAATATCTACTTGCGTAAATTCAGGCTGACGATCTCCACGTAAATCTTCGTCACGGAAACAACGAACGATTTGATAATAACGGTCGAACCCAGCATTCATCAGCAATTGTTTGAATAGTTGAGGAGATTGCGGCAACGCATAGAAATGTCCAGCATGGACACGTGAAGGAACTAAATAGTCTCTTGCGCCTTCTGGTGTAGATTTTCCTAGGTAAGGTGTTTCAATATCTAGAAAGTTATTATCGTCTAAATAATGACGAATCGCTTTTGTTGTCGCATTTCTCAATTTGATGTTTTTAGTCATTTTGGGACGTCGCAGATCCAAATAACGATATTTCAAACGTATTTCGTCACTGATTGCTTGATCATCTTCAATTTGAAATGGCGGTGTTTTTGCTTGATTCAAAATCACGATTTCACTTGCAATCACTTCAAATTCTCCAGTGGCCATTTTAGGATTTACTGCATTATCACCGCGTCTTCTGACTACCCCAGTTACTTCGATCACGTATTCACTGCGACATTTATCTGCAATTTCCCATGCTTCCTTGTTGATTTCAGGATTGAAGACGATTTGAACGATTCCTTCACGATCACGTAGATCGATAAAGATTACTCCCCCAAGGTCTCGTCTTTTTTGTACCCATCCTTTTAATGTAACTGTTTGTTCTAATTGTTGTTCGGAAACTAATCCGCAATAAATCGTTCTTTGTGCCATTTCTTTTTTCCTCCTACTCGAATAAAGTCATTTCATCATAGACTTCATCAAAATGCTCATATATTTCTTCTAATGGAAAACTTTTTTCTTTTCGGCTTGCCATTGCTTTGACATTGATTGTTTGGCTAGCAAGCTCATCTTCACCGATCACCAATACTAATTTGGCATTCGCTTTATCTGCTGTCTTAAATTGTGCTTTTGCTTTACGGTTCATGAAGTCGCGGTCAGCTGAAAAACCGAAGTTTCGAATCGCTTGGACCACTTTCAATGCTTCGATATTTGTTTCGTCTCCGAGTGCGACCACATAAGCATCCAACTCATTAAATGCAGGGATAACTACTTCCTCTGCCTCCATAGTCAAGAGTAATCGCTCGATACCCATTGCAAATCCAAAGCCAGGTGTTGAAGGACCACCCAGTTCTTCCACTAAATTGTCATAACGTCCGCCTGCGCAAATCGTTGCTTGTGCCCCCATTTTCGGTGCGTCACTCATGATTTCAAAAATCGTATGCGTATAGTAATCTAATCCGCGAACCATATTACTGTCGATTTCATAAGGAACAGCCAATGCATCCAGCATGGAAACAACGGTATCAAAATGTTTTTGAGCAGGTTCGCTTAAATAATCTAAGATAGATGGCGCATCTGCTACAAATTTTTGATCTCGTTTGTCCTTACTATCCAACACACGCAAGGGATTTTCGTGAAGACGGCGTTTAGAGTCTTCACTCAACTCTGCTTCAAAAGGTAAAAGATAGTCGATTAATGCTTGACGATAGGCTTGACGTGTGTCTTTATCACCCAATGAATTGATGACTAGACGGATTTGCGTGATTCCCAACTGTTTGAAGAAATCGAGTGCCATCACCATGCTCTCCACATCTGTTGCAGGATTCTCTGATCCAAATGCTTCTACTCCGATCTGATGGAATTGACGTAACCGTCCTTTTTGCGGACGTTCGTAGCGAAACATTGGTCCCATATAAAAAGTTTTGAACGGTTTTGCATACTCTGGACCGAACAATTTATGCTCAACAAAAGAACGAACGATTGGTGCTGTACCTTCTGGTCGAAGCGTCACATGACGTTCCCCTTTGTCATAAAAATCATACATCTCTTTTGAAACGATATCCGTTGTATCCCCTACACTTCGGGATATCACTTCATAGTGTTCAAAAATCGGTGTACGCATTTCATTATACTGATAATCTCTGAATAATAAACGTGCTGTTTCTTCGACAAACTGCCATTTTTCTGATTCGCCTGGCAAAATATCATTTGTTCCTTTTGGTCTTTGGAAACTCATAGTTTTCTCTCCCTTTCTTAGCTATGTAAATAAAAAAATCACCCTTGTTCATCATGAACAAGGGTGAATGAAATTCATACACGGTACCACCTAATTTTGAAAGATTTCTCTTTCCTCTTACGAATAACGCTCGTACGCGGGACGGCTTTTCACTCGTCCATCTCCAGAGTGTCTTTAGGCTAATGAAACTTTAGATCATTTTCAGCCTCGATGATCCTCTCTTGTAAAGTTTCAAAAACTTACTCGCTCTTTCATTGACATTCGATATTACTTATAACCTACTAAAAACCAGTCTCAAAGTCAAGAGTTATCTGACTATTTCCCCTCACAAAAACGTTTTAGTTCAGCTTTTTGTTCTTTTGTTTTAGACTAGACAAAAAAGGAGGAATCAGCTATGGCAGAAATAAGAATCGGACATTCACAAGTCTACGCAGAACAGCTTGGACTAGGAGCAAATGCCGTTGGGGGACACAATCTTTTTGACGGTTTGGAAGACGAGACAGGAAAACAAGTGGTTCGTACAGCTTTGAATAGCGGAATCAATTTGATCGATACCGCCTATGCTTATGGAAACGGCCGTTCTGAAGAACTGATCGGTGAGGTATTGAAGGAAAAAGAATATGATCGTTCACGTATCGTCATTGCTACAAAAGCTGCTCATGTACCAAATAAAGGACGAACATTTGACAATTCACCCGAGTTTCTCAAACAATCGGTGGAAGACGCACTGAAACGTCTGCAAACTGATTACATCGACATTTTTTATATCCACTTTCCGGATAAAAGCACACCAAAAAATGAAGCAGCTGCTGCATTGCATGAATTGAAAGAAGCAGGAAAAATCCGAGCAGTTGGTGTATCGAACTTCACGTTAGAACAATTGAAAGAAGCGAATGCAGATGGATATGTCGATGTAGTAGAAGATAAATACAGTTTGATCCATCGGGAGGCTGAAAAAGAATTATTTCCTTATCTTGAAAAAAACAAAATCAGCTTTGTCCCCTATTTTCCTCTTGCTTCCGGCTTACTGACAGGAAAATATGAACGTGGTCAGGAACAACAATTCGGCGAAGGAGATCCTCGAAAAAGCAATCCGGATTTTCAAGGAGAACGTTTCAAAGAAATTTTAGACGCTGTCGACATACTTCGCCCCATTGCTAAAAGATACCAAGCCACCCCTGCACAACTTGTTCTAGCCTGGTATATAAAGAATCCAAGAGTGTCTGTAGTCATACCCGGAGCTAAACGTCCAGAGCAAGTCTCTGATAATGTCCAAGCTTTAGATTTGCATTTATCCAATGAGGATTATCAAACCATTGATGAAGCATTTCACGGATTTTGAGCAATTGACCTTATCCACTTATAGTAATATGAAAAAAGGAAGATCAAACAGTGCTGATCTTCCTTTTTTCGATAAGTTTATGCTAATCTAATTCTTATAAAGTAGCGCTCGGCTATTTGGATAAGTCGGAAACTGATTGAATGGGATCGTCCAATCTTGTTCAGGTACAGAGAATTCAAACTTGTTTACTAGCTGATCGGAAAACACACGTAGGCTGTGGAGAGTGATCCATTCTCCTGCGCAGCGATGCATTTGTCGAAAGTCTCCTCCACCTTGTGCAATCATCTCATATTCTTCTTTATATGAAATATCTTTTGCTTTTCCTAAATATCGTTTGATCATAAAGGAATCTGGTGCTTCAACCGTTCGTTCATCATGATCTGTTCCATATAAATCTAGAATGACCCAACTATCTTCTGGTATACGATAACCATCGACTTCTACTTCTTTCAGAGAAATCGCAGGTAACATCGGAAAGAACGGATAATAGCGTCTCATTTCTTGAATGAACGGATCTTGCAACGTAGAAAAGTCGTTTTTCAATTGTTGGTACAAATCAGGTCTGCTGAAAAGCGCGTGTCCCATCAACGCCGCCCATACAGTCAAAGCAACTGTCGGACGGATGATATTCAATAATTCAACAGCTGCTACTTCCAGAGGCAAAAGCTGTCCGTCTAGATCTGTGGCATTGGCAAATGCATACAATGCCACATTTTCTTTTCCAGCCACAGGATTTTGCCGAGCTTCCTCAATCAAGCTTTGCGCCCATTTCTCTGATTTCTTGCGATTTTCGACACCTTTTATGTGATCGATCGGAGAAGTAAACGTTCCGCTGATCATAGAGATTTGATATTCTGCTAATTTTTCGACTTCATCCTTAGAAAGCAAAGACAAATTGATACCTGCCCACTCACAAATCGATGTAAAGAAAACCATCTTGCTTAAATCAAATAATTCAAATTGACCATGCTGTGTTTCAAGTGCTTGCGTCAGGTTCTTATCTAAGATACGATGATAATCTTCCATTCTTTCGGGGGTCATCAGATCCATAAAAATATTTTTTCGATGATGATGGGCAGCTCCATCCAAAGTCTGTACTCCGCCTTGACCAAAAAGTGTCTTCAACACTAATTTTGGCATAGCACCTTTTCGTTTGAAATTTCTTGGGTCATAAAATATTTTTGCCGCTGACGATCCGTAGATCACAATAGCTTCTTTATTGAAAATCTTTGCTTTGACAACGGGAGCGTCTGCTTCATGACGTAGCTCTTCCAACATGTTGTATCCTTTTTGATACAATCTTTTTAGATCCGTGATTTTGACATCTACTACTGGTACTTCTTTCATCTTCAGCAACCTCCTAAAAATAACTTGTATAATTTAATCTTAACTTTTTTTCTGACTGCTGACAAAAGAAGCGCTTTTTGTAGACGAGAAAAAAGTCGCTTAAGTTAGAGTTTTTCAGTCTAACTTAAGCGACTTGATTTATATTTCTTATTGATGAAAACCAACTGACTTTATTTGTTTTTAGAATCAATAATAATCGTTACAGGTCCATCATTGACGAGAGAAATCGACATATCTGCTCCGAATTGTCCGGTAGCGACTGTGATGCCGCGACTTCTGATTCCTTCATTGAACGATTCGTATAAAGGAATAGCTATTTCTGGTCGTGCGGCTTCCACAAAACTTGGTCGATTTCCTTTTTTCGTATCCGCAAATAGTGTGAATTGAGAGACACTTAAAATTTGTCCTCCTACGTCTTCTACACTAATATTCATTTTTCCTTGATCATCTTCAAAAATACGCATTTGTGCGATTTTTTTTACTAGATATTCCACATCTTTTGGCGTATCTGTTTCATGGATACCTAATAAAACGAGTAGGCCACAGCCAATTTTTCCAATCTCTTGCTGATCAACTGACACTGCCGCTTGACTCACCCGTTGAATGACTGCTCTCATATCTGGCCCTCCTATCCATTCGTCCGGCGTACACTGTAGACATCAGGTACTGCTTTGATTTTATCCACGATACTTTTTAGGTGGGACAAATTCTGGATACCAACCGTCAAATGGATTGTCGCCATTTTATCTTTATTCGTCCGAGCTTCGACGCTGTTGAGATTTTTCGTCAGCGCATTGACTGTTTGAAGTACATCATTCAATAAGCCTGAACGGTTATAGCCGTAGATTTCCAAGTCTGCATCATACTCTTTTCGTGTATTCGATGTATCTTCCCATTCGACTTCAATCAAACGTTCTGCTACATTTGGTTTATCAGGCTGAACATTCGGACAATCTCGACGATGGATGGATATCCCTCTGCCTTTAGTGATGTAGCCAACGATATCATCACCAGGAATCGGATTACAGCATCGGCTGATACGAATCAGTAAGTTTTCTACCCCTTGAATGACAACGCCACCTTCATGACGTACTTTCATTTTCTCAGGTTCTTTTTTCGGCTGATTCATGATTTCTTCTGCTTCTTGCTTTTGCTGCTCGATTTTTTGTTCTTTCCGTTCTTTTTCTGTCAGACGATTGGCCATCGTCAAAGGACTGACTTCCCCATATCCTACAGCTGCATATAAATCATCTTCTGATTGATAGTTAAAACGATCAAGTGCTTCTTGAAGTTTGTTTTTTGTCAAAATATCTTTAGGTGTAAACCCTAAATCTGTAATACACTTGACCACAGACTCATGACCTTTGATTACGTTTTCTTCCCGATCTTGTGCTTTGAAGAAACGCTTGATCTTATTTCTTGCTTTGCTAGTTGCAACCAATTTCAACCAGTCACGACTTGGACCAAATGAATTTGGAGAAGTCATGATTTCAATGATATCCCCGTTTTTTAATTTGTAATCAAGTTGCACCATTTTGCCATTTACTTTTGCACCAGTGGTTTTATTACCGATATCTGTATGGATACTGTATGCAAAGTCCAGTGGTCCAGATCCTTTTGGCAGCTCAGTAACGTCTCCTTTTGGCGTGAAGACATAGACTTTATCACTAAAGATATCTCCTTTTACACCTTCCATAAATTCAGAGGCATCATAGCTTTCATCTTGGAGTTCAAGTATCTCATGGAACCAGCTTAATTGTTTCGTCATACCATCTGGTTCTACTTTTTCATTTTTTCCTTCTTTATACGCCCAGTGCGCAGCCACCCCGAATTCAGCGATTTCATGCATTTCCTGTGTACGGATTTGGATTTCTACTGGATTTCCTGCCGGACCAATCACTGTAGTATGCAAAGATTGGTACATATTAGCTTTTGGCATGGCAATATAGTCCTTGAATCTGCCAGGCATTGGTTTCCATTTTGTGTGGATCGCACCTAATACAGCATAACAATCCTTGATTGAATCTACGATTACTCGAATAGCTAGCAAGTCATAGATTTCGTTGAACTGCTTTTTCTGATCTTTCATTTTACGATAGATCGAATAAATATGTTTTGGCCGTCCATAGATCTCTGCAAAAATCCCCAGCTCTTCTGTTGCTACTCGAATATCCTCAACAGTACCATTCACGTATTTTTCACGTTCTTCTCGCTTCGTCTGCATCAAATGAACGATACGGTAATACTGTTTTGGATTAAGATAACGAAGTGCTGTATCTTCTAATTCCCATTTGATTCGGCTGATCCCTAAACGATGTGCAAGAGGTGCATAGATTTCTAAAGTTTCTTGAGCAATCCTTCTTTGCTTATCTTCTCGCAGATGTTTCAACGTACGCATGTTATGTAGTCTATCAGCTAATTTGACCATGATAACGCGTAAATCTTGAGCCATTGCCAGCAGCATCTTTCGATGATTTTCTGCTAGCTGCTCTTCGTGGGATTTGTATTTTATTTTCCCTAATTTGGTTACTCCGTCTACTAACATAGCGACATCATCGCCAAATTCTTCTCTCAGATCTTCTAAGGTGACTTCTGTATCTTCAACCACATCATGCAAGAAGCCAGTAGCCACTGTGTGGGGGTCCATTTTTAAATCTGCTAATATACCTGCGACTTGGATAGGATGGATAATGTAGGGTTCTCCTGATTTTCTAAACTGTCCGTCATGTGCAGCAGTCGCATATTCGCATGCTTTCTCAACAAATGCTACATGTTCGGGCCCCATATATTGACTAACGAGCTTTATGACACCGGGACCCGTTAAAATTTCTTCTTTTGGCACAGGAATCGATCCCCCTTTCTTTTTCGGTAAAACAGGAATCGGGACAAATATCTGTTTGATAGTTGCCCCAAAATCCGTGAAGTTATACATTTTTTTACGGAAATGTTCGCTTTTAAAAAGCTTTTTCAAACAATTTTTCGTATTCATTGTACAAATAATTGTTTCTATTATACAAATTGTTCCCTATTTTTTCAATTCTTTCCGTCGATACTCTTTTATTGATGAAAAATGTTAGCTATGAGAGGGATCCATTAACTCCCATTGATAGCTAGCAGCACTTAATAAATAAAGAGGCGCTGTTTCTGTACGAAGGATTCTTGGTCCTAATCCACATAGTATCCCTTTGTGTTCTACGAAATAATCGATTTCCTCGTGGGATAAGCCGCCTTCTGGTCCAAAGACAGCTAAGATTCGACTGCCCGGTTTTGTTTCACTAAGAATTTTGGCTACATTTGATTTTTCTCCTTGTTTTGCTGATTCCTCATAAGCAACCAAGACCACATCATAATCATCTAGCCGTTCAAATAAGTCACGTTTCGTTTCCAGTAACTCTACTGAGGGCACGATTTGCCGATGGGATTGTTCCGCTGCCTCTTGAGCAATCTTTTCAAGCCTTTGTTGTCGCTTCATGCGTTTCTTTGCATCCCATTTAACCACCGAGGCTGATGCCGGAAACCCAATAAAAGCTTGTGCGCCTAATTCAGTGGACTTCTGAATAACCCAATCCAACTTTTCTCCTTTAGGATAGCCGCTTGCTATGGTTATCGAACTTGGCAGTTCCTTTTGGTTTTCTTCTTTTTTAATTTCTTTCAGATAAACAGCATCTTCGGTAATTTTTGTGATTTCTGCAACAACGGCTATCTGATCATTGAATGCCAAAAAAACTTCATCTTTCGGTTCCATTCTCATAACCCGTACAATGTGATGATAGGTTTCCCCTTTTAAAATAAAATGGTCTTTTGGTTCATACGATTCTTTCAAAAAATATCGTTGCATCTATTCCACCTCTGGTTTTTTCAAAATAATTGCATACCAGTCTTTTTGTTGGAAAATTTGATCCACGATGAATCCTTGTTCTATCATAGCATCTAGAACCATTTGCTTCTTCT
Source organism: Enterococcus sp. DIV1283b (assembly GCF_051710965.1). Taxonomy (NCBI): domain Bacteria; kingdom Bacillati; phylum Bacillota; class Bacilli; order Lactobacillales; family Enterococcaceae; genus Enterococcus; species Enterococcus sp. DIV1283b. The sequence continues at coordinate 2,527,145 of NZ_JBIOLR010000001.1, forward strand.
CTTCAATGATTCCTGAAACGATCAATGTCCCAGTTTGTTTTAGTAAACGCCAAGCATCCGGGATCATCAATAAGATGATATCTGCTAAAATGTTCGCAACGATTACATCACTTTCAATCTCGATTCCTTTCAAAAGATCATTAGCCGATACGTGGACATCTTTGGCTACTTCATTCATATCCATATTTTCTTTCGCTGAACGAACGGCTACTTCGTCTAAATCAAAGGCATAGACATCTGTTGCACCAAGATATTTTGCTGCAATACTTAGCACACCCGACCCGGTTCCAACATCCAGCAATGTTTCGCCACCACGCAATACTGTTTCTAGTGCTGTCAATGTTAAGGAAGTCGTCGGATGGGTGCCTGTACCAAACGCCATACCTGGATCTAATGTGATGATTTTTTCTAGAGGATCTTCTGTCTGATAATTTTCCCAGCTTGGCGCAACCGTCAGCATTCGCGTAATACGCACCGGATGATAATATTTCTTCCATGCTGTTGCCCAATTGCTTTCCTCTACTTCGCTAACAGTTACTTTGTTTTTTCCAATCGCTAGACCAAACTCAGGCAATTGCGTGATACGATCTTTGATAAAAGGCAAGATTTCCGGTAAAAAAGTCGTTTCTGGAAAATAAGCCATGACTAGCGCGCCTTCTTTCAACGATGTAAAATCATTTTTATCTAAAATTTCACCATATTGATCCGATTGAAAATGTTCAACATCTAAAGAGTCTTCAATCGCAACACCACTCGCTCCTGCCTCCATCAAAATATTAGCGACCGCTTCGACTGCTTCACTTTCGGTTTCTACTTTTACTTCATTCCATTTCATGTCTGTCACTCCTTAGTAACTTGGGTACGGTAAATAAGTATCTGTGTCATTTTGCTGTTTTGCTTCTACTAACTCTGCTAGTTTCTGATTATCCCAATGGAGTTCGAATACAGCTTCGTCATCATCTTCATCTAAAAAATCAAGCAAATCACTTTGCCCTTGTGCTAATACTTCATTCAAATATTCCACTAAAGAATCAGCTACTGATTTTGCCAACCCTTTTTTTCCTTCATAGGGGATTACTGCTAGATAATTTTGTTCATCAAAAACAGATTTCTGAGGATTAAAAAGGAGTACGCCATCTTCAAATTCGATAATTGGTTCTTGCGAAACAATCCCTTCTGCATCGTCAATCTCAAATTGTGCTTTATTTTCCGCAAACAAACGAACAACGATCTCGATCGTATGGTTTTTTGTATCCCAATCTAAAGCCACATCATAGTCCGTCACTTGTTTTTCGATTATTTCGTCTAAGTATGTTAATAGATCCTTCTTTTTCATTTTCTTTCCTCCAACCCCAATCTTCCTCGATTTGGTTTTTTCTTTGTAAAGAGATATATGGATTGCCAGACACAACAAAACGCAACGGCTTTTCTGTCCATTCCCCTTTGTTCGGGATACCGATTCTAGGCAAAGCATCGATTTTTTTTGGTATCTTCTTTTTCTCAAAAACTAAACGTAACGAACTATCTGCTATAGACTGTCCGTAGAGTTCTTGAGGAATTGCTAATGCTTCCACTAATTTTCCAGGACCGTTGCTGATATCTGGACCAGTTTTTCCACCACGATTTTTACTCATTCGTTCAATCATTGCAGCTGGTTCGATTGCACGTATCATTACTCCCTGAGGAATCCCTTCTGGCTGAGTGATGATGTTCAAAATCCGATGAGTATGCATCGTATAAAGGTAGATCGTACCTGGTTTTTCATACATTGCCCGCACACGTGGTGTTCTTCTTAACCCATAGCTATGGGCGGCCTCGTCTTCTGGACCTAGGTATGCTTCCGCGTCTACAATATATCCAGCTAATCTTCCTTCTGGTGTGTCATGCTCCAAATACATCCCCAATAAATCCCGCGCTACTTCCGGCGTCGTTTTATTCCAAAAAAATTCATCTATCTTTTGTTTATCCGTCATTTTTCTCACCTACTTTATCATACACAATATTAGTTGGATAAGCTATGAAAACAAAACAACAGAAGGCTGTTCTTTCTAGCTATATTACTAAATATGTTATAATTAAGGAACGTAAAAACAAGAAGGAGGAAAATCCTATGCAACAGCCATTGGCTTATCGCATGCGACCTCGAACGATCGATGAAGTCGTTGGTCAGCAGCATCTAGTCGGTGAAGGAAAAATCATACGCCGCATGGTCGATGCTCGCATGCTCTCTTCCATGATTTTATATGGGCCTCCTGGTACTGGAAAAACGAGTATCGCAAGTGCGATTGCCGGTTCTACTAATTATGCATTTCGCATGCTGAACGCTGCTACAGATTCAAAAAAAGATCTGCAGGTTGTAGCGGAAGAAGCTAAAATGAGTGGTACTGTGATCCTCTTATTGGATGAAGTACACCGATTAGATAAAACAAAACAGGATTTTCTGCTTCCTCATTTAGAAAGTGGCCGAATCATCTTGATCGGAGCGACTACTGAAAATCCTTATATTACTATCAATCCAGCAATCCGCAGCCGCACACAGATCTTTGAAGTCAAGCCGTTAACAGAGCAAGACATCCAGTTGGCAGTGAAACACGCCTTAAAGGATAAGGAACGCGGTCTTGGTCAACAAGCAATCCAGTTAGATGAAGAGGCTCTTCTTCACCTTTCGCGTGCAACGAATGGCGATTTGCGTAGTGCTTTGAATGGGTTGGAACTGGCTGCACGATCGACTCCTCCAGATAAAGAAGGAAAGATTCATCTTACTCTGTCGATTATCGAAGAATGTGTCCAAAGAAAAGCTCTTACCCATGACAAAAATGGAGATGCTCATTATGACGTTATTTCAGCGTTTCAAAAATCGATTCGCGGAAGTGATGTGGATGCTGCCCTTCATTATCTCGCCCGTCTAGTTGAAGCAGGTGATCTGGCAAGTATTTGTCGTCGTCTGATGGTTATCGGTTATGAAGATATAGGTTTAGGCAATCCTGCTGCTGCTGCGCGTACAGTAAACGCTGTATTAGCTGCTGAACGATTAGGGTTACCTGAGGCACGTATCCCGCTAGCAGATGTCGTCGTTGATCTTTGCTTGTCGCCAAAATCCAATTCTGCCTATATGGCATTAGATGCAGCACTTGCTGATATTCGAGAGGGCAAAGCTGGTGATGTTCCCGACCATTTGAGAGATAGCCATTACAAAGGTGCGAAATCCCTCAACCGCGGTGTGGGTTATCAGTATCCTCATCATTTCGATCATGCTTGGGTCAATCAGCAATATTTACCAGATAGGTTAAAAAATGCTCAATATTACCAGCCAAAGGATACAGGAAAATATGAACAGGCGCTAGGTCAACAGTATTACCGCATAAAAGAGTGGAAAAAACATCCCCCAAAAAATTAAACAAGAAAACGGTTCTATTTCTGCGAGCTCTCTCATTGCTCTTTTTAAATTCATATGCTACTATAGAGATGGGAAATCTGTGATGTTCGAATTGTCCTCTTTGTGTGTTGACCGAACATTTTTATTGATATCTTGGGACCCGTCTTGTGTCACTGCTGGTAACATGCCTTATCATTTGGTAGTTCGAAGCTACGACCATGGGACCCACCTGCTTGAATTCGCGGGATCAATACTACAGGACAAATAACGGCATTAACGGAGATTACCATCTTTTAAAGAATAAAGCAATTTGCTCTTGGCAAATTGCTTTTTCTATTTGTTGCTTATTTTGGAGGATTTGTTCATGATTAGGATTTTGATGATTATCGCCACTTTACTATTATTATTCGTTAGCTATTATTTATTTAATAAACAGGATATCTTTTTTGTATTGATCAAGAAAAATGACAAAAATCAAGGATTCCTACAATTTTATGGAGCTGCGTATGCTGTTTTAGGCGTTATGGGTATTTTAGCCGCTTTTTTCAATCAACGCTTTATCGCTTTGATCTTTTTATTGATCGTGATTCTCGTTTCTGCCACCTTCAGTATCCGCTTTGCAAAAAAAATTGCTGAACCAAAGCAGTAAATAATTCTCTTTTTCCACAAAGTGTTCTACAATAAAAGAGTACAACACGATTGACTTGAGGAGTGAATGCTTATGTTACAACAATACAAAAAAATCATGGTTGCCGTAGATGGTTCTGATGAAGCTGAATTAGCTTTTAAAAAGGCGGTCAATGTAGCTATCCGAAATAACGGAGAACTTCTATTAGCACATGTCATTGACACACGTTCTTTCCAAACCGTTTCATCTTTTGATGGAATGTTGGCAGAACAAGCTACTGAAATGGCAAAGCAAACATTGGCAGATTATGAAAGCAACGCGAAGAAAGCTGGCTTGAATAATGTAACCTCTGTCGTAGAATATGGCTCACCAAAACAAATTATTGCGAAAGAAATCCCAGAAGATAATCAAGTAGACTTGATTATGTTAGGAGCTACAGGATTGAATGCTGTAGAACGTTTATTTATTGGTTCTGTTTCTGAATATGTTATTAGAAACGCGGCTTGCGATGTGCTTGTTGTTCGAACTGATTTAGAAAACCAATTGCCTCCTAAAAAAGACTAATTGATGAAAAGCTGTGTTTCAGAGGGGATCTCAAAAGTAAAACTTTTGAAGATCACTTGTCTGGACACAGCTTTTTTTGTTCTTCAAAAAATAAAGTCGCTTATTGAGCGTCTTTCCTCTCACGATTCAAAGAATACTTGGATTCACTCACTTCTTTATATTCAGATCCTTCTGTGTCAAAAATAAAAAAGCATGTCCTCTTAGAAAACGGATATAAAATATCCATTTTCTAAAGAGAACACGCGTGTATTTTTAGCCGCGCAAACGCTCCACGTCACGGGCAATCATTAGTTCTTCATCTGTTGGAATCACTAATACTCTTACTTTTGATTCTTTTGTAGAGATATCTACTTCTTCACCATGCAATTCATTCAACGCTGGATCGATTTCACAGCCAAACCAAGACATACCTTTAATGATTTCGTTGCGCACATGTCCGTCATTTTCGCCGATACCAGCAGTAAAGACGATTGCATCGACACCATTCATCGTTGTCACGTATCCGCCGATATATTTTCGGATGCGATCCACGAAGATATCATAAGCTAAACGAATGTGTTCTTTTTCATAGTTTTTTTCAAGATCACGCATATCACTAGACAATCCTGTTAGGCCTAGCAAACCAGATTTCTTATTCAAAACATTGATCATTTCATCAATATCAATCTCTAATTTTTCCATTAAGTATGGAAGAACAGCTGGATCGATATCGCCTGAACGAGTACCCATTGTCACACCAGCTAATGGCGTGAATCCCATAGAAGTATCCATGGATTTACCACCATTTACAGCTGTGATTGATACTCCGTTTCCTAAGTGGCAAGTAATGATTTTTAGTTCTTCAATCGGTTTGTTCAATAATTTTGCTGCACGTTCCGATACATAACGATGGCTTGTGCCATGGAAGCCATATTTTCTTACTTTGAAATCTTCGTAATAAGACACTGGCAAGCTGTATAAATAATTTTGCTTTGGCATTGTTGAGTGAAAAGATGTATCGAATACAGCTACGCTCAAAATGTCAGGTAAAATCTTTTTAAAGGCTTTGATTCCCATCAGGTTAGCAGGGTTATGCAAAGGAGCAAATTCTGCTAATTCAGCAATGCGGTCCATTACTCCCTCATCGATCACTACTGAATCCCCATAAGTTTCTCCTCCGTGAACAACACGGTGCCCTACACCGGTGATTTCATCATAAGAACTTAAAATTTGCAGTTCAATCAACTGATCTAACAGCATTTTTACTGCTACTTCGTGGTTTTCGATATCCATGATTTGTTCGAATTTTTGACTATCGCCGTACTTGATTGTAAAAATAGAATCTTGTAAACCGATACGTTCGACGATCCCTTTCGCAACTACGGTTTCTTCTGGCATTTGATATAATTGCCACTTCAAACTTGAACTCCCAGCATTGATTGCAATTGTTTTAGACATATGACTCTCCTTCTCGTTGAATGATTACAGAGCAGATGATTTCCAGTTTTTAAACTCGTTGAAAAATTCCGTCACCTTCTCTGGTTCTTTTAGTGAAGCAAGTTTCACAAGCAACACTTCTTTGACTTGTTTTGCTTGTGGTCCTTTTTTCTGTAAGATCAAAATACTTTTTTGTGATTGTTTGTTGCGGAACAACTCATCTGGCAATTGAATCATTCCTTGAAGATAGCCTTCTTCTTTAAACCATTTTTTGATTTCTTCGCTTTGATCCGTTTCTAAAAAACCGCTTGGCATCAAAAACAAACCAAAACCATCCGGCTTCACGTATTTCATCGATTGCTCCAGCAATAAATGATGTGCATAACTGTGGCCTTCTTCGGTACTTGTTAAAAATTCTTTTGCTTTTTCGTCATTCGGATAATAACCGATCGGCAAATCGCTGATTGCAAAATCGACAGGATCGATTAATAAATCCTGCAACCCGTCTTGATGGAAGTATTGAACATTTGCTTGTGTCAAATCACTTGTAGAAGCTGCCACAGCCAACAATGTATCATCAATATCCACACCAAATCCTTCTGTTTGATACCCCGCATTCGATAGGTTTAAAAGAACTGTTAATAACAAGTTGCCCATTCCTGCCGCAATATCCAGAATCTTAACTGGTTCCTTTTTATTTGTGTATAGTTGTTCAATAAGAAAAACAAATAAAAAACCGATACTATCAGGAGTGAGTTGATGGTTCGCCTGCAGATGTTCTGTCTGGTTGCCCTTCAATAAAAGCAATTGAGACAATCTGCGCCATTCTTCTGGCTCGAAAGAAAGTTTTTTCAACTCTTCATAAAGAGCCGCGATCCGTTGTGTTGTCTCTTTTGTCGGCACTCCATCCACCACACGTACTTGATAATCATCTATTAGATTTTCTGCATTTTCGACATAGGCTTCTAAAAAGGAAGTTCCCAATGCATTCTGTAAAAGCTGAATAGCTTCCAGGTTCTGATTGAACCCTTGTTCCATTTTTTCTGGTAACATGGTGCACCTCATTTCTAGATATATTATAACAATTTTTTCACCTGTTTAATTCTATCGAACAATTGACAAAATTTCAATCGTTTTCACTGTTTTTTATTTGTGAAACGGCAAACATTTTTTTATTAAAAACAGTGTTATAACAGAAAAGAGGGCGTTTTCACGAACAATCCCTCATTCTGTACCAGTATCTGTATCATTTTTTACTTCTTCTATGAATCGAAAGATAAACGGCGAGACTTCTATCTCCAAGAATAGAGACTGTTGTACCCATTGATATGTTACAGATCCCGTTGTGTAGTAAAAAATCCCTTCCGACTTCTCAGCAAGTATAGACTGTTCCGATAGAGCCATCTGTTTCATTATTTTTGCTATATAATAATTTTTTATTCGTATATTCAGATCCATTGACAAACGATAGCTTTCTAATGCTGCCGTCAATAAAAACGTACATAAAAGAAATAAAAGCAACACAGAAAATAAAATAGAGCCCTTACAACATTTTCTATTGATCGTTTTTTGTCCATATGGCATATCCATCTTCTCCATTTTCAAAGTGTACATAAAAAGAAATTGTGTGTTCTTTTTCCAATAATTGAAACTCAGTGATACTTGTTAACATAGGTTGATGTCCGCCGGAAGTTCTTCTTTTACGTATCATCGTCTGATATCTTTCGATGATGTACTGTTTATCCTCTACAGTGTAATACAATTGCTGATTTTTCACGGAAACATTGTGACTGCTGTTAAGTTCCTCTTCTAATTGTGCTAAAAATATCAGCCACTCTTTTTGATCTTTACGCTGCAGAAAGTCACTTACTTGGATGGTTTGCTGGATCAAAAGATTGAATGACAGCAATATACTGCTTACTATCATCAGTCCAATCAGACATTCAATCAGCGTAAATGCCGGGATTTCTTGTTTTTTCAATATTGATCGCTTCTTTCTCCATATTGACAAGCACTTTTTCGATTACTCCATTATTTTCGACAATTTGGATATCGTACATAATCATTTCTTCACTTCGCTCTGGCCTTTTGTGATATATCCGCTGTGTTTTGGTATCTTCGTAAACCATTCGAATAAGTAGCATTTCCTCCCCGCTGTTCTTTTCTGCCTGAAGTAAAAAAAGCTGACCAAAACTCACTAAGTATACACAGACGGAAGCAATCATCAGCGCTGTAAGGGACTCTAATAAAATAAACCCTTTTCTATTCACTTCTTTTTGTATAGCGTCCACTCCCCATCTGGAATTGATACGTAATCGTTTGCCCTTTTTCTTCCCAATAAAATTGATACGCTTTTAGTGAACTTTCATTTCCAGTTCCAGCAGCAAAAGTGATGGAAGCATGGCGTTTCAAGGTAATCTCATCAGGAATATCTAATACTTTCCAGCTCGCTTCATCGGGTTGCGACATACGAAAAATGATCTGATTTTCGTCATTATTCCAATAAAAACCTGTTTGGATTTGGTTCACAATAGCGATTTTTTGAGTGGTATAGATTCGCTTTTCAAACTGGCTGAAAAATTGATAGACTGTCAATTCTTTCTTCCATTCAGAAAATGCGAGAACTGGAAAGGAAAGGATTGTTGTAAGCAATAAAATCAGTAAGAGTGACTCAACCAACGTATATCCTGATGCTAATGTTTTACCTTCAAGGTCGCTGGTAGATGTCTGCATGTTCTCGTTTGATATAGCCTTCATTCAATAATTCCTCCACGGTAGGGATTCTTCCATTGTTTTGAAGCGCGTAGAGCTCTTTTTGTGTGCCTACCAACTGAATGATTGCTTCACGACTTTCTTGGTCTACATGATTCCTATAACGTGACAAATTTGGGACGAACAACAATACTAGTACACTGATGATCAGTAAAACGATCAGCATTTCGATTAATGTAAAACCGCTATAATAAGGTGTTCTTTTCTTTTTCATGGCAAGACCTCCTCGATACTTCCATAAACAGGTAATAAAACAGCAGCATAAACCAGTAAAATCAAAACCGCTACGCCTAAAAAAACAATTGGCTGAATAAAATGCAGCCAGTGCTGAAGTCGTTTGAAAAGCTGTTTTCTTGTCCATTCGCTGTAAAATATCAGCTCTTTCCCTAAATTTCCCTTTGCCTCTCCCTGTAAAATAATCTTGCTGAATTCTTCAGATAGAAAACGGTAATTCTGGAACTGATCAGCTAATGGTATACCTGCCTCCAATCCTTGTATCATCTTGGAAGCAAGGTGTTGAAGGAGACTTTCTTGTTTCGTCTCCTTCAAGCAAACGATGATTTGCCTTAATTCGAAACCTTCATGAAAAAGTTTGCCAATCTCTAGCGACAAATAAGCAGATTGATACAAGGAATATATCGGCCCAATCACCAATTGTCTGCTTATCCATTCACTCCGATCAATAGGAGACAATTTCATCAGCCGATACCTTACTAGAAAAGTCAATAAAGTAACCACTAGGATAAATAGTAGAACGTACCAGTGAAAGACTTGTATCAGCTGAATCCTCCAATGCTCTTCCATAACCATCCCTGAACCAATAAGCTGAGGCAAAACGATCAAACGCATACTAAATAAGATACCTAGCAAAAAGGTGAGCAATAGCATCGGATAGGCAAGCAGCTTTTTCAAATCATTGCGAAATCCTTCGACCAGACGAAACTGTTTGGCAATTTCCAACAAAGTTGCCGGCAGATTCCCGTGAAGTTCAGCTAATTCGATCTGTACCAGTTGTTCTGCTCCATACCCTGTTTGCGAAAGTACTTCACTAAACGGTTGTCCTTCCTTTAGCTGATGTTGGATGTTTGCTAAAATAGCAGGCTGGAACGAACGGATCGTGAGTAATAAATAAAGGGATTCTTGCAAACTAAAACCAGTTAAAAGCAGCTCTCCCATGGTTTGTGCAAACTGGTTTTGCTGGCTTCTTGTCAATCCTTTAGAATAGTTCTGACTGCCAAGTTTTTTTCTGAGCTTCTTCATAGCTTTCCTCCCATGATTTTTTTACTGGTTCTTCCTCCATAAATTGATAACTCCACAAGACAGAAGGATGGTGATCGGCATCTTCCAAAAGTTCTTGATAAATGACTCCAGCTAAACATTCAGATAGCTCTTCTTTTTTCTTTGTTAGTTCATGGATTCTGATCAATGTACCTTCAAGATTGCGTGCGTGTACGGTTGCGAATACCCGATGTCCCGTTAGTGCAGCTCTTACCGCAGCATGTGCAGTTGATTCATCTCTTATCTCGCCAATGATCAACAAATCAGGGCGATGCCGTAATGCGAGCTTCAAAAGTGTGTCATAAGTCTGTGCTATTTTGGGATTGATCTGCAATTGCAGAAAGAATGGTTCTTCGATCTTTACAGGATCTTCGATGGTGATTACTTGTCGTTTTTCTTTCAAAGCCAACCGATACATCAATGACGTCTTGCCTGACCCGACTGGTCCGCTGAATAGATATAATCCACGTCTAGCGGTTTTCTGCAAAATAGTTGCAAAATCTCGAGAACTAAAGCAACGATGAAGTGTTTCAGAAATACCGTATAATAGCCGAATCACTAAGCTTTCTCGTTGAAGGTAATCTCCTACAGAAGACAGTCGTAACCGAACCTTCTGTTTTTCTAAAGAATAGGTCAATGCACCTAATTGAGCTTTTCTTTTTTCTCCGATATCCATTTGCCCCAAATACTTAAATCTTGAAATCAATTGCTGGCCATCTGCCGAAGATACTTCCTTCCAGAATGTTCGTTTTTTGCCATAGCGAAAATAGATGTAAAATACTTCTGAAGCTGGCAAGACATATACGTCTTGGGCATGTTTGGCGAAACTTTCACTTATCATTTGATCTGATAATCGTTTTATTTCCATTATTCTCCCCTCCACAAAAAACATACGTCTTTTTGAACTTTTTGTTTCAAATAAAATGAATTTATTAAAAAACATTGGCAAAAAACGAATTTATGTTATACTTATAAAAATTTATCTTGGGAGGCATTCCATTGGAATCAACATTAAAGAGATACATCGAAGTAGCAAGTAAAAAAAAGCCCGCTGATCTAGTGATCAAACAGGCTAAGATCGTCAATGTCTTTACGAAAGAGATCATGGAAAAAGATGTAGCGATTTACGAAGGAATGATCGTAGGGATTGGTGAATATGAAGGAAAAAGCGTACATAATGCTAAGGGGCAATATCTAGTACCAGGATTCATTGATGGCCATGTGCATATTGAAAGCTCACTTTTATCACCAAGTGAATTTTCAAAAGTATCCTTGCTTCATGGAGTCACTACTGTAGTAACGGACCCCCACGAAATAGGAAACATCGCTGGGAGTACTGGTCTTCAATTTATGATAGAAGACGCAAGACAAACGCTTATGAATATTTTCTTTATGCTCCCTTCTTGCGTACCTGTCACCCCATTTGAGACAAATGGTGCAAATCTAAATGCCAAAAATCTAGCACCTTTTTTACAAAATCCCGAAGTTTTAGGCTTAGCTGAAGTCATGAACTATCAAGCAGTAGCAAATAATGAAGCAGATATCCTAGAAAAGATCCAATTGATGCACCAGCATAAGAAAAAGATTGACGGACATGCAGCTGGTATCGGCATGGAAGAATTAAATGTTTATCCTGCAGCAGGTATTCGGACGGATCATGAAGCTACAACTGCAAAAGAGGCTAAAGAACGTTTGGATCTTGGTATGTATTTAATGGTTCGAGAAGGGACCGTTGCAAAAGATCTGGCATCGCTACTACCGGCGATCACGCCTGATAATTCAAGAAGATGCTTCTTTGTCACCGATGATAAACTCATCAATGATTTAGTTAAAGAAGGATCGATTGACCATATCGTCCGTCAAGCTATTTCAATGGGAATTGATCCATTACAGGCAATCCAGATGGCAACATTGAATGCAGCAGAATGTTTTGATTTGAAAACACTAGGTGCGATTGCTCCTGGGTATCAAGCTGATTTCTTCTTAACAGACGATCTTACCAAGTTGCCAATTCATGAAGTTTTCTATAAGGGAACATTGGTCGTCCAATCTGGTCAACTCGAAGACCATTTATTTGCTGATCATTCAAATCCATATACATGCTGTCTACCAAACCTAAATGCTCAACCGTTGCACCCTCGTTCGTTAGAGCTGCTTCTCCCTTCTTCGCAAGCCCATGTGATCGAAATTATCCCGAATAGTCTCGTCACGAACGATTTGGTAGAAAAAGTGGACCGACAAGGCGAACGATTCATTCCTTCAATCGAAAAAGACCAATTAAAGATTGCGGTGATCGAGCGTCACCATCAAACCGGAAATATTGGGTTAGGCATCGTAAAAGGATTTCAGCTGAAACAAGGGGCGATAGCGACAACAATTGCTCATGACTCTCATAATCTAGTTGTCGTGGGGACAAATGATGAGGATATGCTGCATGCTGCTAATCTTTTGATTCAAAAAGGTGGCGGGATGACTGTTGTCAACAAACAGAAGGAAATAGCTTGTCTTCCTCTACCGATAGGCGGCATCATGACACAGGAACCTTTTTTGGTCGTCAATGAACAGTTGAATGAATTAATAGCTGAAACACATCAACTAGGGGCAACTAAAACCTTTGATCCTTTTTTGACACTTTCTTTCTTAACATTATCTGTCATACCCGAATTGAAGATCACCGACAAAGGATTATTTTCATTCTCTCGATTCCAATTGATTCCACCTTGTTGAAAACCGAGGAAATAGGTATATCTTAAATCAAAAAAGTCCCAGAAAATGCACATGACAGATGTAATGTGTTTTCTGGGATTTATCTTTTTATGAAAGTAAAAAGTTCATTCACAAACTTTTCTTTTGGTCTTATCTTTAAATTGAGCTTCTACTCGATAAATACGTTGACCTTTCGAAGAAAATTTTTCTTCATACTCCGTCATAATATTGCCTTCAAATTGGCTTTGATGCAAATCCAACCATACCTGTTTGAGGATCATGCCATATTGAGAAAAACTTGCCAACGAATACTCAAACAATCCTTGATTATCTGTTTTGAAGTGGATTTCTCCATTTGGGCGGAGGATCTGTTCATCTACAGCAAGAAAAGTTTTGTATGTCAAGCGCCGTTTTTCATGTCGTTTTTTCGGCCATGGATCAGAAAAATTCAGATAGATCTGGTCTACTTCGCTGTCAGCGAAATATTCTGTCAATGCTGATCCATCCACATGCAGAAGCTTCAGGTTAGGAAGCGGTTGTTCGATCAACTTGTCTAATGCTATAGAAACAACACTTACTTGCATTTCTACTCCAATATAATTGATTTCAGGATGGGCTTTTGCCATTCCAGTGATGAACTGGCCTTTCCCCATTCCAATCTCAATGTGGATTGGATGATTGTTTCCAAACAATTCATTCCATTTTCCCTTCCACAATGTTGGATCACTAATTACAAAATTCGGGTGAGCCGCTAACATTTCCGCTGCTCCCGGACGATTTCGGACACGCATTATTTATCTCCATTCCTTTCTCTAATTAAAAAGGTCTGGCCAAATCTCCGCAGAGTTTGGGCCAAACCTCAGCCACTGAAAATTCGTTTTAATTGTAAAATTTCTTCGTTCATTCGTCGATGATCTTCACGTTTGCAGTATCTAGTGATTTCTTGGAGCAAATTCATGGCTGCATACCAGTGAAACTTTTCAAGCATTTCGTCAGTCGGACGTATGCCATAACTGATCAGCCATTGATTCCAACTGGATAGAGGCACATAATTTCCTAAAATCGTTGCAATATCTACCGCAGGGTCTGCAAACATGATTGAATCCCAATCCACGAGATATAAATAATTTTTACATACTAACCAATTTCGATGATTTACATCTCCATGCACTACTGATAGATTTTCCTTATCTATCGGCGGGATCTGCTCACGAAGAAATCGATGGACGATTTGCAGAAATTGATTTTTCTGGAGTTCTTCTGGTAATTCTTTTTCATATTTTTGCAACATCTTCTCCGGCGTCATAACACGTCCGCCGATACGGGTCAGCATGGTTTTAAGAGAATTTGAATGATGTAAATGGTACAAAACATCAATCACGTCATTTCTTTGACCAATCTCATTAGGAGTTAGCAAGCGGCCTTCTAGCCATTCTTGTGCTGTCAAGGTATCGCCATTCCCCGTTCGTTTTGTCCAAACAAGTTTTGGTGTAATTCCTTCCCTTGAAAGAGCAGCCAACATCGGAGTCGTGTTTCGTTTAATAAAGACTTTGTCTTCATCACGCATGCCTATGTATGTTTTTCCTGTATCGCCTTTGATGGGACGTAACCGCCACTCTTGGTCTAACTGAAACTCCATCATGCATTCTCCCGTCCTCTTACTCTTTGTTTTGCAGTACTTATTATTCTAGTCGCCTGATCACTACACGTCAAGCACATATACGTTCTTTTTCATTTATTTGCCATTCAAAAAACCGACTTTTCTCAAAAAAAATAGAACGAACAGCATTCTTACTGTCAACGCTCTATTTTTCATGTTCATTTTTATCCTACACAGCTTTGTTTTCAGTCTGACATCTTCTTCAAACGAGTTGGTACATATAGTTTAACAAAGAGACCCGTAACAATCAAATAAGCCGCTAGCGGAACCCATCGCTGCTGACCATCCAATACGACTGCAGCAATCAACCCAAAGATAACCGATGCGATAACTAATACCCATGTGAGCAGATACTGGATTGCTTGCTTCTTCTGATTCTCATGGATTGGATAAAGCTGAACGAGCACCATGTAGCGGAACTGGCTCGCTAAAGGCAGCAATTGGAAACCGATCAAATATAAAAATAAAGAACCGATTATCAGACTAAAATAAAAGTCAATCACTCCGAAAATCAATAGCCCACCTATAATTACTAACCGGAAGTAAAGACCACTAAAATCAGAACCTCTTGCCAATCTTCTTGCAAACAAGTAAAGATAAGTGTTTTTTGATTCTCTTTTAATATGAGTCAATAGAGGATCCAAGTAGCGTCTTCTTTTTACCTTTGCCGTAATTTCAGGAACATCTGTGAATAAATTAATAAATTGATAGATCTGATACAACCTTTGTTCTTCTGCGTGCACCATTTTCTCCCAATCCAATCCTTTTTCCTGTTGCTTCCACAAAAAACAGTAATATAGACTTGCCTGTACCAATGCACCTGCTACCCCTGCCCAGACCAGCCAATAAAATGAAAGAAGCAAAATGAGCATAGAAGAAAGTAACCAACCTGTTTTCCAATAACGAATGACCTGTTGATTTAGCCGAAACAATTCTGCTCGCTTGATTTGTAGATGACTGAATTTCAAACTCCATAATATGATCAGATAGATAAAAAACATCGAAAAGACTTGCTGAGTACTAACCACCACTAATGGCATAGCAAATCCGCATGCCAATATCAAAAGGATCATCGGAAAAATGCAAGAATAGCGAAAAGCTCGTTCCAAATAGGTCTGCATTTCTTTTTCTTTCGGAAGTAAAAAAACAATATCTGCTGCCTCCGCAAAAGTAGCCATCTTGCCTACAAATAAACAGAGCATCCAAAATACAGAGATTATCATTCCCCCAAGTGCAAAAGGCGGATGCAAGGTTTTCAACCAACTAGAATAGTACAATCCCACGCCACCAATTAAGAAAAGACAAACTAAAACAAAATGATCGTTCAACACATAGCGCATATATTTCATCATTTTCTTTTGATGCCTTGCTAAACGTTTTTGAAAAAAACTACTCATGTGCCTGCTCCTTTGTTAAAGCGATATAGATTTCGTCCAAAGAAGAATCCGGCAGATGAAATTCTTTTCTCAACATCTCAAGGGTCCCATCTGCTCGTATCTCTCCGTTATGTAAGACCACAAAACGGTCACAGTATTTTTCTGCAGTAGCTAAAATATGCGTAGACATCAAAATACCGGCTCCTTCTTTTTTCATCTCTACCATCAATTCAAGCAGCGCATTGATAGCCAGTGGGTCCAATCCTAAGAATGGTTCGTCAATGATATATAAAGAAGGCTCGATCAAAAAGGCGCATAAGATCATCACTTTCTGCTTCATCCCTTTTGAAAAATTAGCCGGAAACCAGTCAAGGCGATTAGACAAACGGAAAGTCTCTAACAGCTTTTCAGCTCTTTTCATTGCTGTATCCATAGGTATATCATAAGCCATCGCAGTGACTTCGATATGTTCCCTCAAAGTCAATTCTTCATATAAAGAAGGCGTCTCTGGAATATACCCAATTTGTTTACGATATTCTTCCGTATTTTTCTTTAAAGATAGATGATTGATTTCTATCGTTCCCTTTGTAGCTTCCAACAGACCGATAATGTGCTTGATGGTTGTACTTTTCCCTGCTCCGTTCAGCCCAATCAATCCTACTATCTCTCCAGGCTGTACGTTGAAACTGATATCTTTTAACACAGGGAGATGTCCATACCCTCCTGTGACATGATCGATAATTAAACTCATTCTTTTTCCTCCGCCATTTATTTTTATTTATTATACCACGAAGAAAATGACGGTATTTTGTTTTTTTCCTTACAATGGCTTTAACTTATGGTAAAGTTAAGCTGAAGTATTTATTCTTTATGGAAAGGATGTTTTTTATGGAAAACTGTATTTTTTGCAAAATCATCAATCAAGAAATCCCAAGCTATAAAATTTATGAAGACGACAAAGTCTATGCTTTTTTAGACATTTCTCAAGCAACGAAAGGACACACGTTAGTTGTCCCTAAACGTCATGTAGCAGATATTTTTGAATATGATCCTGAACTTGCAGGAGAAGTTTTTTCACGTGTGCCTAAGATTGCTCAAGCTTTAGAAAAAGCTTTTCCAGAAATGAAAGGTCTTAATATCTTGAATAACAACCGTGAATTAGCTTATCAATCTGTTTTTCATTCACATATCCATTTAGTTCCTCGCTATAGCAAAGAGGATGATTTTTCTATCCACTTTGGCAACCATCAAGACAGTTATGGACCAGAAGAACTAAAAGCTATTCAAGAAACAATCGTAAAGCAGGTGCACAGCGATGATTAAAAACTTTTTCAAAGGACTGTTATTCGGAGCTGCTGCTGGAACTGTCGGAGGTCTGTTATTTGCACCTAGGAGCGGGAACGAAACAAGAAAAAAACTGATTGAAGAACTGGAAGAAGCAACCACTCTGACAAACGATTTAAATAACAGTTTGGATCATTTTAAAAGCGCATTGATCGAGACAAAAGAAACAGCTGAATCTGTGATTCCCGCTTTCCAAGAAGCCATCAACAAAGATATCGAAGATTTTAAATTCCAGGCCGAACCACGTATCGCCCAAATCAATGAACAAGTAGAAAAACTAACAGCTGATCTGCCTGAGTATCCTGATCAAATACAATAATGATCATTTTCTCAACAGATACGACTGTCTAATAGAGGAATAATTGCACATTTCCTAGGAATGTGATGAAATTTTGAATTTTGTTTGAAACTATCACGAGAACGCTTTTAAAGGGCATGGGATATGGTATAGTTAATATATAAAAAATAATAACTAATTACAGGAGTGCAAACATTAATGAAAAAAAAATCAATTATTTTGGCAGCTACTAGTGCGTTGGCTGTTTTAACTCTAGCGGCTTGTTCAGGCGATACCAATAAAGATATCGCAACGATGAAAGGCGGAACGATCACTGTATCTGATTTCTACGATGAAGCAAAGCTCGAATCATCGAACCAATCATTAGTACAACGGATGATCATCTATAAAGTATTCAATAACAAATACGGCGATAAAGTAACAGATAAACAAGTGGATGCAGAATACGACAAACAAGCGAAATCTTTAGGTGATACTTTTGAATCACAATTAGAAACTGCTGGGTATACGAAAGATTCTTACAAAGAATATATCCGTAACAATCTAGCTTTTGAAGCTGGTTTGAAGGCTCATGTAGATATTACAGATGATGATTTGAAAACTGCTTGGGAATCTTTCCATCCAGAAGTAGAAGCACAAATCATCAAATTATCAAGTGAAGATGAAGCAAAAGATGTAAAAAAATCAGCGGACGATGGGGATGATTTCTCTAAATTAGCCGAAGACAAATCAACTGATTCAGAGACAAAAGAAGATGGCGGTAAAGTCAAATTCGACTCGACGACAACAACCATTCCTGCAGAAGTAAAAGAAGCAGCTTTCAAATTGAAAGACGGCGAAGTCTCTGATGTTATTACTGCAACAAACACTACTTCTTATGCAACAGAATACTATGTTGTCAAAATGGTGAAAAACCAAAATAAAGGCAACGACATGGATAAATACAAAGATCAATTAAAAGAAATCGCTACTGAAACAAAATTAAGTGACAATGCATTCACGACTAAAGTAATCGGTGAAGAATTAAAAGATGCAAATGTAAAAATCAAAGACGATGCCTTTGAAAATGTGTTGAGTGCATTCACAACAACTTCATCAGGTGCTAAAGACTCAAGTGAAGCCACATCTTCAACAAAGAGCTCTGACACAAAATCAACTGATTCAACAAAAGAATCTTCAACTGAAGAAACAACTGATTCATCAAAATAAAAGAAAACAAAAAAAGCGAAGACTTATGTCTCGCTTTTTTGTTTTGAATGAAAAAAATAAATTTTTGCTATAAATCTTTTGGTACATAGAAACTTCGGTTGTCCATACCGAAAATCCGATCTGTGTATTTTCCTGGTTCTGTTTGACGAATCGAAGTCAACATCATCTGCATGGAAGCATCAATATTGTCGATTTGATGTAATATTTCTGCTTCCATTATTCTTGGACGTACAGGTGAACCATATTCTAATAGGCCGTGATGTGCTAAAACCATATGACGTAATACGAGAACATCTTCGTCAGCTTCGCTGATTTTCAGCGCAAGACAGGCTTTAGTTATTTCTTCGTCAATCAATACCAAATGTCCGATTAAATTCCCTGCAAGCGTATATTCTGTCGACATAGGACCGGAAAGTTCGATCACCTTTCCTAAATCATGCAAAATGATACCCGCATATAATAATGGTCGATTCAACTCAGGATATTCATCGGCAATTGATTTTCCTAAGTGAAGCATTGTCAAAGTATGATAAGCTAATCCACTGGCAAATGCATGATGGTTTCTTTTGGCTGCCGGAAACTCAAAAAATTGTTTTTGGTATTTATTGAGTAGATAGCGAACGATCCGATTCCAATGCGCATTTGTGATTTCAAATAATAATTGATTGATTTCTTCTTCCATTTCTTCTTTCTTCAAAGGGGCTCTTTCCATGTATAAACTAGGTTCCCCTGGCTCATCCATCCTTGTTAAACGCATGTGAAGAATCTTTACTTGCGGGTTCCCTTGATAAACCTCTCTTTTACCGTTTAGAAAAACGACTGTGCCGGCTGTAAATTTATTGATTTCTTCTTCCGAAGCATCCCAGTACTTGCCATCGATGGTACCTGAAGTATCTTGGAAAGTAAAAGCAATAAATTTTTTTCCGTTTTTAGCGATTCTTACATCTGCACTTTTGATCAGGACAAATTGCTCAAACTGCTCATCGATTACTAAATCACGAATTTTTTTCATTATTTGCTCCTTCTAATTGTTTTACGGTTTGGTTCATCTCATGGTAATAGCTTACCATTTCTTTATCAGAAGAAAAACAAATTATTTGATACTTTTCTCCAAATTTAGCTAAAAGTTCAGCTAATTGATACTTTCGCTGATGATCATAATGAAGCCAGCCATCATCTATGATGATCGGACATATCGAACGATTGGCTTCTAACGAGAGGTAAGCAAACCTCATCGCCATAATCAGCTGATCTTTCGTACCTGTAGACAACTCATAGATTGGAAAGTCTGTATATCCGTCTGTTAAAGTCAGTGTATCGTTTTTCAGTAATATCTTCTGATAATTTCCTTTTGTTAAAATACCTAAATAATCACCCGCTGCTTTTAACAACTGAGGTAATTGTCTTTCACTCATCTCTGTTGAAAGATCGCCTAAAAATGTCCCGGCGATTTCAAATGCACCCCATTCCTCTAGCAATTCTTGCAATTTTGCTTTTTGTCGGCTAGCTTGTTGATAGAGTTCGTCCAATGTGCCGTCTCTTTGCAGCTCTTCTACTTGAAGTTGGAGTCGTTGCCGATTTTCACTTGCTTCTTTTTCTTCTTGCTGGAGTTGGGCTTGTTTTTCTTTCAGTTGCCGCAGTCTTACAGATAATTTCTCTTTCGTCAGTTCTTCAGGAAACAGTGGACGAAGCATTTCTGACAGTTCATTGTACCTTTTCATCTGCTGTTCGGCTTGTTTGGCTTTTTGTAAAAAGACAGGTACTTCCGAAGGATAAGATAATCCAGCTTGGCTCAATTGTTCGCTGTATTCTTGTACCCATACTTTTTGTTTCTTTTTCAATTGATTGATTTCTTGCTTCAATAAAGTATTTTGCTGATAGCTTCTAGCAAATTTCATCTGTTCCATTTCTTGGATAAAACGGGAAAGCATAGCCATTTTTTCTGAGATCGTCTTATCTTGTATGGGTAGCCATTCTTTAACAAATTCAAATTTCTGATCGATCTGTCGTAGTTTTTCTTGGATTTCCTGCTCTCTTTTATGTTTCCGCACAAATACGCCATACAATTTCTGATAATCTATGACTTCCTGGCCATATTCTTTCATGTGTTTGAGTGTATCCATCTTTCCTAAGTGCCGATGATCAGCAAAACGATATACTTCTTGCTGAAGAATTTGTTTTTCTTCTTCTATTCTCTTTTGTTTTTCTTCTGCTTCTGCTAATTGGGCTAAAGCTAAATCAAGCTGACCTAGTTTTTCTTGCCACATTCCTTTTATTTCTGATAAATCATTTTTAGGTTTGACCTTTGATTGCTGTTTGTAGAAGAAATAGCCCGCCATGCCTGCACCAATCAATAAAAAGACCACTTTTAAGGGCATTGGTACAAATATACCTGCAATGATTATTGCTCCGCCAGCAATTAGCATATATGGTTTAGATGAAGGGGTTGGTGCTATCTCTGACTGATTTTGTAATAATGCTGGATAAGTCTCTTCCAACTCATTCACTTCTGCTTCGATCATTTTTTGCTGTTCTTTAGCTATCTGGAGACGCACAGAAATCTGGCTTTCTAGCTCAGCAATCCTTCTTTCTTCAGCCAGAAGATTCTTCCACTCTTCTTCATATAAAAATTCTTCCGGTAACGGATTTTTCTGCCACTGCCATCTTTGTTCCAAGATCTTCAATTCTGAATTTGTTTCTCTAGTCTCTATTTGAAGTCTTTGCCATTCTTCGCTTAATTGTTCCGTTGTAAACTGGAGTTGTTGGAGGTCTTTTAGTTCTTGCTCCTGCTCTAAATAAAAATAATATCTAGCTGACTGCTGATCCATCCCGCTATGCTTTTCCAGAGTTGCTTCTAATTCTTCTAAACGCTCATTTGTTTGCTGATACCGTTTGGAAAAAGACTCCAGATCAAGAAGAAGTTGTTCATCAGGAAGACCTGTGGCGATGTTTTTTTTGAGGGATTGCCATTCTTCATATAAAGAAAAATTGAGTTCTTGCTGTCTGGCTAGTGCAAATTGTTTATTCGCTTCATTTAGTTGTTCCAGTAACTGTTGCTGTTGCGACTCGTATTCCTGTTCTTGTTGGATCAACTTGCCAAAATAAGCTTCCTGTTCTTGTTTTAGATGGATTTTCTCTTGAAGCTCTTTCCATTCATTTAATTTTTGATTGATCAGCAGTTTTTGACCTTTTTTCTTGAATAGCTGTTGTGCTTTCTGATAATATTCTTGTCTTTTTTGGAATACTTGAGAACTGCCCGTAATCCCTAAAGAAATCAGTGCATCATGTAGCTCTTTTTCTCTCAAGTGATCTAGTTCCATCAACTGTTCTTGCTGGAAAGTAAATACCTGCTGGAATAACTCTTTCGTCAAAGGTGCAATCAATTTTTCTAGTAATTCATCACTTCCAACTTGATTCCCCAGCCATACCTTCGATTTTCCACGGTTTTGCTGTTTATAGCGTTCGACAGCAAATTCACCATATACAGGATGTATAAGCCATATTTTGCCGCCATAGGCTGAGCCGTCTTTTGGTGTATAATCCTTTTTTTTACGGCCTTTTGAAGGGAATCCAAATAAGATGGCTTGGATAAATTGATAAATCGTTGATTTTCCTGCTTCGTTTCCCCCATAGATCAGCTGATTGCCTGAATAAAAATCAAAACTTTTTTGACGCCATTTTCCAAAAGCAGCAATCTCGATCCTTAAAATCTTCATTCCTGATCCTCCTCAAATAAAAAATCTTGATTAAGTAGCTGCTTGGCTTTTTCAAGTGTTTCTTCTTGATATTCCGGCAGTTCGCTCAATATTTTAGCTGCTTCTTGGTGGCTATATACTTCATTTAAAATTTGTTGGAAATCTTGAGGTGTCTGATAGTATTGAAATAGCTGTTCCATCAATTTAGCAGAAGCAGCAAGTGGAATCTTCGTATAAAAAGTATCCTCCATGAGAGAAATACGCCAAATAAATAAATCACTTATCCTATCTGAAAATTCCTCTAACAGATAATCTAATAACTCTCCTGATTGTATTCGCTCTAGAACATCTGTATTGAGATGGTCATAATCTTTTAATTTTATCTCAATTAAACTAAACCCATCCTCTACTTTTGAAAGTTGCTGACGAATATGAACAATGACCTCTTTTGTCGTTCTCGCTTGCCTCAATGATATTTCCTTTGTCTTCCAATAGACCTCTGCTACTTTAATCGGATGTATTTGACAACTTCCT
>NZ_JBIOLR010000001.1:2555000-2632500 GCF_051710965.1 Enterococcus sp. DIV1283b
GCGGGCCCCCGTCAATTCCTTTGAGTTTCAACCTTGCGGTCGTACTCCCCAGGCGGAGTGCTTAATGCGTTAGCTGCAGCACTGAAGGGCGGAAACCCTCCAACACTTAGCACTCATCGTTTACGGCGTGGACTACCAGGGTATCTAATCCTGTTTGCTCCCCACGCTTTCGAGCCTCAGCGTCAGTTACAGACCAGAGAGCCGCCTTCGCCACTGGTGTTCCTCCATATATCTACGCATTTCACCGCTACACATGGAATTCCACTCTCCTCTTCTGCACTCAAGTCTCCCAGTTTCCAATGACCCTCCCCGGTTGAGCCGGGGGCTTTCACATCAGACTTAAGAAACCGCCTGCGCTCGCTTTACGCCCAATAAATCCGGACAACGCTTGCCACCTACGTATTACCGCGGCTGCTGGCACGTAGTTAGCCGTGGCTTTCTGGTTAGATACCGTCAAGGGATGAACAGTTACTCTCATCCTTGTTCTTCTCTAACAACAGAGTTTTACGATCCGAAAACCTTCTTCACTCACGCGGCGTTGCTCGGTCAGACTTTCGTCCATTGCCGAAGATTCCCTACTGCTGCCTCCCGTAGGAGTTTGGGCCGTGTCTCAGTCCCAATGTGGCCGATCACCCTCTCAGGTCGGCTATGCATCGTGGCCTTGGTGAGCCGTTACCTCACCAACTAGCTAATGCACCGCGGGTCCATCCATCAGCGACACCCGAAAGCGCCTTTCAAATCAAAACCATGCGGTTTCGATTGTTATACGGTATTAGCACCTGTTTCCAAGTGTTATCCCCTTCTGATGGGCAGGTTACCCACGTGTTACTCACCCGTTCGCCACTCTTCTTTTCCCGGTGGAGCAAGCTCCGGTGGAAAAAGAAGCGTACGACTTGCATGTATTAGGCACGCCGCCAGCGTTCGTCCTGAGCCAGGATCAAACTCTCATAAAAAGTTCGAACAATCTTACGATTGTTAAGCTCAATTTGTTTGCTAGCATATTGCTTGCTTGTTAAAAATGTTTGTTGTCTTGAATTGAATCAAGACGCCCTACACATTTGGTTTGTCTTACTTTGTTCAGTTTTCAAAGGTCTACTTCATCGGAAGTGCTTCTCCGACTTGTTTTGGCTGCCGTAGCAACTTTTATATCATATCAGAGTAACAAGTGATTGTCAACTCTTTTTTAAAAGTTTTTTCGATTTCGTTTTTCGAAATCTTTCAGCAACTCATTCATCATAACTTATCGTTTGTTATTTGTCAAGAACTTTTTTGAAGTTTTTTTCGATAGAATCAAGCTTCGCAAGCTGTTCTTTTTTAACGACTCAGTTATCTTATCACGTCTAAAAACATGTGTCAACTCTTTTTTGGAATTTTCACAAAATGTTTCAATTAGATGCGACAACGTTGTTTAATATATCATTAAAAAAAATAAAGGTCAAGCTAAAATAATATTTTAGCTTGACCTTATTATAATTTCAACGATTGTCAAAAGTATTGTTTGCAACTGTGTTCCCTGTTTCTATTGATAGGATACAGCTTTCGAAACATAAGTTTTGAACTGCTTCGATTCGTCCAAATTCTTTTGCAGTTATTGTACAATGAGTAAAGCAGACATCTTCTATAGGTTTTTCAGGAAATGCTACCAAGTCAAAAGCCCGAGAAGGAAGTGGATAGCCTGGAGAAAGACTTGCCTGTACATTTTTGACATGTATGTCTCTGACTTTTGTCATTTGTTTTGATTCAGGTATTTCTTCAGCCACTGCTTGCCAACTTTCTGGCATTCGTTCAAGGCCATTGCTATTTTTTCTATTATATTCATTATGCCAGTCCATTATCCAAGAAAACGGAAATTGTACATCCATCATATTCAGGTTTTCTACCCTGATATTTTCAATCACTCCCCCTCTTTCTCTTGAAGATTTCATTCGAATACCACAGTCTGACTGAAAAAAATCGATATCATGAATATACACATCACTAACTCCAGCACTAACTTCGCTACCAATAGTTACACCGTAACCTGAACGAATGGTACATCTTGCAATCTCGATTCTTGATGATTTTCGATTGACTCTTGCACCGTTGCCGTCCCTGCCAGATTTAATAGCGATACAATCATCACCACAGGCCAAATCACATTCATAGATACGCACATCTGTTGAAGAATCAATATCAATCCCATCTGTACTTGGCCCATCATTATGACGGATGATTACTTTTTCTACTAATACATCGTTAGAATAAGTGATTTGCAGGTTCCAAAAACCTGATTTTTGAAAAATCAAATCACGAATGACAACATGTTCTGCATGATACAGTAAACACGCGCGCGGACGCTTAATAGCATAATCTGCAATCCAACGCAGTCTCTTTCGATCATATTCAGCTCTTGTTCCGCTTTTTTGGTCTTTCCCCCAATATAGTTCCCACCAATGCTCTCCTTGTCCGTCAATTATTCCTTTTCCTTCTATAAGAATATCTTTTGCTGAGAGAACATTCAAAATCGCTGCTGGCCATTTCATTTCTATTCCAGCAACTCGTGTATCAATCTCTGGAAATGCTTCGATCTCTGTTTTTCCCTTGAGAACAGCCCCTTCTTCGAAGATGAGATGGCTCTTATCTTTTAAAAAAAGTGCACCGACTAAATAAATACCTTTTGGAATAAATACGGGCAAGTGTTCTTTTGCACCTTGATTGATTGCCTTTTGCAGCATTACTGTATCATCTTGATGAATGTCGTTTGTTATAAAATCTAAAGCATTGATGAACTCTTTTTTTGTCTGCAACACTTTTCTCCTTATCTTTCATTGATTTTTTTTAATTCTTCACCAATAAACACAGTTTTCGAACGATTCAGCGGATACCCTACTAATAAAATGATTGCGGATACAAATAAACAGAATGCTGGTAGCAAGTTTGCCATCGTATAAATTCTTTCTTGTACTAAAACTGATTGGATGGCTCCACCTGTTGTAGATGATTGGTAACCAATGAGTGCTAGCATAAATCCGCCGACTGCTCCTGCGCATGCTTGTCCTACTTTTCTCGCAAAAGAATTCACTCCGTATACTGTTCCATCTTCTCTTAAGCCTGTCTTATATTGATGATAGTCAATCACGTCAGTAATGAATGCCCAGACCATCAAATTGAATAAACCAGATCCTAAAGTAGCAATAAATAAAAGAATCAGATATACCCATGCATTTGTTATATGAAGGAAATACATCAGCAAGTACATACATGAAGAAGCGAGTAACGCAAATACGCTTGCTTCCTTTTTACCAAATAATTTTGTCAGCTTTGTAGCAAATGGTGCTAAAACCACTACTGTTCCGTAAGTAAATAAAAGAGCAACAGACATTGCTTGTTTATTATGGAAGTAATCATTAAACAAATAAGTCATATTCGTCCCAGCTAAAATCTGATTGATCACAATGAAAATGTCAACAATGACTAAAATAATCAGTGCTCGGTTAGCCAACAAACCTTTTACCAACTGAGAAGCAGACACTTTTTCATTTTTGACAACTCTTACTCGTTCAGTAGTCAATTTACAAGTCAGCATGTATGCGACAAATGCAATTGCCGCACATCCGATGGAAATCCAAAAGAAATGATTCCCCGAAACGACTTGCTGCCCACTCTTGTTATGGGTGTACATTAAAATCGGGATAAAGAACCCTGTAGTTGACCCGCCAATCGCAGAACCAATGCTTCGGAATGTGGATAACGAGGTGCGGTCATTAGGATTTGAACTAATGGCTGCTGCCATTGCTCCGTAAGGTATATTGATTGTTGACAGAAAAATACCATAAACAATATATGAAACAAAAATATATGCAATCTTCACCGTCATTGGAAGATGTTGGACGAATGGTAAAAACAAAATGACTGTCACTAAGCAAAATGGATATTTCATTTTTCTGATCCAAGGAATAAATCGGCCAGCTTCTGTTAACTCTGAGACATCGCATAATCTTCCAACCATCACATCAGCAAACGCATCCAAAATTCTAGAAATCAAGAATAACGTACCTACGATTGCTCCTGAAACACCAAGAACATTCGTGTAATAAATCATCAAGAAACTATTGACCAAACCTAAAATAAAACAGTTACCTAAATCACCGAACATGTAGCCTATCTTATCGGAAATCCCAAATTCCTTTTTTTCTTTTTTTACTGTATTTGCTGTAACAGCATTTTGTGAAAGCATTTGAATTCCTCCTACCCCTTATAGTAAACGTTTTCAAAATTATAACTCTTTTTTTCTTGTTTTGATATTCACAATATTGACTTTTTATTGCACTATCTTGACAGAGAAAAAACAAAAATACGTTTAAAAACATTGGCAGAAAAGGGCATTAATATTATTTTCATAACATCATAGATAAACAAAAAGATTCACTAACTAGCAAAAACAAGTTAGTGAATCTCTATTTATTAGAGAGCTAGGTCATTCATGATCTTTTCCATCATACTTAAAAAATTCAAAGTCAGCATAACTTCCTCTTTTTCTATTTAAATCATGTACGACTATCCCGATAAAATTCCCCGTAAATCCACCTGAGAGTATACACATGTTTTTTTGTAGACCTACTTCCTTCCATTCTTCAGATGGTGCGTCTTTCAAATAAAACTGTGCTGTCTCTTTCTTTACGGCTACTTTCAAGAAAGTCTTCTTTTCTTTGAGTGGAATCCTCCAATCTTCTATTTGTGCAACTCCGTTTTCTGATTCTATCATACGAAGACATTTTCCCTTGTTCTCATCCCAAGTAACATAGCAATAAATATAATTGGATTCATTTAAGTACAATACCAGCCCAGCCATCTGATTAAAATTATTAGGTGTATATTCAAATGCTGTCTCCGCATCAAAAGTAAAATCCGTTTGACGAATAGCTAATAAGTGATGGTCAAAGGTAGATTGAAGAGATTCACCGGCAATCAGTCGTAAAAAACTAGGTCTAGTTTTTGTATCACACCAATCAGCCCTTGGCAAAATACGTCTGGCATTCCAGTTCTTTTTTAGCTCTCCTTCGAATGTATCCATAAACTGATGATTTCTCTCTTGTTGTACCTCTTCATTCGTCTCAATCGTTATTTCTTCCATTGGAGTTGTCTGGTTATCTTTAAGCCTTAACCAATCGTCGGACGTCCAATACACTTCTTGGATAGCGGTTTCTCTTCCCAAAATAGCCGCACCGTTTAATGGTCTGGTACAAAGATATGTCATGTACCATTTTCCTGACGGGGTTTGTACTAAGCTCCCATGTCCTGTACATTGCAATGTAGAAGCAGGTTTGTCACTAGCTGTCAGCATAGGAAAACCAGGATCAAGCTCGTAAGGACCAGTAATATTCTTTGCTCGGCAGACTGTGACTGAATGTCCTCTTCCTGTACCGCCTTCTGCCGTCATCAAATAATAATACCCGTTACGAAAATACAAATGCGGTGCCTCCGTTTTCGCTAATTCTGTACCTGCAAATATTTTATAGATGGGACCATCAAGCTTCTTCTTCTCTGCATCATATTCTTGCAATACGATACCGCTGGATTTATTCGGTGTGTCCAGACGATAATCCCATAATTCATTGACAAGCCATTTTTTTCCTGTTTCCAAATCATGAAACAAAGAAGGATCAAAGCCGTTACTATTTAAATAAATCGGTTCGGACCAAGGTCCTGTGATCTCAGATGCAGTAATCAAGTAATTGTGGACATCTTTAAACGGACGGCCTGCACTTTTGACCTCTGTGTAAACAAGATAGAACAATCCATCAGCATAACTGATTTGCGGTGCCCATATGCTTCCGTTTGTAGGATTTCCTTGCAAAGATACTTGAGTGGTCAAAATATCCGTTGTATGTGACCAATTGACTAAATTCTTCGACTCATATACTCGAATTCCTGGAAGCCATTCAAAAGAGGAGACAATAATATAATATCGGTCTTTCGCTCTTAAAATATTAGGATCTGGATTGAACCCTCTTAAAATAGGATTTTTCACTTTGATAGTCTGCATGATTCAGGCTTCCTTTCTCATTCTTACTCGATACAAACTGAATGCCCCAGCGGCAAAATAAAAAAATGCAAAAGGAAACGCAATAAACTGAGTGCCGACCAACAATATAACTCCTGTTATAAAATACAAGCCAGTGGCAGTTGTTAAGTATTTTCCTTTAGCCGTCAAAAATAGTGCTACTGCTAAAAAAGCAAGTGAAATAAACAACACAACGGCAAACAGACCAGTCATGTCCTGTAATAGCTCAAATGTATTTTCTAAAGACAAAGTTGGATGATCGACAGCAAGCGACTGATAACTTTTTTTAAACTCTGACGCAGACATATTACTTAAAGTAACTGCTAATCCGCCAAAGAAAATCAGAGATAGGCTGCCACCGATCATTCCTAGCAATAGTTCCCATTTTCTTTTCATTTCAGAACCCCCTGCTTTTCTAAATAGATCCATTCAGGTCTTTTGATTGGTGTTTCATAATTGTTATTTCGTTCAGAGAATTTGGCAGTCTGTTCATTTTTCTTGTCATCCCAATTATCCCAACCAGTTGGGTGAACATGCCCACCTATCTTACACGCTTCAAACACGACATTTGCATACGGGCGCCACGGTCTTCCTAAATAGACGTTTTTAGTATCAGGCTCTGCAGTCAAGGTACAGCTTTCAAAACGATACCCTGATTTTTGATTTTTTGGCGTAGATGCTGCTGTGATGTATCCAGGATTTTTACTGGCTAAGCTATGGATACGGCACTGGCGAAAAACTGCATCTGCCCCACCAAATATGAAATCCACCGTTCCTTCAATCCAGCAATATTCATAGGTCTGACGACAATAATCAGGATTGGCAGAAGCCGGTGTACAAAAAGGCGTACCATCTTTTTGCAAGTCAGGCAACGGACCCGTGCATAAAGTATCCTGATAACCAGTTAGTCGACAGTTTTTTAATAATACGCGATCTCCTGAATTGAATAAAGCAACAGCTTGACCTACTTTTTCTCCTGGACCTGCTGTATTTTCGATGTGAAGATTTTCTAATACGACATTCGATCCTTCTAAGAAAAAAGTAGCACTTCGGAAAGTCCCTAACTGGCTACCGTCAAGATACTCCTGTTTTGCAAAACGATTACCGGAGATCACTACTGTTCCTGTTCCCACAAGTTTAAAATTGGATAATCTGCTTTCTATATATTCATCATATCTTCCTTCTTTTACTATCAAGACCTTTGGATGGCTATCCGGCAGGCCTGCCAAATAATCGATTCCTTCTTGGATAGTTTCAAAATCCGTCGGGATATCTATAGAATTTTTTCCAATTATCAGTTTGTCTTTCATCCTCATAAATGCTCCCTTATGAATTGTTTCCAAATGTTTCTCATTTCTTGTGTTTCCATATGACCGCCTGTTAAAGAAAAAGAAGAAAAGTTTTCTGGACTACCCATTGATCGATACTTTTTGTCCAGCCCTTTTCTCAGCTTCAGTACGCCTTCGTCCAAGCACATCGTATCGTTTTTTCCAACTAAGCTAAGACGAGGGCGCGGAGCGATTTTTTCTTGGATTGCTAACGTTGTATAAGCTGTCAGTAGGTTGGGCACATAGTAATAAAACCCATGATGATCTAGGCGACGATGTAGCAAAAGTGTTTCGATGTCCACCTGTGCCGCTAGATCAATACAAACTTTGACACGAGAATCCAATGCCGCCACCCACCAGCTTAATAAGCCTCCCATAGAAAGACCAATCGTTGCAATCCGTTGAGTATCTGTGTCTTCCCTTGTCTCCAAATAATCGATCAAGCTGATCACATCATAAATACGCATTCCCCATAACGTTTTTCCTGTTAATAAAAATTGTTTGAACAACTCACTTTCGGAAATACCTCCGCGTTCTTCAAATCCCCAAGCATCAATCGACCAAACAGCATATCCCATTCCTGTCAGTACTTCTGCAAAAGATGGAGAAGCTAAGTAAGGAGCACCATGGATCAATTCACTTTTCCCGACTGAAAAATCTCCGCCGTGAGAATGCAGGTAAAGGACCGTCGGAAACGGTCCTTCTTTCTCCGGGTAAGCATAAAGTGCTGGTACTGTTTCCAATTCATTTAAGTACAGTTGATAATATTCAAGCATAAACCCATTTTGTTTTTCTCGGTATAATCGCTTTCCAGTAGGAGTAAGTCTACTAGATGGATCACCTAAAAAGTCATTCAACTGCATAAGCAAAGTTTTTACGAACAACCAGCTCATCCATATTTTCCGATTGAGTTGACCGGAATTTCTCAATACTGATTTCTTTCGTATTTTCTAATAGAAATGCTGGTCCTTCATGATTCTCAATCGTCATTTGATTAAAGGAAACCTTATCCGCAAAACCAATGTAAAATCCTTGCTTGCTCATTTCCTCTATCCCTGTCATCATAGCAGGGACACCGGGAACTGCATCTTGGGCCATTGAAACATCAATATTGTCAAATGTGATTTCTTGTATAAACTGTTCTGCTAATCCATAAATAAATCCTGCAGAAGCATGGACATTCCTTGCCGTGATATTCGAAAAATGGATCCTTCTGAATGCTGGTGTCCGCTCATCTATCGGATAAGCCGTTTTTTCCCATACATATGGTTCTTTTCCTCGCGGACCGCAGAAATAATAAAGATTCAGTATAAATGGACACATCACATTATCCATGACTATATTGGATACTCGAATATCTTCAACGATCCCGCCTCGACCTCGTCTAGATTTCAATCGTATTCCTCGATCAGTTTCTTGGAAGATACAATTTGAAATGGTAATATTACGTATACTGCCACTCATTTCACTTCCTAACACGACCCCACCGTGTCCATGGACCATCGTACAATTTGTGATCGTGATATTTTCACAAGCGATCCTTTCGTACGTATCTTCAGTCCCTGCTTTGATTGCGATACAGTCATCTCCCACGTCAATATGGCAATTACTAATACGCACATTTTTGCAGGATTCTGGATCGATTCCGTCTGTATTTGGTGAATCCGCGGGGTTCAAAATCGTCAAGTTGTCAAACGTCGCGTTGCTACAAAGAATTGGGTTGATCGTCCAACTTGGTGACTGGATCAGTTTGATATCTTTCACAGTGATTCGATGGCAGTTATGGAAACTCATCAATTTAGGACGAGGATAAGCCAGATTATCTGGTTCGTTTCGGAAAGTATGCCACCATTTTTTTCCATTTCCATCTAATGTACCGAAACCAGTGACAGAGATGTTCTCTACATTTTGAGCATAGATACAGGAAGCATAGACTTTTCGATGGACTCCTTCCCAACGTGAATGAACAATAGGATAATCTTTTGGATCGTCAGAGAATTTCAAAACCGCCCCTGCGCTCAAATGAAGTTCTACATTGCTTTTTAAAAATAAAGCCCCTGTTAAAAATTCACCTGCTGGCACAACTACGGTCCCACCACCTGCGCTTGCTGCTGCATCAATCGCTTGTTGTATTGCTTCAGTATTCAATTCATCAATTGATGCACCAAATGTCAAAATATCATACATATTTATAATGCCTCCACTTCGATCAATGCTTGCAAGAATGCACCGACACCTTTTTGATCATTACAAATAATCGGCTCACTGATGTAGTAAGCGTATGAACCATCTCGCTGCTCTGCTCCGCCTAACCCTGCTACTTGACAGTTTTTGTTCAAGTTCAACCAGCCTTCTTTTGTTTCAAGAACAAATTCATCGAGTAGTCCTTGATGAGATTTTTTCACTTGCGGCAGCCACTCTTCTTTGTTCAGCAAGCCTAAGCGTATCCCTTTAGCCATTGCGTAAACAAACATACTGCTGCCAGAAGCTTCCAGATAATTTCCTTTCCGTTTTGTTTCTGTTGTTACTTGATACCATGTCCCACTGTTTTCTTCTTGATACGGAAGTAATGCGGTCAATGTCTTTTCTAAAATTTCCTTCAGCAAAGAACAATCCGTTTCCGCATGAAGCAATTCATAGGTATCTGCCGCAGCCATCAGATACCAGCCAATCGACCGACTCCAGAAATGATGAGATAAACCTGTTTCTGGATCAGCCCATGGTTGGACTTTCTTTTCATCCCATGCATGGATCAGTAAATTTGTTTTTGGATCGAATAAATGTTTATAGCTGATTTCAAACTGTCTCAAGACATCTTGGTAATCTTTTTCCTCACTAAAATTCTGGATAAATTCAGCATAAAAAGGTGAGCCCATATATAATCCATCTAACCAAATTTGATAAGGATAAATTTCTTTATGCCAAAAAGCCCCTTCGGATGTGCGTGGATGGTTTGCCAACTGCTGGGAAAGGAGTTCTGCTGCTTTTTTATATTTTTCTTCGCCTGTTTCTTTGTACAATAAAAAGAAAAGCTTTCCTGTATTTACATGGTCGATATTGTATTCTTCAACGCTGTAGCCACGGATCGTTCCATCTTCTTGCACGAAATAGTCGATATTGTCTTTTATGAAATCAAAATAAATTTTTTCTTGGGTTTGTTCCCAAAGTAATTGGAACCCTTTAAGTACGACACCATAGTCATAAGACCATTTTCCTTTATACCACTTTTCTTCATATAAGCGAGGTGTTCTTTCCATGATGCTTTTTGCTAATTTCTTTGACCAGTTTTCCATTATTTGCTCTCCTTTAAAAATTAAAATAGGATTTGGGACAAATACCAAGAAGTATTTGTCCCAATCGTCTATATTACTGTGCCGCTGCTTTGTATGCTTCCTCGTACTCTTGTGTGATTCGATCGCCTCCCTGTGCTTTCCAGTCTTCTACAGCTTTCTTGAATCCTTCTTCGTCAAGCTGTCCCATGATGTATTGCACCGTAGCATCAATGACGATTTTTTCAATTTCTGATCCTACTTCATTGTTCGTCGGTGAATCCAATGGCACAGAAGGATCCATTACAGCGAATTCTTCGTTTTCTTTGATCAATTGATTCGACAATTCTTTTTCAGGATCTGCATCTTTGAAAGAGAACGTCACTTCACTAGGCCGAGAACTTGATAGCGGTTGCACTTCTTGTTGCCAAAGATCCATATCGATAAATTCAATAGAACCATCATCATTCAATTCATAATGCGTTCCTTCAATACCACCAGTCATCAATTTATACATATCTTCTTCTAGAAGATCATCAACAAATTGCAGTAATTTCTTCAATTGTGCTTCGTCTTTTACTTGGGATTTAGGGAATGCTAGCAAACCGCCAATACCATTTCCTTCTGACCAAACATGATAGCCGCCGCCTTCACCATCTGAGATCTTGTTTACAGGGACTAATTCCATATCATCTTGAATGCCTTGTCCCATTGTCTTCAAGTTCTTGATGTCCACCATTCCAGTGTAGATTCCTGTTCTTCCTTGTGCAAATTGTTCTTGTTGGTCCGTTTTTTGAGTAACCGCAAAGTCTTGAGCTAAATAGCCATTCTCAAATAGATCTCTTGAGAAGTTCAACGCTTTCATGTATTCTTCTGTATCAAATTCTGGAGTGAATTTGCCATTATCGTCTACAGCCCAACCATTCGGTGCTCCAAAATAAGAAGTGAACAGCTTAAAGCTGGTATAACGAATATCACTAGGCGCACGATCACCAAAACCAACTGTATCATCCACACCATTTCCATCTGGATCGTTTTCTGTAAATTGTTTAGCTACTTCGTAAAGTTCATCCATCGTAGTTGGAACATCTAATCCAAGATTATCCAACCAGTCTTTTCGAATGACTAAACCAGCACGAGCATAGTCCTTTTGCATTGGCACGCCATACAGTGCTCCGTCGATACTTGCAGCTTCGATCCTATCCTCAGAGATTTGACTTAAGTTTTTATAGTCTTTTAAATATTCCGATACATCCCAGAATACGCCTGATTTCAACGCATTTCGGACAGAAGAGTTTTTCAGCATAGCAATTTGAAGTGTAACGATATCTCCTAGTTCGTCAGAAGCCAATGCAGTTGTCAGTCTTTCTTCTTTTGAAGCATCAGGAATCCAATTGAATGTAAGTTCCGTATCGGTTTTTTCTTCGATTAGGTTCACGATTGTGTCAGTTGGTGGTGAAGCATGGTGTAAAATATTCAACCAAGTGATTTTTGCTTTCCCATCTTCTGTCTCTGAAGAACTGTTGTTTGAACTGTTGCCGCATGCGGCAAGTGCTAGAATTCCTGCAAAACTAAGACCTAATTTTACGAGCGTTGCTTTTTTCATAAATTTTCTCCTTCACTGTTTTAATGATATTTTTGTTTTCTTCTGTTTTTTCTGTATATGAGTTCTTCCATTCCAAATGACAAAATATAGAATTTGCTGTCCACGTGACTGCGGAAAAGAAGAGACTGCCACCGATAAAGGTTAAAACACCTGGCATTGTTTGGATGATCATCAGGTAAATCCCCACCATACTTAGGATCAACACTAATGAATAATGAAGATGAGAGAATCCGAACAAAAATGCCATTTTCATTTTGAAAAAATATCCTTTCCAATCATAGTGAGCCATGATTGGGAAAATATAGAGTGCTGAGAGCAAATACATGAACGCAGCAATATACAAAGCGATTCTAAGATACCAATTGTGTATGAAAGAAAGATCCACAAGTAAAACAATTCCGATGACACCGTATATCCAGCTCATCAGTAAGGTTTCACGATAGTTTTCTTTAAAATATGAGAAGTACGTTTTCGTCAAAGGAAATGTTTCTTTTGTGCGCAGCCATTTTCTAATCACTGCAACCATTGCATAAGATGCAGGACCAAAAGTAAAAATCCCTAGTCCTGCAATGACTAAACCACCCCACAGAAAATTCAAATAAACCAACTGTAAAATACGATTTAGCCTTCCATTTATTTTATCTAATGACTGCAGCATGTCTTTCCCTCTCTTTCTAAATTAGTAAACGCCGTCTTCTCCTAGCTTTTTGGCGATCTTATTAGCTAAAATTACCATGAATAATCCTACGACCCCTTTAAACAATCCCATTGCTGTACTGAAACTTAATTGTCCATTCTTTAATCCAGCTGTATAAATATAGGTGTCGAAAATTTCTGCAACACTTCGATTCAATGAATTCAATAACAAGTACATATGCTCGAAACCTAAGTCCAGTGTCTGACCGATTTTTAGAATCAGCAAGGTAATGATTACTGGACGAATCGCCGGTAATGTAACATGCCATGTTTTTCGCAAGCGTCCTGCTCCATCCATTTCAGCTGCTTCATATAACTGTGTATCTACTGCAGTGATCGCTGAAAGGTAGATGATCGTAGACCAGCCCAACTCTTTCCAGATTACTTGTCCAATATAGACTGTTCGTGTCCACTCAGGAGATGTCAGAAAACTGATTTTTTCAAATCCCATCGTTGCAAGGAATTCATTCAATACCCCTCCGTCAACGTTCAAAAATACATAAGTAATCGAAACGATAATTACCCAAGACATGAAATGAGGGATATAAATGATCGTTTGAATCCCATTTTTCAGTCGCTTGTTCGTTACTTCGTTTAATAGTAGGGACAAAATAATTGGCATCGGAAAAAACACGAAGATATTTAACCCGAACAAGATCAAAGTATTCCTTAATAAAGTAAAGAAAGTCGGCTCTGTAAACAAACGAATGAAATGTTTGAATCCCACCCAAGGACTGCCCATTATCCCTAAAAATGGTTGATAATCCTGAAAAGCAATAACGAGCCCTCCCATAGGAAGATACCTAAAGATCAGGAAATAAAGGACCCCCGGCAGAATCATCACGTATAAAAATTTATTCGTTTTGATTCCTGCAATTATTTTTTTTCGTCTTCTGAGCTTTTCTTCTTTTTTCGATAGCGTCAGTTGAAATGGTTCTTGTTTCTTTACACTTTCCATAAGCCCCTCCTTAGTTTTGTGAATGTTTGCTGCTTATGTCTTTATGATAGATAACTATCCGAATTACGTATATAATCATTTTTATCGCATATAAAAACGCTTACACAACAATGATTTTTATACTCACAAAATACAAAAGTGTATTTCTTCACAAATAAGATACGCCTACTAACTATTCTATTTTTTTCTATCTGACACTTAACGTAGGAAATGATTATATACGTAATCTTTCACCGATGATAAATTGAATACATAGAAACAGAACTTTTAATTTATTTTGAGGAGGAGCCTATCTATATGAAAAAGAAAGTCTCTATAGGAGAAAGAAGTTTTACATTTTTCAACAATACGTTTCTGATCTTGCTAGCTTTGATCTGTATCGTGCCTTTTTTAAATATCATCGCTACATCTTTCGCTTCTACACAAGAAGTCGTCGCGAAAAAATTTATCCTTTTCCCTACCACCTTTTCTCTAGACGCGTATCGCTATATTCTATCTACGCCAACTATTTTTAGAGCACTTGCTGTTTCGATTGGCGTTACCGGGGTTGGAACGATCGTCAGCATGTGCGCAACTTCACTGATGGCATACGGGCTTTCCAGAAAGTACTTGTTTGGTCGAGGATTCGTCAACTTTCTTGTTGTATTTTCTATGTTGTTCAGCGGGGGAATGATTCCCACATTCTTGGTTGTTCGTTCTCTGGGACTGGTCAATTCTTATTGGGCAATGATCTTACCTGTAGCTGTTAATGCAATGAACATGATCATTATGAGAAACTTTTTCCAAGCCTTGCCGGATAGTTTGGAAGAATCGGCAAAAATGGATGGTTGTACAGATTTTGGTGTATTTTTCAAAATCATGCTACCATTAGCGTTACCGTCTATTGCTACTATCTCACTTTTTTATGCTGTTACTTACTGGAACACTTATATGACCGCTATTTTATATATCAACGATTCATCTAAATGGCCGATACAGATTCTTTTACGTCAGATCGTCATTGTATCAAGCGGGATGCAAGCAGAAAGTAGTGCCGTTGATGTGATTCCACCAGCACAAACAGTTAAAATGGCTGTTATCGTTATTGCAACAGTCCCTATGCTGATTGCTTATCCTTTTGTTCAGAAATACTTTGTCAAAGGCGCACTCGTAGGTTCTGTTAAAGGTTGATTATGTATGGAACATAAAATGGAGGTTGTGAAAGAGACGTTCAGCCTTATTGTTTATAAGCTGTCTCTTGAACACCGTTTATTCGCAAAAAAGGACTGTGACAAAGCTTTGGTCACAGTCCTTTTTGCGTGCTTAGCCTTGAAATTTAACTATCCATAAAGACAAATACTAAGGTTATTCACCTTTCTTTTATTGCTTGAATCAGATCACAAGAAAAACAGCCTCTTGATTAAACGGCGTTTATCTTATTGATTCTGCGGCAATAAAATCAGCCAGCCACAAAACATGAAATGCTGTTTTTCGCTGTCCTCTTTTATTGCTTGAATCAGACCACAAGAAAAACAGCCTCTTGTTTCACAAATATTTTTTTCGATATTCTCCCGGAGTGATCGATTCCTTCTTTTTGAAGAAACGAATAAAATTTTGCGGATTTCGATATTGCAGTTTTTCTGCAATATCTTTCACAGAGAGGTTGGTCTCTTTCAACCACTTTTTCGCTACCTCTAGACGATGATTTTGAACGAAATCACCAAATTTTTCTCCTGTTTCCTTTTTAAATACATTGCTTAAATAATTAGGGTTATAGTGCAACCTATCAGCAATCACATCTAGAGATAGATCACGGTCATATTCTGTATAGACGATGTGCATGATATTCTCCGAAAGATTTTTAAATTCATGATCAGTGATTGCTTGAGAACATTCTGTGATTGGCAAGACTAATTGTTCTAAAACAAGTTTTTCTAGCTCTTTAGGATGATAATTGTTCAATGCTTTTACATAGATTTGTTTCATGTTATCAAAATTTTTTGAATCTACTCCCAATAACTGACCTAATTGAACAAGTTCATTGATCAAACGGACCGAAACTACTTCTCGGCTCAGAGGATTTTTATTTTGTGCGAACAATGCATTAATTAATTCATGTACCAACTTCCTTACTTCCTGATTTCCGGAACGAATAGCTTCAAACAATCGATTCTGTTCTTCTACTGGGTATCTAATAAGCGTTTTTTCATGCGCAGCAGGAACAATTTCCTGATAAAATATGATCGAACTCGGACCAGTATTTACACGATAATACAGGGCTTCTTTTGCTCGGTCAACCGATTGCTTACTTTCATTCAGCGTTTCGAACCGATTACTGATACCTATACTCACAGTTAATTTCAAGTATTCTTTTACACGTTTTTGAATGAGTCGGCAATACTCCATGACTTTTTTGCTTGCATCTGCATCATCTTTATCCATTCGATAAATAGTGGCTTGCATTTCTTCATTTAAAACGATCGGCAGCATTCGATTTTCCTTTGGCACAATTTCCGTGATCATGTTGTTGATCGCTAAAAGTAGCAAATCACGCTCCCCACCGTGACTATCTTCTAACAGATCGATTTGAACCAAAGCTGTATAATAGCAGTCATTTTGAGAACTATAACCAAATTGCTGCAACCGCTGATCTAGTTCTCGCCTTTCTACTCGATTTCTAAATAAACTAAGTACAAATAGCGTTTCCAGTTGCGGCTTTTGGGTAACTAAGTGTGCACTTAACGCTTCTTTTTCTCCTATGATCCGACTGACTGATTGAGCGACCAAATCTAGTTCTTTCCCGCTGAATCCTTTTGATTTAAGATTCAAACGTTCCTGAATTTGAGAAATTGGACGAGCAAATCTGTCCGAAAATAAATAGGAAAGGAGACCGATCAGTCCTACTAGCGTCAAAGACACTGCAACTAACCCGATTCTCAGATTGCGAATCGTTGCTCCAATTGCACTAGAATCAACTTCTAATCTGTAAATCCAATTATTATAATCTGATTTCAGTACGATATAGGATGTCCCATTTTCTCTTATCACTTTCAACTGGTTGTAATCTAGATCCACATCCGCTAATGCATCTGGCTGCCCTTCTTCTTTTACTTTCTGTGTAGAAAAAAGCTTCCCATCTTCGTTTTCAATAGAAAGTATATCTTCTCCACTTTCACCAACAACTTGTTCTATTGTATGTTTCTCTATCGTAGCAATTCCCAATGCATATTTTTCTTTTTCAAACATTGGCAAAGGAATCACCATTTCGATTCCTTTGTTTTTCTTTTGCCAAAATAAATTATCTTTGTTATTTATGTACTTCTGTTGATACCTTTCAACTTCCTCTTCGGTCAGTTGATTCAACGATCCATTGATTACTCCCCATTTACCAGCTAAACTGACTAAATCATAATTATTATCATCCATAACAATTGTTTCTATAAAGTTTAGTTCTTTCCTGATTTCAGAATAAGTGGAGTAATTTGTATATGTCAGCGGATGCTTGAATATATCCGAGAAATTTTTGGTCGAACCATACGTAGAAAACGAATATTCGATCGTTCTGATTTTCCATTCAACGTTCGTTTTGACTTGCCTGAGCAGATTTTTTTTATCTGTTAAATAACTCGATTCGATCGACTCATAGGTATTCTGATAAATGAATAAACTAAATCCTATGACAAGTACGGCTCCTAATAAAAACATCGGTAAAAATATTTTATAAAATACTGTACTTTTCTTCATTTTCTTCCTCTCTTTCCTTTTAAATAAAAGGCTTTCATTTTTCTGTAAAATTGATACTCATCTAATTAAATGAGCATTCCCCGCTTTTAAGAATAGCATAATTAAAAATAAAAATCCAAGTAATTTTTAACGTGTGCAATCTTTTCATACCAAAGATCTATTGACTTATCGTAGTTATCGTAATATGATGAATGCGTTAACAAAAAGTGAAAAAGTAAGGAAAATGATGGAATGGTAACGATCAAAGATATCGCTAAAGCAGCTGGTGTTTCTCATACGACAGTTTCTCGTGCTTTGAATAACAGCAGTTTAATCAAAAATGAAACAAAACAAAAAATACGGAAACTAGCTAAGGAAATGAATTATTCGCCGAACTATAGTGCAAAAGGTTTAGTAAATCAAAAAAAATATCTGATCGGGCTGTTTTTCTCAAGTTTGCATAAAGGAACTTCATCAAATTTCCTAGCAGATTCCATTGCAGGTATCCATTCAGTGTTGGACACAAACTACAGCTTATCTGTCGAAAGTATCGATGCTGTTGATTTAACAGAAATCAATTTGCAACGTTATGATGGTCTAATCGTTATGAGTCAAAGTGATGAAGATCAGCCTTTTATCGATTATCTAAAAGAAAAAGAGTTTCCCTTCGTCGTTGTCAATCGTCACATCAATGATCCAGCGGTTATCAATGTTACTGTCGATGATGCGGCCGGTGTTATGCAGGCAGTAGATTACGGTATTGGGTGCGGACATACGAAGATCGCTTATATTGGTGGGAAGAAAAACTTTCGTTCGACAAAAGAACGGGAAAAAGGTGTATTGGACAGTCTAAAAAAAGCAAGCATCCCTGCCAATCCAGCCTATTTTTTAACAGGAGACTACAGCTTAGAAAGCGGCCTCCAAAACATGGAGTACCTATTATCGCTTTCTGACCTGCCTACTCTGGTTTTTTGTGGCAACGACGACATAGCGATTGGTGCATTGAGAGCTGTGCATTCAGCTGGTCTTCGTGTTCCCCAGAACATTTCTCTGATTGGGTTCGATGATTCTCCAGTCGTCTCCTATCTTAATCCACCGCTTACTACAGTACACAAACCGTTGAAAGAAATGTGTCAAGTAGGAACAAAGCTTTTACTGGATTTGATTGAAGACAGGCCGATCGAACAATCTAAAATTGAGCTCTCCACCTTACTGATGCTTCGTGAGTCGATCAATTACTTGTAAACTGCAAGTAATTTTATATAAAAATGTTAACGTGTGCACAACACAGAAAGGAAGTAATCTATGAATAAACTGACAAAAGAATTAGTGAAAAAAAACGAGGCTCCCGTAAAAGTTCTTCAATTCGGCGAAGGCAATTTTATGCGCGGATTTGTTGATTGGCAGATTCAGCAACTGAATAACCAACAATTGTTTAAAGGAAATGTCGCCATCATTCAGCCTTTAGAACAAGGTCTTGGGAATATGATGAACCAGCAAGACAATTTATACACGGTCATTTTACAAGGAATCAGCAATGGCGAAATCGTTGATACTTCCGAGATTATCACCATAGTAGAACAAATGATCAATCCTTATCATGAATGGGATGCTTATCTTTCTCTAGCAGAAAATGACGACTTGACCTATATTGTTTCCAATACAACAGAGGCAGGAATCCAATTTGTGGAGACTGATGAACGAACAGATACGCCACCACAGAGCTTCCCGGGCAAACTGACAGCCTTTTTATACCGACGTTTCGAATTAAACAAAGCTGGTTTTACAATTATTCCTTGTGAATTGATTGACAGAAACGGTGAACGTCTAAAAGAAATCATTTTACGCTACGCAGAAAAATGGGATTTAGAACCTGCTTTTATTGAGTGGTTAGAGAAAGAAAATGTTTTCTGTTGTAGTTTAGTTGACCGCATCGTCCCAGGTTATCCTCGTGAGGATGCCGATGTTTTCAATCAACGACATAACTATGAAGATCAATTGATGGTCAAAGCGGAACCATTCATGCTTTGGGTAATCGAAGGGCCTAAAGAGTTGGAGAATCAACTACCATTCAAACAGGCTGGCTTGAATGTCATCATCACAGATGATATGACTCCTTATCGTGAACGTAAGGTGCATTTGCTTAATGGACCGCACACAGCGATGGTCCCTCTTGCTTTGTTGGCGGAATTGGAAACTGTAGAAGAAGTAATGAAAGATCCTTTATTCTCCGCTTATGTTGATCAGCTATTCGATCTAGAATTGATTCCTATGCTTTCTTTACCTAAAGATGAATCAGCCATTTATGCTGATCAAATCAAAGAACGTTTCTTGAATCCTTTTGCCCATCACAAATTAGAAGCGATTTCATTAAATAGTGTTTCAAAATTCAGCACCCGTCTGCTTCCGGTCTTCAAGAAGTATATCGAAGAAAAAAATCAGGTACCACCGCTAATCTCTGTTTCACTAGCTGCGTTACTTCTTATGTATCGAGGCGATCAAGTAAAGCCCCATGATGATGAAAAGACAATAAACGAATTTGCTGATGCTTGGTCTGATAATGAAACAGCTATTCTTCGATTATTGCAAAATGCTGCGCTTTGGGGAGAAGATTTGTCTCAATTACCGAATGTGGCAGATACTGTTCAAGAAATGGCTACAAAAATCGATCAAAAAGGTGTCCGAGCAGTATTACAAGAAATGAAAGGAACGATGGTCCATGCTTGAAACCCTGCAACCAACAATGAAACTAAACCAACGAGACAGTGTTGTTGTCGCATTAACACCTATCCCAAAGCAAACACAACTGACGATTGATCAGCAAACGATCACCACTCTTGAAGATATCCCGCAAGGTCACAAGATTGCATTGAGTGATTTGAAAGCTGGAGACAACGTAATCAAATATGGCTATCCAATCGGGCATGTGACGACAGACGTAACTGCCGGTCAATGGCTGCACACTCATAATGTAAAAACCAACCTTTCTGGTGAATTGGATTATCGATATGAAAAAGATGTCCATCCAAGTCATTATCCTTTTGAGAACCGAACATTTCAAGGCTACTTACGAAAAAATGGAAAAGTAGGGATTCGTAATGACTTGTTCTTAGTACCTACCGTTGGGTGTGTGAATGGTATTGCTGAACTGATCGTCAAACAGTTCAAAGAAAAACATCCGGATCTGGGACAGTTTGACCATATTACGATTTTAAAGCATCCCTACGGCTGTTCACAGCTTGGAAAAGATCATCAAAATACTCGAGAAATCTTAGCAGATGCAGTAAACCATCCAAATGCTGGCGGAGTTTTAGTGTTTGGATTAGGTTGCGAGAACAATACCGTTCCTGAATTCAAAAAAATTTTAGGTGAATATGATGAAGAACGAGTGAAATTTCTAGTGGCTCAAGATGTCTATGATGAGATCGAACAAGGCGTAGCTCTATTAGAAGAACTTTTAACTGCGGCCGAAAACGACCAGCGCATATCAGTCCCGCTCTCTAAGTTGAATGTCGGTTTGAAATGCGGCGGTTCTGATGGTCTATCGGGAAT
Source organism: Enterococcus sp. DIV1283b (assembly GCF_051710965.1). Taxonomy (NCBI): domain Bacteria; kingdom Bacillati; phylum Bacillota; class Bacilli; order Lactobacillales; family Enterococcaceae; genus Enterococcus; species Enterococcus sp. DIV1283b. The sequence continues at coordinate 2,576,155 of NZ_JBIOLR010000001.1, forward strand.
AACTGCTAATCCTTTGCTTGGTGCATTTTCTGATTACTTGATTGCTCAAGGAGGTAGCACGATCTTAACAGAAGTGCCAGAAATGTTTGGCGCAGAACAAGTATTGATGGCACGAGCGGAAAATGAAAAAGTTTTTGGTTCAATCGTTGACTTGATCAATGACTTCAAACAGTATTTCTTGTCTTACGGGGAACCAGTTTACGAAAACCCATCTCCTGGTAATAAAGCAGGTGGGATCACTACATTAGAAGATAAGTCTTTAGGCTGCACGCAAAAATCAGGAAGCTCTCCTGTCGTTGATGTGCTGCAATATGGCGAAAAAATCAGAAAACCAGGGCTTAGTTTATTGCAAGCTCCCGGGAATGATCTTGTAGCTGCCTCTGCTCTTGCTTCATCCGATTGCCAGTTGGTCTTGTTTACCACAGGAAGAGGGACTCCGTTTGGCTCATATGTCCCAACGGTCAAGGTATCTACGAATACGACTCTTTTTGAACGCAAAGGTCATTGGATGGACTTTAATGCAGGCGTCTTATTAGACCAGCCAATGGAAGTGATCTTAGAATCATTTGTTCAAAAAATCATCGCTGTAGCTAGTGGAGAAGAAACGAAAAATGAACAAAATGACGTTCGAGAAATTGCCATTTTTAAAAACGGAGTAACACTTTGATTTTCATAAAACAGTATAAAAAGAAAGAAGGAAGATTTATGTTTTTATCTGATGATTTTTTATTAAAAGACGATTGGGCGAAAAAGCTTTATCATTCCTACGCAAAAAATATGCCCATTATTGATTATCACTGTCACTTAGATCCAAAAGAAATTTACGAAAACAACAATTTCAGCAATCTGACAGAAGCTTGGTTAGGAGGCGATCATTACAAATGGCGTTTGATGCGAGCTTGCGGCGTGCCTGAAGAAAAAATCACAGGAAATGCTTCTGATTTTGAAAAATTTTTAGCTTGGTGTCAAACCGTACCAAAAATTATCGGAAATCCGCTTTACAGTTGGTCACATCTTGAATTGAAGCGTTTCTTCGATATTGACTTATTGATAAATGAAGAAAACGCAGAGAAAATTTGGGCACAAGCAAATGAAATTTTGGCAACTCCTGATTTCCGTCGACGGGAAATCGCGAAAAAATCAAATGTAGAAGTGATTTGTACGACAGATGATCCAACAGATGACTTACACTATCATCAATTGCTTGCTCATGAAGAACCAGATTTGAAAGTTCTCCCTTCATTCCGTCCAGATAAAGCACTCAATATTGAAAAAGAAGGATTTAATGCATGGATCACACTACTGGAAGAAGCAGCTGACCAAACGATCACCACCTATCAAGAACTGATCGAAGTCTTAGGACAGCGGATAGAATACTTCCATCAACATGGATGTCGTGTTTCCGACCACGCTTTAGATACCTTACGCTATAAAGAAGCGGATGAAACAGTATTAGAAGAGATTTTTCAAAAAGCACGAGCTAACAAACTATTATCTTCAGATGAAATCGATGCTTATCGTACAGAAACACTGATACGTTTGACCCACTTCTATCATTCTCATAATTGGACGATGCAGCTGCATATTCATGCTTATCGTAATTGTAATACACAAATGTTGGAAAAATTAGGACCCGATACCGGTTATGATGGAATGAATGATCTTTCTTTGACTATTCCTCTGCAAAAATTATTGAATCGTGCAGAAGAAACGGATCAGTTGCCAAAGACGATCCTCTATTCACTAAATCCAAATGACTACCCTGCGATTTTAGCTTTGATGGGCTGTTTCCAAAAAGAACAGAATGGAAAACTGCAGTTAGGTTCTGGATGGTGGTACAACGATACTCGAGCTGGTATGCGCGATCAATTGACACAGTTTGCTGATGGTAGTGCTTTGGGGAATTTTGTCGGCATGCTGACAGATTCAAGAAGTTTCCTTTCTTACACTAGACATGAATATTTCCGTCGTGTTCTTTGTGAATTTTTAGGCGAAATGGTCATGCGAGGAGAAGCACCTGAGGATGAACAACTTTTAGGAAGTCTAGTTCAAGCGATTAGTTATACAAATGCTAAAAATTACTTTGGCTTTTTTGCCTAATTGATTAATAGTAACAGTAACGAATCAAAAACAGGATAGCGAAATAACGGAATCCGTTTATCCACGTTTTAGAGAAGAAGACGGACCAAATTTGCTCCGTCTTCTTCTCTTGCTGTTCTGCTTCATTGCCTATAAACCTTTATGAAAGAAGAGATAACATGCCTACTATCCATATTGCCGGTGATTCTACTGCGGCAGAAAAAGATGAAAACAAGCGTCCCGAGACAGGTTGGGGAGAAAAAATCTCTGCTTATTTTTCACCTGAGATCCAGATCAATAACCAAGCAAAGAATGGACGCAGCACCAAATCATTTATCCAGGAAGGAAGGTTAGTCCGTTTAGCTTCACAGTTTCAGCCAAATGATTTCTTGTTTGTACAATTTGGACATAACGACCAGAAAATCCAAGAAGAAAGAGGTACGCTTCCCTTCGGTAGCTATTTAAAAAATCTGCAGATATTTTTTGAATGCGCAAAAAAAGCGAACGTCCACATGGTCTTACTGACATCTGTGACGCGACGAGATTACTTAGAAAATGGAACATTGAACCCAGATATACTTGGAGACTATCCAAAAGCGATGCGTGCATTTGCTGAGAAACACCATATTCCGCTTTTAGATGTTTTCTCAAGATCACAAGAATGTTTCCAGACCTTTTCAAAAGAAGAGACAAAAAAATTCTATCTGCATCTTATGCCTAACAGTTGTGAAAATTACCCAGAGGGACTAAAGGATAATACCCACTTTAGTCCAGAAGGCGCTGATAAAGTTGCCCGAATAATTGCTGAATTGATAAAAGAATCCCGTCTGCCTCTTGCTGATTATTTACAAAAAGGAGTTTGAGATGTTTCCATTAAATTTAGGCATCCGTGCCCATGATCTAGATGTTCGAAATCGTGAAGAAATCGTTCAAAAAGTATCACAGCTTCACTTGTCACATATCCAATTTGCACCGCAAAAAGCATTTCCTGAACAACTTAAATTAGCTGACATGACACTTGGGAGTGCTGCCTATTTTGGTGAATACTTCCAAAAAAACAATATCGAACTTTCCATTTTAGGATGCTATATCAACCTATCCAGCAAAAATCAAGAAGTTCGTGCACAAGCATTGGCAACTTTCAAACAGCAAATTACTCTGTGCTCTGCCTATCAAGCCAAGATGATTGCTACGGAAACCGGTAGTGTCTCTGTCGGTTTCACAAAAGAAAATTTTACTGAAGAAGCTTATCAGATCGCTAGAAATTCTGTCATTGAATTAGTCGCTCATGCAGAAAATTTTGGTGTAACTGTTGCTGTTGAAGCAGGGATCAATCATCCAATCTATAACTATCAGTTAGCCAAACGTTTAGTCGATGAAGTAGCTTCACCAAATTTAAAAATTATTTTAGATTGTGCGAATTTGATGCATAAAGAAAATCATGCTGATCAGGAGAAAGTGATCCGAGGTGCCTTGGACAATTTACAAGGTTGTATTACAGCACTTCATCTCAAAGACTACATCATGGAAAATGGAAAGATCCGCATGGTTCCTGTTGGCAAAGGCTGTTTAGATTTCCGCCCGGTACTGCATTATATCAAATATGAGCGTCCTCTAATGTACGCCACGCTTGAAGCTACTCCTGAGATTTATGTTCCTGAAGCAATAGAACACTTGCAGTTTATTTACCAAGATTGTTAAGGAGAAGATTATGGAGGAACGAATACAGAAAAGTTATCAAAAATATCATGCAAATGCTTTTCAGACATTGCTGCATCTTTATCAGGGGAATTATTGGCGCTTTGCCATGTCAGGACTCTTTTTTATTATCAAACATCTTCCATCTTGGTTAATGCCGATCGCTATTGCCAATGTAATCAATGCAGCTTCATCAAAAGATTCCTCTCAATTGCAGGCGATTTATTTCAACGCTTTTTTGATGGCTTGTCTGATCGGTCAAAATATATTGACGAATTATTTTCATGTAAAATACCATAGCACTTCGATCCGGCAAGTAGAAGCTGGACTAAGAGCGACTCTTATCAAGAAAATCCAAGAACTTTCTATTCCCTATCAAAAAGAATTGCAATCTGGCCGGATCCAATCAAAGATCATCCGTGATGTAGAAGCCATCCAAACATTGTCCTCTCAAGTATTTGTCAGCGGATTGAACATTGCTGTCAATTTATTCGTGGCTTTAGGTATCACGCTTTATAGAAGTCCTGTTGTTTTCTTGTTTTTCTTATTGACTGTCCCTCTCGCCGCGTTAGTTACTCTTTTTTTTCGGAAAAGGATCAGACAGTCCAATTCAGATTTCCGGCAAGAAATGGAAGAGACTTCTGCAAAAGTGATCGAAGTGATCGAATTAGCACCGATTGCTCGAGCTCATGGGTTAGAAAAACACGAAACAACTCGCTTAAATAAGCATTTTACCCAAATCTATGAAAAAGGATTCCACTTAGATATCCTGCAATCTGTTTTCGGATCAGTCAGCTGGGCTAGTTTTCAGATATTTCAACTGATTTGTTTGATTTTCACTGGGATATTAGCTTTACAAGGGCGTATTCAACCAGGTGATGTCGTGATGTATCAGACATATTTCACAACGATCGTCAATTCCGTTTCTGGAATGATCACACTGATTCCTACGATTTCAAAAGGCATGGAATCTATTACTTCTATTGGTGAACTGTTGATTGCTGGCGATGTAGAAACTTATCATGGTAAGAAAAAAATCCAACATTTGGATGGAAATTTTCGTTTTGAGGATGTTTCTTTTCATTACCCGGACTCACTCAAGCCGATTATCGATCATTTTTCTCTAGAGGTGAAAGCTGGAGAAACAATTGCTTTTGTTGGGCCATCTGGTTCTGGAAAATCTACACTCCTTAACTTATTGATTGGATTTATCCAGCCGTCTTCAGGGAGGATTTTCCTAGATAATCAGCCTTTGGATGAATTGGATATGCGAAGTGTGCGTAATTATTTAGCCGTTGTTCCTCAAACCACTTTGTTGTTCTCCGCTTCGATTAAAGAGAACATCACTTATGGCTTGAAAAACGTATCAAAAGAACGTTTAGATGAAGTCATCGAAGCTGCGCAACTTTCTTCACTGATTGACCAGCTTCCTGATGGTCTGGATACCTTAGTAGGCGAACATGGCAACAAGCTGTCTGGTGGCCAAAAACAACGTATCTCCATTGCACGAGCATTGATACGTCAGCCGAAAATCATTTTGCTAGATGAAGCAACTTCAGCTTTAGATAACCAGTCAGAGAAAAAAATCCAGCAGGCCCTGAATTACCTGACAGAAACACCCACTACTTTTATTGTGGCTCATCGGCTTTCAACGATCAAAGAGGCAGATAAAATCGTCGTGATCGATGAAGGAAAAATCGTTGAGATGGGTACTTACGAAGAGCTGTTAGCTCAAGAGGGCTATTTTTACCGTTTGAAAAATGAATGACAAAAAAAGGAGAGACGACAAGACTTTTGTCGTCTCTCCTTTTTCTGAATAAACGGTGTTCTCCTGCCAACTCCTCGGTTACAAATCACAATAGTCATCAAACATGAGAAGCTGTTTTTTGAAATTGTTCCTTGTCACTCAGAGTTAAACGGTAGGCTCACGACCTCTTGGTAAACGGTGTTCAAGAGACAGTCTATCGGCAATAAGAAGCAATTTTGTCATCGCTCAAGGCTGAACGTCTCTTTCACAACCTCTGTTGTTTCATAAAATAGTTCTATTCGCTGTAAAGGTCGCGAACTGGCGTCATGATAATCCGGTTCAAGTCATTAATGATCGTGCTGAACCCTTGTTCTTTTTGCATTAAATCATTGATTACTTCTTCTGATTGAATTTTCACAGCCATTTCTTGTGCTTTCATTGCATCTTCGTCGCTGAATTCTTGTCCACTCATTTGTTTTTCTTGTAATTCGATTTGCATCGCTTGGAAGTCTTTGAACAGCTTGTGTGCTTCTTCGTTTGCTTGTACTTTCTCGTACGCTTCTTTCAACGCTTTGAATTCTGGTAATTCACGGATCTCACGTTCGATCTGATTCGCGCTATCGTAGATGTTTGACATGTTATGCCCTCTTTTCTTTTAGTAGTTACTCTCTATTGTAACATGGGGTTATTCGTTTTCAAAGGGTCTACTCTCCTTGATATTTCCGCCAGAGGTCTTTAGCCGCTTCACCAATTCCCTGAACGCCTTCTTTCACCATATCGCCGAAATTCTTCAATCCTTCTTTTGCTTGTTCACCGTATTGATTCAAGTTATCTTGCCAATTTCCAGACTCTCCATTAGAATTGCCTGTGTTTCCAACTTGATCTGCTGCTACCACTTGCCCTCCTGTGGCATAGGCATCCGCTACACTAAATCCTGTTTTGGAAGTATAAGGAAGGATACCTTCTGCCGCTGATTTGAAGACTTTCCCGACAACATTTCCACTTGTCCCTTCCAAATAATGCACCTTGCTGGATTCTTCATACCCCATCCATGTCGAAATCACTACATCTGGCGTATACCCGATCATCCATTGGTCATTTGCTTTCGTAGCATCGAAATTAGTTTCTGTGGTTCCTGTTTTCCCTGCTATCGTATAACCTGCAGGATTCGCAGCTGCTGCTGTCCCATTTGAGAATGTACCAAGAAGCATGCTGGTCATTTCATCGGCTGTTTCCTTTGATATGACCTGTTTTGGCTTTTTGTTTGTATTATCGATGATCACCGCTCCAGTTGAATCAACGATTTTCGTGATGAGATGCGGCGTATACATCTGACCTTCATTGGCAAATGCACTGTAAGCACCCGCCATGATCAATGGAGATACTCCTTTTTCTAATCCGCCAAGAGCTAAGCCATAATACTTATCAGATTTTGCTAAAGGCAGGCCGAATTCTTCTGCTTTATCATATCCTTTTTGTAAACCGATCTCATGCAAAAGCCATACAGCAGGCAAGTTCAAACTTTGTGCAACAGCCTGATACATTGGTACTTCTCCTTGATATGTCCCGTCAAAATTATGCGCATCGTAATAACTTTGCGGTTCATCTTTCAAGACACTAGAAGGCTTGTAACCAGCTTCCAACGCTGGTGTATATACGCTTAATGGTTTGATCGTTGATCCTGGAGAACGACGCATCTGTGTAGCAAAGCTGAATCCTCTAAAAACATGATCTCCTCTTCGTCCTACTAATGCTTGTACACCGCCTGTATTCGGATCTAAAGCTACTGAAGCAGATTGGACCATGGCACCATCTGAAGCATTTACTGGGAATAATGTATTATTTTGATAAGTAGCTTCTAATTGCTTTTGGTAATCCTGATCTAAAGCTGTATAGATTTTATAGCCTTTATTCATGACATCTTCTTCATCAAGACCATACTCGTTAACTGCTTCATCGATCACTGCATCAAAATAATAAGGATAACGATAACCAGAATCTGAATTGTCGTATGTGTCATGAAGATAAGCACTGATGTCTGTCTGGCTTTCTGCTTGTTCTTGTTCTTTTGTGATCTTTCCGTTTTCTTCCATTACGCTTAGTACTGTGTTTTTCCGATCATTCGCATTTTCTGGGTGATCAATCGGATTATAAATACCAGGACCTTTCAGCATTCCTGCCAAAGTAGCAGCCTCAGATAGCGTAACATTCGTTGCATCTACTCCAAAATACTTTCTGGAAGCGTCTTGGACACCCCATACCCCGTTGCCAAAATAGGCATTGTTAAGATACATGGTTAAGATTTCTTCTTTGCTGTACTTCTTTTCGATCTCGATTGCCAAAAATAATTCCTTCGCTTTTCGATCAAATGTTTGATCTAATGTCAGATAAGCATTTTTGGCAAGCTGCTGAGTAATCGTGCTTCCTCCGCCCCCTGATGTTCCGCCAGACAAAACCATCCGAACAGCCGCACGGGCGATTCCTTTGATATCAAACCCGTGATGTTCGTAAAAATTCCTATCTTCTGTCGAGATCACCGCATCTTGGATATAGGGAGAAATCGCGTTTAATTCTACGTATGTCCCTTTTTGGGCGTACAGTGTGCCAGCTTCTTCATTTTTCTTATCATAAATGACTGTCGATTGGCTTAATCCAGATTTTAACGTTTCGACATTTGCTTGTTTGGCTAAAATAAAAAGGTAGATACTTGTCACTAAGACACAGATCAAACCAATCAGCAAAATCAATTTGTTCACATGATATTTTTTCCAAATGCGCTTTCGCCATCGATGGAATTGTCCGAGATATGGTCTGATCCATCGCCAAAAACTGATCAAAGCAGCTTTTATCTTTCCTAAAATGCTTTGAAAATCCATTCGCTTCTTCTCCTGTCTATTCAATTCAATCGTCTTATTTTACCATAATGAAAGAGTGTTTTCTTCCTGCTTAAGTTGTAGTTCGATTTGTTTTTTTTCGTTAGTGCAAGTAGAGTAACATAAGAATGAACAGAAAAATGTAAGTTTTTTCTTAAATATGTTTTAAAAATGGTACAATTAGTCTGCAATTTTACCGAAAGGAGTACACTTGTGAAAATCACGATCACTTTACCTATGAACCATCCTGAAACAACGATTCGCGATTTGCTTGAAAAGGAATGGTTAGTTCCTAGAAAGGTTCGGCACTTTTTGCGTATACGTAAAAACGTTTGGATCAATCAACAACCTGCTTTGTTCCATCATGAAGTAAAAGGCAATGACCAGATCACATTGTTATTCGAAGAAACAGATTATAATTATCAAGAAGTCCAATTAGGAGATGCGAAGCACATCCGTGTTTTATATGAAGATGAACATTTGATTATAGTGGATAAGCCTGCAGGCATGAAGACTCATCCAAACGAACCAACAGAAAACAGTACCTTGTTCAATCACTTAGCTGCTTATCTCGATACGAAAAAACAACGACCTTACGTTGTCCACCGTTTGGACAAAGAAACAAGCGGCGCTGTTTTATTTGCAAAAAACCCATTTGTCTTGCCGATACTTGGAAGAATGTTGGAACAAAAAATGATCTATCGGAGATATCAAGCCATCGTATGGGGGAAAATCGCCAAAGATAGGACTATTACTAATAAAATCGGACGCGATCGCCATGATCGGAGAAAACGGGTCGTAGATGATAAAAATGGTCAGAACGCCTTGACACATGTCACTGTCGACAAAATACTTTCTGGAAAAACACAAGTGTATTGTGTTTTGGAAACCGGTCGTACGCACCAGATCAGAGTTCACTTAGCTCATATAGGGCATCCAATCGTTGGAGACCCTCTCTACCAAAATAGACCAGCTGAACGACTGATGCTCCATGCATTAGAACTGCATATGATCCATCCATTTACTCAAGAAAAAATAGTTGGTAAAGCTTTACCCGGATTGTGGAAATAGAAAGAAGAAAGAACGTAGTCTTATCATTATCTGCTGATAAGACTACGTTCTTTTTGTGTAACTTGTCTGCTTACTTTTGATGTTCGTGTTCTGCTAACAGCAAACTACCGACAATCCCACTTTCATTCGGCAGTCCCCAACGAACGATATATTCACTTACTTGAGGTGTTTCCATGTAGCCACCCATCAATTCAACAAATTGCTGACGAATTTTTTGAAGGAGATGGTCCTGATTCATTACCCCGCCGCCTAAAATAATCTTTTCAGGTGCTAACGTCAACGTATAGTTGATCAGTGCTTGAGCAATATAGAAAGCTTGAATATCCCAAATCGGATGATCTTGCGGCAGATCTTGCCCTTTGATCCCTATACGTGCCTCAATAGACGGACCTGCCGCTAATCCTTCTAAACAGTCTTTATGATAAGGACAAGTGCCTTCATATTGATCATCTGGATGGCGTTTTACCCAAATATGTCCCATTTCAGGGTGTGCGATCCCTGAAAAAATTTCCTCATTGATCACGACGCCTGCACCAATTCCTGTTCCCACAGTAAGGTAAATACAACTATTTTTTCCTTGTGCTGCTCCTTGCTTCAATTCCCCGTATGCAGCCGCATTGACATCCGTCGTCCAAGCAATAGGAACATTGTAGCGTTTCCTGATTGTGCCGAGAAAATCAAATTGTGCCCATCCTTTTTTGGGAGTTGCCAAAACGTATCCGTAATTGTCTTTTGTTTGGTCGATACCAATCGGGCCGAATGAGCCGATCCCGATTCCTTTCAGTTCATAACGATCAAAAAATTCAAATACTTGTTCCAATGTTTCTTCTGGTGTTGTGGTAGGGATACTTGTTTTTTCCAAAATCTCTCCACCTTCTGAAATCGCACACACAAATTTTGTTCCGCCTGCTTCTATTCCGCCATACATTTAGTTTTCCTCCTCGAATCCGATTGTCCGAATTTCATAAGGTTGGATTATCGGGAGAACCGATTGCTGCGTTGGTTCTTCAAGCAGATTCAATATGACCGTTTTTCGATTGTCTTTAGTTATTTCTAACTTTTCTAAATGACTAGACATATTGAAACCTCTCACTACTACTTTATCACTAAACTTACTCCGTTTCAAAGCTGTAATTGCAAACGTTTCACTTTCTATCGTTAAATATTGTTGTTTTGATGCCAATGTTCCTTCATGATGTTTGATTTGTTGAGTGGAAAAAGGAATCTGTGCCGCGTATGCATGCAAATAAGTAGAGAATGTTTCTTCTGGTCCATGCAGTTCAACGCTGTAATTGAACCGATGCTTACCTAAACACTGTGCTTCTGGTGTTGGAAAATACCCCCAATCTCCTAGTTCTCCCACACAGCGAAGTAGCGTCACCGCGATTTGTCCATCTGCTGTTACTTCATATTCATTCAAACCAAAGTTACCAACTGTTACACCGTACTGTTCATCATGAATATTGACAAATGCTTGTTGATGTTGCGGATTCGTGGGATTTTCCCAGCTCCTAGGTACATGGTTTGGGCGCTTTACTACTTCAAAAATACTATCTGCTTCGTGATGTTCCACATGTAACTTTGTAGGAAACAAGACACGCAATCGATGATCTTTCATTTGATTGTCAAGAGTCGTTTCAAAGTCGATTTTTTTACTATCTTTTCTGACAGTCATGATCGTTTCTAGTTGAAGGATCCGTTTTTCTTTAGAACGTTCTGCTTTTCGATAACGAAATTCTACAACCATCCGTTGTTCTTTCTCTAAACGCTCGTCTGCAGAAACTGGAATCTCCATTTCCTGTAGAATACTTATTTTGGCTATTTCTGGTGTATCTACTAATACTTTTACTTCAGAGCCCTCTTGATTACTGGATAGGATTGGTTGATCATAGACAGGTTGCTTAAAGATATACTCGTTTCCTATATCACCGATATCTTCAAAAATATGCAGGTTATTCCATTTTCGTTTGTTTTTACGATCTTCCATTGTAATGGTACCGTTTTTTTCAATCGTCAAACGCAGGTGGTCGTTTTCGACGATTTGTCCACTCTGACGGATCATTGTTTCCTTTTCTTCTGCTTTCGCTTCCCCTTCTACAAGCGCGAATGTTTCCCAAGAAAATGCTGGCATGTTTTTTATTGGTAAAGTTACCTTGATCGTTCTTGCCATATACGGCACACGGAAACGATCTTTCGGCAAATCATAACCAAATTGGACAGTTTCTTCAGATAAAATAGCTGGTATAGTGGTCCCGCTTTTTGTTTCTACGTGATACTTCCGTCTAGGCAACTGTTCTAACTCTTGATACAGTTGTTCAGGTATTCCTTCAGCGAATCTTTTTCTTGCTAATTCGATGGTTATTTCTGCTTCACCGCTTTTATCCATTCCCGCAGTATTTACAACGACAAATGGAAAGCTGTCTTTTGGAAATCCAGTTGTATCGATTGCTGTGGTCAGTTGTTCTAAAGAATCTTGTGCAAGATACTTTCCGACTTCATCTGCTTTTTCAAAACGAGGTATCATTTCCCGATGGACAGAATCAACTGAACAACCGCAAATGCTGTCGTGAGGATGATTTTGCATTAATGTCTTCCAAGCATAATCTAATTGATCGTGGGGGTAAATCCCTGTAACTTCGTAAGCCATCGTCGCAAGTGGTTCTGTGATGTTTTCTAGCTGCCGTTGGACCTTGGTATTCCATTGCTTCAAGTAAACGCGAGCAGATGCTGTATTGGCTAAAGTATACCAGCCATCCGTTTCTTGACTTGTCAATTCTCCTTCTACTGAACCTAAGTCTTCTGGCAACTCTTGTCGAACTGCTTCCAGATAGTCAGTAAAATTAGAATGGATGAACTCGTAATCTGGCAACAGCTCATTTGCGAGATGAATTGCTTTTGATATATCTTTTTGTACTGGTTGATGATCAACACCATTCATCATTAATAGATGATCAGTAGATGCATATTGTTCTGCATCTGCTAATTTCTGCTTCCAAAAGACACGAGCAGCTTCTTTTTCTACGGGAATCTCATTCCCATTGCTATACCAATTGGCAAATAACAGACCAAAGATTGCTGTTTGATCAGGTCCTTTCCACCACATCTCTGAGTATTGAGAAGAATAGTTTTCTGCTTCCAGAACTTGATTGTCAAAGCCAATTGGTTTTACCCCACGGCCAAATGCCGCTGCTGAAATACCAGCTTGTTTCATTAATTGAGGCGTCTGTCCCATATTTCCAAATGTATCAGGAAAATAACCTAACATGACGGGGTTTCCCCATTTACGGCTTTCTTCCATACCAATCAGCATATTTCTCACGTTTGATTCCGAACTGATCAGAAAATCATCTTGCAAGATATAAAATGGTCCGATTCTTAATTTTCCTTCATTGATCGCTTGTTGGAGTGCCTGTCTTTTTTCTGGTCTTACTTGAAGATAGTCATCTAAAATAATCGTTTGCCCATCCAAATGAAAACTGTTGAAGGACGGATCAACTTCAAATAGCTCTAGTAAATCGTCTATCAATTCAATCAACCGCATGTGATGCTGTTCGTAAGCCATGTACCATTCACGATCCCAATGGCTATGAGAAATGATATATACTTTCTTTTTCATTTACAGTATCTCCTATTTTTCTACTCGAATATCAAAGTAATCCATAACTAATTCGCAAAACATCATATTTGCCCAAGAAAACCATTCTCTCGTATAATTTTCAGGATTGTTCACATCAAATCCTTCGTGCATAAGATGTGTTCCTGCATCAGTTGCTACAAGCAAATTCAATAGCCGTTCTTTTTCAGATTTATCTGGTGTTGTCATTCCTTCCATCGCTAATGCAATCGGCCAAACATACTCTTTTGGCGTATGGGAAGAGCCAATTCCTTTTGCATATTTTCCTTCATAAAAATATGGATTCTCTTTACTCAACAATGTTCTTCTTGTTTGAAGATAATCTTCCTCTTGTTCCGAACAGTAACCCAAATAAGGTGCCGCGATCAAATTGGGCACATTACTGTCATCCATGACCGTCGCATTACCCATTCCATCTACTTCGTATGCATAAATCGTTTGCCCTTTTTGATTAACCGTCCGTCCGTGATTTTGGATACCTTCTTGGATCTCTTTCTTCAATATTTGTGCTTTCTGTACAATTTCTTTATCATCGAGTATTGTTTGGAAAATTTCTTCCACATAACCTAACACGACCACCGCAAACATATTGGATGGTACCAGATATCCGTAACGGCAAGCATCATCGCTAGGACGGAACCCCGACCATGTCATACCTGTAAAAGTTGTTTTGGCTCCTCGTCCGGCATTGATCAGCGTATCTTCTTTTCTTGTCGTATCTCGTATAAATGTATAAGGAGAGTGTTCATGATCCTGCTCTGTTTCGAACACGCCTAAGATTTTTTTGATCCCTTCAATAAAAGTTGGGTTGAATTGGTCCGTTTTTCCTGTATTTTTGTAAAGAAGATAGGCCAACTGTATCGGGTAGCATAAAGAATCAATTTCATATTTTCTTTCCCAGATCCAATCGTTCATTTTTGTGTGATCTGTTTGGTGTCCCGCACCGTTCGCTTCTTCATTGAAGGCATTCGCATATGGATCGATGTTGATATAAAAAAATTGCTTTTTGACCAACCCACTAATCATGTCAGCTAGTTCCTCATCTTCTTTTGCAATCACTAAATAAGGACGAACTTGTGCAGTAGAATCTCGCAACCACATTGCAGGAATGTCTCCTGTCAATAAAAAAGTAGTACCGTCATTTTGCTTTTTGACTGTTGTCAAAAGTGTATTGGCAAATGCTGCTGTAAAATTCGTTGCCCAGTCCGCATGGGTTTCCCCGCATTTTTGTGTGATATCATCCATAAATTTTTGCACTGACTTTGGTATATCTTTATAAACCATACAAATCTCCCCTTTTAACTTGATATATCTTTAAAGATTATACCTCTTGCGACACTTTATGTCTACGCTTTCAAAAAAATAACTTTTTATTTACTTTTTCATCTATTATGGTATTATTTAAATATGATATATCATTAAGAGGTGTTTATATGAATCAACCATTGTACCAGACAATATTTAATGATTTGCAAACGGCTATTTTAACTGGTGAATTACCTGTGGATAGCCAACTACCAACGGAAAAGGAACTTTCCCATACTTATAAAGTAAGCAGAATCACTTCCAAACGCGCATTGACTGAATTAGAGCAATTAGGGCTGATTTATCGCGTTCGTGGAAAAGGCAGTTTTGTTAAATCAGCTTCTCCGGATCAGATGCTTCCTTCTCCTACAAAAACACGGCGGATTCTGTTTCTTCTTCCATATGTCGCTGATTTATCTGTTGGTGATTTTACCAAGGGATTGAATCCTGTGATGCAGGATAAACAGATGGATGTCATGATGACGACACATGATTTTTTACAAAATAAAACGGCAAAAGAACTCATCCATGAATTTGATGGATTGATTTATTATGCCTTTGATACAGAACAGCATCTTGACTTGCTTTTTGAGCTTTCATTAAAGGAATTCCCTGTTATCATATTGGATAAAAAAATCTATGAATTGCCTTTTCCTACCGTGCTTTCCGACAACTTCCAAGGTGGTGTGCTCGCTACTTCTCATTTGATCGAACAGGGACATTCAAAAATCGCTTATTTATTTGGTGCACAGACTCATCCACAATCCGTACGTCAGCGTTACCTTGGTTACCTTGAAGCATTGGACAAAGCTGGTTTGGCTTTTCACACTTCGCTGGATGACAAAAGCGCGACATTCGATGAATTGCTTTCTTATACCACTAAGTATGAAGTGACCGCTTTTGTTTGCGAAAACGATGTTGTCGCTATCCAGACGATGAATTTCTTGAGACAGCATGATTATCATGTTCCTGAAGATTTTTCAATCATCGGATTTGATGATATCCAAGCAGCCGCTCTTGTTGATCCACCGCTGACAACCATCGCACAAGATTTTGAACAATTAGGCAAGCTTGCTGGAGAGTCTTTGATTACTTGGTTAGAGACAAACGAACGTCCTTCCGACAGCAAATTTCCAGTTTCATTTATCAAAAGACAATCAACAAAGGAGAAATAAAATGAATATCGGTCAAATAGATACTAGACATGGCACAGCTAATCAGCCAAATTTCTCTAACGGGAACTGCCAGCCTTACACTGGCGTTCCTTTTGGGATGAATTATTTTGCACCGCAAACGACCGATCAAAACGGCAGCTGGTGGTTTCATCCTGAGGACCGTGTTTTTCAAGGTTATCGACTTACCCACCAGCCAAGTCCTTGGATGGGCGATTTCAGTCATATGCTGCTCACGCCAATCAATGGTAAATTACAGGAAAATACTCTTTTTCATGCTCAAAGTTCTTACCGCCCAGAAGAAAGTATATTTTGTCCGACTCATCTGTCGATCCGTCAATTGCGTTATGGCATCCGTTCTACATTGATACCCAGTATGTATGGCGGAATCTTATCTATTGATTACAGCACAAATGATAGCGGTTTACTTTTATCCTTTCCGGGACGTCATCAGCTCTTTGTTATAGATCCTTACACAGTGGAAGGAAAAATCACACATTTTGCTGGTTCAGAAGATCCTGATTTTTCTTTTTATTTTATATTGAGATTTGAATATCCTTTAACAATTGATGAGCTAGCTGTTTCCAACAAAAATAGCGATTCGATCCCGTTGTATTTTGAACAGACAAAAAAACAAACCATCCGATTTGGGACATCTTTTATCAGCCCGGAACAAGCAGCTTATAACCTGGAACTAGAACAAAATCAAAGCAAAGAGACTTACCTTACTAACAGCCAGAAACAATGGCAATCCTATTTTGATCGTATACAGCTCACACACCATGATCAACAACAATTGCGGACGTTTTATCATAATTTATATCGGGTGTTTTTATTTCCGCAAACATTTTATGAAATGGATCCTAGTGGGCAAAAAATCCACTATGATACGACTAGCCGATCTGTGAAACCTGGTGTTCTCTATACAAATAATGGGTTTTGGGATACGTATAAAACGGTTTATCCTCTTTATTCTTTGATTGCTGTAGAAAAGTACGAAGAAATGCTGGAAGGTTTTTTGAATAGCTATCGAGAAACTGGTTATTTGCCAAAATGGCTGTCTCCTGACGAACGTGGACTAATGCCTGGGACATTGATCGATGCGGTCGTTGCAGATGCTGCTGTGAAAGATATTCGGCCAGACTTGATGCAGGAATTTCTAATAGCAATGAAGAAAGGCGCTACAGTTCAAAGTAATCATCCAAATTATGGACGACAAGGGACAGATGATTACTTGACATACGGCTATGTTCCTAATCGCTACCATGAATCGGTCAATCATACGCTAGATTATGCTTATAGCGACTTTTGTATTAGTCAAGTTGCCAAAGTACTAGCAGAGGACGAAACGGCGAAAAAATATCAGCAACGATCATTGAACTATCAAAATATTTTTGACTATGAGACAGGATGGATGCGTTCCAAAGATAAAAATGGCAAATTCAGAGAACCATTTTCTGCTCATCGTTGGGGACAAGATTATGCAGAAGGCAGTGCTTGGCAAAGCAGCTTTGCTGTTTATCATGATTTTGCAGGGTTGATCGAAAAATATGGCGGCAGTGAGAGATTCAAAGAAAAACTCATTGCTTTGTGTAATCAATCTCCGACATTTGAAACAGGAGGATATGGTTTTGAGATTCATGAAATGAGCGAGATGGCTGCGATAGAATTTGGGCAGTTAGCTATCTCCAATCAACCAAGTTTTCATTACCCATACTTGTTCAGCTATATTGGACAACCCGAAATGGCGCAGCCATTGCTTAAACAATTGATGACTCAAACTTTCGACGATTCTTCAACGGGTTACCCTGGAGATGAGGACAACGGAAGTATGGCTGCTTGGTATATCTTCAATAGTCTGGGATTCTATCCTGTCACACCAGGAACCGGTGAATATGTTATCGGTATGCCTTTAATGGACAAGGCTGTTGTGCTTTTGTCAAATGGAAAGGAATTGACGATTGAAGCCACTCCTAATCGGCCGCAGCAGCAATTTATCCATAAAATCAACCGGATGGATAAAGAATATACGAAATTATATTTTACCCATCAAGATTTGCTGAAAGGCGGCAAGATCTCTTACCAATTAGGTATCGTCCCTCATCCTAAGAAGTATCGATCAAAAGATTTGCCTTTTTCCTTATCAAACGATAACTAACAAGAGGATGTGAAAAAGCTGTCCTGCATCAAGTAATAAGAACAGCCAAGCAAAAATAGCTCCTCATATTTTTCGTTTGGTTGGGCTTATTACCGCAGATGCAAGCTTTTGAACACCGTTTATTGAGAGATTGTAAAATCAGCGTTTTGACCTGATTGTTAGAGAAACAAACGGCAAAATAGTTCCTCATATTTTGCTGTTTGTTGAGCTAATACTGAGGGTTAGCTGATTCAGTGGTTGTGAAAAAGCTGCCCTGCCTCAAGTAATAAGAACTCTCAAAAGTTAGCTTTCTAGATAAACTTTTGAACATTGATTCATTCCATACGCTTCTTCTTTTAGGATTCTCCTCTCTTTTCCCGATACTCCTTAGGTGATCTGCCGACAATCTTCTTGAATAATTTAGAGAAATACGTGGTATTGTTGTAGCCAATCTCACTTGCTATTTCATTGATGTTTTGATTACTGTGCAAAAGCAACTGCTTTGCTTTTTCCATACGTAAGTGGTTCAAATAAGCTGAAAAACTTTTTTTCGTTTCTTTTTTGAACAACTGTCCTAAATACATGACATTTAAATGCAAACTTTCTGACACTTCTTTGAGTGTAAGTGGTTCTTGATAATGCTGATGCAGGATTTCGATTACTTTTTCTACATTGCCACTGTACTTTCTCTTTCTCTGGTGCTTTTGGATGAATGACAGAAGTAGCTGGTGGAGTTCTTGCACCGTTTTTGCCCGATGAATTTTTTCGATTCCTTGTAAATATTCCTCATCTTCTAGATCAATCAATTCCCGTTGAATCTCCATAAACAGTAAAAAGCTGGAGTACCGGATGTCTTCCGGCATCATGGCTGCTAATTGAAATTGTTCGAAAAAATCAGTGATCATTTTTTGGGCAACATCCAATCGTTTATTTTGCAACACACGTCTGAAATTTGAAAAATCGATGGTTTGCCCTTTTGTTGTTGCTTGTACTGCATAAAAAACATGCTCGTCTTTATCTCCATAAAATTGATGCAACTGTAGATTGTCTTTTGCTTGTTGAAATGTTTCAGGGATCTTGTCCGACGAATCTGTCTCTTCCCCGATACTGATCAGCCATTCCTGATCAGGAATGTTTTCTTGAATAAAACAGCAGAATCCATCAACTTCATCTGCCTCCAACAAAAGCGTAATCAATATACGGTCTCCGTAATTTCTTTGATAGTAAAAGATTTGCTGATGTTCTTTCAACCATGTATTGATAAGAGAATCATGAATTCTTGATAATTGGATCAATACTATTCTATGCTGTTTCTCACTGATTTGTCCTATTATTTCTTCTTCACTTGCTTCATCTAACTCTTCACTCAACCATTGACTGAATAATAGTTCCTGATAGATTTCTTGCTGATTTTTTTGTTCATTTTGCTGGTCTAACCGTGTTTTGATTTTCTTGAGGCTTTCAATCAATTCGAACTTATTCACGGGTTTCATCAAATAATTCACCGCGCCTAACTGCATGCCTTCTTTCAAATAATCAAATTCTTGGTACCCGGACAAAATCATAAATTCAAAATTATGATGTTCTTTTTGAGCCGCTTCAATAAATTCCAGTCCGTTTATTTCTGGCATCGTCACATCCGTTACCACTAGATCAATCCGCTGTTGTTCAAGGACAGATAGTCCTTCTTTGGCATTCTCCGCTGTTGCTGCTATTTGAAAACCTAAACTTTTCCAATCAATTATCTTTTTCAACCCATTCAAAATCATATATTCATCATCTACCAATAACACCTGATACATGTTCACCCCTCCTTGAATGTAATAGAAACAGTCAGTCCACCTGTCTCATTATTCTCAAGCGACATGTAATAACTGCTGCCGAAATTGGCACGTAAACGTTCATTCACGTTTTGCAGACCGATTGATTTGTGAAGTTCCACTTTGGGATGAGACAGTTTTTCTTCCACCTGTTTTAGCCGTTTTTCAGTCATCCCTCTTCCATTATCTTTGACGATGATCCTAACCCTCTTGTCTTCCTGTAAGACTTTGACACTTAGGGCATTATCAAATCGAGTAAAATCAATACCATGTTTAAAATAATTTTCAACTAATGGTTGAATCACAAATTTGGGTACTTCGATTTTTTCTAAATCAGGATCGATCATAAAATGATAGGCCACTCGATTAGGATAACGCATTTGATATAAATAGACATATTTCTCGCAAAAGTCCAGTTCTTCTTTCAAAGAGATCGTCTTCTCTTGATTTGTGTTGTTTCGGAGCAAGGCGGAAAAAGCGTATACAACATCTGCTAATTCTTCGCTTCCTTCGCTGATTGCATACATTCGGATATATTCTAATGTATTGTATAAAAAATGCGGATTGATCTGTGCTTGAAGCGCCCGCATATGTGCATCTTGCTGTTTGATTTCTAGTTTGTAGATGTCTTCGACAAATTGATTGATGCTATCCAACATTTCGTTGATACCGATTGAAAGTTCCTTTAGTTCATATTCCGTTTTTGTTGTATCAATCCGTGTTTCTAAATTCCCTGCTGCTGTTTGCTCCATTGCCTGCATGACGATGGATATTTGCTGTGAATATCGTTTGAATGTTTTATAAAGAAAGATAAGCAATATACTGTCTAAAACAATGATACCGACAATCAGCGGTGCAAGGTTTTTCCCCGTTTCGATTTTTACGCTTTTTTTATCTAATACAGCTAATATTCGGTAATCATCCGACAGTTCTTGATGTTGGATAAAATTATTTTTTCTCAGATTAGCAATTGGCAATTGTGAATTTTTCTGAAGACTCTCTGAGATAATCGTTTCTTGTCTTCCAAACGTTTCTTTAGCTATTTTATTATCATGGAACGTATACAAGCGATTTGTCGTGCCAGAAATCATGTATAAAGAGAGTCCATTGAATGACGTTAGATTCTCTAAAATCGTATCTAGCTCTTTCTTTTGGAAACCGATAAAAATACTGCCTGACTCAGCTCCTCCTTGTGTGATAGGCAACTTGATATAAAAGGCGTCTAGTAATTTTGGCGTTCCTGCTTTTACTTCTCCGCCTTTGTTTTCTCTAGAGGATTCATAATACTCCGGTAGCTGATTCAACACGATATATACCGCACTTAGTTCTTCATAATTTATATAAAGATCTTTGATTTGATTTGGGAAAGAAACTAATTCGTCGGTACTGTTTTGCTGCTCATATACATACATCAAATACTGATCTATGGGTTTTGTTAAGTAGGTAGTGACATTTTCGATTTTTTCGGAATCACCGACGAGTTGGTTTTTAATGATCCTACTCAAAGTTGTTTTGTCATTCAGCATTCTGCTTGTACTTTGAACGGCATCACTTGTCATGTTTTCTGCCTGCTTTTGGTTTTGATCCCACGTATGGACACTAAAAATAATAGTAGCAGTCATCGTTACACCAATCATGATAACCGCATATTTCCTTAACAGCCGATTCAGTAAGGTTCCTTTTGAAAATAGAATCCGGATCCTATTCATAACTTTCCAACTGTTTATCTAACTCTTCACGCCACTGTTTCGTCATCGTACCATTCCAAACCGTCAAAAGACCAATGACACCAAATAGGATCAATCCTTTGAATTGCCAAGTCACAGCTATAATTACACCGCTACCAATAATTGTTTTTAGAAAAGACGAAAAGCTGGAAAAAACCGAAATAAAACTCAGCTTTAGTAAATTAGAAACAGAGATCGTATATTCACTGTCTAAAATCATACTGTATTGATAAGTAGCAAATAGGCAAAATAAGGCAAAAAGCAAAATAAAATCAATAGCTAAAAAAATGAGCCCTTTGATTTGAACAGATAGATATAGATTGTAGCTCAATAAAGCAGTACTAGATAAAAATAAACCAAATAGCAGATTTCCTCTTAAAAAATTTCTTTTATATATATTCCAGCCTCTTTTTAACGTGATTTCTTTATACTCGAATCCATATAAATAAAATAACTCATTGACTGTTTTCCATGCCGTACCTAATCCAAAGATGATTCCGCCGGCAAACGTATATATCCAGAAATATAAGGTTAGTTTTATCATGACCCAGATCCGGATAAACAACTCTTCCAAAACCTTTCCTAACATATCTTCTCCTCCAAACATTAAGTTTATACTTTCTTATTATACAAAAAAGGTTGGGCAATCAGCACCATGGCCTGAGTATTAGAGAAACCAACGAAAAATAGTTCCTCATATTTTGCCGTTTTGTGAGCGAATACCGAGGGGCAGCTGATTGAACACCGTTTACCAAGAGGTTGTGAAATAGCCGCTTAGTTTCGAGTAGTAAGAAAAATTTTGTGAATATGGCTTTCCACATTTTTACATAAATTTAGCTTAATACCGAGAAACTGGCTTTTGAACACCGTTTATTCGGAACAAGAGGTTGCGACACGTTTTTGTCACAACCTCTTTGTCTTTATTCATTATTGTTCTTGTCGAAACTCGTCATATTGTTTTTGCATTTCTTTCAATACCTTGTCATAACCAGCTTTATCTAAAGCTTCTTTTAATTTCGGCAATGTTTCATCTGGATCAACAGTTCCTGTATTCAATCCATCCAAATACTGGTTCATGACATTTGAAATATTACTTAATTCTGTTTTCACACTGTCCGTGTTGAAGCTGAATCCTAAAATCGGTGAAGTTTCTGCTTCAGCAATCGATTGGTCGCGTTTGGCAATCATGTCATCCGTAATGGACTCTTGTGTATATAGAATCTTATTGTTTCCTGTATTCCAAGCAGACATATGTGTGTTTGGCTGATAACCATCTAGCAATTTGATTTTATCCTCTGAACCATCGACTTTTTCCCATGCTTCTCCTTCGATTCCCCAAACAAGTCCATTCAATAATTCTGGATCACTGTTAATCAGCCCTAGAAGTTCTACTGATTTTTCTTTATTTTTTGAAGTATTGGATACGACAAAATTTGCCATTTGTGCTTGAGCTGTAGATTTCAATGGAACAGTAATTGCTTTTGAAACTAGTTCTTGTTTTGCTGCATTTGTCAAAATCGTGTCGCCATAATCATAGGGTCCTTGTGTTTCTCCACGCATCAGCCAAGTATTTCCTTCTAGTGGATAGTCCTTATTGCTCGTTGCAGCGTCACTTGGAATGAGTCCTTGTTTGTACCAGCTATGCATCGTACGCAACAGTCCGATATACGTTTCATTGTCGTATTGATTGATGATTTTTGAATCATCTCCATCCAGATCAATAGCAAATGGTAAAGTGTTCCCTAAAGGATAGTCAAAGTTTCCTTGGACTTTGAATCCTTGTCCAATCGCAAAAGCGGCCGTGTTTGGTTCTTTTTCATGGAATTCCTTCAAAACTTTTTCTGCATCAGCGTAAGATTGGATTCCATCAATTGAAAGGTCATATTTATCTAGTAAAGCTTTGTTAAAAGTAAGTACTTGTTGAGCAAAGACATTTCCATTTACTGGAAAGGCATATAATTTCCCATTCACCAAATTTCCTTTGATATAAGCTTCGTCTAAATCATTATACGCTTTTTCAGCATACTTAGGCGCTAATTCAGTCAAATCAGCAAAGGCTCCTTTTTGAGCATTGGAAACATAGTTGTTCGCAAAGGCGATATCGTAATTTTCTCCGGAAGAAATGATGACGTTCATTTTCTTTTCGTAATCGCCCCAACCAATGTAATTGATATTGACTTTTGCACCGATCTCTTTTTCGATTCGTTTGTTTGCCACTTCCATCAATTGATCGAAATTATCCGGTTTATCACCGATTTGATACATCTGCAAAGTGTCCGAATTGCTAGCTTCTGCTTTCTCTTTAGAACCAGAACCTCCGCATGCCGCTAATGTACCTACCAACAATACTGAAACACCTGTAAAGGCTAGTTTCTTCCATAACTTCATTTTTCTTCCTCCTAGTTTTATGATTTATATTTTTTTCTTTATTCTTTTACTCCACCGATCGTTAGACCTTTGACAAAATGTTTCTGGAAAAATGGATAGCTGATCGCAATAGGCAACGTAGAGATAACTACGATCGCCATTCTGGCGGATTCTCCTGGAACTGAAGCTAGCCCACCTGTCAATTGGCTTCCTGCTCCTGAATTTTGCGTCAGATATTGAATATTACTTTGGATTTTCATCAAAAGATACTGTAGTGGAACTAGCTTATCATCTTGAATGTATAGTAAAGCATTGAACCAGTCATTCCAGTAACCCAATGCGGCAAATAAGCTGATTGTCGCGATACCAGGAACAGCTAACGGTAAAACGATTTGAACGAATATTCGAAGTTCGCTAGCTCCGTCGATCCGCGCCGATTCAATAATCGAATCAGAGACCGAACGTTTAAAGAATGTGCGCATCACAATAATATTGAAGGGGCTGACAGCCATTGGCAAGATCAATGCCCAAATCGTATCTTTTAACTGGAGAAGATTTGTCATAACAAGATAATTGGCTACCATACCGGGTGAGAACAACATCGTAATCAAACAAAAAACGGTAAAAAAACGACGGAATGGAAAATTTGACCGCGAAATCGCATAAGCATATAAAGAAGTAGCCGTGCTATTGATCAGTGTACCTAAAACAGTGACAAGCATAGTAACATAAAGCGCTTGGAAAATCTTATCCTGCATCTGATCGAACAAGTACGTATAACCAAATAGACTGAATTTTTCTGGCCAAAAACTGTACCCGTGCGTCGACAATATGGACTCATCGGTAAAAGAGATGGCAATAACAAATATAAATGGCAAAATACAGGAAATAGCAAAGAGTGCAATCATTATATTAGAGAAAAAATTGGTCGTCTTATTGAAAGAACGGACTTGGACTCTCTCCACTTTCTTTTTTTTCATTTTTTTCCTCCTTAGAATAATGCAGAGTCGCTATCAAAACGACGGGCGACCGTATTTGTGATCATCAATAAGACAAAACCGACAACTGATTGATAAAGTCCTGCAGCAGCCGTCATACCAAAATCTCCTGTGGATGTCAGCCCATTGTAGATATACGTATCCAAAACTTGAGTCACATCGTACAATGCACCGGAATTCCTAGGAATGTTATAAAACAGACCAAAATCAGCTCGGAAAATGTTTCCTACGGCTAAAATCGTTAAAATCGTCATCAATGGAATCAGTTGTGGTATCGTCACATGTTTGATTTGCTGCCATTTGCTAGCTCCATCAACCATAGCAGCTTCATAATAAGTCGGATCGATTCCCATAACAGATGCAAAGTAAATGATGCTGTTATAACCAATCCCTTTCCATGTACCGATGAACACTAAGATAAATGGCCAATATTTCGGTTCATTATACCAATTGACAGCTTCTCCTCCGTGTCCAGTAATCCACTGGTTGAATATTCCTTTGTCGGGACTTAAAAAGGCGTAAACGAAGTAACTGATAATGACCCAAGATAGAAAATAAGGGAGCAAGGACATCGTTTGATAAACTTTAACAAGTCGTTTATTTCTCAACTCGCTCATAATGATTGCAAATACGACTGAAATGAGCAGATTTAAAAGGATAAATGTTACATTATATAAAATTGTATTT
This sequence comes from Enterococcus sp. DIV1283b, assembly GCF_051710965.1. Classification (NCBI taxonomy): domain Bacteria; kingdom Bacillati; phylum Bacillota; class Bacilli; order Lactobacillales; family Enterococcaceae; genus Enterococcus; species Enterococcus sp. DIV1283b. Next base: position 2,601,470 of record NZ_JBIOLR010000001.1, read on the forward strand.
TTAGTGATGAGAAATGCTTGGTCCGAAGAAAATAAAAATTTGAAATTTTCCCAACCCACCCAAGGACTTTCCCTCAGGCTAGCCAAGAACCCCTCTGCTGAAATATGAAAATTTTTGAATGCTACGACATTCGCCATTACAGGTATGTAAAAGAAAAAAATCATCCAAAGCATACCCGGTACAGCCATCAGGACAAGTGCTTTATAACGCCATAGATTCATAAAAAAATGATTGAACCCCTTTCGTTTTTTCATCTAAAAACCCCTTTCGATTCATTCGCAACGTCATTATAGCGCTTTCAATAATGAGAATAAATAAACAAAGTATAGGGAAAATGAAACAAAGTATAGGAGAGGTTGTGAATTCAGCGTTTTGTCCTGAGTATTAGAGAAAAAAACGGAAAAATAGTTTCTCATATTTTACCGTTTTTTGAGCTAATACCGAAGGTCAGCTGATTGAACACCGTTTATCAGAGGTTGTGAATTCAGCGTTTTGTCCTGAGTATTAGGGAGATCGTAACCTTACTATCTAACTCTGAGTCACAAGGAACAATGGGGACTGTGACAAAAGTCTTGTCACAGTCCCTTATTCTGAACAAACAGTGGAAGTAGCTTCTTCGGAAATAAGCCGAAATTTTACAAAAATTTGAGAAGCAATTTTCGTCAATTCCTTCTTATTTCTTGAAGCTGACCACTTCTATTACAACCTCTACGCTTAATCTTTGCTTTCCTTCACAAAAAAGCCATCCAAAAGTCAGACGGACAAGTCTGCTTTTCAGATGGCGCTACAACTACACTGCTTATTCTTTTAGCTTTCCATTCACTTATTTTTCTCTCACTTGTTCTAGCTCTTCTTTGGTCATGGGGCGATACTGCCCTTTATTCAAATCTTTAGGCAGCCAAAAATTCCCCATACGGATTCTTTTTAAATATAAGACTTCTTTTCCTACTGCTTTGACCATTCGCTTGACTTGGTGAAACTTCCCTTCATGCAAAATCAGACGGATAATTGAAGTTTCTGACTCTTGATCTACTTGATCAATTTGGAGTTTTGCCGGCAATGTCTGCTCATCGCCATCAATAATCAGTCCTTCTGCAAATAAACGGATATCCTCTTCTGTCATTATACCGCTAACCTCAGCTAGATATTCTTTCTCCACGTGTTTTTTTGGTGATAATAACTGATGGGCAAATACCCCATCATTCGTTAAAATCAGGAGGCCTTCCGTGTCTTTATCCAATCGGCCAACTGGAAAAAGATCTTCCCGATAATCTTGATCTTCCAACAAATCGATTACGGTTTGATCATGATTATCCTGAGTAGCAGAAATGACTCCTGCAGGTTTATGCAAAATATAATAAAAATCTTTTTGATACGCAATGATTTCTCCTAAATAAGTAACCGTATCTTCAAACTCGTTTACTTGCGCTTTATCGCTTTTGACCACTTGTCCATTGACTTCAATCGTTCCTTTTTTGATCAATCCTTTGACTTCTTTGCGGCTACCAAGTCCCATATCTGCTAAAAATTTATCTAAACGCATGCGTTTCCCCCATTTCAAAAGAGCATTGATTCAGCTCTTCCCATTCACTTATTTTATTTTTAATTTGTGTCGTAAACGCGCTATTCCTGGTCCTAGTAGTCTTTCTGCCAAACGGATTTTCAAAGCTAAATAACCGTACACCAATGCCCCTATACATGCTACTGCAAGAATCAATAATAGAGACTGGAATTTGCTATCTTCATTTAAGAAAGTCCCAAAAATCATCTTTGTGATCCACGAAGCAAAAAGCATAATCAAGGTAAGAATAAAGATCAGTAATGTCCTACGCCAGACAAAACTTGGTTTAAAGCGAGCTACTTCATGGATCCTCTTTAAGATCAAGGTACAAGACACAGCAAACCCGAGCATTGTCGCTAATAAAGGGCCATACACTTCAAATAAACGAATGGCTGGATATTGAAGAAGTAGTTTCACCAGAAATCCAACAACCAAATAACTGATTGCCGCCCTGTTTTCAAACATTCCTTGCAGCATGTTGGATACTAGCATATATAACCCTAAGAAGAGTCCTACAAAACTTGCTTGGATCAGTACATTGCTTCCTAGAGAATCTGGGGTATAAAATAATGTGTTTAGCGGATAGGCAAGTAACATGACACCAAATGTCGCTGGAAACATAAAAAATGAAAACAGTTGTAAATTTCCGCTCGTCAATTTTGCCAGCCCTACTCGATCTTTCAACGTAACAGCTTCTGTAATCAACGGTAACCCGGTAGACGCGATCGATGTTGCCAATGCGATAACTACCATCGTCAACTTATCTGGATTGGCACTAAAAATCGAAAAAAGATCTAGCAACTGTGCATTGGAATATTCAGTGGATGCGGACATGATCCTCATAAAAGTGAATTGATCGACTAATTTGAAGATTGTTACCCCTGAACCAACGATAATAAACGGTATTGCTTCTTTAATGGTATCTAACAACAATTCCTTCGTTGCAATATTTACTTTGTTTTCGCTGTAGTGGATAAATGCAGATGTATACGCTTGATGTTTCTTCAAAAAATACAAAAGGACAAGGATACTTGCTAGCATACCGATAAATGCCGCGAAAGTTGATTGCGTGACCGCCGTCACATAATCGCCATTCATGACTTTCATGATGATGAATGTAGCCAACAGCATATAAAAAATACGTGCCACTTGTTCGACGATCTGCGACAGCGCATAAGGCATCATCTCTTGGTTTCCTTGAAAATACCCTCGTATCACACTCATACAAGGAAAAACCAATACAGCGATACTCAAAGAACGCATCGTTGGAATCAGTTCTTCTCCGCCACCAGAAGCATGAGCTAGCCAAGGAGAGGCGATGTACATGAACAAAGCGAACAACAGACCTAACCCGCCCATCATCTGTAATGCACGGATGAATAATCGTCGTGAAGTGCCATATTCATTCAACGAATTATATCGCGCGGTTTGTTTTGCGATCGCCGCGGGTATTCCTGCTGTAGAGATCAGTAGAAACAATGCATATATATTGTACCCCATATTGAATAAGCCATTGGCAGCCTTAGCATTTTCGCCCATCCAAGCATACCAAGGAATGATATAGACAGCCCCTAGCAACCTTGAAATGATATTACTGGCGGTCATCCAGGCAGAGCCTCGTGCCATTTTTTCTTGCGGTGATAATTGATCTAATGCTGGTTTTCTTTGATTATCCATCGGTCAGATTCCAACTTTCTACAAAACATTACTATCATTTTAATTGGTAAAACAGAAACTGGCAATCGATTTTATATAACTTTTATAAGAACGAATGTTTTTTTGAATTCGGTTTCGTTTTTTTGGTAAAGTAAAGAAATATACAGCCTTTTATGGCTAACATTTATAGGAGATATCAATGACACAAGAAATAAAAAAACTACCCGTTATATTTTTAGGTCTTTTCTTTATCACAGTTGGATTGAATTGGTTCTTGCTCCCTCATGATATAGCTTCCGCCGGAGTGGGCGCAATTGGACATTTAGTTGAAACGGCCTTTTCTATCCAACGTTCAGTTACTGTTTGGAGCATCAATCTTATGATGCTGCTTCTAGCCGCTGTTCTATTAGGAAAATCAATATTTTTTAAAACTGTAGCGGGAAGTCTGCTTTTTCCTGTTGTTTTAGAAATCGTTCCAAAAGTGGAAATGCTCTCCTCTCATTTCTTCTCACTGATTTCAGGAAGTCTTTTGTTCAGTCTTGGCGTTTACACATTGTACACCGTCGGAGCGTCAAATGGCGGGATAACGATACCGCCAATTATTTTTCACAAATTTTTTCGGCTTCCAATGCCGCAAGGACTGTTACTTACGAATAGCCTTATCATCTTTTTGAATTATTATGTATTTGGATGGTTGGAGACACTGTTCGTTCTCCTATCTATTACAATCAGTTCATTGTTTATGAAAATACTCATCCGCTTGTCACCTGTGTCAAGAAAATTTGAATAAAGCTGGATTTTGTCATAGCGGAATCAAACGATATATTGAAAAGAGTGTGCTATAATAAACCAAGAAATTGAATGAAGCGAGGGATCAATCAATGAGCTTCTCTTTAGAAGACATCCGTCATTTACTATTAAAAGAACATCTATTAAAAGAATTTGTTTCAACAAAAGGCTGGCATCTTGATGTACCAGAAAAAGCTAAATTTCTCCAGTTAAGTTATGATTCAAGAAAAGCTGATGCTTCTACTCTGTTTTTCTGTAAAGGAATGAATTTCAAAGAAGAATATTTGGATTCAGCGATCAAACAAGGTATCCAATATTACGTATCAGAGCAGCCATACGAAAATTCAGCAGTAGGCATCATTGTGACGGATATCCGTAAAGCAATGGCACTTCTTGCTATGGCCTTTTACGACTATCCACAAAATAAATTGAAAGTGATTGGATTCACTGGAACAAAAGGTAAAACAACTGCTGCGTACTTTACTAAAGCAATCTTGGATCACACAACGAATAAAAAAACTGCATTGCTTTCTACGATGAATACAACGCTAGATGGCAAAACGTATTTCAAATCCCATTTAACAACGCCTGAGTCATTAGATTTATATCGTATGATGGCAGAAGCAGTTGAAAATGGTATGACTCATTTAGTGATGGAAGTTTCTTCCCAAGCTTACAAAACACAACGTGTGTACGGGTTGACTTTAGATGTAGGAATCTTCTTGAATATCTCGCCTGACCATATCAGTCCGATCGAACATCCGACATTTGATGACTATTTCTATTGCAAGCGTCAATTGATCTTAAACTCAAAAACAGTTGTTTTGAATCACGAAAGTGACTATTTTGATTTGCTTAAAGAAACCGCCGATCTATTCCAGATCCCAACGATCACTTATGGTCGTTCGGAAGAAAGCAATTATCAAGTGATTCATTCAGACAAAGGTAACCACGGGTTTACTTTATCTTCTCGTCAAGATCACTTAGCTATCTGCGATACTGCTTATGATATTTTGCTGGCCGGAGGATTCAATCAAGAAAATGCAGCCAGTGCGATCATTGCCGCAGCACTAACAGGTGCTTCCAGTCAAGATGCACAAGCCGGATTAAAAGAAGCTCGTGTACCAGGCCGAATGGATCAATTGATCCAATCAAATGGGGCGCATGTCTATGTGGACTACGCACATAATTATCTAAGTTTGAAAACATTGCTGGAATTTGCCAAAAATGAACATCCAGATGGTCGTGTAATTGTTGTATTAGGCAGCCCAGGAAACAAAGCAATCTCCCGTCGACATGATTTTGGAAAAGTGCTATCAGAAACAGCTGACGTTGCCTTTTTGACGGCAGATGACCCAGCATTTGAAGATCCGCAAAAAATCGCGGAAGAAATCAATGAAGCAATTACTAATCCAGAATTGATCGTTCATTATGAAATGGACCGTCCTGAAGCGATTCGACGTGCTTTAGCAGAAAGTACTCCGCAGGATTCAGTCGTCATTGCGGGAAAAGGGGTTGATCCCTATCAAAAAATCAATGGTGTAGATGAACCTTATGAAGGGGATTATGCAATCGTGAAGCGGTTGATTGAAGAATAATGTTATTTATATTCTAGTGGACGGGACGCTATGAAAAGAAAAATTTTCATAGCGTCCCGTCCATGGAATTATCAAGAAAAGTTGCCGGAACTACGTTAATTTTTATTGTTTCTTTATCATACCTCTTAAAGATAGCGCTTTTATTCGTTTTGCTTACTGGCTCTTCTATCGTGGCTTTTAGTTTATTATTCCTGTCTTTTCAATAATATAAAGGTGGTTATTATGAAAAAAATTTTCAACTTAGCAAACGGTATCTTTTTTCTTTCTCTTTTTTCTGTCATTTTTCTAACTTTGAATTTGCAAAGTGGCAAAATGGGGGCCGTTATTTTTAGAAATCTCCATTTGCCAGTTGATGCATCGATTGTTGGATGGTTACTGCTACTTTTTTCTTACTTGATGAGTCGGAAGCATCAGACTAAGTTTTTCGCGCGCTTAGGCGGAAGGGTTGCTCTATTTTTTCTAGTCGTTTATCTGATATTCACATGTCTAGGTTTGCTTCAGTCGCTCGGTATTCTGCCTTGATACTTCGTTCGAATCATATTGACTATAATGAGGCTGGGACAGAAGCGATTAACTCCAAGAAATAAGAGGAAATTCACGAAAATTGCTTTTCAAATTTTTGTGAATTTCAGCTTGTTTCCGAAGGAGTTGCTTCTGCTTCCGCCGTTTACACATGTTTAGAGCGTGAGACAAAAGTGTTCTTTACTTTTGTCCCACGCTCTATTTTCTTAGAAATCAGTTAGCTGACTTTTCGCCAGCTAATTCTGCTGCCTTTTCTCTTTCTTCATTCAATAATTTATTATCATAGAATTTAATAAATGGGAACCAAATAATGAATGCGATGATTGCACAAAAGACAGCTAGCACAGCTGCTTTCCAATCACCCCCACTGCCGACAAATGCGCCAATTCCAACTGGTGAAGGCCACGGCATCTGTGCAAGCATCGGTTTAACGATTTCCAGCCGAATGGCAAAATAAGCGAGTGTAGCAGAAGCCATCGGTGCTAAGAAAAACGGAACCGCTAAATAGGGATTGTAGACGATTGGCATCCCGAAAATAATTGGTTCGTTGATATTGAATAGTCCTGGTACAAGAGAGGCTTTTCCTAACACTTTCAGCTGATCAGATTTCGCGAGGAATGCAATAAAGATGATCAATCCTAAGGTCGCACCTGATCCACCAACGGTTACATAAGAATTGTTGAATTCTCCTGCCAACGGATAATTTGCGCCGTGTGCGTTAGCTGCCATATTAGCTAATACGATTGGGGTCAAGAAAGAAGTGATGATATTCGCTCCATGGATCCCTACGATCCACAATGCATGGATCAAGAAATAAATTACCATGACACCAAGCCACGTATTCGTCAGCTGCGTAACAAACCCAAATGGGATAGCAATCATTTTGAAGATATCCGTTCCTAGCGCAACTAATAATCCATTGATGATCATCACCACAAACGCAATGACAAATGTTGGGATCAGAGCAGTGAAAGAACGAGAAACTCCTGGCGGAACAACATCTGGCATTTTTATGACCCAATTTCTCTTGACACACATACAATACAATTCGACCGCAATGATCGACATAATAATAGCTGTAAAGATTCCTGAAGTTCCTAAACGTTCGACAAAAGAGCCTATCCGTATCCCATTTACTACAGTTTCTGTCTCATTGATAGAAGCAATCAAGCTGATTTTACCATCGTTCATGATCAATTCAGGGATACACATAAAGAATGCAAAAACAGATAGTAATGCCCCCGTGAGCGGATTAACGTTCAACTTTTGTTCATCTCGTTCAATTGACGTTAATTCATAAGCAAACACAATGGCAAAGTAAATAGATAAAATCCCCATCGTCATTGTATTGACGATCATGTACAAGTCACTAACTTTAAAAAAAGTTGCATTAAAAAATCCTTCTAAAAATGGAAACGGTAATGGCAAAATATTCAAAACCAAAAACATCGAACCTACGATTGTGAAAGGAATAGAAGCCATCCCCGCTGCCATGACAGCCCTAACGATTTTAAGTTGCGCAATTTTCCCCATAGGCCCCATCAGGTATTTCTGCAAAAAATCAAACATTAATTATTCTCCTTTCCTAAATACAACGCTTTTTCATATTGTTTTATACGGATATACTGCTGATCTTGATTGAGCGAAATTTTCTTTAAACGATACTGGATAAATACACTGACAAAAATACCGCTTACAATAAGAATGAAAACAAATAGCTGTCCTCTATTGTTATTTGCCATAAAAGGATACAAGAGTGTAAATCCTGAGGTGAACAACACTGGAATCAATAGTATATTGCAGACACCCTGAAACAAAAAATACCGCTTTGTCCATGGAACATTCGTTTGGTGCTTTCGATAAAGCTTTACTTGTTCTCCTACTGCAGGCAAAATAGCTAAAAGTAGAACCATTGGTAAACTGCTTCCTAAACTTTTAGCTGATAGAAGCAGAATCAGCCATTGCATGTTCATGAAAAAGAAAAAGGCAGTCAGATAGCGTACGAACAGATAACGATTGAAATACATGTTTTTCAAACTAAGTTGCTTTTTTTCTAATTCGATTTTCCTTTTTACTGTATCCTGCACAATAGATCTTCCTTTCTATTTATTTTTTTGATACAAATAACTCATTTCCTGTGCAACTTCCAATAATGTCATCGTCGTCATCAGATGATCTTGTGCATGGACCATGATAATTTCCATTTCTATTTTTGTCCCACTAGCATATTCTTTCAGAAGTTGAGTTTGTGATTGATGCGCATGAAGAATCTCTTCATTTGCTTGTCGCAACTTCTCTTCTACTTCTTCAAACATCTCCTTACGCATCGAGCGAAATGCTTCATGTATCAGTGTTCGTGCATTTCCGCTATGAAAAATGATATCAAAAGACGTCACTTGTAGCGTTTCACTGTTTATTTTTTCAGCCATCTGTTTTCCTCCTTATTCGATCAGTTTGATAAATTTACTGCTGAAATTCTCAAAAATAGGTTCAGCTAAGATTTCCTGTTGCACGTTTAGCTGGTCAACTAACCTAACGATTGCTTTGGTCACGACCGTAATTCCTTCATTTTCGATATAAGAAGGCGAAACTAGAAAAACAAAATGGATTCCTTGATACTGATTCCATTGCATCCCTGAAGGAATCAATGCAACGGCTATCTTTGTTTCGATTCCAACTGGAACAGCGGGATGTGGGACTGCCACTGTATCACTGAATATGATTTGTCCCATACTTTCACGTTGCTGGATCTGCTTTCGCATTTCTCTTATATATCCTTCTTCTTCATTTATGCTCAGCTTTTGCAACAAATCATGAAGAACTTCTTCTTTTTTCGGTTCGTACGTATAAGTCTTGAAAAACTTTTCAGACAGCTGTTCGGTGTAAATCTGCTTTTTTTGCTGTAGAGAAAATGCTGGTATCGGTCGATCTGAGGAATGATAGGGTATGGATTCACCAATTACCTTTCGTATTTTATGAACATCATCTTCATTCAAAAAAATACTGACATGTAAAACTGGAATTTTAAAAAACATTGTCGAAAGATCAATAGAAGAAATAATCAGGTCGATTCCTTTTAAAGTTGTTTCATTGATCTCATAATAGCCTTTTACATTTACCACTGTAATATTTTTTCCAAATTCGCTGATCACACGATTCTTTAATAATTGAGCACTGCCATAGCCTGTTGCGCAGATGATCAACGCATGCAATTTATGCGTAGCTCTTTCTTTTTCCAATGCCGCCATGAGATGCAAAGCCAAATAGGCCCATTCATCTTCATTGATGGTATAGTTTTTCAAAGCCGGCATGTTGCTGAAATGCGTTTTTACTGCTTCAAAAACTTTGGGATTTTCTTTCTTTATCTCTTCAGTCAATGGGTTCTCAATGCGAATGCCTCGGCTCAATCGAATCATCATTGGTGACAAATGATCGAGCAGTCCATTGAAAAGCTGGAGATCCTCTATTAATGAAAAACAAAATTCCTGAGACAATCGTTTCAAAACTTTCGCTACTTCCTTTGATAGTTCCTGATCATTTTTATTTTCTCTATGATTTGACTTAGCCATAAGGTGTAAAGTCAAATAAGCAATTTCTTCTTGGGGAAACGATACATCTGCGATTACCTCAATACGTTGAACAATGCGTTGCGCCACTTGATACTCTACTCGATCAGAAACTTCTTGTTCGATACCTAGTTCCTTGATTTCAAACCCTTCTCGTAGACGTTTGATTCCCAAAGCCAAGTGTAAGGACAAATTCTGTATGATAAAATCAGAAACTTTTAACTTAGCTTCTCTTGTTTCATCGAGAATGATGATCACTAGCGCTTCAAAACTGATGTCTGTGAAAAAGCGACTTTGTCCTAAATATTCTTTCAATGAATTCCCATAATGGTTCCCGAAAAAAGTATCCATGATAAAATGCCGTCGATTTCTTTCTTCCCCTTCGATCCATATCCCTTGACCATGCTTAGAAACAATTTTTAGTGAATAAGGAATCAACCGCTCTTTGATTTCTTGCATGTCCTTTGTCAAACTAGAACGACTGATATAAAGCTCTTCTGCCAAATCATCCATAAAAAGAATGGCATCTTCCAAAAGCAGTTGGTTCAATATATACTTTTGTCGGTCTTCCGACTCATAAAATCCTTGAGGCTCTCTAGCATATCCGGGTATTATTTCTTGCCGACTCAAAAACAGATCAAATGTCAATCTCTGCAAAATGTGCAGTTGATAGCCATAACCTGGTTTAGCAATGATCTTACCTCCGTTTTTTTCTACTAACTCTTTGATCCGCTGCAAGTAATTACGGATCGTCCGATCAGATAATAACAATTCAGAAGCTAAACGTTGACTGGTGACATACTCCTTCCTGTGATCAATCAAATATCTCAACAGCAATTTTTCCTTCTGTTTCATTATCATCCACTCCTATTTCATCATATGTTCTCTTCGATCACCTCTGCTAACTTCTGGATACCTGTAGGGATTGGGACATACGCTTGGAAAGGGATACTAACAACAGGCTTTCCAACAGATTCTCCTAATTTTTTGAATTTATCCAAAAACATCGTCGTTTGCGGGCTGATCAGAAATAAATCAAAATCACTATTCTTAATCATATTATCGCCTTCTGTAGCTGAAACTGCATCTACGAGTACCTCTTCTCCTTTTTGCTTAAAGAAATCCGTTGTCTTTGAGGCCATCATCGATGATGACATTCCTGCTGCACAAATAATCAATGCTTTTTTCATAAATCAATCACTCCTTTTATTTTTATAAACCAAGCATAACTTGTAAGCGTTTTCTATTCAAAATATATATTTCCGTAGCATTACGGAAAAAATGTGTATCATCACTTGGGCAACGTTTTCTGTCTCCATGATATACTAGTGATAGAATTTATTCAGGAGGGGATGTAATGAGTATCACAGTAAATATTTTGTATACAAGTACAAATGGACAGGCAAGAAAATTTGCAGAAGAAATGGTCGAAAGAAACATTGTCAAAGCAATTCGTGCAGAAGAAGGAAACGAGAAATATGACTATTACTTTCCACTAGAAGATCCAGAATCTATTTTACTGATTGCTCGTTGGAAAGATGAAGAAGCAATCGAAAAGCATCACAAATCTGAAATGATGGTCCAGATAAATGAACTTCGACAAAAGTATAAATTAAAAATGAAAGTCGAACGTTTCACTGATTTACCGTAAAAAAAGATACACATGGAATGATAGCAATTTATCATCCATGTGTATCTTCACTTTTTCCTTATTTTTTATTCGATCTCATCTAATGATTCAAACCGTGTTTTTCTCTTATTTTGCGGATAAGTATCTCAGTCACCCCAATATACATGATTCCTAAACATACCCCAAGGATATTCTCAAAAATGCGGATCGTTACTGCTCCTGGAACACCAAATAAGCTTGCAGCGATTGTCAAAGCACCAAAGCAATTAAAAATTGTTTTATATCTATAGGTAGAACAAATACCTAAAGCTAGTCCACCCAATATACCGACCCACGCAAACGGAATAAATTGGCTGATACCAATAAATAAAGCACATCCGATCAATGAGCCGATAATTCTGTCTACTGCTCGTTCTTTGAAACCAATCGACATCAATCCATAGCTAGATACAATAGAAGAAAATGCAAACCCTGCCCACATCAATCGTTGAAAAGGGACATATTCTCCTGCGACAATCAAAAGACTGATACCAAACGCATAGCTGAGCATCCAAATTTTTTGTTGCGAATAAATATCTTTCAAAAAATTCTTTCTGAATAAGCTTTTGCCTCTATTCTTTTCTCGATGTTTTCTATAAAGGATAACTGAAAACCAACAAAAAAATAAAAACAATAAGCTACCTGTTTGTGTAAAGAAATCCTTGTTCAACAAATCTTTAGGTAACGAATAAACAATAAAAAGATAAGAAAAACCGTACAAAGAAGCATTCCCCATTTTGGGATCACTAGCAGTTGCCAGTAATATGCTACTTAGTAAAATAAAATGAATCAACACGCCCATAGCTGACCATTTAATCAGTTGGACATAAGGCGCTATTAATAGTGAGAGCATAACGATTGCTAAACTAATGATCGAATGAGAAATCTTATAACCAAAATCAACAAAACGAATACTCATCAACATACAGAATAAAACCACAGCGTATGGTTTATGCGTCGATTCAAACAATGTTGTAATGAAAATAATAAAACAAATGGCAAATAATACGATAAATAATGATCGTAAAAACAATGAACAAATATACATGCGCTTTTCTTTTCTTGAAGTTGCTTCCCGTATTTTTTGTTTTAAAATAAACGGATCTAGTTGCAGAGACTGATAAAAACCCACCTGTTGTCGTCCTTTCTTTTACTTTATTTCTATATTTTTTTACGGTCAACTATGACAGGTTGTAAATACTATGGAACATCATATGGCGTTGTTATTTTCTTGTCAACTATTTTCCCTATTCATATTTTTTTACAAAAAAACAGCTGACAGGGATTCTGCCAACTGCTTTTATCAGGTTATTTAATTAGCAACGATATTGACTAACTTATTTGGTACCGCAATAACTTTTCTGACTGTTTTGCCTTCGATATATTCTTGCACTGTTTCATTGGCTAATGCTACTTTTTCTAGCTCATCTTTCCCTAAGTCTCGGGGAACATTGCTTTTCGCACGAACTTTACCGTTTACTTGGAAAACAACTTCTACTTCGTCTTCCACAAGTGCTGCTTCGTCATATGTTGGCCATGGTGCGTAAGAAATACCACCTTCATTTCCAAGGATTGACCATAGTTCTTCACCCATGTGAGGAGCAATCGGTGCGAGTAGTTGAACAAATCCTTCGATATATTCATAAGGCAGAGCGTCCACTTTATAGGCTTCATTGATAAAGACCATCAATTGGGAGATTGCTGTATTGAAATGAAGATTTTCATAGTCTTCTGTCACTTTTTTCACTGTTTGATGGTATACTTTATCAAGTTTGCCGTCGTTCAATGTAGTAATACGGTCACGCATTTTATTGTTTTCATCAACGATCAAACGCCATACACGATCTAAGAATTTACGGCTTCCTTCTAAGCCATTTTCGCTCCAAGCAATCGAAGCATCTAATGGTCCCATGAACATTTCGTACATACGCAGTGTATCTGCACCGTAAGTTTCAACCACATCATCAGGATTGACTACATTACCGCGAGATTTTGACATTTTTTCGTTGTTTTCGCCTAAGATCATTCCTTGATTGTATAGTTTTTGGAATGGTTCTTTTGTAGGAACAACACCGATATCGTATAAGAATTTATGCCAGAATCGTGCATATAGTAAATGAAGTACCGCATGTTCTGCTCCACCAATGTAGATGTCAACTGGTAGCCAACGCTTCAACTTTTCATAATCTGCTAGTTCTTTTTTGTTATGAGGGTCGATATAACGCAGGTAATACCATGAGCTTCCTGCCCATTGTGGCATTGTATTCGTTTCGCGACGGCCTTTTTTACCTGTTACAGGATCAATGACATTGACCCACTCCTCAATATTTGCTAATGGAGATTCTCCAGTACCGCTTGGCTTGATATTTTTTGTCTTAGGCAAACGTAATGGTAGCTCTTCTTCTGGGACAGCAGTGACTGTTCCGTCTTCCCAGTGGATGATTGGGATTGGTTCGCCCCAGTAACGTTGACGGGAGAATAGCCAATCACGTAAGCGATAGCTGACTTCTTTTTTCCCTACGCCATTTTCTTCTAGCCATTCATTCATTTTGTCGATTGCTTCTTGTTTGTTCATACCGTCTAGAAATTCAGAGTTGATGTGCGTACCATCTTCTGTGTAAGCAGCTTTTTGAACATCTCCACCTTCAATAACTGGAAGAATCTCTAGTCCGAAAGTTTGAGCGAATTCAAAGTCACGTTCATCATGTGCTGGAACAGCCATGATTGCTCCTGTGCCGTATGAAGCTAATACATAATCAGCGATCCAGATTGGGATTTCTTTGCCATTGACTGGATTGATTGCGTAAGCACCAGTAAATACTCCTGTTTTTTCTTTTGCAAGATCGGTTCTCTTCAGATCTGATTTTTTCGCTGTCTCTTCGATATAAGCTTCTACAGCAGATTTTTGTTCAGGGGTCGTAATTTCTCTAACAAGATCTAGTTCAGGTGCAAGAACCGAGTAAGTTGCACCGAATAAAGTATCTGGTCGTGTCGTAAACACGGTATAGGATTTATCCGTACCAGCCACTTTAAATTCAATATTTGCTCCCACTGAACGACCGATCCAATTTCTTTGCATTTCCTTGATGCTTTCTGGCCAGTCAACTAGTTCTAGATCATCCAATAAGCGATCGGCATAAGCAGTGATTTTCAGCATCCATTGGCGCATTGGTTTTCTGACTACGTCATAGCCACCACGTTCACTTTTTCCATCGATCACTTCTTCATTTGAAATAACTGTTCCTAATTCAGGTACCCAGTTTACCGCTACTTCTGCTTCATAAGCAAGACCTTTTTCATAAAGCTTCGTAAAGATCCATTGTGTCCATTTGTAATACTCTGGATCAGTTGTATTCACTTCGCGATTCCAGTCATAACTAAATCCTAAAGAATTGATTTGGCGTCGGAATGTTTCGATATTTTTTTGGGTAAATTCAGCCGGATCGTTTCCTGTATCTAACGCATATTGCTCAGCAGGTAGGCCAAATGCATCCCACCCCATTGGATGCAGTACGTTATATCCTTGACTTCTTTTCACACGTGAAAGGATATCCGTTGCCGTATACCCTTCAGGATGCCCTACATGGAGCCCTTGTCCGGATGGATAGGGAAACATATCTAGTGCATAAAATTTTGGTTTTTCAGGATCATCATGGGTGTTGAAGGTATTCGTTTTTGCCCAGTATTTTTGCCATTTTTTCTCAATTTCTTTATGATTGTAACTCATTTTCTGTCCTCCTGTTCTATTAAAAACGCTTGTTTCTATTATAGTATAGCGAAAAAAACCGGCAGAATCTGTTTCTTTTTGTTTTCTTTTACTTTGTTTTCTCAAACATCACAAAAGAAATAAAAAAATCCTATAAAAAGATTGCTCTTTTTATAGGACGTAATCTACGCGGTACCACCTATTTTTACCTTAATGAAAAGGCCTCGAACGTTGTAACGGCCGTCACCGCCACTTGCTTACTCGAATATTCAGCAAGGGCAACTCAAAGGCGAGTTCAAAAGCATCCGTGCACATTCTCACCAACCATGTGCTCTCTGAAACTTCAGTCTTTTTACTACTTCCTTTTCAAGTGTTGTCATATTTAAGTAGCCTTATAGTAACAAATATTTTTGTGGAATTCAATCGTTATTTCTTTGAACAGCTATTTTATTTAGCTACAATCAATGTTTGACCTGGATAAATAAAGTTGTTTTTGATATTGTTCCATTCGATTAGTTGAGCCATTGTAATTCCATGGCTGTCAGCAACGCCCCAAACAGATTCTCCAGATTTCACAGTATAGGTTTTCGAACCAGCAGGTGATTGTTGGTTTGTTGTTTGAGACGAACCTTTCTTCACGATCACTTGTTGTCCAGGATAGATGAAATTATTTTTGATATTATTCCATTCGATCAACTGATCCATCGTGATATGATGTTTGTTCGCTACGCTCCAAACTGACTCGCCTGCTTTCACGGTATACATTGTATTACCAGAGGATGATGTACTTGTTGTAGCAGACGTATTCGGTGTATTTGGTTTCGCTGCCGAAGTAGTTGAACCTGTATTGGTATTTGTTGAATTGCCGCCTTTAACGATCAATTGCTGTCCTGGGTAAATGAAGTTGTTTTTGATATTATTCCATTCGATCAGCTGATTCATCGTGATGCCGTTTTTATTTGCTACGCTCCAAACAGATTCACCCGCCTTGACTGTATAAGTGCCTTGAGACGAACTGCTGCCAGTATTAGCTGAACTGCTGTTATTTGTATTGGCTGACGACCCTGTATTACTTGATGCGCTGTTTGTTGACCCACTGTTTGAAACAGTCAGTTGTTGTCCTGGATAAATAAAGTTATTTTGGATGTTGTTCCATTGGATCAGTTGAGCCATCGTAATTCCGTATTTGTTGGAGACACTCCAAACAGAGTCTCCGGCTTTCACTGTGTATTTCGTTCCTGAAGCCGTATTAGAAGAACTTGAGTTAGACGAATTTGAACCACTTGTGTTCCCAGTACTTGAGCCAGTATTTGCTCCAGTATTAGAAGAACCGCCATTTGATACGATCAGCTGTTGTCCTGGATAAACAAAATTATTCTTGATATTGTTCCATTCAATCAATTGAGCCATCGTAATTCCGTGATCATTTGAGATCTTCCAAACAGAATCGCCAGATTGAACAGTGTATTTCGCCCCAGTTGTTTGTCCTCCGTTTGATGTACCAGCATTTCCTGAAGAATTGGTATTGTTACCAGAATTATTCGTCGAAGAGCCATTTTCTTGGCTACCCTTGATCGTTAGTTTTTGTCCTGGATAAATGAAATTGTTTTGGATATTGTTCCATTGAATCAATTGGTCCATTGTAATACCGAATTTATTGGAGATTCCCCAAACAGAATCGCCAGATTGAACAGTATAAGTGGTCGAAGTTGCTGAACCTGAGTTTGTATTACCAGAATTACTTGAACCGCTAGTACTACCTGTACTTCCAGTATTATTCCCACCTGTAGTGGCTCCACCGCCCGCGTTTCCGCTAGCTGGTGTATCATATTGGGTCAATCCGTAAGTCGTGATGATATTATTTAATTTGCTTGCATAACCAGGGTCAGTTGCATAACGACCTGTCAAACAAGCTGTCGCATCTGTATAGGATCTCGTGTTGCTCTTCCAAGTACCGGCATAGTAATAGCCGTTGCCAAATGAAGTATTTCTAAGTACATAGGCATTGTCATTGAACGATTCAGCAAAAGAAGGATATTGTCGGAAAGGCTCCTTTTTATTTACCCATTGATTATTTAAAAATTCAAGCGTATCCATGTAGACGGTTTGTCCTTGATAGCTGCCTTTTATCCCAAAAAGATTATAATAAGGTGCTTGCGATAACGCACTACTGCCCCAACCGCTTTCTACAACTGCTTGTGCGATCATCACTGATGCATACAAATCATTAGCTTGAGCAATTGGTTGCGCATAAGTAGCAATTTCTGTGATAAATGCCGCTGTGTTGATTCTTGCGCCGAACTGAACAGGTGTTTCATCCGCTTGAACAGGAACCGGCTGTACTAATGGAGCAGCGACAGAACAGCCTACCATCGCAGTTCCCACGATTGCTGCCCCTCGTTTTGCTTTTCGAAAACGTTTGGTCTGTTCTAAACGTCTCCGTTCTTTTCTTGCAATGTTTTCCATCTTCTATCCTCCAACTTCAATTTATCTATTATTAATAATTATAACTTCTCTTAATATTTATTAAAAGTTATTTAAGAGCTTTGTTGTTTTTTGTAATCATATTGTAATTTACCGTAATGAACAACTTCTGTTCATTTTCAAGTTCTTCCTACGTCTATGTTCTTATTTACAAGGATTTCGAAAAACACTGATTTTATTTTCCTAACATTTCATTTGTATTACCAAAAAATGTCTTTCCTATTACAGTTATTTTTTTTATAAGAATATTGGTTATTCAAAGAGGGATCATACATTGGTTTTATCTCTTTACCGTTTTTTTCGCTGGACCAAAAATGCTATAATAAGTCATTGCTTCAAAGGAGGAATTGTATGAAATATAAAACATCATTTCAGGTGACTGGCAGCTTCTTTCTTGTCCTGTTTTTTATTTTGGGCTGGATCGTAAAGTTCCATCTGCCGTGGCTTTCTGGTTTCGATCAGTGGTTTACAGACATTGTCAGAGCTTTTTATCCTGATCTGAACAGCTACCAACTCTTTATGACTAAATTCGGTAATCCTCTTACCGTCATCATTTTATTTGCTTGTGCGGCTTTATGGATGTGGTATAAGAAAAAAAGGGCAGAAACAGTTTGGTTCGTTTCTGGATTTATTGTAATTGCTGGAATCATCAACCCGTTGATCAAACTATTTTTCATGCGAGAGCGCCCTTCATTGACACACTTAGTGGTTGAGACAAGTTACAGTTTCCCTAGTGGACATGCAGCAGGCAGTATGATTCTTTACGGCTCTTTCCTATTTCTGCTGCCAGCTTTTGTTCAAAAAAGAACCTTACGTACATTGCTTCAATTGCTGATGGTGTTTATTATAGTAAGTGTCGGGATAAGCCGCATTTATCTGGGTGTCCATTTTCCTACTGATATCATCGGCGGCTACTTACTCAGTCTTTCTTGGCTGTGCCTGACTTATCCAGTGTATAGAGAAAAAAGAAAACAAATAGATAACTCTTACAGAAAGAAGGACTTTTAATGACTTTTCCTTATTCAGAAGGAAATAAAAGATATCATTCTTGGAATTACGCTTTACGAAATGAGTTTGGCGGGAAAATTTTCAAGGTGCCGATCGATGGAGGGTTCGACTGCCCGAATCGAGATGGAACTGTTGCCCATGGCGGATGTACTTTTTGCAGTGTATCTGGTTCGGGTGACATGATCGTTGCACCTGAAGACCCACTGCCAATCCAATTCCAGAAAGAAATCGACATGATGCATCAAAAATGGCCTCATGTCCAACAATACATCGTTTATTTCCAAAATTTTACAAACACCCATGCGCCAGTTGAAATAATCAAAGAACGATTTGAGCAAGTAGTCAATTTACCAGGTGTCGTAGGATTATCAGTCGGTACACGACCGGATTGTCTGCCAGATGAAGTAGTTGATTACCTTGCTGAACTGAATGAGCGGATGTATTTATGGGTAGAACTTGGATTGCAAACAACTTTTGAAGAAACTTCAAAACTGATCAACCGAGCACATGATTATCAAACTTATTTAGATGGCGTGGCTAAATTGCGCAAACATAATATCCGTGTTTGTACGCATTTGATCAACGGATTACCAGGCGAAAGTTTAGAAATGATGAAAGAAAATGTCAGACGCACTATTTTAGATTCCGATATCCAAGGAATCAAGCTCCATTTGATGCATCTGATGCGCAAAACGAGAATGTTGCGAGACTATCATGAAGGTCGACTTCAATTAATGAGCCGTCCTGACTATGTCAATGTCATTTGCGACCAGCTGGAAATGATACCAAAAGAGATCATCATCCATCGTTTGACAGGGGATGCGCCGTGGGATTCCTTGATTGGACCAATGTGGAGCTTGAAAAAATGGGAAGTCTTGAATGCAATTGATGAAGAACTTCTTCGCAGAGATAGCTTCCAAGGAAAATATGATGTACGGAAAAAGGTGAGTGTCTGATGTTGCAAACTGCTTTGCATTTCAGCCATACATTACTGCAAGAAATCTTGCAACCAGGAGATCACGTCGTAGATGCAACGATGGGCAATGGCCACGATACGGTTTTTCTAGCAGAACACATCGGAAAAACTGGTCATGTCTATAGTTTCGATATCCAGCAACAAGCAATCGATGCTACTCGTGAAAAGCTAGAACAGCATCAGTTAGAAGAACGTGTCTCATTGTTTCTACAAGGCCACGAAACGTTAGGAGAAGTGATAGCTGAACAACAAGATCTCAAAGCAGGGATCTTCAATCTAGGGTATCTCCCAAAAAGTGATAAAGCAATCATCACTATGCCAGAGACTACACGCACAGCTATGGAAGAAATATTGAAACGACTTATGCCTCGCGGACGATTGATCCTTGTCGTCTACTATGGTCATGAAGGCGGAGAAAAAGAACTGGATATGGTTGATTCTTTTTGTTCCAAACTGCCCCAGGAAACATATAATGTGCTGAATTATCGGTTTATCAACCAAAAGAACCAGCCGCCTATTTTATATTGTATTGAGAAAAAAAGATAAATAAAAAACGCAAAACATAAATGATATGTTTTGCGTTTTTTTCTCTAATACTCAGGTTAGAGCGTTGATTTCACAACCTCTTTATTCACGGTGCTCAAAAGCTTGCATCTGCGGTAATAAGTCCAACCAAATCAAAAACATGAGAAGCTGTTTTTGATTGGCTGTTCTTATTACTTGATGCAGGACAGCTTTTTCACAACTTCTTTATTCAAATACAAATTGATTATGATAAAGTTCCGCATAAAATCCATTTTCTGCTAATAACTCGTGATGACTGCCTTCTTCAATGACTTCCCCATCACGCAAGACAACGATTCTATCTGCATTCAAGATCGTTTTCAGCCGGTGAGCAATCACAAAGCTGGTTCTTCCTTTGATTGCTTCATCCATTGCTTTTTGGATCCTTGCTTCTGTTACCGTGTCTACATTACTTGTTGCTTCATCCAAAATCAATAAAGATGGATTTGTGATGATCGTTCGAGCAATACTGATCAACTGCTTTTGACCTGTACTGAACAAATTGTTTTCTTCGGATATCTCTGTATCATACCCTTTTTCTAACGTCATGATGAAGTCGTGAATGTTCGCTTGTTTTGCTGCATTGATGACTTCTTCATCTGAAGCATCTGGTTTACCGAATGTGATATTGTCTTTGATGGTGCCAGAGAACAATACGGATTCTTGCAAAACGATTCCTACATGTCTACGTAATGCATCTAGATTATACTCTCGGATATCTATTCCATCGATTACTACTGACCCATCATTGACATCGTAAAAACGATTCAGCAGATTCATGATCGTCGTTTTCCCAGATCCGGTTGGTCCAACAAGAGCAACCATTTCTCCTTTGTCCACATTGATTGAGACATCTTTCAAGACTAGTTTTTCTGGAGAATAACCAAAATCTACGTGTTGCAAGGCAAGTCCTTGTTCCACTCCATCAAATGCTTTACCGTTTTCTGGTTTGACTTCATCTTTTTCATCAAACATTTCATTTAATCGTCTTGCCCCTGTGATTGCTAATTGGATCATGCTGTACCCAGAAGAAATCTGCATCAATGGTTGGTAGTATTGTTGTGAATATTGGACGAATGTCACAACTAAGCCTAACGCCACCGAACGTTCCAAATCGCCATTCAATGCTAACCAGCCGCCGAAAAAGATAACGATTGCTGTATTGACTAGTGACATTCCTTGCATCATCGGAAATAGTAGGCCAGAATAAGCTTGTCCTTTGAACGTTGCTTCGCGAACACTTTGATTATGTTCTAAGAATCCTTCAATCGTCTCTTCTTGTAAGCCATTTGTGATGATAACACGTTGTCCGCTGATTTTTTCATCCATATAGCCATTCAGTTTTCCCACTTCATCTTGCTGAAGATCCACGTATTTTCGCGCTTTTCGAATAATCAAGACAGCTATCAAAATAGCGACTGGAGTAGAAGCAATCGTAGCCCAAGCTAATTCTACATTTTGACGAAACATCATAATCAAGATTCCGACAAGTAAAACAGCATTCGTGATGACTTGAAGCAATGCTTGGTTCAAACTATTTTGAATATTATCTAAGTCACTGGTAAAACGACTTAAAATTTCACCATCCTGATGAGAATCAAAGAAGCGAATCGTCAATTTTTCCAATTTGTTGAATAAACCGATACGCATCCGGTTCGTTGACTTTCCTACTACTTGAGTGAACAAAATACTATAAATAAAGTTGGCTGCACTAGCTAATACATAAAACAACAAGAGTTTCCATATCACAGAAACAAATTTGCTTTTATCATCTACGCCTTGCATCAAGCCACCTACGTAATTTGCTAATTCTTGGAAAGCTTCCCCGATATACTGAGGTGCTTTTACTTGTAGATAGGTAGCAATAATTACTGTGATAAAGATAAAGAAAAAGGAGAGTTTGTACCGCTTCAAATAGTGATAGAAAAATTTACTTGCTTTTATTAAATCAGTCATACTTACTCCTCCGTTCCTTTTTGAGTTTCAAAAATTTCCTGATAGACACGGTTTCCAGCTACCAATTCCTCATGGGTTCCTTCACCGACTAATCTACCTTCATCCAATACTAAGATGCGGTCTGCTTTGACAACAGAAGCAATTTTTTGTGCGATGACGATCGTCGTTGTTCCCTTCAAATCTCGATCAAGTGCTTCTCGGACCAGTTTTTCAGAGCGAGCATCCAATGCACTCGTACTATCATCTAAAATCAAGATCTTTGGATCACCGATAACACCACGAGTAATGGATAGTCGCTGCTTTTGTCCACCAGAAAAATTGCTGCTTCGTTCTTCTACTGGTGCTTCGTAACGATCAGATAACTTTTCGATGAATTCTTTTGCTTGAGCAATAGAAGAAGCATGTTCCATCTCTTTTTCTGTTGCATTCTTTTTTCCTTGGCGCAAGTTTTGAGCAATCGTTCCTGAGAATAAAATTGCTTTTTGCAAAACAAAGGACACCGTTTGTCTTAAACTCTTTTCATTTACTTGGCGAAGATCTACACCACCTACTTCTACTTTTCCTTCTGTTGGATCAAACAGACGAGGAATCAGCTGTGCTAGTGTGGATTTCCCGGCGCCAGTCGCCCCGACGATCCCGACCATTTCTCCAGGTTTGATAGAAAAGCTGATATCTTTAAGCGTATCTGTATCCTCACCAGGATAACGAAAAGAAACATGGTCAAAAGTGACAGAACCCGTCAACTCTTGTTCTGGAACGTCTAAATAAGTAAGATCTGGTTCAGCATCTAAAATTTCCGCAATCCGCTTCAGCGATACGGCTGCTCTTGAAGTCATCATCATCATCATTCCACCGATAATGATTGCCATCATGATCTGCATCAAATAATTCATGAATGAAGCAATTCCACCAATTAACGTAGGATCATCTTTAACAAGATCGCTCACAAAAAAGATCGCCCCAACCACAGCCAAATTGGCAGCCAGCATGAAGGACGGGATCATCACAGAAAATAATGTACCGACTATGATGTTGTGTTTTGTTAAGTCCTCACTTACTTTGCTGAATGTCTTCAATTGGTTTTCTTCCTGTACAAAAGATTTCACCACACGAATCCCTAGTAAGTTTTCTTTTGCAATGCTATTTACACGATCAATCAGTTTTTGAATGATCATGAAGTGCTTACCCATCCGTGTAAATGAAAGTGCCGTGATAAGAAATACCGTAACGATAAGCGCTACGATGATCCACCACAATTGTGGCATCGTGATCATAGCTAAAATGAAGGCACCAATAAATAAGAATGGAATTCGAAAAAGTGATTGTAAAGAAATCATCACTAAATTTTGGATTTGCGTGATATCATTTGTTAGACGAACAACAAGATTCCCAGCAGAGAACTGTTCGATATTCCCAAATGAAAATGTCTGGATCTTTCGAAATGCTTCTTCTCGGATATCTGCACTTACGCCCTGAGCTACTTTTGCAGAGAAAATCGTGTTCGTTACACCTGCGGCTAATCCTAGCAAAGCCAGACTGATCAGATAAATACCGATTGTTTTCATTTCATCATTATCTTCTGTAATAATAGCTTCCAATACTTGCTGTAGTAATTTAGGTTGCCATAATGCTGCTGCAACCATGACTGCTACGGACAGCAAGGAAATAAAAACAGCTACTTTATATTTTTTCGCATGTCGTAAGATTAATTTCATTCGTTGATTACACCCCTTTGTTTAAATTGACAGGACTAATTTAACACTGTAAAATTAGACCGACTAACAATTTACCATGTTTAAAAAGATAATGCAATACACGAGGTTGATAAAATGGAAATAAAGCTTTCTCAAGCAATCATCATTCAGGCCGCCTTTGATATCCTGGCTGAAACACAAGCTCTTTCGCAGCTTTCCATGCGAAACATCGCAAACAGAATTCATGTTCAAGCACCTGCTTTATATTGGTATTTCAAAAACAAACAACAACTCTTGCAGAAAATGGCTGAAACAATGGAAGAAGAATTAGCGCTTCCAGATCCAACTTTGCCCTGGAATGAACAGTTGCTGCAGTATATGGAAAATTACTATGATCTTTATACACGTTTCCCTTGTGGGGCAGAATTAGAAATCAATACTGTGCCCGCTTTTCCGAGTCGATTAGAACATTTGGAACAAATGATCCAATTACTTGTTCATGAAGGATTTTCAGTCACCCAAAGTCATCAGGCCATTGCCTCTCTCCACAATTTATTGATTGGACAGCTAATGGATCAGCAGCATGAACAACAGCTTCGGCAAAAGATTATGGACGGAAATGAATTTTTGAAGGAAACAGTTCTATTTATGCGTAATTATGTAGTTGAAAATCAATTAGAGGGTTTTAAAGAAAGTATACAGTCCCATGCAGAATTGAATGAAAAAGCACTCTTTCTAACGAGCGCACAAACCTATATTGAAGGTTTATGCCAACAAAATAAAAGAAGAGAAAACAATCGATAAAAAAGCTCCTATAAAGGTCACCAACAAAGTGATCTCTATAGGAGCTATCTTTTTAAGTCTCTTTTTTACTTTTCTTCCATCAGCCACACCAATGCACGTTGGATCCATTGATCCCAGAAGACCCAGTTATGATCGCCAGGTCCTTGTTCAAAGGTGACCGCTAAGCCTTGTTCCTGCATAGCAGATACCATTTCCTGATTTGCTTGATAAAGAAAATCAGATTCCCCACAAGCCATATAAAACCTTGGGACTGGTTTTCCGCTTTTTACTAATTCTTTCAATAAATATTGCGGATCATTCTTTGAACCTTCGATTTGATCCAATGGTCCAAAGATTCCTTCCCAAAAGGCTGCTTTACGTACCATCAAAAGGTCATCCATTCGGTTTCCTACAGAAACAGCGCCTGAAAGAGAGATTACTGCTGCGAAATTTTCTGATTTTGCAAGGCCTAGTTTTAATGCGCCATATCCGCCCATCGATAATCCAGCGGCATATGTTTTTTCCCTTTTTCTTGTTAATTGCGGGAATAGTTCATGACAAATCTCAGGTAGCTCTTCTGCAATGAACGTCCAATATTTCATATCATAAACCGTATCTGTGTACCAGCCAAGATCAGTAGATGGCATGATGACAGCTAATCCGTAGTCTGCTACATAACGTTCAATCGACGTACGTCTTTCCCATACACTATGATTGCCACCCATCCCATGAAGTAAATATAAAACAGGTATGTCCGTTGTCGCTTGCTCTGAACTGGTGCCAATCACCTTTTTAGTTGTTTGTGGGAGTATCACATTTAGATTGACTTCCATTTCTAATACATTCGAATAAATATTTGCTTGAATAAATGCCATATTTTCGCCTTCCTTAGTAAGAAGTTATTTTTGAATAACTTTAAATTTGAATGATTCGGCAAAGTACATGTCTCGACCGAAACTACTGTTTTATTTTACCACTTTTTTCATGAACGAAAAGCGTTAAGACCAAAGCAATGATCACGAGTAACAAGCCAACTAGATAAACGGAATGTAACCCATCATAAAGAATTTTTCTTAATGGTAACAGAATATCCGCATCGATATATTTAGCCGTTTGTGGATTCACCAGTTTGTTCATGATATCTGCATCATTTGTTAAATTTGCTGCTGCAAGTTCTCGTTTAGTTACCCCATTTATCAATAAACCAAAAATAGAAACCATGACTGTTTGACCAATTGTTCGAACTAACGTATTAAAAGAAGTTGCTACACCAAGCTGATCACGAGATACACTATTTTGTGCACTGACAGTCGAGGTAGTCATGGTCACACCTAAGCCTATACCGATGATCGTTGATATAGCAAAAAACCATAAATAGTTACTTCTGAAAGGCATAAGATACAACCAAGCGCCCCCAATAGCTGCGATTAGTAGTCCAATTCTCAAGACCCAATGAGTTTTCATTTGAGTCATCCACTTGCTTGCAAGGAAAGAACCAACCATCCAGACTAGTGATAATGGTGCTAATACCAACCCACCAATTGCTGCATTCAGTCCTAATACACCTTGCATCCACATAGGAATATAAACATCGATTCCCATCAAAAAACCACTAGCCAATGCTGCAGCCAAGTTGACCACAACAAATAGTGGATTTTTGAATAAATGCATCATAATGACAGGATCTTTAGCTCTTTTTTCGGCAAAAATAAAAATACCTAACATTACGATACTACCTAGCAGCAAAGCAGAAACAAGCGGACTCATTCCTTCGTCTCCTAATAATTGGAACCCTAACAGCAATGAGACAAGCATGGCCATCAAACTAAAACTACCAAAAATATCCATTGGTTTAGACTCATGTATGATTTTTGGTTCATTTAAATATAGCCAAATCAAAATAATTAATAGAATTCCGATCGGCACATTGATAAAAAAGATCCAGTGCCAGCTGATCGTTTCAACGATGAATCCTCCCGCAAGCGGTCCAAAAACACTGGCAATCCCCCAAGCTGAACTATTCAAGCCTAAAACTTTTGCTCGCTTCTCAATAGAATAAAGATCGCCAATGATCGTCAAAGCTACTGGCATCATTGCTCCAGCGCCCATCCCTTGAATCGCACGAGCAGCAATCAACCCGATCATGCTTTGAGATAAACCGCAAAATAACGAACCGATAATAAACAATAATGTCCCAAAAATAAAAATTGGTTTCCGTCCCACTTTATCCGCAAGTTTTCCGTAAATCGGAGTAAGCATAGCGTTTGTCAGCAAATAAATCGAAAATACCCAGTTCATGATTTCCATTCCATGTAATGAGCCGACAATCGTTGGCATAGCGGTTGTTACAATTGTTCCTTCAATAGCCGTCATGAACGTTGCAATGAAAACACTCACTGTGACTAAAGCAACATTTGTTTCTTTTTTCATCTTATTCCTCCTTTTTCATCATGACAGGATCTAAAAATAGATAAATACTCACTATCTTTTTCAAGAGATGCACTGCCATAAAAAAAGCTGGAACAACCACCATTCGGCGATCGTTCCAGCTGAATATAGCTTATTTTGCTAAACTTGCTTTCAATGCATCTACTTTGTCCGTATGTTCCCAAGGCAAATCCACATCTGTACGACCAAAATGACCGTAAGCAGCTGTTTGTTTGTAAATCGGACGACGCAAATCAAGCATCTCGATGATTCCTGCTGGCCGAAGATCGAAGTTTTCTCTCACTGCAGCAATCAGTTCTTCTTCCGGAACCGTTCCAGTACCGAAAGTATTGATGGAGATCGAAACAGGTTGAGCAACACCAATCGCATAAGCTAGCTGTACTTCTGCTTTGCGAGCAAGCCCTGCTGCAACGATGTTTTTAGCAATATAACGTGCAGCATAGCTGGCAGAACGGTCAACTTTTGTCGCATCTTTACCAGAAAAAGCACCGCCACCATGACGAGCATAACCGCCATACGTATCAACAATGATCTTTCTTCCTGTTAATCCGGCATCCCCTTGAGGACCACCAATGACAAATCGGCCAGTCGGATTGATATAATATTTTGTTTGATCATCTAATAATTCAGCTGGAATAACTTCCTTCACTACTTTTTCGATGACATCATGACGAATTGTTTCATTATCTACTGCATCATCATGCTGTGTTGAAATAACGATTGTATCTACGCGCTCAGGTTGTCCTTGATCATCATATTCAACTGTGACTTGAGATTTTGCATCTGGACGTAAATACGTTAATTCATTTGATTTACGCAAATCTGCCAAGCGGCGTACCAGACGATGACTCAAAGCGATTGGTAAAGGCATTAATTCCGGTGTTTCATCTACAGCAAAACCAAACATTAACCCTTGGTCGCCAGCACCAATTTCATCTAATACGTCTTTTTTATCTTCATCCCGGATCTCAAGTGCTTCGTCAACTCCTTGAGCAATATCAGGAGATTGTTCATCAATCGCAACCAATACAGCTGCTGTATCTCCATCAAATCCGAATTTTGCACGTGTATAACCAATTTCTTTTATTGTTTCCCGTACGACTTTTTGAATATCTACATATGCCGTCGTAGATATTTCTCCAAATACTAAAACAAGCCCAGTTGTTACAGATGTTTCACACGCTACTCGTGCTGTTGGGTCTTGTTCTAAAATTGCATCCAAGATTGCATCACTGATTTGGTCAGCGATTTTATCTGGATGTCCTTCAGAAACAGATTCTGATGTAAATAAGTGTCTTTCTACCATTATAATGATTCCCCCTAGTTAAATTCGGTTACAAGGCATCTCCGTCCTGCGGATCCTTTCGGGAACTTGCAACGAACCAAGTATAGCAGATAAAACAGTTTTCTGCTCGTATTTTTTCATTTTTTTGCTTAAAAAATATAAATATTTTACATTAGATTTATCCAAAAAAGCTTAGCACAATCATCTATAAAGATAACTCTGCTAAGCCTTTTAAAATCATTCTTTCAGATAAAAAGAAAAAGATACTCATCAAGTATCTTCCATGACCCGTACGGGATTCGAACCCGTGTTACCGCCGTGAAAGGGCGGTGTCTTAACCGCTTGACCAACGGGCCAATAAAATAAATGGGCCTAAATGGACTCGAACCATCGACCTCACGCTTATCAGGCGTGCGCTCTAACCAGCTGAGCTATAGGCCCATAAAAACTAAAAGCGGGTGACGAGAATCGAACTCGCGACAACAGCTTGGAAGGCTGTGGTTTTACCACTAAACTACACCCGCATAATGGCGCGGGACAGAATCGAACTGCCGACACATGGAGCTTCAATCCATTGCTCTACCAACTGAGCTACCGAGCCAAACGGTTCCGACGGGAATCGAACCCGCGATCTCCTGCGTGACAGGCAGGCATGTTAACCCCTACACCACGGAACCATTGTTTTTAGTTTTTAATTGCGGGAGCAGGATTTGAACCTACGACCTTCGGGTTATGAGCCCGACGAGCTACCAGACTGCTCCATCCCGCGATAATATGAAAAGGAGGATAAGGGATTCGAACCCTTGCACGGTTTTACCCGCCTGACGGTTTTCAAGACCGTTCCCTTCAGCCGGACTTGGGTAATCCTCCATGTAAAACTATATTGAATTTAATGACCCGTACGGGATTCGAACCCGTGTTACCGCCGTGAAAGGGCGGTGTCTTAACCGCTTGACCAACGGGCCAGGTAAAACAAAATATTGAAACGGAGAAGGAGGGATTTGAACCCTCGCGCCGGTTTCCCGACCTACACCCTTAGCAGGGGCGCCTCTTCAGCCACTTGAGTACTTCCCCAAAACCAATAAGATTTTGTACTAATGGGCCTAAATGGACTCGAACCATCGACCTCACGCTTATCAGGCGTGCGCTCTAACCAGCTGAGCTATAGGCCCATAAAAACTAAAAGCGGGTGACGAGAATCGAACTCGCGACAACAGCTTGGAAGGCTGTGGTTTTACCACTAAACTACACCCGCATGGCGGTTCCGACGGGAATCGAACCCGCGATCTCCTGCGTGACAGGCAGGCATGTTAACCCCTACACCACGGAACCAGTGTTTTTAGTTTTTAATTGCGGGAGCAGGATTTGAACCTACGACCTTCGGGTTATGAGCCCGACGAGCTACCAGACTGCTCCATCCCGCGATAATACGATAAAGGAGGATAAGGGATTCGAACCCTTGCACGGTTTTACCCGCCTGACGGTTTTCAAGACCGTTCCCTTCAGCCGGACTTGGGTAATCCTCCATATGAAACTTACAACGCCACAATGGACCTTGTAGGACTCGAACCTACGACCGGACGGTTATGAGCCGTCTGCTCTAACCAACTGAGCTAAAGGTCCAGGCTCTTAAAAATCGCGGCGGAGGGGATCGAACCCCCGACCTCCCGGGTATGAACCGGACGCTCTAGCCAGCTGAGCTACACCGCGAAAAAGATATTCATTATTTAAATGAAATGGAGCCTAGCGGGATCGAACCGCTGACCTCCTGCGTGCAAAGCAGGCGCTCTCCCAGCTGAGCTAAGGCCCCGTGTTTAAATTTATAATTATCGGGAAGACAGGATTCGAACCTGCGACCCCTTGGTCCCAAACCAAGTGCTCTACCAAGCTGAGCTACTTCCCGTTTAATTAACGCGCCCAAGAGGAGTCGAACCCCTAACCTTTTGATCCGTAGTCAAACACTCTATCCAGTTGAGCTATGGGCGCATATTTGAAATGCCGAGGACCGGAATCGAACCGGTACGGTGATCACTCACCGCAGGATTTTAAGTCCTGTGCGTCTGCCAGTTCCGCCACCCCGGCGCGATTGCTTTGGCAAAGCGGAAAACGGGGTTCGAACCCGCGACCCCCACCTTGGCAAGGTGGTGCTCTACCACTGAGCTATTTCCGCGTGTTTAAAGATGCCGGCTAAAGGACTTGAACCCTCGACCCTCTGATTACAAATCAGATGCTCTACCAACTGAGCTAAGCCGGCATGTAAAACTTAAATGATGCGGGTGAAGGGACTTGAACCCCCACGCCGTAAGGCGCTAGATCCTAAATCTAGTGCGTCTGCCAATTCCGCCACACCCGCAAAAATATGAGCCGTACAGGGCTCGAACCTGTGACCCTCTGATTAAAAGTCAGATGCTCTACCAACTGAGCTAACGGCTCATATGGAGGTTAACGGGATCGAACCGCTGACCCTCTGCTTGTAAGGCAGATGCTCTCCCAGCTGAGCTAAACCTCCATGGATAACTTAAGCGTGGCGACGTCCTACTCTCACAAGGGGCAACCCCTCACTACAATCGGCGCTAAGAAGCTTAACTTCTGTGTTCGGCATGGTTACAGGTGTATCCTTCTCGCTATCGCCACCACACTGTGGTGTTATCTTTTATTGAGTAAATTTTGTTCACTCAAAACTGGATTTGAAGTTCTATAAGTTTTTTGCCGAGTTCTTTTCTTTTTAACCTATTGGTTAAGTCCTCGATCGATTAGTATCAGTCC
>NZ_JBIOLR010000001.1:2635000-2880000 GCF_051710965.1 Enterococcus sp. DIV1283b
TTCGTCTACGGGGTTTTTACCCTCTTTGACTGACTTTTCCAAGTCATTCGACTATCTGAAAGAACTACCATATTGGAGTCCTACAACCCCAACAAGCAAGCTTGTTGGTTTGGGCTTTTCCCGTTTCGCTCGCCGCTACTCAGGGAATCGAATTTTCTTTCTCTTCCTGCAGGTACTTAGATGTTTCAGTTCTCTGCGTCTACCTCGAATGTGCTATGTATTCACACAATCGTAACATCCTATTAAAGATGCTGGGTTCCCCCATTCGGAAATCTCTGGATCATAGCTTACGTACAGCTCCCCAAAGCATATCGGTGTTAGTCCCGTCCTTCATCGGCTCCTAGTGCCAAGGCATCCACCGTGCGCCCTTATTCACTTAACCTTATCAACCTTGCGGTTGGGTTTTGATCCTTCTTCTAGCGATAGAAGTTAGATCAAGAAAATAAGCAATTGAACTTATTAAAAAACTCATTCAACGCGGTGTTCTCGGTTTGTATTACTTACATTTACTTCAAATATCCAGTTTTCAATGAACAAATTTAACAACTAATGTTGTTAATGGAGCCTAGCGGGATCGAACCGCTGACCTCCTGCGTGCAAAGCAGGCGCTCTCCCAGCTGAGCTAAGGCCCCGTTTTAAATTGAGAGTAAACCTCTCAAAACTGAACAAAGTAAAAACAAATTGTGTAGTCTCCGTAATATTCCTTAGAAAGGAGGTGATCCAGCCGCACCTTCCGATACGGCTACCTTGTTACGACTTCACCCCAATCATCTATCCCACCTTAGGCGGCTGGCTCCAAAAAGGTTACCTCACCGACTTCGGGTGTTACAAACTCTCGTGGTGTGACGGGCGGTGTGTACAAGGCCCGGGAACGTATTCACCGCGGCGTGCTGATCCGCGATTACTAGCGATTCCGGCTTCATGCAGGCGAGTTGCAGCCTGCAATCCGAACTGAGAGAAGCTTTAAGAGATTAGCTTAGCCTCGCGACTTCGCAACTCGTTGTACTTCCCATTGTAGCACGTGTGTAGCCCAGGTCATAAGGGGCATGATGATTTGACGTCATCCCCACCTTCCTCCGGTTTGTCACCGGCAGTCTTGCTAGAGTGCCCAACTAAATGATGGCAACTAACAATAAGGGTTGCGCTCGTTGCGGGACTTAACCCAACATCTCACGACACGAGCTGACGACAACCATGCACCACCTGTCACTTTGCCCCCGAAGGGGAAGCTCTATCTCTAGAGTGGTCAAAGGATGTCAAGACCTGGTAAGGTTCTTCGCGTTGCTTCGAATTAAACCACATGCTCCACCGCTTGTGCGGGCCCCCGTCAATTCCTTTGAGTTTCAACCTTGCGGTCGTACTCCCCAGGCGGAGTGCTTAATGCGTTAGCTGCAGCACTGAAGGGCGGAAACCCTCCAACACTTAGCACTCATCGTTTACGGCGTGGACTACCAGGGTATCTAATCCTGTTTGCTCCCCACGCTTTCGAGCCTCAGCGTCAGTTACAGACCAGAGAGCCGCCTTCGCCACTGGTGTTCCTCCATATATCTACGCATTTCACCGCTACACATGGAATTCCACTCTCCTCTTCTGCACTCAAGTCTCCCAGTTTCCAATGACCCTCCCCGGTTGAGCCGGGGGCTTTCACATCAGACTTAAGAAACCGCCTGCGCTCGCTTTACGCCCAATAAATCCGGACAACGCTTGCCACCTACGTATTACCGCGGCTGCTGGCACGTAGTTAGCCGTGGCTTTCTGGTTAGATACCGTCAAGGGATGAACAGTTACTCTCATCCTTGTTCTTCTCTAACAACAGAGTTTTACGATCCGAAAACCTTCTTCACTCACGCGGCGTTGCTCGGTCAGACTTTCGTCCATTGCCGAAGATTCCCTACTGCTGCCTCCCGTAGGAGTTTGGGCCGTGTCTCAGTCCCAATGTGGCCGATCACCCTCTCAGGTCGGCTATGCATCGTGGCCTTGGTGAGCCGTTACCTCACCAACTAGCTAATGCACCGCGGGTCCATCCATCAGCGACACCCGAAAGCGCCTTTCAAATCAAAACCATGCGGTTTCGATTGTTATACGGTATTAGCACCTGTTTCCAAGTGTTATCCCCTTCTGATGGGCAGGTTACCCACGTGTTACTCACCCGTTCGCCACTCTTCTTTTTCCGGTGGAGCAAGCTCCGGTGGAAAAAGAAGCGTACGACTTGCATGTATTAGGCACGCCGCCAGCGTTCGTCCTGAGCCAGGATCAAACTCTCATAAAAAGTTCGAACAATCTTGCGATTGTTAAGCTCAATTTGTTTGCTAGCATATTGCTTGCTTGTTAAAAATGTTTGTTGTCTTGAATTGAATCAAGACGCCCTACACATTTGGTTTGTCTTACTTTGTTCAGTTTTCAAAGGTCTACTTCATCGGAAGTGTTTTTCCGATTTGTTTTGGCTGCCGTAGCAACTTTTATATCATATCAGAGTGACAAGTGATTGTCAACTCTTTTTTAAAAGTTTTTTTCGATTTCGTTTTTCGAAATCTTTCAGCAACTCATTTATCATAACTTATCATTTGTTATTTGTCAAGAACTTTTTTGAAGTTTTTTTCGATAGAATCAAGCTTCGTAAGCTGTTCTTTTTTAAAGACTCAGTTATCTTATCATGTCGTTAGCAACATGTCAATAACTTTTTTGTTATGTTTTTGAAGAAATATTTCCTTCTGTCTTTTGGACAAGTAATAATATACCAACTAAATTTATCTTGGTCAACGAATTTTTTGTATTTTTTCAAGTTTTTTTCAATAAGCGATTATTCACTACTTTTCTTTCTTTATCGTTCGCTTTCGGCTTCCTTAATGTCTGTAATATTTGATAACAGCTTTTGAACATTCGTTATTGTTTGTTGCTTTCTACATGGCAAAAGCTGCCTAAGGGAGTCCCCTAGACAGCTTTTATTTGCTTATCTCATTGTTGGGAATAGTAGAACGTCCCGAATGGATTGAGCGTCAGTTAGTAGCATCACTAATCTGTCAATCCCGATACCTAGACCACCAGTTGGCGGCATACCGTATTCTAATGCTTCCAAGAAGTCTTCGTCTACACCGTGCGCTTCATCGTTCCCTAGTTCACGTTCTTTTTCTTGTGCTTCAAATCGTTCTCTTTGATCGATTGGATCGTTCAGTTCCGTAAAGGCATTAGCAAATTCGCGTCCTACGATAAATAGTTCGAATCGGTCTGTGAATCGAGGATCTTCTGGATTTTTCTTCGCTAACGGCGAAACTTCGACTGGATGTCCGTAAACAAATGTCGGTTGTGTCAACGTTTCTTCAACAAACGTTTCAAAGAATTCATTGATAACATGTCCGACACCCATCGCTTCTGTTACTTCTACGTTATGCTTTTCAGCTAAGGCTAATGCTTCTTCCAATGTCATTTCTTTCCAGAAATCTACACCAGTTTGTTCTTTGATCGCATCTACCATATGGATACGTTTAAAGTCGCTTTCTAAGTCAACAGCTTGTCCATCATATGTGATTTTCGCTGTCCCTAGTACTTTTTCAGCTGCGTTACGGATAATACCTTCTGTCAGATTCATTACATCATTGAAATCAGTATATGCTGTGTATGCTTCTAACATCGTAAATTCTGGATTATGCGTAGTGTCAATCCCTTCATTACGGAAAACACGACCGATTTCATAAACTTTTTCCATTCCTCCGACAATTAGTCGTTTCAAATGAAGTTCCAACGCGATACGCAAATATAAATCAATATCCAGTGCATTATGGTGTGTGATGAATGGACGAGCAGCGGCTCCACCTGCCTCATTATGCAATACTGGCGTTTCTACTTCGATATAGCCATTGCCATCTAAATAACGACGGATCTCGCTGATAATTTGGCTTCGTTTCATAAATCGGTCAAAGCTTTCGCGATTACTGATCAAATCCAAGTAGCGTTGTCTGTAGCGTTGTTCAATATTCGTCAAGCCATGGTATTTATCTGGCAGTGGACGAAGTGCTTTTGACAAAATCGTGATTTCTGAAGCTTTGATAGAAACTTCGCCTGTGTCTGTTTTCATGATTTGTCCAGTTACACCAAAGAAATCTCCAAGGTCTGCATGTTTAAATACTTCATAGGCTTCATCACCTACTTGGTCTTTTCTTACATAAATTTGAATTTGGCCTTCACGATCTTGTAGATGCGCAAATCCAGCTTTTCCTTTTCCTCGGCGAGTCATCATACGACCAGCTACACTAGCGGTCAATCCCATCTCTGCTAGTTCTTCTTTTGTTCTTGGATCAAATAGTTCATGCAATTCTTCTGAATTGTGTGTGCGTTCAAATCGTTTTCCAAATGGATCGATTCCATCTTCACGCAATTGTTCCATTTTTTGACGACGTACAAGCATTTGATCATTTAAATCTTCTACTTGATGTTGTTGTTCCTGTGTCACAAAAGTTCCTCCATTCTCATGTTAATCTCTTTCCTATAATGCCAATGAAACACAAAAAAAGCAAGCCGAACTTGGAATTTCGGCTTGAAAATTCACGAAAAACTTAGAAATCACAACGTTTGTTTCAATAGTACTTTTTCTGCTTTTTCTACAAATTGATCTAGCAGATCATTGATTTCTTGCTGATTTTCTGTCTGATTGATTGCTACTTTCACTTTCGCTGCTCGAGGAATCCCTTTTAAATAATAAGCCGCATGTGTTCTGAATTCTCTACATGCTACTTTTTCTCCTTTGAGATCTGCTAAGCGTTGTAAATGAAGTTTAGCTGTAGCAATCTTTTCGGCTGGTGTTGGCTCAGGAATCAGTTCTCCTGTTTCTAGATAATGCTGTGTACGATGAATCATCCATGGGTTTCCCAAGGCTGCCCGGCCAATCATCACACCGTCTGCACCAACATAATCAAGCATCCGTTTTGCATCTTCGGGTGTTTTAACATCCCCGTTCCCCATAAATGGGATGGTGAGATGTTTTTTTACTTCTTTTAATATTTCCCAATCTGCTTTTCCCTCATACATCTGAACCCGCGTACGCCCGTGCATAGCGATGGCACTTGCTCCAGCTGATTGTGCTGCTAATGCATTTTCTACAGCAAAAACGTGTTCTTCATCCCAACCGATACGCATCTTGACCGTTACAGGGATATCTACTGCTGAAGAAACAGCTTGGACCATTTCGTATACTTTCTCAGGATCTAAAAGCCACTTTGCCCCTGCTTCTGCTTTGATCACTTTGTTTACTGGGCAGCCCATATTGATGTCTATTATATCTGCAGCTGTGTTTTCTTCGACAAATTGAGCAGCTTCAACTAGGCTGTCTTTGTTCCCGCCAAATATCTGTAAACTTAATGGATGTTCTGTTTCTTCAATGTGGAGCATCTCTAAAGTTTTTTTGTTTCTGAAATGGATGCCTTGATCACTGATCATTTCACATACGACTAAGCCTGCACCAAATTCTTTGACAGTGACTCGAAATGCTGAATTTGTTATTCCAGCCATCGGCGCAACAACGACACGATTAGGGATTTCAACATTGCCGATTTTCCATTTGTGTTCCACTTAAATTCCTCCTAAGGCTTCTTTCTTCAATCCAGCTAATTCTTCTTCACTATACTTGTATTTATTGTTGCAGAAAGAGCACACCGCTTCTGCTCCATGATCTTCATCTATCATTGCTTGGATTTCTTCTGCACCTAGCGCGATAATTGCTTCTGCAAATTTTTCTTTTGAACAGTCACATTTGAATTGAACAGGCATTTTTTCTAAAACGTTCAGCTCTTCTGTATCAAGCAATCCCTTCAATATTTCTTCTGGTGTCTGTCCTTCATCTAAGAGAGTAGAGATTCTTGGTGTTGTTTTTAATTGTTCCTCAATCTTGCTGATTGTTTCTTCATCGGCACCTGGCATGATTTGAATCATGAATCCACCCGCTGTCTTGATACTGTCATCAGTATTGACCAATACACTTAGTCCAACAGCTGAAGGGATTTGTTCTGAAATAGCGAGATAGTAAGTAAAATCTTCAGCGATTTCTCCAGAAACAATTGGCGTTTGACCAGAAAAAGGTTCTTTTAATCCTAAATCTTTTGTGACAGTAAACATCCCTTGTGTCCCAACTGCTCCTCGCACATCGATTTTACCTTCACTATTCAAAGGAAGACTGAGATGCGGATTTTTGATGTAGCCTTTCACATCTCCCTTCCCATTTGCATCTACTACGATTCCCGCTGCTGGACCATCACCTTGGATTCGAACAGTTAGTTTATCTTCTCCTTTAAGTGTTGCACCAAGCAGCAGACTGCCCACTAATGTTCGTCCTAAAGCAGCTGAAGATGTGTGCCAAGTATCATGACGTCTTTGTGCCTCCGCTACGGTATTTGTTGCTTGAACGGCGTATGCTCGTACGAATCCGTCGTGAGCAAGTGCCTTAACCAGATAATCTTTCATTTGTTATGTACTCCTTTTTCCGTTTTTAAACTCATAGTGAATCATACTAGCAACTCCTGCTTTTTTCAACTTTGGAATGCTTCTTTTAAAAATAATTCAGAATCATCTAGAAAACAGGACATCATCCTATTTATATCTTAAATAAAGAAATCTCCCGAAAACCGGTTTTTGTTCCGGTTTTCGGGAGTCATATCAGATCAATTGACCTATATTTTTTTATTTGTATTGATCGTCTGGATGATTATCTTCTGATTGTTGAGAATCTGAATCATGTTCTGCTTTATTTTCCTCATGCAGTTCATGTTTTGCTTCTTCAAAATCACGTTTTTCTTCTGCTTGTTTTTCAGCGTCTTTTTCTTCCAAAGCACGTTTTGCTTCTTCAAAAGTTTTCGCTTCTTTTTCGCTTGGATAATCATTTGACTCAGTACCTTCAGGCATCACACCGTGTTCGAATAACGATTTGATTGCTTTGGCATCCAATGTTTCGAATTCCAGAAGTTTTTCAGCAATCAATTTATGCTGTGCACGATGAGCTTCGATGATTTCATGAGCTTTGGCATGAGCTTCCATCAAAATCTTGCGTACTTCTTGATCAATTTCGAAAGCAACTTGTTCAGAGTAAGCTTTTGTTTGACCGTAGTCGCGGCCAACGAACACTTGATGGTTTCCTTCATATTGAACGGGACCTAAACGATCGCTCATTCCATATTCTGTTACCATGCTTCGTGCTAAAGCTGTCGCTTGTTCAAAGTCATTGGAAGCCCCAGTTGATTGGACATTGAAGATGATTTCTTCAGCTGTACGTCCACCAAGCAAACCTACGATTTGTTCAAACATATCTTCTTTTGTCATCAAGAACTGATCTTCTTTTGGTAAAGCGATCATATATCCACCGGCGCGTCCGCGAGGGATAATCGTTACTTTATGGACGACCCGAGCGCGACTTAACACTAATCCGACAATCGTATGACCAGCTTCGTGATAAGCAACCATTTCGCGTTCTCTTTTGCTGATTACACGATCTTTTTTAGCTGGACCTGCAATCACACGATCTTCCGCTTCATCGATATCAGAAGCATCGATTTTCTTTTTATTTCTTCTAGCAGCTACTAGCGCCGCTTCATTCAAGACGTTTTCCAAATCTGCTCCGGCAAACCCTGGAGTCTGTTGAGCAACGACTTTCAAGTCAACATCATCGGCCATCGGTTTATTCCGTGCATGGACGCGCAAGATTGCTTCACGTCCTTTTACATCTGGACGGCCAACTAAAATTTGACGGTCAAAACGTCCGGGACGTAGTAACGCTGGATCTAGTACGTCAGAACGGTTAGTTGCAGCAATGACGATTACTCCTTCATTTCCGTCGAAACCATCCATTTCTACAAGCAATTGGTTCAATGTTTGTTCGCGTTCATCATGTCCGCCGCCCATACCGGCACCACGTTGACGACCTACCGCATCAATTTCATCGATGAAAATGATAGCCGGTGCGTTTTTCTTCGCTGTTTCAAACAAATCACGAACACGGCTTGCTCCGACGCCGACAAACATTTCTACGAAATCAGAACCTGAGATCGAATAAAATGGTACGCCAGCTTCTCCGGCAACAGCTTTTGCTAACAAGGTTTTACCTGTTCCTGGAGGTCCTTCTAAAAGTACACCTGCCGGGATACGGGCACCTAATTCAACAAATCGGCGAGGATCTTTCAGAAATTCAACAACTTCAACTAGTTCTTGTTTTTCTTCTTCCGCACCCGCTACATCAGAAAAACGTACGCGATTAGCTTTTTTGTCTGCTTCTTTGGCTTTTGATTTACCAAAGTTCATGACACGGCCGCCACCGCCACCACCGCCGCCTTGTTGTCCCATCATCATGTAGAAGAAAAAGATGATGATCACGATCGGCAAGAAGCTAAGCAATAACGAAACCCATACGCCGCTGCTTGATTCTTCTTTTACTGTTGTAGCAACTTTGTTTTCTTTTGCCAGTTCTGTTACTTGGCTCAATGTTGTATCATTTGGCAAAATGATTGTTGTGAAATGGGTAGTAGTCGTATCTGTTGAACCCAAGATAGCTAACCCGCCGCTGTTAGCGACTGTCTGCTGTTCCTTGTATTCACCAGTGATCTTATATACACCATTTGCAGGCTGCACTTCAAACTCTTTGATTTTGCCTGCTTGTAGTTGTTCTGTGAATTTTGAGTACTCGATA
The DNA here is from genome assembly GCF_051710965.1 of Enterococcus sp. DIV1283b. Taxonomy (NCBI): domain Bacteria; kingdom Bacillati; phylum Bacillota; class Bacilli; order Lactobacillales; family Enterococcaceae; genus Enterococcus; species Enterococcus sp. DIV1283b. The sequence continues at coordinate 2,643,663 of NZ_JBIOLR010000001.1, forward strand.
TCTGACGATCGCTGGCCGTTATTACCAAAAATGAAATAAACGACCATTACCATCGCTAAGATTACGAGGACATAATACAAGGCATTTTTCATCATGCCATTGTTCTTTTTGTTCATAGTTGCCCTCCCTAAGCGTCAATTTAATTTAACAGTTTTTTATCAATCCTGACCATTCTATTGTACCATAATTTAATTGAGATACAGCATTAATTTGATTGATAAACACTAGGTTTCAATACACCGATGTATGGAAGGTTACGATATGCTTCTGCATAATCCAAGCCATAACCGACAACAAATTCATTTGGTACGTTGAACCCAACATAATCTGCTTCGATGTTTACTACTCTTCCCTCGGGTTTGTCAAGTAGTGTAACGATTTTGACTGATTTTGCTTTGCGGTATTTGAAAAGATCCACTAAATAGGCAAGTGTTCTTCCGCTGTCAATGATATCTTCAACGATCAACAGATCGCGACCTTCTACATTTGTATCCAAGTCTTTGACGATTTTTACTTCCCCTGACGAGACTGTTGCATTCCCGTAGCTTGAAACATCCATGAAATCCAATTCCAAATACGTATCGATAGAACGAACGATATCTGCCATGAATGGTACCGCTCCTTTTAAGACACCTACTACTAGGGGATTGGTGTTTTGGTAAATTTCTGTTAACTCTTTGCCTAGTTCTTTGCAACGAACTTGTATCTCTTCTTGTGAGATCAAAATTCTCTCAATATCCTTTTCCAACATCAGGTTCTCCTTCCAATTGCTTCTTTTTGATATTTGTAAAGAAGTATGTAGTGTATTTTATCAGTTTCTTCACGAATACTCAAATATGAAAAGGCAAAAGGTATCAAGCTATATATATTTCTTTTGGCATCTGTAATGATCCAAGCATGCTGCCTTTGTGAATTAGGTACTTTCTGATCGATAAAATATCTAGATACTTTTTTTGTAAGTTTCTCCGTTAATTGGATACGGTCTCCTGCTTTTCTTTTTTCGACATATAGTTGCACATCGGCGGGAACCCAAATGTCATGAGAAAACAGAGACCATGACTCTGTTGCTTTGATGTCCTCTGAATGTTCAGGTTTGACCAGACCAATCCATTCTGTTTCGTTCAACTGTATCCCTTGTTCTGGAATAAGCAACAAGCGCTGATCTTCTGTCTGAGTAGTGGCTTGTTTTTCTTTTTTAGCGAGTACAACAAAATGATACTCTCTTTTCAGTACCCAGCTGTTGCCGATGCTAAGCTGCCATTGACTTTTTTTCTGTTGCCACTGCTCTAAAATCGATGCCATTTGCTGCTCTTTCAAAATGATCCCTGTTTCTGAGAATACTTTGTCGAAGAAGGAGTGGAAAAAATAGTATCGTTCCGCTTCTTCCATTTTTTCTATTATTTCTGCTGAAAATTGAAATCGATCCTTTAACTGTTCGACTTCCTTTTCGATTAACTGCCCCATACATTTTTGAATGACTTGGTCTGCCCATTGGATCTGTTGCGAAAACTGCTGAAAATGTCTCATCACCTGGGTGTTTTCTTGTTTTAATTGAGGAACAACCAAATGGCGAAGCCGATTTCTTTGGACATCTAATAATTGGTTCGTCTGATCCTCAAAGTAAACAAGCTGTGATTCTGCTGCATAAGCATACAATTCTTCTTTACTGAAACTCAGCAATGGACGAACAAGTCTGCCCGTAGCAAATGGTTGTACTTCTTTGATTCCAGAAAAAGTACTTAACTGTCCCCCACGAATGATTTTCATCAACACCGTCTCGATTTGATCATCTCCATGATGAGCAGTCATCAACGTATCATATTGTTCTTCTTTCATCACACGAGTGAATGCTTGATAACGAAAGTTACGGGCTGCCGTTTCTATGGCCGTTTTGGCCGGATCTTCCCAAACACTTACATATAAAGGGAGATTCTTCTTCTCACAATAGGAGCGAAGATAAGCAGCTTCTTCTGCTGATTCTTCTCTCAATTGGTGATTGATATGGACGACACCCAAAGAAAAACCGATTTGGCGTTGCGCTTGCAAAAGCAAATGGAGCAGAACCATCGAATCAACCCCACCTGATACCGCTGCTAAAATCCTTGATTCTTTTTGCCAGAATCTTTGTTCATTCCCGTGCCGAATAAATGACTGCTGCAATAGCGGTACTTTTTTACCGTCTTTTTCAACGCTCATTCTTTCCACACCCTTTCTTCCTAAAAAAAAGAGAGCGGGAAAACGTCTAAAACGACAATTAACCTGCCCTCTGTTGATACTATGACTAAAATAGTCGCATCATCATTATTTTCAGCTTTATTAGCTGCGGCGTCCGCCACGGCCACCGCGTTTTCCTTCTGTGTTTCGCTTCAATGAAGATAAGCGGTCATCGCTATCTTTCAAAAATGAACTCATCAATGAATCGAAGTCTTCTTTTTGAGCTGAAGGCTGACTGCGAGAAAAAGATTTTTTCTGTGCTGGACGATTGCGGTTCTCACGGGAATCTTTTTGTTGAAATTTTTTAGGACGGCTTTCTTCTCCAGATTCTACAGGTTGTTCCTGCGCTTTGCGGATAGATAGTCCGATTTTCCCATCATCATTTACTGAAATAACTTTGACTGTTACTTCATCTCCTACACTTAAAACATCATGGATGTCTTTTACATATCCATTTGACACTTCGCTAATATGAACTAGACCCGTTTTTCCAGCACCTAGATCAATAAACGCACCAAAATTTGTAATTCCTGATACTTTTCCTTGCAGTTTTGCTCCTACCTCGATTGACATAAAAAAAATGTTCCTCCTAATTATTTCCCTTTTTTATATTCCTGCTTATTTTGCAGTTGTAGCACTAGTTGATTGATCTGTTTCATTTGTCGAGCTGTCTGTATTTGATTCTAATATAGGATAAACTTTTTCACCGTCTTTTGAGTAAAAGAATTTGCTTCTGGCAAGTTTAGCTACATATTCATCATCTTTCAGCAATGAAACATCTTGGTGCAGCTGATCAACGTCTGCGTTGACTTCTTTCATTTCAGTATTTGCTTCGACTCTCAATTCGTTCAATTGATGCATCCTTTGCATATCATGGAAAATCTGCACACCTATTATCGCGAAAATGACCAAAGCACCAACAAAAATTGCAGCCAGTCTGCGTCTTCGAAAAATCAGTTGTCGTTGTTGTTGCTGAAATTCAGCATACTTTTTCTTTGCATATTCCGTATCTAGCGCAGCGATTTTATTGCTTTTTTTCGTCACTTGGATTCGCTCCAATCTTTTTTGATTGTCTTTCTCATTATACCAATATCATGAAAGCTTGTCTAATCTATTTCTCTAGTGTTTCTGTGCGATTTTCAGAAATAATTTCGTACATTTTTTGTGCATCTTCTTTTTTGGTCGATTCATGTAATTCCGTAATTTTTACTTCCAACGTTTTGTTGCCGAACTGGACTTTCAAAATGTCGCCTACTTTGACGTCACTGGAAGATTTCGCCAATTTTCCGTTGATTTGGATCCTTCCTTTATCAGACACTTCTTTTGCTACTGATCGTCTTTTGATGATTCGGGATATTTTTAAAAATTTGTCTAATCGCATATCTTATTCCTCACTTTTTGATTTTTTTGTTTAATCGTAGAATTTTCTTACCAAATGGCAACATGAGCCACTCTCTTACTGTAAACAGACGGAGACGAATCACTGCATAAATGAACACAGATGCGCCAATCCCAACGCCTATCACACTGACAAAAAAAGCAGTGGAACGATGAGTTACAGGACCAAACACTATATTCAATACACCATAATACAGCAGCAGGGCTGCTGTCATACAAAGAAGGCTGATAATCAACTTCCGCCCAAAATGTCGTTCTTTCCAAAAAGCATTTAGCTCTTTTGTTTCGATTCGGACAAAATACCAAAGCGTCACACCTAATCCTAAAAGGGTAGACAGGCTTGCTCCGGCTGTTCCTAATAAACCAGTTAGAAAAGAAGTAGTCAATCCTTTTACCAAGAGCCCCCATCCTGCTCCTTTTAAAGAAGGGCGAAAAGAGTTCTTGCTTTGAGCAATACTTTGATAGGCTTGGATGACTGCAGTAAAAGCAATGGAAAAAACAAACAATACAAGCGCTGCATTTCCTGCATAATCTTTAAACAACGCATAATTGATATAAGGAAGCAGTAAGGCTAATCCCAAAGATGCAGCTAATGCCAAAGCGGTCGTCAATCTAAGATAGATTTTGGCTGTCTGCAAAAACTGACGATAGATCCGATTGGTCAAATGACGGGTCAATGCAGGCAGAAATGTCGCACTTAATGCGGTGGCAATCACTAAACCTAATTGAACCAAAGGCTGCCCTCGATCATAGACCCCTTTTGCTATCTTCGCACTATATTCCGACAGACCGTAAACTTCCAAAGCATTTTTTACAAAGAAAGAGTCGATCAGCTGAAAAAAGATGAGTAATCCGCTATAAATCGAAACCAGACCGCCTTCTACTAGAAAGCGCCGGATCAAAGATTTTGGTGGCTGTTTGAATAATGGGAACCGGCGGAAGCTTAATACTCCTCCATGAATCTTTTGTTCATAGTAGTGAAGGATCCCATATGCGCATATCCCGCCAAAAACGGCTCCACTCATCGCTGCCGTCCCTGTTTGGTACACCGTCCATCCGAGCTTTCTAAAAGCAAACGCACTGCAGACGATTACAGAAACACGAACGAACTGCTCAACTACTTGAGAAACTGCCGTTGGTTCCATCAAAAATCTTCCTTGAAAATTCCCTCGATAAAAAGATAAACCAGGCATCAGCAAAAAGGTAAAAGAAACTACTTGGATCAGTGGTTTCAATTGTATATCCCCCATCATCCAAGCAATCCAACTGCTAAATGAAAAGACAAACAACCACAGAAAGACGCCTGTCCAAAACACCAAGGGATAAAGACTTTGCAAAGCTTGCTTTCGCTCGAAAGGATTCTTTCTTTCTGCAACGTACTTTGATATGAACTGCGGAAGACCTGATAAAGCTAAAGTCATTGCTATCCCATAAATTGGATAAACTTGCTGATAAACATAAAAACCTTCGTCGCCGACTAAGTTTTGGAGAGGAATTCGGTAAAGGGCACTTAATACTTTTGCTATGAAAGAAGCAATCGTCAGTACAAATGCTCCTTGCATGACGCGCCGCATTTCTTTATGATCCAAATCGTTGCTCCTTCCTACGCTGACAGATATTTTTGCTCACGCAATGCTTTGACAAACTTTTGGATTTCCTGAAGCCACACTGCTTCTTCCATTTGGTTTGGAATCGTCAAGCGTATCACCATCTGTTCTTTTTCAACGCCTAGACTGGCTTTTAGTTTCGTCGCCGTTAGTGCTTCGAATAATTGTTCCACGCTGTAGCGTTTCGTTCCAACTTTGCTTAGAGTAAAGACGATATGCGGCTCCTGTTTCCTTATCGTTTCCAAGAGCGCTCGATCGCCATCCATTTTAATCTGTCCGATTGTCAGGAGATGTGCTACTTCTTCTGGGTATTCTCCAAAACGGTCGAGCAGATCATCTTCCAGTTCATCTAGCATTTCTTGCGAGTCAAGTTCACGAATTCGTTTATAGATCTCGATTTTCTGCCGTTGATCTGCCACGTATGTTTCAGGTAGATACGCGTCAACACCGAGGTCGATCTCAACAGTGGTCTTCTCCACTTGACTATTCTTTCCTTGTTTACGAGACACTGCTTCGCTCAGCATTTGAGAATACATATCGAAACCGACTGCATCAATAAATCCATGTTGCTGAGCACCTAAGAGATTACCTGCACCGCGAATGGAAAGATCACGCATCGCAATTTTGAATCCAGATCCCAGTTCTGTAAAATCTTTGATTGCCTGAAGACGTTTTTCACTGACTTCATTAAGGATCTTCTGCTGCTCATACATAAAGTAAGCATATGCGACACGGCTACTTCTTCCTACCCGTCCGCGTAATTGATATAACGTGGATAAACCCATATAATCAGCGTTCTCAACAAACAATGTATTTGCGTTCGGGATATCCACTCCTGTTTCAATGATGGTCGTAGTGACAAGAACATCATACCGACCTTCAATAAATTCAAAGAGCGTATTTTCTAATTGCGCCTCTGTCATTTGTCCATGAGCATAGCCGATCCGCGCTTCCGGAACGAGTTCTTGGATTTCTTCTACTTTTTGTTCGATCGTTTCTACTCGATTATATAAATAGAATACTTGTCCACCTCGTCCCATTTCTCGATGGATTGCTTCGCGGATAGCCCCAGGATTTTTTTCCATAACATATGTTTGGATCGGATAACGATTCGCAGGCGGTGTTTCGATTACTGAAAGATCCCGCACGCCTAGCATCGACATATGCAAAGTTCTCGGAATCGGTGTTGCTGTCAGAGTCAACACATCCACTTGTGCACGTAACTGTTTCAATCGTTCTTTATGTTTTACACCAAAACGTTGTTCTTCGTCAATGATCAATAAACCCAAATCGCTAAATTCAATATCTTTTGACAAGATTCGATGGGTTCCTACAACAATATCAACTTGACCTGTGCGCAGTTGTTCGATGGTTTCTTTTTGTTGCTTTCTTGTTCTGAAACGACTTAATAGCCCGATATTTACGGGGAAACCTTCAAATCTTTCCAGCATCGTTTCATAGTGCTGCTGTGCCAAGATTGTTGTTGGAACTAAAAAGGCTACTTGTTTGCTTTCCTTTATCGCTTTAAAGGCCGCTCGAAGCGCTACTTCTGTTTTCCCATAACCAACATCACCTACGAGTAGTCGATCCATTGGTTTTTCTTTTTCCATATCCCGCTTGATCTCCGCTGCACTTCTCAACTGGTCATCTGTTTCAGAATAAGGGAAAGCATTTTCGAATTCTTTTTGGTAGGCGTCATCAGGACCAAAAGCATATCCTTTTTCTGATTCTCTTGCTGCGTATAGTTTGATTAAATCGTCAGCGATATCTTCGATTTTCGAAGATACTTTTCGTTTAGTTTTCGTCCATTCACTTCCGCCTAGCTTATTGATGCGAGGTGCTTTGGCTTCCGAGGCGACATATTTTTGGATCAGATTCAGTTGAGTAACAGGAATAAACAGTTTGTCGTCGTTTTGATACAAAATAGTCATATAGTCTTGGTGAACGCCATCTACTTCTAGCGTTTCCATCCCAATGTATTTCCCGATACCATGATTGGCATGGACAACGTAATCTCCTGCTTTTAACTCATTATAGCTTTTCAATCGCTCTGCGTTTGTTACTGTTTGTCGTCTCGTTTGTTTTTTCGTCGTTTTTTGAAAAATTTCTTTTTCTGTGATAGCTACTATTTTTTCTTGAGGAAGTTCAAAACCAGCTTGCAAAGCTCCTTCAACTAGTTGTACCTGTCCTCTGATCAATGCATTTTTTTCTGTTTCTACTACTAATATATCTTCATCTCGAAGCATTTGTTCTGCTTTACGTATTCTGTCCTTTGTCGGAATAAAGATCACAACAGTCTGTTTTTGCTTGCGCCAACGGTCCATTTCTGTTTTCAGTAACGGCATTTGTCCGAAGAACTGTTGCATCGTCCGATATTGAAAATTATGGATTGCTTGGAAACGAAGATTTCCCATCCCTTTTTGGAAGAGTGAGAAAAAGGTTGTAGTAAATTTTTCCTTTTGAACGATTCTTTGTACATCTGCTGAAAATGACTGCTCAGAAAAAACCCGCAATTCGCTGATTTTTTGAGTATGCCATTCTGCCGCTTCCCTTTCGATTTCCCGATTTGTTTCCATGATCCGCTGGTAATCATCAACGACTAGTAAACTATTTGAAGGAAAATAATCCAAGATCGTTACAAATTCTTGGTAAAGAAGATCTGAGTAGAATTTTGCTTCTTCTGTCGGGATACCTGCTTGCCAACTTGAAGTCAGCTGACCGAAGTAATCTTGTAAAAACTCGCGGTCTGCTTCTTCTGTGGTCGCAGCAAGTCGTTTTTCTAGCATTTTTTGCATTTGCTCTATTCCATGTTCCAGATCCTCTGATCCATAGACTTGTTCACTCGTTGGAGAAACCCAGATTTCTTCCGTTTTTTCGATTGAACGTTGTGTTTCTGCTTCAAAATACCGCATAGAATCTATCTCTACATCAAATAATTCTACACGAATAGGATAGTTTGTTGTTAATGGGTAAATATCGACGATGCTTCCTCGAATACTGAATTCTCCGGGTTTTGCGACCATTTCTTCTCGTACATAGCCCATCAAAGTCAATTGGCGAGGAAGATTTTCCACATCTATTTCATCACCAACATGCCAATTCAATTGCGCCTGTAGCCAAGTTTTCTTATTCGGCAGTCGCTTGTGCAAAGCTGCGACTGGCAACAAATAGATACCTGCTTTTTTTTCTTGAAGTGCGTTGAGCGTTGCGACTCTCTCGCCTCGCGCTTCTGGAGAAGAAAAGGCCATTTCAGCAGAAAGCACTTCATCCACTGGAAATAAATGGATCTGATCCTGCGGAATCACATGTTGCAGATCTTCTGCTAACTGATTGGCATAATACAAATTTGGCATCAGAATGATCATATTTTTATTTGTTTTCTTAAATGCTCGAGCAAATAGAAGCGTCTTTGCTGAACTAGCTAATCCTGTGATTAGTTGTCTAGGCATTTTTTCTTCTAAATTGCTGATCCATTCTTTTACTTGCGGATCTTTTCCGACTAATTGAATGATATCCATTCCTTTTCCTCCTTTCTCAATTGAATTGATTCATCGCATCCACGAACGAATGCCCTTCTATGAGATATTCGACTGCTTTAACAGATTGAAACATGCTTTCTTCTATCAAAGGCTGATTTTCTTTGCTGAAAGGACTAAGCACATGTTGGACCACTGTTTTTTTCCCTTCTGGTCTGCCGATTCCCACCTTGATTCGATCAAAGACATTCGTATTCAAATGGGAAATGATACTTTTGATACCATTATGCCCGCCGGCACTCCCCTTTTGACGGAGCCGGATCTTTCCTACTGCCAGATCCAAATCATCGTAGATGACGACTAATTCTTCTGGATAAATCCCAAAATAAGTCATTAACGGCCCGACTGCACGACCAGATTCATTCATAAATGTCTGTGGTTTGACTAGAAGGATCTTTTCTCCATTATGAAAAAATTCGGCAACTTCTGCTTCGAATGGATTTTTTTTGAAAGTAGCTTGATGTTCGCGTGCAATTTGATCCACGACCATAAAGCCGATATTGTGTTTAGTATATTGGTATTTGGTACCTGGGTTTCCTAACCCGACGATCATTTTCATTTTTGTTTTTCCACCTAATTCTAAAAACAGCACAAAAGGCTGGACTGCTAATTAGCGGTCCAGTCCATCGAGCTTTTTTTCTTTTTTATACTGTCAACGTATAGTATAACACAAAACAAAGCGTTTCGGCTAAAAGAGAATCGTTAATAAATGATAAAGAAATTAAAAATTTCTTCAAAGTTTAATGAAATAATTGATTTATAAAAATAGTGAAATAACGCACATGTAAGCTTTTACATATGATACAACCTTGTTATCTGTTATATTTTATAGCCAAATAGCGTGACATGGGGCTTGAGAAATGTTAGCATAAGCATGGGAAAAAACAAATCAATGGAAGGATTGATACTAAATGACTGCAGCTGCAGAAAAAAAAGATCATCAAAAAGTTATTCTTGTTGGAGACGGCGCCGTAGGTTCTAGCTATGCCTTTGCTCTAGTTACTCAAAATATTGCTCAAGAAGTAGGTATCGTAGATATCAATACTGCTAAAACTGAAGGAGACGCAATTGACTTGTCTCACGCTTTGGCATTTACTTCACCTAAAAAAATCTACTCTGCTACTTACGCAGACGCACATGATGCTGACTTAGTTGTTATTACAGCTGGCGCACCACAAAAACCAGGTGAAACTCGTTTAGACTTAGTAAACAAAAACCTAAAAATCAACCGCGATGTTGTCACACAAATCGTTGAATCAGGATTTAACGGTATCTTTTTAGTTGCCGCTAACCCAGTAGATATTTTGACTTACTCAACTTGGAAATTCTCAGGTTTCCCTAAAGAACGCGTTATCGGTTCAGGTACGTCTCTTGACTCTGCTCGTTTCCGTCAAGCACTTGCGGAATTAGTTGACGTTGATGCACGTAACGTCCATGCTTACATCTTAGGTGAACACGGAGATTCAGAATTCCCAGTTTGGTCACATGCAAATGTTGCCGGCTTGCAAATCTATGAATGGGTGAAAAACAACCCAGAAATCGATGAAGAAGCTATGGTTAACCTATTCTTCGGCGTACGTGACGCTGCTTACACAATTATCGAGAAAAAAGGCGCCACTTTCTATGGTATCGCAGTAGCATTAGCACGTATCACTCGTGCCATCTTAGATGATGAAAATGCTGTTCTTCCTTTATCAGTCTTCATGAATGGCGAATATGGATTGAATGACATCTACATTGGTGCACCTGCTGTTATCAACCGTCAAGGTATCCAAAAAGTAATCGAAATTCCTTTAAGCGACAGCGAACAAGACCGTATGGCTGCTTCTGCTAAACAATTAAAAGAAATTCTAGATGAAGCTTTTGCTAAACTAGACGCTGAATAATCTTTGAATATGACGGAAAACATCTAAACGGTGTTTTCCGTTTTTTTATTTTATCACTCTTCTGGTTTCTAAATTTTTTCATAAAGAAGAGATAACCTTCGTCTTTTCGTCTAAATTATGCTATCATGAGACCGTTCCACCCTAAACTTTTACTTAAGGAGTTGTCGATATGACAAGATCTTCGCATCGAAAAAAATCGAAACATGTTGCTTTGCTTTCAGCTCTTGGTGTTCTCTTAGTGCTGATTAGCTTTTATACCTATCGCAGTACATACTACACAAAGCATTTTTTGCCGAATACAGAAATCAACGGAATAAATGTCAGCGATCTAACAGTCGAAAAAGCAAATGAAAAATTAAAAGAAGCTTATTCCGATAAAAAATTATCTATTAAAGAAGATGGACAAGTCTGGCAGGAAGTACCAAAATCTGAGCTCGGCTATAAAGATGATTTCACTTCTGAGCTTTCTCCGATCCTAAATGAACAAAACGGATGGACTTGGGGAATGACTTATGTTTCAGCAGCGGAAAAACAAGAAATCGATCCTATCAGTCAAGACCACCAAAAACTAGATACTACCGTTCAGACATTGACAACTAAACTGACTGATCTGAACAAAGACCGGACACCTACAACTGATGCAACAATTGAAAAATCAGGCGACTCTTTTGTTATCAAGCCTGAAGTCAATGGAAATACCATCAACGTCGATGCTGCGGTCAAACAAGTAAAAAGTGCAGTAAATTCCGGTAAAGATACGATTGAATTAACTGAGTTCAAAGAAAAACCAAAAGTAACCTCCGGAGACAGTTCACTGAAAGAACAGCTCGAATCCATGAATGCTATCGCAAAAGTAAAAGCTACTTACAGTATAAACGGGGAGACTTTCCAGATCCCATCAAGTGATATCATAAGCTGGCTGACCTATAACGACGGAAAAGTCGATTTAGATACAGAACAAGTACGTCAATATGTAACAGATTTAGGCACAAAGTATAACACAAGTACGAATGACACAAAATTTAAAAGTACAAAAAGAGGAGAAGTTACAGTCCCAGTTGGCACTTACAGCTGGACGATCCAAACAGATAGCGAGACAGAAGCGTTGAAAAACGCTATTCTGACAGGCCAAGACTTTACTCGTTCTCCGATTGTGCAAGGTGGCACAACCGCTGATCATCCATTGATCGAAGATACGTATATCGAAGTTGATCTAGAGAACCAGCATATGTGGTATTATAAAGACGGAAAAGTAGCCCTTGAAACAGATATCGTTTCCGGAAAGCCATCTACACCTACACCTGCTGGGGTCTTCTATGTTTGGAATAAAGAAGAAGATGCAACTTTAAAAGGAACAAATGACGACGGAACACCTTACGAGAGTCCAGTAAATTACTGGATGCCGATTGACTGGACAGGTGTTGGTATCCATGATTCTGACTGGCAACCTGAATACGGTGGAGACTTATGGAAAACCCGCGGTTCACATGGCTGTATCAACACTCCACCAAGTGTAATGAAGGAATTATTCGGGATGGTCGAAAAAGGAACGCCCGTATTGGTCTTCTAACAAAAAAGAATTTATAAAAAGAACGCACCTGTACGGAACCGTACAGGTGCGTTCTTACTTATTTCAACTATGCGCTGCTTACATTTCAGCAGCAGTAAAGACTTCTGAGACATCATCATCGTCTTCTAGCTTATCTACTAGACGTTCCAATTGCTCCCGTTGTTCCTCATTTAAATCAATCGTCGTTTGTGGGATCATCGTCAATTCTGCTTGCGCTAAAGTAAACTCTTTTTCCAGCTCATCTCGTACAGCAACAAAATCTTCTGGTGCAGTATAAATCTCGAACACTTCAGGAGAAGTTTGCAGATCTTCTGCCCCCGCCTCTAATACATCTTCAAACATCGTCTCTTCATCAACAGCCAACCCATCGCGTTCAATGGCGATATACCCTTTGCGATCAAACAAGTAACTGACTGAACCCGTTTCTCCCAGTGACCCACCGTTTCGAGTAAAAGCTACTCGGACATTTGTCGCTGTCCGATTACGGTTATCCGTCAATGCATGGACTAAGATTCCTACTCCACCCGGTCCATATCCTTCATACGTGATTTCATCGTAATTTGTTTCATCTACGGCACTGGTAGCTTTTTTAATCGCCCGTTCTACATTGTCGTTTGGCATATTTGCAGCTTTTGCTTTGTCCACAACAAGCCGCAGAGCTGGGTTCATGGATGGATCAGGACCGCCTGCTTTAGCTGCCATATAGATTTCACGAGAAAGTTTCTGAAAGACTTTTCCTCGTTTCGCATCTTGGGCATTTTTTCTTCCTTGGATATTATGCCACTTACTATGTCCTGACATGATTTTTCCTCCCTTATTCTTTTGAGAATACACTTCTATTCTAGTACTATTTCACAAAAAAACAAAGCCACAGCCAATCTATAAACGCTTCTTGAATGCCGCAAAAAGCACACATAATACCACAGCAGTCAGAGCACCGATCGAATCCAACATGACATCTTGGAACATAGGTGTTCGTCCACCGGTCATCATCTGATGGAATTCGTCCAAACCCGCGTACCCTGTTGCTGAAAGCCAAGCAAGGATCGCTGTCAGCCACCAAATTTTTAGTTTAGAGAAAACACCTAAAAACAAGCTGCCACCCAAAACAAAATAAGTACCAAAATGTGCGCCCTTTCTTAAAAAAAACTCTACAAATTTGGCGTAGCCAAGATGGTCGATACTCACGATACTTCCACCATAATTAAAACGTATACCTGCTAATGTATCCTTAAATGGCTGATTAGGAAGCCAGCTTTCTAATCGCGAAACTTGTGATTGCTGTCCGTAAGTTTGAGAAGAACTGTAAAATAAGATGGCAACGACTATAAGCGCGATCACTAAATAAATATTTCCGTTTTTCAGTTGTTTTTTTGAAGAATTCATAAGTCACCTCTGTATTTATCTTAGACTTTTTTTGAAGAAACAACAATCATTTTCATAGAGACTTCTTCTATAAAAAAGTGCTATACTTAATTTTGTATTACAATATGAAGGGAGTTTTTTCATGAGTTATTCATTAAATTGGGATCTAGATTCTATTTTCCCCGGAGGAAGTCATTCTGATGCTTTGAGCCAACGGATGAAGCAATTGGAAGACCAAACGAACGAATATTATCAACGTGTAACAAAATGGTCACCTAGTTCTGACAATGCAGAGCAGCTAAAAGCGGTTCTTCAATTGCAAGAAACGATTACGAACGGCTTTACCCAATGCAACAGCTATATTACTGCATTGCTTTCTGCCAATGTCAATGATTCAGATGCAAAGATCTTATCAGGTAAGCTTTACGCCATGCTTCCTCGTCTGCAATCAGCCGAAACAGTATTGTCGAAGAAATTTGCAGAAATATCTGACAATGATTGGAATCAGATGCTTTCCCAAGGTTCGTTTGAAACAATCGCGTTTCGTTTAAACGAGATCCGTCGTGACGGTTCACAATTATTATCAGAAGCTGAAGAGAACATTATCAACACGCTCTCATTAGATGGTCTAAATGCTTGGAGCAGTCATTATGATACGATTGTAGCCAGCATTTCGATTCCCTTCGAACAAGATGGTCAAGTAGTCGAATTATCTGCTGGCCAAGCCTTCAATAAGATGATGGGCGATCCAGATCCAAAAGTCAGAGAAACACTTTTCGCAGCCTGGGAAAAAGTATGGAAAGAAAAGGCCCCCCTCTTCACAGATACTTTGAATCATTTAGATGGTTTCAGACTTTCTAACTATGAACTCCATGGCATCACGGATTTTCTGCAAAAACCATTAGAATACAACCGTTTGAAAAAAGAAACATTGTCTGTCATGTGGGAGACGATCCAAAAAAACAAACAACCCCTTGTTGATTACTTGACTAGAAAAGCCAATCTTTTCGGTAAAGAAAAAATGGAATGGCAGGATCAAGATGCACCTATTATTTTAGGCGATTTGAAAGAAAAAACCTTTAGTTTTGACGAAGCTGCTGCATTTATTATCGAAAACTTTAATAAATTCAGTCCAAAAATGGCTGAATTCGCACAATCTGCTTTTGAAAAGAGCTGGATCGAAGCAGAAGATCGTCCTGGAAAACGTCCTGGTGGTTATTGTACTGAGTTACCAGAAACGAAAGAATCAAGGATCTTTATGACCTACAGCAATTCTGTTAATGAGGTTGCGACACTTGCTCATGAATTGGGTCATGCTTTCCACAGCAGCACGATGTGGGATTTACCTTCTTTAAATCGCGAATACGCAATGAATGTCGCAGAAACAGCAAGTACATTCGCAGAACTGATCGTAGCCGATGCTACATTAAAAGCCGCAAAAACAAAAGAAGAAAAAATCAATTTGCTAGATACAAAACTGCAAAATGCTTTAGCTATGTTCATGAATATCCATTCTCGATTCATTTTTGAAAATCGGTTCTATGAAGCACGGCAAGAGGGATTAGTCTCAGAAGATAAGATCACAGAGATGATGGTTGAAGCACAAAAAGAAGGCTACCAAGGAGCTTTAGCCACTTATCATCCATATTTCTGGGCTGCAAAATTACATTTCTTTATTGATGACGTACCGTTTTATAACTTCCCATACACCTTTGGCTACCTGTTTAGTTTAGGCATTTATGCTTACGCCAATCAAAAGGGAGCAAATTTCGAAGAAGAATATATCTATTTACTACGTGATACTGCTTCAATGACGACGGAAGATCTTGCGAAGAAACATTTGAATGTCGATCTCACTCAACCAGATTTTTGGCAAGCAGGTATCGATATGGTGATTGAAGATATCCAAACGTTCATGGAATTGACAGAAGAATTCATCTGATTTCTATTTTCTCTCAATAAAAAAAGAGTTAGTCCAGAAAAGGGCTAACTCTTTTTGATTAATCATTCTTACATGCTGACAGCAAAGTCAGGTGCAAACCATTGAACTGAACCAACTTTTACGCTTTCGCCTGGTTGAGGAGCATGGATATATTGTCCTCCGCCTAAAGCAATCGCTACGTGGTAAGTTCCGCCTGGTGAACCCCAGAATAATAAGTCTCCAGCTTTTGCTTGAGAAACTGAGATTTTTGTTCCAGCTGATTCTTGAGGAACTGTCCAACCACCAATGTCACGACCAGTTACTTGCAAGTAAACATAGCGTGTGAATCCTGAGCAGTCAAATCCACTTGGATCTTTACCGCCCCAAACATATGGAGTACCGATATATTTGTAAGCTTCTGCTACGATTGCTGCACCATTCACACTTCCAGAAGGAGTTGGAGCTGGTGTAACAGGTTTTGGTTGTTCAGGTGTTGGCGTTGGAGCCGGAGTACTATTTCCTGTGCCGTTTCCTGGATCAACACTTTGATCTGTTGATGGTGTTGTAGGCGCAGGTGTTGTTGATTCTTCTGTTGAAGTTTCAGGTACAGTTGTTGATTCTTCTGTTGTTGAAGATTCAGGAACTGTTGTTGATTCTTCTGTTGTTGAAGATTCAGGCGCTGTTGTTGATTCTTCTGTTGTTGAAGATTCAGACGCTGTTGTTGATTCTTCTGTTGTTGAAGATTGAGCAGCTGATGATGATTCTTCAGTCGTTGAAGATTGAGCAGCTGATGATTCTTCTGTTGCTGAGCTTTGTGCAGTTGATGAAGCTTGAGTAGCTTGTGCTTCAGCTTCTGCTTGTTCGCGTGCTTCTTTTTCAGCTTTTTCTTGTGCTGCTTGTTGACGTGCTTGTTCTGCTAGACGTTGTTGTTCACGAATGCGTGCTTGTTCTGCTTCAGCTTCTGCTTTTTGGCGGTTCAAGTCAGCTTTCTTGTCTTCAGCAGTTGCTTGTTCAGCAGCTAATGAAGTTTTCAGTACGTTCAAATCAGCTTGTTTAGATAAAAGATCGCCTTTTTGAGATTCCAAAGCAGCTTGGTTTTCAGCTAATTCTTTTAGTTTAGCATCGTTTTCAGCTTTTTTGTCTTCTACAGCTTTTTTATCTTGTTTTTGTTGTTCCATCAAGTCGTTGTTTGCTTTTACCATCGTTGTCATTGCTTGAACGCGTCCGATAGCATCTGCTAATGAATCAGCATTCAATACAGCGTCGATATAGTTTGAGCTTGTATTGCTTACTTGTGCTTCACGTGCTTGTTTTTGGATTGTATCTTCACGTTTTTCAATACGTTCTTGTAAATCTGCAATATCTTTTACTAATTGTGCAGATTCTTGACGCAATGTGTCTTGTTTTGCTAATAGATCTTGTGCTTGTGTGTTGATTTCAGAAACTTGGCTTTCTAGGGCATCGATTTGTGATTGTGCATCTGCTTGTTGGTTTTTCAAGTCTGCAATCTTTTGATCTTGTTGTTGTATCTGAGAATCAAAATCGTCCGCCGCGGCAGCGATCGGTGATGCTACGGCAGTCAAGGTCATTGAACATACCATTACTGCTGATATTAAACTCTTTTTCACTCTTCATTCCTCCGACTGGCTTAATTTAATAAATATCTAAATATATTTAAGTCTTTCTTAACGATATAAAAATTGTACCATAGCAGTATGTCAGCGATATAATAGTTATGTTACAAAAATGTTTCAAAACAACCTCTAAAAATGACAAAACTGTTCGTTTCAGAAAATGATCATGAAAAAGGCGTGCTAAGACGGGCTTTTTTTAAGATAACAATAATTCTTTTTTAATTTCAGTCGAAAAACAAAAAAAGAAATTATTCATCACTGAATAATTTCTTAAATGGAAAAATGAATAATACAAAAATAATCATGTTCAACAGCAGTGTAGGTCCTAAGAACCTTGTAATAAAATACGTGTTATTTACTACTGCTAGTTTAAAAATCAATTGGACCACCATCGTAAACAGTTCATAACCCGTGACAAAGATAATCATACTGAAAAATTCAGTAAAGATGTTGACGTGGATGACATCTTTCATTACATACATCAACCATACGATCAAAGGGAGAGCTACTGCATAGATACCGATAACACCGATATAGTAAGCATCATAGACTGCACCGAGAACAATTGTGGTGATTAGCAAATAGCGTTTTTCAAATGCCATACTGCAACATAACAATGCCAAGATCAGAAAGTGGGCATTTGACATATAACTGCCTTTCGACCACTCTCCTAGCATTCTTGTTAAATGGCCATCTATCAACATCAAAAAGAAAAGAACGATTGGCAGATAGTACTTCATTGTTTCTTTTTTCAACATGGACTAATCCTCCGCTAGCCGTTGGACAATCGTCACAACTGACACATCATACATTTCTGCATAAGGTTTCACATAAACTTCCCGATCCAGACCATAACTGTCTGGTTTCGTTTTGATAACCGTACCGATCGGCAAGTTAGCTGGAGAATTCCCTCCAAGACCGGATGTCTGAACAACATCCCCTTCTTTGATATCCGTATCACCAGTCAATTGGGTCACCACTAATGCATGGAGTTTTTCATCATAGTTTTTAAGCAAACCGAATGCTTCGCCATTAGCCGAAGATACCCGTACTGGAAAATGATTGGAGCTTTCGTTAGAGGATGACAGTAATTCGATTTTAGACGAAGCTGTATTGACTTCGATCACTCGGCCGATCAATCCTTTTTGCGACATGACTGCCATATTTGCTTCGATACCGTCTTTAGAACCCTTGTCTACGATCAGCATGTCCTGCCAACTATCTGGTGAACGAGTAATGACATTTGCCGTTACTTTTTCGTAACTCGTCAGCGTCTGGTTCAAATCAAGTTCTTTTTTCAAAGATTCGATTTCTCTCTCGTAATTCTTGTTTTGCTGTGCAACGTCATCATAGCTATCGATTTTCTCTTTTAGCCGCTCATTTTCGGCATAAGTTGAAAAAAGATTATGGACAGAATCTACTCCGTTTCGCACCCACCGTACTGGGGCAGAGATTGTTTTATCAACCATTGCAACACTGTCATTAACGATGGATTGGAAGAAATTAGGCTTTCCTTCATTCGCTCGCTGTGCAGCGGTCACACTTAGTATCGTCACCACGATGATAACAATAACCAAGGTAATAATAATATTTTTATTAGGATTGAACTTCTTCACAAAGACACCTCGAATTAATTAGACTCTTGTGTTCAATTTTATCACTAAATGCCGGGAAACAAAAGGCAAGTTGCTCCTCTTAAGCTTTTTTTTAGTAAATAATAAATTCTGTCATTTTAGCCTGAAAGACAAAATTTTTCCTTTTGTTCATTGGTCAGTCTTTGCTTTGAATAACTGCAATCATACCATCTGAAAAAGAAAATTCAGCGGTATCTGAAAGAAACTCGTTACTTGCATAAGATGTCGGGTATTCAACTGCTTTATTTTCCAATACATACTTACTGCCTTTCAATGTAAGAGCCGAGACGGGCGTCAAACAGCAATAAGCTAGATACTTCATACTTGGAACCTGTCTTACTATATGCTTTCCAGGCAAATAATAA
The DNA here is from genome assembly GCF_051710965.1 of Enterococcus sp. DIV1283b. NCBI lineage: Bacteria > Bacillati > Bacillota > Bacilli > Lactobacillales > Enterococcaceae > Enterococcus > Enterococcus sp. DIV1283b. The sequence continues at coordinate 2,662,793 of NZ_JBIOLR010000001.1, forward strand.
GCCAAATAATTTTGACGATCTCTAATAATAAGCTGATGGGCAAACGGTTTGAAGCGAGGTTCCAGACCTAACCAGAGATTGGCTAAAAGATGATCCAATCTTCCGCCTGTGGCGCCGATCAAAGTGACTTCAGCATGCGGATAACGTTCAAATGTCTTTAAGATTCCCAATTGTGTATCTGTATCGTCTTTTTCTGCGGGTGAACGGGCATACTCTTTGGCTTTTGCAAATACTTCCTTCTGCTCTTCGTTCGACAATGAATCAAAATCACCTACTGCCAGATCTACTGGGTAGCCTGCTTGAAGCAGATACAGCACACCACGATCTATTCCGACATAGGCATCGTATTTGGTCAGTAGAGGCTGCGGCCAGTTTTCCGGATTACCTCCAGCAGCTAATAAAATTTTCATTTAATCTAATGCCTCTTTTAACCGTTCGATTTGTCCGACTGGATTTTCGGCTCCATAGATATATGATCCTGCAACAAAGACATCCGCCCCTGCATCTTTACAGATTTTTGCTGTTTCTGGAACGATTCCGCCATCTACTTCGATTGCATAAGACCAATTGTTCTCTTTACGTAGATCAGCGAGTTCTGTGATTTTTTCTACAGTTTCTTCAATAAAGCTTTGTCCGCCAAACCCAGGATTGACAGTCATGACCAGCACTTGATCAGCTAAAGGCAAAACATGTTTGATCATGGAGACTGGTGTCCCTGGATTAATAACTACTCCAGCTTTGACACCTAAGCTTTTTGTCATTTGGAGTGCCCGATGGATATGAGGAGTTGCTTCTACATGAACAGTAATGATATCTGCTCCAGCTTTCGCAAATGCTGGAATGTAATTTTCCGGATCAACGATCATCAGATGGACGTCTAGCGGTAATTTAGTGACAGGTCGGATTGCCTGAACAATATTTGGCCCTAACGTGATATTTGGGACAAATTGGCCATCCATGACATCTACGTGGATGTAATCTGCGCCTCCTTTTTCTACTAACTCAATATCTCTTTGCAAATTGGCAAAATCTGCGCTCAAAATGGATGGTGCTATTTTCATTCTTGGTTCCTCCTATTTTCGTTTACCTTCTTTTTTCGTATACATGGGTTTTCTTTTCTCGATTTCTTGTAAGAATTGCAAATAATTATCGTAACGTGCCTGTGCGATATCACCTGTTTCTACTCTATGTTTCACTTCACAGCCAGGTTCTTTGGCATGCATGCACTCTCTAAATTTGCAATGGGCAGAAGCTTCCACAAATTCCGGAAATTGTCTTGGCAATTCTCCTGCTTCGATAGTCAAAAAGTCAATCGAGCTGAATCCTGGTGTGTCTGCTACTAACCCACCGTAGATAGGGAGCAGCTCCACATGCCGTGTTGTATGCCGCCCTCTTCCAAGTGCATCAGAAATCTCTCCTGTTGCTAAATTCAGTTCTGGAGATATTTGATTCAGTAGTGTTGATTTTCCTGCTCCAGACTGTCCCATGAAGACCGATAGCCGTTCTGGAAAGTAACGAATCAGTTCTGTCGTGTCCCCCGCATGATTGGGTACAATCACTGGGTAGCCTATCTTAGTATAGGTTTGTTTGATTTCTTCGATTTTTTTCGGGTCGTCTGACAAGTCGGTCTTCGTCAAAAAAATGAGCGGTTCGATTGATTCATATTCCAAGGTAACTAGAAAGCGGTCAAGCAGATTATAAGAAAATGCAGGTTCCACGATACTTGTGACAATGATTCCAAGATCAACATTTGTGACTGGCGGGCGAACTAATTGATTTTTTCTCGGCAAGATTTCCAGAAGATAGCCGTCTGTTTGATTTTCACTCTCAAAGATTACCTGATCTCCGACAAGCGGCGTGATTTTCCGATTCCGGAAATTCCCTCTTCCTCTTGTTTGATAGGTCTCTCCGTCTGCGTATACATAGTAAAAACCGCTGATTGCTTTTCTGATTTGTCCTTTGATAAGTGCCACCTCCGTTTTTGTTTATTTTACCATATGAAGAGGAAAGTAGGTGTCATTCCACGCAAACTTCTCAAAGTATAAAGCTTGTAAACTAATCAAAAGGGATAGAAAACACAAAAAGAGACTGTGACACAGTCCCTTTTTCCGAGTAAACGGTGTTCCAGAAGTAGCTTCTTCGGAAATAAGCCGAAATTTCACAAAAATTTGAGAATCAATTTTCGTAAATTCCTTCTTATTTCTTGAAGCTGATCACTTCTGTCACAACCTCTTTGTTCTATTTTATTAAAAACTTATTTTGAGCTTTCTGAGGTACTATCCGATGAACTTGTAGTGCTGGAAGATTCTTCTTTGGAAGAGCTGCTCGTACTGCTAGAGCTACTTGAGCTGCTAGAACTGTCTGAAGAATCTTTCTCAGAACTAGAAGACGCTGGGTCTGGTCCTTTAGAGTAAATCACGTTTACAACCATTCCTTTGGTAATCGTCGTACCTGCCCCTGGCACTGTACGGATTACTTTGTCCTTATCCACCGTGCTTGAATATTCAGAAGTCTCATGACCGATATATTCTGCACCAATACTAGCCAAATAACTTTGTGCTTCGCTTTTTGTATAGCCGGAGATGTCATTCAGTTTAGGTTCTGTTCCTTGGCTTACGACAAAACTGATGTAAGTTTCTTCTGCTACAACTTCACCTGAGGCTGGATCCTGACTAATGATCGAACCCGATGGCACAGTGTCGCTATAGTCATAAGTAGCACTAATGTTATTGATATTGAATCCTTGTGTAACAAGCCAATTACGGACAGTTTCGTAGTTTCCTCCTACATGACTACTCAAAGTCACTGTTTCTGGTCCTTTGCTGACTGTGAAAGTAATCGTGTCTGTTTTAGGATCGACTTCTGTATCTTCTGATGGAGATTGCGAAATGATCATTCCGCTTTCTACTTCTGAACTGAATTCCTCTTCTTTTTGAATCAAATCAGCAGAAAATCCTAATTCTTTCAAACTTGCTTCAGCATCTTCATAACTTTTACCACTGTAATCATCTAATTTGATTTTTTTCGTGCCACTGCTGATATAAAGAGTGACTTCGCGTTTTTGCTTGACTGTCGTTCCCGCTGCCGGGTCTGTCTTCACCACATTGCCTTCTTCGATTTTGTCATCTGCAATTTCTTCTGTTTTTGTTGCTACTTCTAACTTCGCTTTTGCGAGTGTTTCTCTGGCAGAAGCTTCAGAAAGATCAGAAACATCAGGAACAACAACTTCTCCTCGTCCGCCAGAAGCAAAGAACACAGCTGTTCCGATTCCTAAAACAGCGAGGACAGCTAACAGGATCAGCCACCATTTTTTCTGTCCTTTCTTTTTAGGGTCAGGCAGAACTTCTTCCTCTTCCGGCAATGTTTCGTTTCTCGGTTCGTCTTTTGGCAGAGGCATAGATTTGAATGAATCCGGCATTGGTGTATCTGCTGCAAGCGGTGTGATAACTTTTGTTTCGTTATCCATCGCATGAGGTTGCCATTTTTCTTCGTTTGCACGAGCTGGTGATAATACTGTAGAAAGATCATCAGACATTTCTTCGGCTGACTTGTAACGGTCTGCAGGTTCTTTAGCCGTCGCCCGTAAAATCACATTTTCCAGTGCTTGCGGTACATTTGGATCAAGTGCCTTTATGGATGGAAGATCATCTTGGAAATGTTTTAAAGCAATCGTCACAGCAGATTCACCGTCAAACGGCACGCTACCTGTCAGCATCTCATAAAGAATGATCCCTAAAGCATAAATATCTGACTGCTTCGTTGCCATACTCCCTCTTGCTTGCTCAGGAGATAGGTAATGAACAGATCCCAGCATCGTATTCGTCTGTGTGATCGATGTTTCAGATAAAGCAATAGCAATCCCGAAATCCGTGATTTTTACTACACCTTCGTTATCGATCAATACGTTTTGGGGTTTCAAATCTCGGTGGATGATTTGATGGTTATGAGCTAAAGAAATAGCAGAAAGAATCTGCTGCATAATATTTACTGCTGTTTCATAAGGAACAGGATAATGTGTTTGGATATATCGTTTCAAGTCCATTCCTTTGACGTATTCCATCACTAGATACTGCATATTGTCTTCTTCACCAACATCGTAAACACTGACAATATTTGGATGAACGAGTTCTGTTGCTGCTAAAGCTTCTCGCTGAAATCGTCGAATCGCGGTTTGATCATTTTGAAAGTCGAATCGTAAGACTTTGACTGCTACATCTCGATCCAAGATCAAATCGTGCGCCAAAAATACATTAGCCATACCACCACTACCGATATTCCCCGTGATTTGATAACGGCCATTTAATTTTTTTCCCAACTCGATCATACACGGTCCTCCTTATATTCGATAAGAAGAACGGTGATATTATCCGCTCCGCCTGCTTCATTGGCACGATCAATCAGCTCAGTTACTTTATGGGACAACGGGCCTTCTTGATTAATGATCGTTCCTATTTCTTCTTCAGATAGCATATTCGTCAAGCCATCTGAACATAACAGCAAGCGATCTTTTAGTTGCCAAAGATGAGTAGAAACATCTACTTCGACTGTTCCTGGCATGCCGACAGAACGTGTTAAAATATTCTTTCTTGGATGGTTCACTGCCATTTCTTCGCTGATTTCCCCTGATTTGACTAGTTCGTTAACTAAAGAATGATCCTCTGTCAATTGCATGATTTTATCTTCACGAATCAAATAAGCTCTGCTGTCGCCAACATTAGCAATCGTGAACCAGTCATCTGACAGAGCTGCCGCTACGATTGTTGTTCCCATACCGTTATATTCCGGCTGTTCTTGTCCTCGCTGATAAATCAGCACATTTTCCTCTTGAATCGATTGAATGAACCACTGGGCGATTTTTTCATCGTCGGCAGCTTCTTGTTCTTCCCAAGCTTCGCCTAGATTTGTTACCGCCATTTGACTAGCAATGTCTCCAGCACGGTGCCCACCCATCCCATCTGCTAATACAGCAAGCTTGAGACCTGACCGGCTAGTAAATACACTGGCATAGTCTTGATTGGTGTTACGTCGTCTTCCTACATCTGATTGATATTCAATCTGCATTTTTTCACCTCATTACTTTTTGCGCAAACAACAAATGAAAAATCCATCTGTGTAAAACTGATGCGGATACAAAGTCAACATTTTCTCTACGATTGATGATTGTAGCATAGGATCGGTCAAAACATCAATCCTCTCAAAATCAGGGTGTCTTTCCAAGAAAGCAGAAACAACGTCTTGGTTTTCTTCTTTTAAGATCGTACAAGTACTATAAGTCAGAATACCGGAAGACTTTAAAGCTGGTGCGCAGCTTTCTAAAATTTCCAATTGGATTTTTGGTAAATTCGCTAATTCATCCGGCTGCTTTTTATAACGGATGTCTGGTTTTCGCCGAAGGAGCCCTAGACCTGAACAAGGCGCGTCTACTAAAATCCGATCGAACTGCTCTGGTTCAAACTGCTTGCTGACTTCTCTAGCATCCATCTTTTGAGCGTAAACAGCAGAAGAGACACCCAGACGTGTTGCATTTTCTTCAATGAGTTTGACTTTGTGTTCATGTACATCTAAAGCAATCACTTCCCCGCCGCATGAAGGATCCAAAAAAGAAGCAATATGTGTCGTCTTACCTCCGGGTGCTGCACAGGCATCTAAAACATGATGTTCAGGCTCGATTTGCATAGACGGCGCTACAAGCATCGAACTTTCATCTTGGATCGTCATGACACCATCGTGGAACAATGAGCTAGAAGCTAAATGCCCTTTTTTCGCTACTATACCGTATGGACTGACTTGGCTTTTTTCAGCTGTGATCTCTTCTTCTTGCAAAACAGTGATGGCCTGATCTCTGGAAAGTCGGCGTGTATCTACTCGGGCACTAGCATGGCTAGGCTGATATAGCGATAAACCGAGCTTTTCAGTTTCTTCGTAACCGATTTGATCCACCAACCGTTTCGTCATCCATAGAGGCAGGCTGATTTTGACAGAAAGCCTTTCGATAGGATCAGCAATGCCTTGCAGATCTGGTGCTCCTTGACGCTGATAATTCCTCAAAACACCATTTACAAATTTTCCTGTCCCAGGATTTCCTTTTACTTTCGCGATTTCGACCGCCTCGTTTAAAATAGCATGTGCAGGGACTTTATCTAAAAATTCTAATTGATATACAGACAGATACAGAAGCGTCTTGACCCAGTCATCCACTTTTTTTGCTTTAGCGATCAATGGTGCAACGTAAAATTCCAATAGTCGCTGATGGCTAATCGTACCGTAGATCAATTCTGTAAATAGACCCACATCTTTTTGATTTAGCTCGCTTTGTTTAATCATCTCATTCAACAAAAGATTCGAGTAGGCGCCGCCCTTGTTCACTCGCTCTAATGTCAGTAATGCCATATATCGTACAGATTTTTTCATTTTTTTAGGGATTTTTTTCATTATTTCACCTGCTGACCAATCTGAACTTGCTGACCGCTTCCGTTAAGAAAATCGTGTACGGCTTGTTTTCCTTTACCAGCTGGCTGCAATTCATTGATGGCTAATACGGTCTGTTTACCGCAAGCAATCCATAGATTTTTTTTGTCTTTTCGGATGATCGTGCCTGGTGCTTCGTCTGTACTTTCTGCCAGTACTTCAACCGATAATAATTTCCAGCGTGTACCTTCATAGGTCGTGAATGCAATCGGCCAAGGACGCATCCCGCGTACTTGGTTGTCGATTTCTTCTGCAGTTTTATGCCAATCGACCGCTTCTTGTTCACGTGTGATGTTTGGCGAAAAAGTGGCTTTTGACTCGTCTTGAGGGACTGGTTTTTGTCCATTCAAAATATTAGGCAATGTTTCTAGCAATAGCTTTCTTCCTAAAAGGCTAAGCTTTTCAAACATCGTCCCCACATCATCTTGTTTAGTGATTGGCATGCTTTCTTGCGCATAGATTCCGCCTGCATCCATTTTTTTGATCATTTCCATGATCGTTACACCAGTTTCTTTCTCCCCATTCATGATGGCATAATGAACAGGCGCACCTCCCCGATATTTAGGAAGTAAAGAAGCATGGACATTGATTGCCCCTAATTTTGGCACTTGCAATAACTTTTCAGGCAAGAATTGGCCAAACGCCGCAGTGACGATCACATCAGGTGCCAATTCAATGATTTCTTCCATTTCTGGCGAACCGGAGATTTTCTCTGGCTGCAACACACGGATACCGTGCTTTAGAGCAGCTTCTTTTACCGGTGTCGGCGTAATTACTCGTTTCCGCCCAACTGGACGGTCGGGCTGTGTGACTACTGCCTGGATCTCGTAGCCTGATTCTATCAACCCTTCAAGAATTGGCACAGAAAAAGCAGGTGTGCCCATAAATACTAACTTAGTCATCAAGATGTTCCTCCATATATTCTTCAAGTTCTTCTTCCGGGATCTGCTGTACCATTTTCTCAATGAACAGAATACCGTCTAAGTGATCGATTTCATGCTGGAAGGCACGGGCTAAATAGCCGAAAGCTGTCACTTCTATCTCTTCTCCATCGCGGTCATAATAGCGTACAGTCACTTCATCTGCTCGCTTGACTGTTCCATAGACATGCGGAATACTGAGACAGCCTTCTACGTCCATGCTTTCACCTTTTGCTTCAATGATTTCTGGGTTTATCAGTTCGAATTTTTCGCCTTCATCTACTTCGATCACAGCGATTCTCTTGTTTTGTCCTACTTGAGGAGCAGCAATCCCTATTCCGTCATTCGCAATCATCGTCTCATATAAGTTGTCTAACAAAGCAATCGTTTCGTCCGTGATCACGTCGATTGGCTGAGCAGGTCTTTTTAATTTATCATTAGGGTGGATCAATATAGGATAGCGCATAAGTTGGTCCTTTCTTAAATAAAGTTTAATGGTTCGTTGTCAATTGCCACAAAAAGGCCTTGCCGCTGTTCTTTCTGGCTTCCATTCAAGATTTCATCCAAAACATGGGGAAGATTCGGTTCATGTTTATATTTGATGATCAGTTGATAATAGTATCGATTTTTCACTCTCAAAATCATGCTGGGTGTTGGTCCTAGTAACAAACTTTGAGGACTTAATACTTCTTTTAGCTGATTGGCAATCTGAAAGATTTTCTTTGCCGCCACTTGTTCTTCAGGATGGCTGGCAGTTATTTTCACAGTAAAGTAATAAGGAGGGTAGCCTCCACGATGCCGTACATGCATTTCCTGCTGATAAAACTGTTCATAGTTTTGTTTTTTAGCCAATTCTATGGCGTAATGCTGAGGATTGAACGTTTGGATCACGACTTCGCCAGGTTTTTCCGCTCGTCCTGCTCGACCTGAAACTTGGGTCAGCAATTGGAATGTATGCTCGCTAGAACGAAAATCCGGTAAATTCAGGGAGGTATCGGCATTCAACACGCCAACTAATGTGACTTCTGGAAAATCCAAGCCTTTAGCGATCATTTGTGTCCCTAATAAAATATCTGCTTCTTTTGCACCGAATTTTTGTAAAATCTGTTCGTGTGCCCCTTTTCTTCGGGTGGTATCTACATCCATACGCAAAATCCTAGCTTGCGGATAAAGTTCTCGGAGTTCCTCTTCTACTTTTTGGGTGCCTGTCCCATAGTAGCGGATTTTGTTGCCCCCACAATTGGGACAGCGATTAGGAATAGGTTCTTCGTGTCCGCAATAATGACAGCGCATCGAACGTGTATCCATATGCAAGGTAAGAGAGATATCGCAATTAGGGCATGGGAGAACAAATCCGCAGTCTCTGCACATCACAAAAGACGAATATCCTCGACGATTGAGCAGTAGGACAGTTTGTTCTTTTTTGTCTAACCGATCTTGTATCTTTTCCTGCAAATTAGCAGAAAAAGTAGAGGTCCGATGATTCTGAAACTCTTCACGCATATCTACGATCTCAATAGCTGGAAGTTGTGCAGCTGCTTTGGCTCGGTGGTTCAACTGCAATAACTGATACACGCCTTTTTGAGCTCGTGCTCTTGATTCCAAAGAGGGTGTCGCACTTCCAAGGACTATTGGGCAATGATGGTATTTACTGCGCCAAATAGCTAAATCTCTCGCATGGTAACGCGGCGTCTCATCTTGTTTATAACTTGATTCATGTTCTTCATCGATAATGATCAATCCTATATTTTTCAGCGGAGCAAAAATAGCAGAGCGTGCGCCTACTACTACTTGTGCTTCTTCCCGCTCGATCTTGCGCCATTCATCATATTTTTCACCTTGGGAAAGTCCGCTATGTAAGACCGCAACTGATTCACCGAAGCGTCCTTTGAATCGCTCGACCATTTGCGGAGTCAATGCGATTTCAGGCACTAACATTATAGCCGTTTTATTTTCTGACAAAACATCAGCGATTGATTGAAGATATACTTCTGTTTTTCCACTACCGGTGATTCCCTCTAGCAAAAAGACCTGATCTTTTTGTTGCTGACCTGCTGTGATGATTTGTTCGACAGCATTTTTTTGTTCTGCATTCAGTTCCAATGCCGTCGTTTGGTCAAATACTCGGTCTTGATAAGGGTCGCGATAACGTTCTGATTCTACAAACTCCAACCAACCCTTTTCTTTTCCTTGATTCAAGACAGCAGTACTGATTTCTTTATCTTTGAAATAAGCGATTGGTTCTTCCTGGCTCATTTCAGATAAACACAAAAGAAGCTCTTTTTGTTTCTTGGCATTTTGCCGTAATTTTGCCCATTCTTCTTCGATTTGCTTTTCAGTTAATAGGGAACGGACCAAACGAATCGTTTTTACTTTATTTCGTGTATGGACTTCGTATTTGATATCTACTAACTGCTCTTGGCGCCAACGAATCAATTGAGAAAGGCTGCCTTCTTCTTCTGCTTCTTTCCAAGAAATCACTTCTCGTTGTCCAAACAATGCCTGAATTTCTGGTGTATCTGCCAAAGGATAGATCAATTTATCATATTCTGCTTTCATCACACTCGGAAGCATCGTTTGTAGACAAGTGATTTTGAATGCATAAGTGATTTTTTTCATGTAATCAGCTAATGAAAGTAATTCTTCATTGACCACCGGAGCAAGGTCCAGCAAACGGATCACTGCCTTCAACGATGGGTTAGCTGATTCTTCTGATTTTTGGATAGCCATAACAAATCCTTGGACATGACGATTGCCATTACCAAAAGGGACCTCTACCCGCATCCCGACTTGCACAGCTGTTTCCATTTCAGAGGGAACCAGATAGGTGAATGGCTGATCGGTCTGCATAGTAGGTACGTCCACAATGACTTCAGCTGTTAATGTCATGGTTCGTTTCCTCCTTTTTTTGTCTTTTCATATCAAGCGACAAAAAGTTCCTTGCCTATTTTACTAGAGATCGTTGGATTTGTCTTATTTTCTGCCAAATCCTAACAAAAAATTAACAGCGGATAAGAAAAAAAAGAACTGTGTCAAAAAGTTCAGACACAGCCTTTTCTACCAGACAATAAGGGGCGAATGTTTGAAAAGGAAACCGCTGGGTTTGCTTTTCTTTTTAGATGTTCGCTCTACTTTTCTTTATTACATTTTTTGCTCTTCGCGGATACGTGATTCCAATTCGTGTTGTTCACGCTCTTTTTGAGCTTGACGTTCCTCTTCTTCCATCTTCAAACGTTCACGTTTTAATTCAGGATGAGGATCATTGACTACATTCCCTGCATCGATTTCTTCTAAAGCTTGACCAACGCTTTTTACTGAATCAAAAGAATCTAGAGTGGGTTGTGCACTTGCATCCAACTCATGTGCGCGTTTGCTTGCTAAAATTACTAGAGAATATTTTGAATTTACACGATCTAATAGTGAGTCAATTGAAGGTTTTAACATCATAAGACTACATCTCCTTTAACATTTTAATATATTTACCGATTACGCGATCTACTCGAAAATGTTCACTGGCAATAATGTTTTTGATTCGTTCAACTGCTAGCGGCACTTCATCATTCACAACAGCATAGTCGTAAAGAGCCATCATTTCGATTTCTTCTTTTGCAACTTTCATTCGTTCTTCGATTACTTCGTCTGCATCTGTTCCTCGGCCTACGATCCGTGATTTTAATTCCGCTAAATCTGGCGGAGTCAAAAAAATGAATACACCATCGGGCACTTTTTCTTTGACTTGTTTTGCTCCTTGGACTTCAATCTCCAAGAAAACATCTTTTCCTTCATCCAATGTCTTGTTGACATATGACAAAGGCGTTCCATAATAATTCCCGACATATTCTGCGTATTCCAGCATCTCTCCAGCTTCGATCATTGATTCAAACTCTTCTTTGCTTCGGAAGAAATAATCAACGCCTTCGACCTCCCCTTCACGCATTTTACGGGTAGTCATTGAGATTGAATACTGAAAATCATTATCCTCACTCTCAAAAATTGCTTTTCGTACTGTGCCTTTTCCTACACCGGATGGACCAGACAACACGATTAATAATCCACGCTCTGACATGACGACGTCCTTTCAACTAGTCTTTTTGTACTTATCGTTTATTTTGCACTTTTTTTCTGCAACTTTCAAGGTTATCTTTAATTATAGCTAGAAATTGGTAAAAAAGCTACCCTGTAACCAAGAGGTCGTGAAAAAGCTGCCCTGCATCAAGTAATAAGAACAGCCAAATAAAAATGGCTTCTCACATTTTTGCATAAATTTGACTTCATAATGAGAAAACGGATTTTAAACATGATTTATTTAGAATAAAAAAAGGTTATGACACGTATTTTGTCACAACCCCAAAATGGATTTCAAGAGCAAAGAAGCTAAGCGAAGAAATGCAATTCTGTTTATTTACTGTATTTCTTTGTTCAACATCCTTGCTAAAAGCCCATATTGGACAAAGTATTCACTACACCCATGATTTCATCTTTTCGAGAACGTGCTTTTTCTGTCGGATCTTCTACCTCTTCTGTGTCGATTCGAACAATAAATTTCCGATTCATCGTCACGTAAGCACCGTCGTTGATCAAAATAAACAGTTCGTTCTCATTATAGTCTGCACAGGCATCTTTCCATACGTCAAAGCCGTTTTTTTCAGAAGGAATATCCCGTTTAACAACAGTTTTTCCACTTAATTCGTGGAACGTTACGTCATAGTATTTCATTGTCTCTACCTCTTTCGTCATTCAATATTTTGGACCTGTTCTCTGATTTTTTCTAAGATCGTCTTGGATTGGACGACTTGATTTTTAATTTCGATTGCATTTGATTTGGAACCGATCGTGTTGATTTCCCGATTCATTTCCTGGATCAGAAAATCTAATTCCCGGCCTACAGGACATTGCGCCTCGATAAGTTCATCTAGTTTTTGGACATGGATCGCCAAACGGTCCAGTTCCTCGTGGATATCTCCACGTTCCAGCAAGATAGCCATCTCCGTCAGCAACCGTTGCTCATCCACTTTCGCTCCAAGAAATTCCTCCAGCTTTTTTTGATACCTTAATTGAAACTCCTGTTCATAGACATCTACAAAACTATTGAGTTTTTTTAGTACTTGTTTGAATTCTTCCGTGTTCTTTTTCAGCACCGAAGCTAAGGCTTGTCCTTCTTTTTCTCGACTGGCTTCAATAGAATCAAGTGCACTTTTCAATGTATCTAGAGCTAACTGTGCCAATTCTTCCATGCTCTCTTCCGGTTTTTCTTCTACCGTTACGAAGTTTTCATCCAGCGCGAAGCGTTCCGCCAGCCGACGAATTGACACTTGATTTTGACTCCCGTATCGTTGTTGAATCCCGTCTGTCAATTGGGTGATAAGTGAATCAATCAATTCCCAATTGATGACGATCTGCTTTTCGTTTTTGCCAATATAAGCTAGATTCACAAATACCTCGATCCGTCCGCGGCTTAACTGCTGTTTGATAAGCTGACGAAAATCGTTTTCAATAAAGTTCAGGATTTTAGGACTTCGTATTTGGACATCTAGAAAACGCTGATTGACACTTTTTATTTCGATATCTAGCTGATATGCTTTTGTTTCGCGGATGGCTTTGCCAAAACCAGTCATACTTTTCATTCGACAGGGTCCTTCCTCATTACATATTTTCTATTGCTTTTTGCAGTTGTTCAAACTCTTCGTTCGTCAGTGTCAGCCCTTTCCCCATCTTTTCATGGTCGGGTGCCCAATCTCGAAGATCGAATTTCGGCGGACGACCATTCCAGCTGACTAAGTTCAGCTCTTTACGCCATCCTTTGTTGTTTTCTGATAAAACAGCGATTTCTTCTACGATTTCATATGAAAATTCTTGTGCCATGGTTGTTCCTCCTTGAGATAATATAAATATAGGATCAGTAATGTGTCAACTGGCTGTTCAAGCAGTTCACGCTGCAAACGATCCTTACATTTTTCTTGCAGCAGTTTTTTAAAATAAACGGCTTTCGTGCGTTCATTTTGTATTTTCTGCTGATATTTTCGATACCTCCGCCATTCTTCTGTACTTAATTGACCAACTTGTGCCAATAAATCATCCGGCATACTTTTTCTATCTTGTTGGCAGATCATTTGAAACATCCAATCTACTTCATAGACTTTGTTTGGCAATAAAAAATGTTTTTTTGCTAAAAGTTCCAGCATCGCCAGTCCGCATGTTTCTGGTTCGACCCTGTTCTTATATATATTACGCAGTTTTTGCCAAAATTTTATGGTTTTGAAAAAAGATAGCTCTAACTGAAGTTCTTTTATTAAGTAAGATAAAAATCCACGCCAGCATGTTCCTGCTTGTTTGACAGAATCAAATGTATACCAATTCCCGTAGTAACAGCCTAATCGTTTTTTCATTTCCAGATAGCCTAATTGTAAATTTAATTGGTTCCTTTGGCTATCAAAAAGCAGAAAGCTGCCAAGCGTCCACAATGTTTGACATTTCCAATGGATAAACGTATCTGGCACACGGATTCTTTTCGCTGGCCCTGGTCCTTGCACATCCACGACAAACGCCTCTGTTGCGCCTTCGTTAATCGCGATGTCAATAGGGATTTTATTACGATATCCACCATCTGCGTATTTATTTTTTCCGATCTTTCGGTAAGCCATAGCAGGATAAAATGAAGCAGAGGCAAGTATCCAATCTGGTATTTCTTCTGTTTTTGTTTGTTGGATAGCAGTCACTACTTCCGCTAGTTCTGGCATTTTAGTAGACACCGTGTATAAACGTATTTTGGAATTGTATTTGAGCAAAGACAAATCTAAATTTTCCTTGACCAGCTTTTCCAATGGCGCAGACGAAACCCCACCTTCAACTAGTGCCGTTTTCGTCATTTGGCGTCTTTCTTGATAGAAACGTTCACGCAAGTCTTCAACGGCAGCCATTTCTGGCAACGCAAGCACTTGTCTTGTTGATAGCTTTTTCCATAAACCCACAGCTTTTTCCATGTCTCCTTGTAAAATCAATGCGCCGTTCAGCGCACCTACCGAGGTCCCAGTGATGATTTCAAAGCGGATGTTATGTTCCTTCAGCGCCTGCCATACACCAATCTGATAGGCACCGTGTGCTCCCCCTCCTCCTAATACAAGTGCTGTGTGATACACCAGCTTTTTATTTAGTTGCATGGTTCCTTGATAGCCGTTTTTATGAAAAATACGCAACCATTCTTCTGATAGAGGAGATTGAAATAAAAAACAACAGTTTTCTTTAATAAAAAAACGAGCGCAAGCTTCCATATGCTGAAAAAGTTTTTGCCATTCAAAAGTTTCGTCTTCGATCAGCAAGTTATTAAAAATAACATCTTCTCTACTTTTATCAATAGTAAAATAGATGGTATATTTTTTTGATACTGCTTCAAAGGCACATTGCTTTTTTGCAGAACGCCAAAATGCTTCTCTACTTTCTTGATGGCTTTGAAAAAACGGAAGAGGTTGTTTTGCTTGGTTGATACGCGAATACAGCGACATTTTCTGTGAAAAGTAAACTTTTTTTATCTCCATCGCTCTCTCCTTTTTCTTCAAGTATACCAGTACGTCGAAAAAAGGTCATGAGTATCGTATTCGACTTTGGATATTCCATAAGAAAACAATTCATAAAACCACCTTTAAATAAAAAATACAAAAATTAATTGAAAATGAGAGTATTTTCAATGAAAACGTGATTTTGTAATGGAATTTTAAAATAAAAGAAACAAGCTTTTTTTATGCAAATGTTGTAAAATAAAAGAGATCAAGAGGAAATAAGAGGAGGAACATGATGACTGAGTCAGTTTATGTACATATTGATACCACAAGTAATGCTGTTTTAACAAAAGGACTGACTGCTACTGATTTTGCAAACAGTATCGTGCATTTTCCTCAAAACTTGCTCTTGCTTGATCCATCTGCTTCTGCTGGAGAATACGAATCTCATACAGGGCTGAAAGTAATCCGTGGTACAGAAAATATCCAGCGTTTCTTTTCCTCTTCTCGAAACAGGCGTGGATTCGATGAATTGAAGTGGATCGACTTTACTGATTTAACGATGCTGAAAGAATTGACACCTTTAGAAATTTCAGAATTGTTATATTTTGGCCATATGAAAACACATCTCCACTCACCATTTTTTTATAAGCTGCAAAATAATTTCGTGTACTTCGATCTGAACGATCAATTGAACCGAATTTATTATCGCTATTTAGATGAATTTTACAGGATTTTTGCTAGTAAATTAAGTTCTATCCTGTCAGATAAGATCAATGTAAAAAAATCCTTTTTTAAAAAGGAAACTCCTGTTGAAAAAATCAGTGTGGAATTATTGAAAGAAATGCGTAATTTAATGCAGGAAGGGATCATTTTTTCTTTTGATCAAGTTGGTTTGATCGATGACGAATACCGTATTCCTATTTATGTGATTGAGGACTATATTTGGAAATTGAAAGGTACTCGGTATCGGGAAGAAGAAGTCGTCGCTACTTTAATCTACTCTGTCAACGATCGGCGCTGGCAATTGGTAGAAGATGCCGGTCTTTCTTATCTGCCATTGAAGTGAGTCTATTTCTTACCGAAAAACAAAAAGGAAACAAGAAACTAGGACATGATTCTGTCTCAAGTTTTTTGTTTCCTTTTTTATTTAAAGATTCTGTCGTTTATCTGGCACAAAAAGCGATGGAATCGTTTGTTGGATCCCTAATAAAACGATCATCGTCACAATCGCTGTGCTCAACCCGCTAGCACCATTCATTACGAAAGAAAAGAGCCAAGGATTCATCCCCCATAGTGCATAGGCTCCCCAGAAAACAACTCCCGCAATAAAATGCCAAAAATATCTGGAAAGTGCGCCAATCAATGCACCAAACACTATGTTTTTTCTGATTTGTTTCGTATTTCCATCTGCATAGCTTTTTTGGACATTTGAAGCCATGAGCCCTGCTGCACCTGCAAAAGTATAAGCAATCGGATACTCAATCAACACTTGAACGACACTTAAATAATAAACTTGTCCCAACGGAAAGTGTAAGATCCCCCAAATGAAACCTGCCAGCATCCCTGCCTTTGCCCCTCTTCTTAACGCAAAAAGAGTCAACGGAATCTGCCCCAATGAAATAGAAAAACTGCTGCCGATCTGGATTGGTATCAATGACAGCACCATCGCTAACGCTGCAACAATCGTTCCTTCTACCCAAACTCTATTTTTTCCCATAAAAAAACTTCCTCCTTTGAATAAAAAAGTCACAAAGGAGGAAGCAGCTTTCGAAAAATTTCAAACAGCTGTTTTTTCACAATTCCTACGCTCGCATAACCGAAACAGGTACGAAGGGTTTAGAAATAGATTCAATCTCAGCCCAATTGGACTCCCCTTTGTGAGTTTATTTATTATTTATTTTTTGTTTCAAATAATGGACTAACCGGTTTGTTTTCATGGATACGTTTGATTGCATCTCCCATTAGTCCGCCAACACTTACTTCATCGATTTTATCGATTTTACGATCTTCTGGAAGATAGATCGAGTCTGTGACAACTAGTCGCTCGATAGCTGAATCTTCTATTCTTTGTAAAGCAGGACCAGATAATACTGGATGGGTACATGAAGCATACACACTTGTTGCACCAGCTTCTTTCAAAGCATTGGCAGCCAATGTGATCGTACCTGCTGTATCGATCATATCGTCGATCAGTACACATGTTTTGCCTTTGACTTGTCCAATGATGTTCATTACTTCTGCAACATTTGCTTTTGGACGGCGTTTGTCGATGATCGCAATCGGAGATTTCAAAAATTCCGCTAATTTACGTGCTCGTGTAACGCCACCGTGGTCTGGTGAAACGACGACAACATCATCGCCTTTGATTCCTTTTTCCAAGAAATAATTAGCAATAAGTGGCGCACCCATCAAATGATCGACTGGAATATCAAAGAAACCTTGGATTTGGACTGCATGAAGGTCCAAAGTCAGCATTCTTGTTGCACCGGCTTTTTGGATCATGTTTGCTACTAATTTCGCTGTGATTGGTTCCCGTGCACGTGCTTTACGATCTTGACGCGCATAACCATAATAAGGCATGACTACGTTGATTGTTTTTGCACTTGCTCGTTTCAGTGCATCAATCATGATCAGCAACTCCATCAAGTTATCATTGACTGGGCTGCTCGTTGATTGGATAACATAGACATGCGATCCACGAATACTTTCTTCAATGTTTACTTGAATTTCTCCATCACTAAATTGAGTAACAGATGATTTTCCTAACTCGACACCGACTGCTGCTGCAATTTTCTCTGCTAATGGGCGATTGGAATTTAACGCAAAAATTTTTAATCTTGGGTCAAAGTAATGTTTTGACATGGGGACCTCCACTTTCTTTTTCACAACTCTAGAATTCTACCTAATAAATAGTAGTCATATTTTTTAAATAAATCAAGTGATTTTGCAAAAGTCTTAGTTTAGATAAGGGAGTTTTTTTGCATATCCTTCTTTATTGACTTGTCTTGCTCTCGCAATTGCCAGCGCATATTCTGGAATATTGTCTGTAATTGTTGATCCGGCAGCAATCGAACTGTTTTTAGCTACCTCGACAGGTCCGATGATATTCGTGCTAGAACCAATAAAGCTGTGGTCGCCGACAGTCGTATGATGCTTGTTCTTTCCATCATAGTTGACGAAGACAACACCACATCCGACATTGATCTCTTCTCCCAACGTAGCATCACCAACATAAGTCAAGTGACCGACTTTCGTTCCTTTGCCGATTTGAGCATTTTTCACTTCCACAAAGTTTCCGATATGGACGTTTTCGCCAATTTCAGCTTTTGGCCGTAAATGTGCATAAGGTCCCACATCTGCATGTTTCTTGACATGGCTGCTTTCAATGACTGAGTTTTCAATGACGACGTGATCCTCAATCCTACTGTCTACGATTTTTGAATGTGCCCCGATGACACAATCAGAACCGATGACTGTATTGCCTTGGATTTGTACACCTGCTTCGATCAATGTGTCTGGACCAATCTCTACGCCTGCATCGATATATGTCGTTGCTGAATCGACAAAGCTTACGCCACTGACCATATGCATCTGGTTGATCCGCTTTCTCATGATCTCATTTGCTTTAGCTAATGCGATCCGATCATTGACTCCCATTGATTCTTCGAAATCATCTGTTTGATAAGCAGCAACTGTATTGCCTTCTTCTTTTAAGATTTCGATGATATCTGTCAGATAGTATTCACCTTGAGCATTGTTTGTTCCGACTTTGCTTAACGCATCGAACAAAGCTTCGTTGTCAAAACAGTATGTTCCTGTATTGATTTCTTGTACAAGTGCTTCTTCTGGTGTTGCGTCTTTTTGTTCCACGATTTTTTCTACGATTCCAATATGATCACGAATGATCCGACCATATCCTGTTGGGTTTTCTGCTTGTGCCGTCAAGATCGTCGCACTTGCATTTTTTCCTTGGTGATATTCAAAAAGATTGTTTAGCGTTTCAGTAGTCAATAATGGTGTATCGCCACTGATAACTAACGTCGTTCCTTTTTTTCCTTCCAAGAAAGAAGCGGCTTGCAAAACAGCATGTCCTGTTCCCAATTGCTCCGCCTGTAACGCATATTTACTGCGCTCTCCTAGTTGTGCTTTGACTTGTTCTGCTCCGTGTCCAACGATGGTAATCACTTCATCTGGTTTCGTTTCACTGACCCGATTGATGATATGTTCTACCATAGGTTTACCAGAGACGGGATGTAAAACTTTATATAATTTTGACTTCATGCGGGTACCTTTCCCTGCCGCCAAAATAATTGCATAACGTGCGTCCAACTGCGTCACTCCTAAATATAGTTTGCTGATTTCAGTTTATCCCAGTATACCCATTTTTTCAACAAAACAAGTGATTTTCTTTCATCACGGTGTTCTTTGGATAAAAAAATAGATAGACCATAAAGGGCCTATCTATTGGGTAACCGGTTCTCTCCTGCCAACTCCTCGGTCACAAGTCACAATATCCAACAAACATGAGAAGCTGTTTTTTGAAATTGCTCCTTGTGACTCAGAGTTAAACGGCAAGCTCACAACCTCTAGATAAACGGTGTTCAAAAGCCAGTTTCTCGGTATTAAGCCAAATTTATGAAAAAATGTGGAAAGCCATTTTCACAAAATTTTTCTTACTACTCGAAACTAAGCGGCTTTTTCACAACCTCTTATTCTGAAAAATAATTTCCCGGCACAACCGTGATGTTTTTCGTTTGAGTATCTACATCTTTGACATAAAGCAGTGACGTATAATCATCGATAGCGCGATGTCCGTTGAATTTCGATTCGGCAAATACAGTGATGCCAACAAGTTCTGATTCGAATTCTTCGATCAAGCTCTTCATTCCGTTGACCGTTCCGCCGCCTTTCATGAAATCATCCACTACAAGGACACGTGAACCACGTTTCAAGCTTCTCTTAGACAATTCCATTTTTTCAATTCTTTCAGAAGAACCGGACACATAGTTGACACTTACTGTTGATCCTTCTGTTATTTTTGAGTCTCGGCGTACAATAACGAATGGTGCATTCAGATAATAGGACACAGCTTGGGCAATAGGTACGCCTTTTGTGGCTACAGTCATTACAGCATCGATTTTTTCACCAAGGTATTTAGAAGCAATGATTCTTCCAACTTGACGCAGCAGTTCAGGTTCTCCTAACAAATCAGAGAGATAAACATATCCTCCTGGAAGCAGACGATCTTGTTCTGATAGACGTTCTGCTAGAGATTCAATATATTTTTTCGCCTCTTCATATGAAATCTCAGGGATGAACAATACACCACCTGCAGCACCTGGGATTGTTTCCAAGGTTCCATACCCTCGTTCTTTAAATGTTTTCTTGATGATTCCCAAATCTTCACTGATGGAAGATTTAGCAGATTCATAACGTTCGGCAAAGCTTGTTAAGGAAATCAATTCATGCGGGTGATTCAATAAATACTGTGTCATGTCAACCAGACGTTCACTGCGACGTACTTTCACCTATTCCAACTCCTTTTAAGAAATTTTATCGTTTTACATTATATAAGTTTTTCTTCAAAAATTCGAGCATTTTATGAAAAAATAAGAAAATAGTTCGGTATTTATTAAAATAAAAAGAAGCCTATAAAAAATTTTTCGTTTTTATCAGGCTTCTTTTCTTTATCATTCAGTTATTTTTTCTTCTAAAGGCAACCAATATTCGTTTGATGATATTTACAATCAGGAACAAAGCAATAAAGACTAATGTGATTGTTGCTCCTGGAGGGGTATCTAGATAAAACGAGCTAGTCAATCCTGACAGCATCCCTAGAAATCCGACACAAACACTGATAGCAATCACAACATTGAAACTTTTGCCTAACCGCATACCGATTGCTGCAGGAAGAACCATGATTGCGGATATCAAAAGTGCACCGGCAATCGGGATCATCACAGCAATAGCCACACCGGTAATCACATTGAACATCATTGACATCAAATGAACGGGTAATCCATCTACATGAGCGGTATCCTCATCAAAAGTCAGTACATACATCGGACGTTTGAATAAAAAGAACAATATACCGATCGCAACGAATAAGATTCCTAAAAAGATGACTTGCTCCCAAGTAATGGTCACGATCGAACCAAACAGATAAGATTGGATACTTGTTGCAGAATTCCCGCCACTCAGATTCATTAATACTAAAGCTAGCGCTAAACCGCCAGCCATTAAAATGGCAATGGAGATTTCCGAATAAGTTCGGTAGATTGTTCGCAGATATTCCAATATCACAGCTGCTAGCACAACGACTAGCATGGTCGTAAGTGTAGGATTAAGGTTCAAAAAGAATCCTAACGCTACCCCTGCTAAAGAGACATGGGAAAGTGTATCAGCCATCAGTGATTGTCTTCTGATCACTAAAAACACACCTAGCATCGGGGCAATCCCCGCAATGAAGATAGCCGCAAGAAAAGCTCTTCTCATGAATTCATATGAAAGCAACGCCATTGAGAATCCTCCTTTCTCACCAGTCGGATCTGTCTGTCCGCATACTGTTTGATATCTTCATGATCATGAGTGATCATTAGTACTGATTTCCCATGGACATGGGCACTATGTCGAAGAAGGCGATAAAACTCATTTCTAGACTCTTCATCCATTCCTGTTGTTGGCTCATCAAGGACAAATAAGTCAGGATCAGTAGCAAAAATACGTGCTAAGCTGATCCGCTGCTTTTGTCCGCCAGACAATTCACCTATCCGCCGGTTTCGCATATCCCACATCCCAACAGCTTCTAGAGCCCGCTGTACATGTTGATGATCTTTTTCAGAGAGACGCTTGAACCAGCGGCCTCTTGGGTATCTTCCTGATCGGACTAATTCGATCACCGTACTTGGAAAACCTGCATTGAAAGATGCAACTTGTTGGGGAATATAGCCGATACTTAATTTTTTTCCCTCTTGATTTTTCTCAGCAATCTTTATCGTTCCTTTTGAAGGTTTCAGTAATCCTAACGATGCTTTCACCAAGGTTGACTTGGCTGCTCCATTTTCTCCAGTCAAAATGACAAATTCACCCGCGTCTACATGATAGGAGACATCTTCTAGTACTGGCTCATCATCATAATAAAAGGTCAAATCAGATATTTCGATGTAACGCACCTTATAACCTCCATTCTAGACTTAATTGATACTTTCTTTTAAAGCTTCCAGATTTTTTTCCATGACAGAAATATAATTTTCGCCTGCTTTGATTTGTTCATTGGTCAAGCTTTCTAAAGGATTCAACACCTCTAACTTCACACCCGTTTCATTCGACAATGTCTCTGCCACCTTCGAAGAGGCGTTTTCTTCAAAGTAAATCACTTTGATGTTGTTTTTCTTCACAAATTCTTTTAGTTCAGCTAAGCGGCTTGGTGTTGGTTCCTGATCTGGCGAAACACCTGAAATCGCCACTTGTTCTAAGTTGTATTGATTCGCTAAATAAGCAAAAGCAGCATGCTGAGTGACGAATGTGCGGTTTGTCGCATTTTTGAGTTCTTCGGAGTATTTTTGATCCAGTGCTTCAAGCTTTTTGATATAAGCATCAGCATTCTTCGTAAATATTTCCTTTTTATCTGGATATTTTTCGCCTAATTCTCCAGCAATTGTTCTGACTTCTTTTATAGCTAATACCGGATCGAGCCAAACATGTGGATCATATTCATGCGCATGATCATGTCCTTCTTCTGATTCTTCGTGTTCATCTGCTTCTTGAGATTCTAAGCGGTCAATTCCTTTAGCTGCTTCGATCATCAAGGTCTGTTTGCTGTCCACTGAATCCTTCAACGAATCCACGAAAAATTCCATGTCTGAACTATTATACACGAAAACATCTGCATCGGAAATTTCTGCTCTTTCTTTTGCGCTTGGTTCAAAATCATGAGGCTCCGTTCCGGCAGGGATCAAAAGTTTCACGTTTCCTTCGTCCCCTACGATCTCTTTTGTAAAATCATACATCGGATAAAATGTCGTAACGATCGTCAAGTCTTCTTTTTTATCTGCTTCCTTATTCGTATTTCCACATGCTGCAAACAATAAAGCACCTATCATTACCGTAGCTGTCAAAAGATATTTTTTCATCTATATGCTCCTTTCAAATAAACAAATCGTAATTTTACGATTTATCAACGTGAACTAATGTATCAAAATAAAAAAACGCCGTCAATAGAAATCCATAAATTTCTGATTTAAACGTGGATATTCTGATTAAATCGTAAAATGGATGAGTTAACACTCATGTTTAACTGTTCATTACAATAAAAAAACTGAAGAATCCCATTTTAGGACTCCTCAGTCTTTCCTTACCTGTTTTACTTCTTCTATTTTTATTGCAAGGTTCGTACTAAATAAACTTCTTCACAAAAACCCTTTAACCCATTATATACTCTCTGCGCTCTTGAATAATGTTGGCACAAGGCAAAAACGGTTGGTCCGCTTCCACTCATCAATGCAGCATCTGCTCCGTACTTGACCATACGCTCTTTGATTTGATGGATGACTGGATGCCGGTTTCCCGTTACATCTTCTAAACTGTTTCCCATTTTTTTGATCATCTGCTGATAATCTTGCTCTCGGATGGCTTCAACAAGTCCGTGGATATCTTGATGTTGGATAGCTTGCGTATCTACTTCCCTAAACACTGTACGTGTGGAAACACTCATTCTTGGTTTGACCAACACAACCCAGCACTGTGGCATAGAAGGTAATACTTGGATTTCTTCCCCTTTACCTCCGACAAAAGCCGTACTTCCGTATACACAGTAAGGAACGTCTGTACCAACTTCCAAACCGATCTCTGCTAGCTCTTCTAATGAACAGCCTAGATTCCATAATTGGTTAATCCCTCTTAAAGCAGCTGCACAGTCTGTACTTCCTCCGCCTAATCCAGCGGCTACTGGAATATTCTTCTTAACAAAGATCTTGACACCGGTTTTGATATTGTATTTGTTTTTTAATAATAAAGCAGCTTGATAAACATTGTTACGCTCATCTACCGGTAAAAATGCTTTATTTGTTTCTACAATGATTTTGTCTTCTGCTATTTCTTCAAAAAATAGATGATCTGCCAAGTCTACGCTCGACATCACCATTTCCAACTCATGATACCCATCTTGCCGCCTATATAATACATCCAGTCCTAAATTTATCTTGGCTGGCGCTTTTTCAATCAATTCCATCCTCTCACCCATTCGAAAAGTCTAAGTCGCAAGTATTCTATCATAGGGAAAAATAAAAGTATAGCTTATGTCCGCCTAGCTGTTGATTTTGTCATCGTTTCAACAGCTTTCATAGAATTTTCTCTTCATAATCCAAATAAACTCTAGTGATTCTTATAATTCTGTGAGCACTTCTTCTGCCAAACTCGGCACATTTCCTTTTTCTTTCCCTATCAGACTGAGCAGCTGCATGGTAGCAAATCCGAAATTACTTCCTTTCCGATATGCAAAGTAGCGACCTTCCCAATGATCGACATATTTTAATTTCTTTTCATAAGCAGACTGGAAAGAATAGAAAAAATTACCATAATTATATACGATATGCATGACTTTTTCTTGAAAGAAAGAAAAATCTGTTTCTCCAACATTTGCTAAAGGTGCTAATCCCAGATTTGCTTCCAGATAGCCCATTTTCTCGTATACAATGAACAAATTAGCTAATAGATAATCCGCTAATTCTTCAGGCTCTTCAGGCAAGATTCGCAGCAAATCATACCCCGCTTGCTCCTTCGTCATCGGTTGAGCGGTGATGAAGCCCACGACTTTTTGATCTTTACGGACAATACCGACGCCACTAGACAATACATAGGATTCATCGAATCGTCCCACAGAAAAGTATTTTTCTCGTGCACCGTGAAGCCATTTTTGTGAAACTTCATTTACAGCTTGATGTAATTCTTCTGGTAGTTGGTCATACCAAGTGAAATGGTATCCTTCTTTCATCAAACGTTGATATTCAAGTTGCTGACTCAGCCGAGACAAGTCTTCTGTCGCTAGATCAACAATTCCTGCTTCACCTACTTTCGTGAAATGAAAGCCCAATTCGTGAAGCATCACTACGTAGCTTTCTGATATCTTATAAAAAGCAAGCTGATAACCTAAACAATCTGCTCGTTTCATGAACTGATTCGTTGCTGCCCGCATCATTTTGGGATTACCAATTGGATCTCCTAAAACAAAGCATTTGTTCCCTTTGATTTGATAGCCAAAAACGACTTGGTCATGATCGTCTTTTTGGTAATAAAAATAACTGTATCCTGGCAAGCGAAGCTGATGGCTTGTAGCTGTGCCTCCATATGTTTCCAATAAACGGTCAAAACGTTCTTTTTCGTACTCAATGCCAAGCGTCGTAGTATCTTCTGCTAAGTATTGATAAAGCGCCACTAAAGCTAGCAATGAGATGCCCAAACCAATGAGCCCTGAGAACCACACATCATCTGAAGGAAACAAAATAAAATGGTTACCTGTTATCCGTCCAACTAAAAAGCGTCCACTATGATAACCCGCAATTGCGTAAACAATAAATAAGAAACCGAACAAGCTAGCATCAAAGAGTATAGCTCCCCAAGAATAAACGAATTTTGTTCGATAAAATTCTTTTCTAGATAACCACACAGCCAATAGAATCAAGACATATACCAATAACAATTGCCAAGATAATGTACGTGTGATCGTATTTAAAATACCAAAAGCTAGTAAAGCGATCGTAGGCAGAAATGCCTTTTTGACTTTTACTGAAAGTGCTCGAGCAAGACCGAGCAATAAAAAGCCCACTAATAGGTTCAATGTCTGGTCTAAAAAGTTGAACGAGAACGGCAATAATACCTGAAACAGCCGACTGATTGCAGACAGATTAGTGATCGTTGACAGGAGTACCATCATGATCCCTGCAAAATATACAGCACTTACGAGCACGATATGCGCAACCTTTTGGAAAAATAATCGCGGTATATTATCTAAAAATCGATTGATTTTGACTCCTGTATGTGTGATAAACAATAGAAGTCCCGTCAAAAAAGGCAGGACATAATAAAACAACCGATAATATAACAACCAAACTACTGCTACGTCTTGCCGAACAGACAATTGACTCATTCCTAAGATCATCAAAACATCAAAAGTCCCCATTCCACCTGGGACCATTGTCAACATTCCTATCAGCGTCGCAATCATGAACATAGGATAGATCGAAAACATGGAAATATCTATTCTCATCAACTTGCCGATGGTCAGAAATACTGCAAGTGCCCCCGTCCATTGTCCAAAAGATGCCAGTAGCAGACCAAGCAAGCCTTTTGGATAAAACTCAGAGAACAAGGTCTTTCTCTTTAGATAAGCAAAAAAGAAAATGACTGGTGCTAAAAAACTACCGCCGAAAAGCCAGATCCAATAGCTCCGAAAAATACTTTCTGACTGAATAAAAAAGACATCAATAAATGTAAGAAACGACCATACAGACAAACCAGTCAGCATAAATAGTGCGACTTTTGAAACAGTCACTAACACCATTTTCCTATTTGTCTGCTTTCCATAAAAACTAGCCCGCAGACTTGCTCCTACCACACCACCAAAACCGGCGAGATTGTTGATCGTGTTTGTTACCCACGCAGCAAGAAGAAACTCTTTTCTTTCCATTTTTGGTTTTCCTTGTTTTTCTAAGACTCTGATCGTCACCCAATCATACAACAACATCGGAGTGACACCCAGCAGTCCAGCCAGAATCATGAGCAGGATCGTCATGTGGCTTTGTTGTCCCATCCTTTGCCAAATATCTTGCCAACTCATGCCATTAGCAATATTTGCGACTTGATTTGCCACAAAGACTAACACGGAGCCGAAAAAAATCAATTTTAAAATCAGACTATGTTCCTTTATCCATTGCAGCATCAAGTATCGTTTATTTTTCACATTTTCCCATTCCTAACTTGTATACTTTTGTGTTATACCCCAATGTTATCTTATTTATTTTAATTTTTCCACTTTAGACCTGTTCTTTGCTTGCGATCATAGAAAAAGAAAGATATCCTAATGCTAAAGGAGAGGATAACATGAAAGTAGGATTTATCGGTACAGGGAATATGGCACAAGCTATTATTGATGGTTTATTGAAAACAGGGACAGTCTCGAAAGAAGAAGTGTTCGTTTCCAGTGGTCATTTTGAAAATGCACAAACATTCGCTGCTGAAACTGGCGTCCATGCGTGCAAAAGCAACCAGGAAGTTGCATCAAAATCAGATATCGTTCTTTTAGCCGTGAAACCAAAAATCATTGAAAAAGTATTGAAAGAACTAAAAGAATACAGCCAGAAGGTCTTATTCATTTCTATTGCTTCAGGAAAATCATTAACAGATTTAGAAACAGCGCTTGAAGATCCTCAGGCCTCCATCGTACGAGTGATGCCGAATGTCAATGTCAGCGTAGGAGCAGGCGTTTCTGCGATTTGCAAAAATGAAGCTGCCACGGAGGAACAGCTTCAACAAGCCACGATAATTTTTGAAGCAATCGGTAGCGTCTATCCTTTAGCAGAAGCAGATTTCAGTACATTCATCGGCCTTGCTGGCAGCTCGCCCGCATTCATTTATATGCTGATCGATGCGATGGGACGGACTGGTGTATTAAATGGTTTGTCCAAACAGACAGCAACTGAAATTGCTGCAAAAGCAATCATGGGTTCTTGTCAAAAATTCCTTTCAAGTGATAAAAATCCATGGGAACTTGTAGACCAAGTTTCTTCTCCTGGTGGTACGACCGTTGCCGGTGTAGTTGCGCTAGAAGAAGCAGGATTCATCCCAGCAATCATCAAAGGAATCAATACGACGATTGAAAAAGATCTTGAGATGTTGAATAAAAAATAATGATAGCAATGTTTTTTCGTGCCTTACAAAAAAAGAAGAGCTGCGGCTTTTGCCGCGACTCTTCTTTTGTGTTTACTCTTATTTAGCATAATCAGTTGCGCGAGTTTCCCGAATAACGATTACTTTGATATGTCCAGGATAATCCAGCTCTTCTTCGATTCGTTTACGGATATCGCGTACTAAACGAACAGCGTCCAGATCCGAGATTTCTTCTGGTTTGACCATTACCCGAACTTCGCGTCCAGCTTGAACGGCGTAACTTGATTCTACACCGGCGAAGCTGTTCGAAATATTTTCCAGACTTCTTAAACGACGGATGTAGTTTTCCAATGATTCACTTCGCGCACCAGGTCTTGCTGCTGAAAGCGCGTCTGCTGCAGCTACAAGGACAGAGATAACAGAAGTCGCTTCCACATCGCCATGGTGAGAAGCGATTGCGTTGATTACTACTGGGTTTTCTTTGTACTTGGCAGCTAATTCCGCACCGATCTCAACGTGAGATCCTTCAATCTCATGGTCAAGTGCTTTTCCAATATCATGGAGCAACCCGGCACGTTTTGCTAATTGGATATCTTCGCCAAGTTCTGCTGCTAAGATACCAGCTAATTTTGCAACTTCGACCGAATGCTTCAAGACGTTTTGTCCGTAACTAGTTCTGAATCTCAGACGTCCGATGATCTTGATTAGATCTGGATGAAGTGTATGGGCACCGACTTCAAATGCTGCTTCTTCCCCGTATTCACGAATACGTTCATCCATTTCTTTACGAGATTTCTCGACCATTTCTTCGATTCGTGCTGGATGGATTCGTCCATCTTGTATCAGTTTTTCCAAGGTCATTCGTGCGATTTCTCTTCGGATTGGATCAAATCCGGAAAGAACAACTGCTTCAGGTGTGTCATCGATGATCAAATCGATACCAGTCAGCGTCTCAAGCGTTCGAATATTACGACCTTCTCGTCCAATGATACGACCTTTCATTTCATCATTCGGAAGGGTAACGACTGAAACAGTCGTTTCTGAAACTTGATCTGCTGCGCAGCGTTGAATCGCTAATGATAATAAGTTTTTCGCTTTGCGATCTGCTTCTTCTTTGGCACGCTGTTCAGATTCTTTTACCATTAGAGTTAACTCATGATTCAGCTCTTCTTCAGTCGATTTCATGATGACATCTCGTGCGTCCTCTTTTGATAAACCAGCAATTTTTTCTAGTTCTTTTTGTTGATCTTCAATCATTTTTTCAACGTCTTTTTCTCGCTCTTCAATTAATTGCTGTTTTGAACTAAGTGCTTCTTCTTTACTTTCAAGTGAGTTCTCGCGTTTTTCTAACGAGTCATCTTTACGATTCAGCGTTTGTTCGCGTTGAATCAAACGATTCTCTTGAGATTTTAATTCTAACTTACTTTCTCTCAGCTCACTTTCAACTTCAGAACGGTATTTCTGATTTTCTTCCTTAGCTTCTAACAATGCTTCTTTTTTTAGAGTTTCTGCTTCTTTTTTTGCACTATCGATGATCCCAGCAGCTGATGATTGTGCACCAGCTATTTCTTTCTCGTGACGTGACTTTGCGACCATAAACCCTAAACCAAGACCGACAATTAAACCGATGATAGCGAGGAGAATGTTGAATACCATAAAATCCACCTCCATACTATCTTTTTCATTTTTATCATCTATACAGCTTCTATGATAAATTATTCTAAACTTGTCAATATGCATCTTCGCATATATGTGTACAAAAAACATGCACAACTTTATTCTAATGTTTGTACCCCGTAGTGTCAACTTTAAATAAACAAAGAAACGGCTTTCTACTTATTCATTAAACGGTGGTTTTTAGAATAAATGACACTAGTTTCATATAGGTAAACCTTCAAGTTGAGAAACTTTTTAACTAAATTACTTTTTGTAGTCGAATAGATATTTTTTATTTTATGTAGCTACTCGTATGATTAAATAACTCAAGATTTCTTTGTTCTTTATTCAATAAAAAAACGGCAGGTCAAGGAGAGTATCTACTCTTCAGACCAGCCGTTTTTATTTATGTTGTTTATTATTCTTCTTCTAAAGGTAATTCTTCTTGGCCTTTTGTATCTTCTGGGACAGCCACTTCTTCACCAATGCCATAAGCTGCTCTAACTAGAGCAGAAACTTCTGCCATCATTTCAGGATGATTAGCCATATAGATTTTAGCGTTTTCCCGTCCTTGACCAATCCGATCTTCTTTATAAGAATACCAAGCACCGCTTTTATCAACGATGTCTTTTTCTACTGCCATGTCTAGAAGTTCTCCTTCTTGTGAGATCCCTAAACCATACATGACATCTACTTCAGCGATTTTGAAAGGAGGTGCTACTTTGTTTTTTACGACTTTGATCTTTGTACGGTTACCAACAATATCTGTTCCTTGTTTCAATTGTTCTGCACGACGTACTTCTAAACGGATCGTTGCGTAGAATTTCAATGCGCGTCCTCCAGGAGTGATTTCTGGATTCCCAAACATCACGCCTACTTTTTCACGGATTTGGTTGATGAAAATAGCGATTGTTTTTGTTTTGTTGATCGAACCAGAGAGTTTACGCAATGCTTGAGACATCAAACGTGCTTGTAACCCGACATGTGAGTCACCCATTTCGCCGTCGATTTCTGCTCGTGGAACTAAAGCAGCAACTGAATCGACTACTACGATATCCACAGCCCCACTTGATACTAAAGCATCAGCGATCTCCAGACCTTGTTCTCCTGTGTCAGGCTGTGAAAGAAGTAGTTCATCGATATTCACGCCTAATTTTTGTGCATATTGCGGATCTAACGCATGCTCAGCATCAATGAAAGCGGCCGTTCCGCCATTTTTTTGTACTTCTGCAATAGCGTGTAGCGCCACTGTTGTTTTACCTGAACTTTCAGGTCCATATACTTCGATGATACGTCCACGGGGGTAACCGCCGACACCTAAAGCGACATCTAACGCAAGAGAGCCACTTGGAATTGTAGAGATTTGTTGGTCGATTTTTTCGCCCAATTTCATAATAGAGCCTTTACCATAGCTCTTTTCAATTTTTTTCAGTGCAGCATCTAAGGCTGCTTTACGATCATCTGCCAATACGATAATCCTCCTTATATTTACAAATCAGAGCAACATTTCATTATCCTTATCATATCGTTTTTAGTAATAAAAAGCAAGAAAAAACCGAACAAATATTCGCATTTATCATTTTCTTAAAAGCTGTTTTCTCAAAAGATCAAATCCTTGCATAACCGCATTATATCTGATAGCCGCACGGTCTCTGGCAAAATGATATTTTTCTGAAACCACACCATCTTTAGATGAAATAGCGATCCATACTGTTCCTGCAGGGTGACCTTCTAACGTGTCCGGTCCAGCCACTCCGGTGAAAGCTACACTGTAATCTGTTCTTGCTATCTCACGTGCTTGAATGGCCATCTGCTCCACACATTCTTTGCTGACTGTTCCATATTCTGCTAATAGCTCCGGATCAATCTCCAGAAAACCAGCTTTTGTTTGGAGCGAGTAGGTAACGAAGCCGCCTGGAAATACTTCAGATACACCAGCAATATCGCCCAATGCGGCTTGGAAGGCACCGGCTGTCAAGCTTTCCGCCGCTGTTACAGTCTGCTTGTTTTCTTTCAGCAGTTCCACTACGACTTTTGCTAACGAATTATCATCGCCATATCCATAAAAATATTCTCCTACTCGTTCTTGAATCTTTTCTTCCAATGCTAAAAGAGCTTGATTTCCTGCCTGAACATCCTTTGTTTTCACTGTTAGACGCAATGTCACTTCATTTGGTTTGGCATAAGGAGCGATCGTTGGATTGATCTGTGTCTCGATTAGATCTTTTAGTTCAGTGACCAGTCGCGATTCACCAATCCCATAAAAGCGCAAAACTTTAGAAATCAGTTTTTCTTCAGAAGGAAAACGTTCCTCTAGTAAAGGACGTACTTGTTCCACAAACATTGGTTTCAACTCATTAGGCGGACCGGGAAGAAGGATATATGCATGTGTATCTGTTTGATAAAAAGTCCCTAAAGCAAGCCCTGTACGATTTGGTAGAGGAACCCCGCCTTCGATGATTTGGGACTGTTGCAAATTGTTTTTGGTCATTTTTCGATGGGTTGTTTCAAAATATGCCAATAATTTTTTGTATCCTTCCGTATTTTGTATGAGAGACTTACCGAGATGAGCCGCAGTTGCTTCTTTTGTCAGGTCATCTTCTGTCGGTCCTAATCCGCCACATAAGAGTATGAGTTCACTTCTTGTTTCAGCTAGAGCAATCAACTCTTCTAAACGCTGCTGATTATCTCCTACGACTGTCTGATAATAAACTTCGATACCTAGATCAGCTAGCTGTTCTGACAAGAAAGTGGCATTCGTATTCACGACTTGTCCTAGTAAAAGTTCTGTTCCGACAGCTATTATTTCTGCTTTCATTACTTCCCGCTCCCTTATATAGTATACGCTGTACTTATATATTTTTTTATTTAAAAAGAGGGCAAGGCTGATCCATGGACCAGCCTCTCCCCAGTTCTTTTTTCATTATATGATCAAATTATTTTCGCTTTATCAAGAACCGACGAATCTGACCATCCACAAAACAATACCTACATTGATCCTTTGAACACGCCGCTATTTTTGATGAAGTAATCCGCACCTGAATAGATAGTAAAGATCAGACAAGCATAAAGCATGATTTGGTCTACTGGAATACTAATCAGATTGAATGGGATATTATTGATAAACAGCAAGATAATAGCAACCATTTGTGTAGCCGTCTTGACTTTTCCCGGCCAAGCAGCAGCCATGACTTCTCCATGTTCGACAAGTAGTAAACGTAAGCCTGTGACGGCTAATTCGCGGCAGACAATAATCGCGACTACCCAACCTGGGGCCTTTCCTTGGTCAACCAACATGATAAAAGCGGTCATAACTAGCATTTTATCTGCCAGTGGGTCCGCAAATTTGCCAAAGTTAGTGACAAGACCTCGTGCACGGGCAATTTTTCCGTCTAACCAGTCTGTGATGCTGGCTAATGCAAAAATAACTGCGCCTACTAGCTGCGTGACAGCCAGTGTGGTGTCCCCTACGTTAAGTTGTCCCCAATCTAACGGTAATCCTACAACCAAAATAAAAATCGGGATCATACAAATTCTAAGTACAGTTAATTTATTTGGTAAATTCACATTATCGACTCCTTTCTTCCCTATTCTACGTGACTATCCGCGAAGTTTCCACCGATATTATTTACTTTTCCGAACGAATTTATTCAACGGAGCATTTTTATTGAAACTGATCTTTTGGAAATAACGAAGAAGGACCGCGACACAGATTTGTCACGATCCTTCTTTTTTATGCCTACAAGTAAATAGATGAATAAACTCATTTATACGATCACTCTGCGTATTGGAGAGTCAGGTTCACATTTTTAGGACTCTGATTGTTTTCCCCTGGATTAACTGGTACGGATTCTCCATTCGCTTTGATCGTCGCATTGCTTGCTGCACCGATCGTAATGGTCGCATTGGCTGCTGTTTCCGGTAACACGGTACTTTGTGTTTCATTTGCTGCCAGTGTTCCTTGATAAACATAGGCATTGTCTACTAGCACACCGATCCACACACGATTGACAGCGGTAAACTCAAGGGTGACAGGCTTGGTAGCATCTGTAATATTTACTGCGATGGCACTGCCGGAATCCTCTCCTGCAGCTATTGCCATTTTCTTTTCTTCACTTGATTCTGTTGTTGACTCTACTGTAGAAGACTCTTGGGTCTGCGTACTTTGCTCTGAGGAAGAGGACTCCTCGACTGATCCTTCTACTTTGAGCGAAGAAGCTGTATCGCCGATTATTGGATCAGCTTGACGATCTTGCCAAGTCATATAGCCTACGACAACGACGATCGCCAAAGCGACCAATCCTAATAAAATAACAGGAAGACTTGTCCAAAAACGACTTGGATGCGATTCTTCTTGATGTATTGCTTTTCTGGAAGTACTTACTGTTTCAGGCTGCGGACGTTCAGGGACCGATCCTGTCAATTTGCTTTTTCCATCAAAAACATCGACTAAATGGTCTCCATCTTCTCCTACAGCTTCAGCGTATTGCCTAATAAACGCCCGTACGTAAAACTTACCAGGCAATTGATCAAAATCATCATTGTCGATTGCTTCCAAATAACGTTTTTGAATTTTTGTAATCTGCTGTAATTCATCTAAAGATATCTTTTTATTCAGGCGTGCTTGCCGTAATTTTTCTCCGATGGTTTCAAAAGCCACTCGTTCATCTTCTCCAGTCTGTTTGATTCTCCGAAGCATCTGCTGTTGCAACGAAAGACGTTATGTTTGGGGGCTGTGACAAAAGAAGTCGTGTCACAGCTCCTTTTTCCGTTTGTTTCTCTAATACTCAGATCAGAACGCTGATTTCACAACCTCTTCCTTAAACGGTGTTCAAAAGCTTGCATCTTCGGTAATAAGCCCAACCAAACGAAAAATAGGAGGAGCTATTTTTATTTGGCTGTTCTTATTACTTGATGCATAACAGCTTTTTCACAACCTCTTGGTACACGGTGTTCCAGAAGTAGCTTCTTCGGCAATAAGCCGAAATATCACAAAAATTTGAGAAGCAATTTTCGTAAATTCCTTCTTATTTCTTGAAGCTGACCGCTTCTGTCACAACCTCTTTGATTACTTCGTTTGATTTTATTTTAATATAAGTTGATTAAAAGAGAGCATGATTTGTTTTATTTTCTCATTAATATTTCCAACACATCTAAGAATACCATAAAAGCTGGTTTTGGAGGAGGTTCTTGCTACAAGTCTAAAACGAAATTTAAGACTTTTCTCCATAAAACACTGGTTTATTTTGGTCTCATATAAAACTCACTGAAGGCCTCTTCACTTATAAATGCTTCTCCAGCTGCCAGTACGTCTTTCATTTGGATCGAATCGATGATTTCAGGAAGATCAAATAATGTTCGATCACCAAATAAACTTTGCGTAAATTGATTAGCAATATATTCGATTGAATTCAATGATTGGAAATATTGTCCAAGCATTTTCTTCTTCAGCAAATCGAGATTCATTTCTGACACTTCAGGATCATCAGCGAATCCAAGAATGATTTCTTTGACTTTTTCTGCTGCTTTCTCTGGTTCATCCGTATCTCCGCTGAAGTCCGCAAAGTGAAATTCACGATCCAAGCTAAATTCAAAGCCAAAGCTGTCATCGATAATTCCTTGGTTGTACATAGCTAGATAGTTTCGAGAAGTATTACCTAAAATCATTTGGAACAACAGATTGATAGCTGTTTTATAACGTAGTAGTTCTGTTCCTTCTTGCGGCAATGTGTCTAATCCTTTAATACCAAGTACAAATTTATCTCGTGTAATGGCTGCTTCTAATGCACTTTGTTTGATGATTTCTTTTGTGTTTTCTGGGAAATAACGTACAATTTCTTGCTTTGGCGGGAAATTTTTTGCTTCTTGGTTTTCCCGAATAAGTTTCATCAATTTCTCAGGCTCCATCTTACCAACTACAAATAAAACCATATTGCTTGGCTGATAAAACGTCCGATAGCACGTATACAAGTCTTGAGCTGTGATTTTGTCGATACTTTCAACCGTGCCCGCAATATCGATATGCAACGGGTGTGCAGGATACAAATTATTTAGTATACCAAAAAACATCCGCCAGTTAGGGTCGTCTTCATACATTTGGATTTCCTGACCGATGATTCCTTTTTCCTTGTTTACAGTTTCTTCTGTAAAGTAAGGTGCTTGTACGAAGTCGATCAGGGTCGTCAGATTCTTTTCTACCTGATCAGTTGTAGAGAACAGATAACTAGTTTTCGTAAAACTCGTGAAAGCATTAGCGGAAGCACCTTGCTGTCCAAATAATTGAAAGACATCACCGTCTTCTTTTTCAAACAGCTTGTGTTCTAAGAAATGAGCGATGCCATCTGGGACTTTCACTTTTTCTTTTTCACCATAGGGAATAAATTCGTTATCGATCGAACCATAATTCGTACTGAACAAACCATATGTCTTGTGATAGTCGTTTTTAGGTAACAAATACACGGTCAAACCGTTTGGCAGTACTTCATGATAAAGCGTTTCATTGATTTGCTCATATTCTGTTTTATTCATTTGCATTTCCTCCTGCTAAAAAGAAGATTGCTTGCAATTCGATTTGCTCAGCTACTTGTTGTATCTCTTTGATCGTTACACTCTCCATACGTTTCAACCATTCTTCATCAGATAATTTTGTTTCCGGCAGCCAGCTGTCCAAAAAAGAAGCTTCGATTGCCGCTTGCGGAGAGTCTAGAGAAAGCAGGTATTGGTTTCTTAGCATCGCTTTTGTCTGAGCTAGTTCCAAATCTGTTATTTCACCGTTTCGCAAGCTTTCTAATTGCTCGTGGATCAGGCGAAGTACTTGATTTCGGTTTTTTTCATCGATACCGGTCTGGACACTCATGAACCCTCGGAATGTATCCACGCTGCTAGAGGCATAATAAGCTAGACTTTCTTTCTCTCTCACATTCATGAACAGTTTGGAGTGAGGAAACCCGCCAAATAAACCGTTGAAGACCATTAGCGCAAAACGTTCTGGCTCATCATAATACACATTTGTCTGATAAGCTAGATTCAGCTTTGCTTGAACGATTGGCTCACGGACTTGTCGTTCCTTGACGATATTCACTTGAGGCTGGGTATAAAACAAGTCTGGATGAGCTGTTTCACGCGGCTCAAATGGTAATTGCCCAACAGCTTCGGCTGCTTTGTCCGGATCAACATCGCCGACAACAAAAATGTCAATTTGATCGTTTGCCATCATTTCTTGATAGTAAGCCGCTAGCGAACGAGCAGTGATCTTGTCTAGTTCTTCCACTACGCCTAAACTTGGGATTTTTTGTTCCGGGCTGTTTTCAAAATAAAGTTCTTGCAGTGCATAGGAAGCAAAAGTTTGTTTATCTTCCTTCAAACTTTCCAAATAGAGACGCAGATTGTTCTGTTCCAAGTCAAACGTCAACTGATCAAACTGTTGATTTTTGATATTTGGATAAAATAAAACTTCTTTTAAAAAATCCACCGCTTGAGAGAAAAGGTTCGGATCATTGACATATTCGCCGTTCACAAAGCTGATTCCTGCGTTTAGCCAATGCAAGTTCCCTTTTTTTCTTACTGATAGTCCGAAGCTTGCACCATAAAGCTCAGCAAGTTTCGCACTTAACTTTGTCTGATCCGGATAATTCAAACTATTTGTTTCCAGCATACTGCTGAGTAGTGAACGTTTTGTAATGACTTCTTGTTGCAGACGTGCAGTAAAACGGATAAAAATCCGAATCGTTTTGTATTGTTTTGTTGGTAAGACATGAAGATTCACGCCTTCTGCCAATTGATACACCATATTTATATGCTCCTTTTCATAGATGATTGTCCCTTACTCTTTTAGTAGGACAATCGGCTTTTTTTACTTATGCATCTGCTTGAATATATAAGTTCAGGCAATTCGCCGATTTTTCTAAATGATGTTACACTTTATAGTATAGCATAGAAGTTTTTTATCAAAAGAGACAGACTGCTAAAAGCGTATATCGTTTTTTTATTTTTTATTTTTCGATATACTAAAGACATACAAAAGAAGGGAGGGTCATTCATGATCAAAGAATTTAGAGAGTTCATCATGCGTGGAGATGTCTTGGATCTTGCTGTCGGTGTTGTTATCGGGAGTGCGTTTACAAGTATCGTAAACCAAGTGGTACAAGGATTAATCACTCCGCTAATTGGTTGGATTGTCGCTATGATCACAGGAACTTCTGATTTAGAAGGAGCACTTTCTATTCTTGATTGGTCGCCGACAAAAGGTGTCACATTTGCGTTTGGTAACGTTATTAGTGCTATCATTACATTCCTGATTACTGGTTTTGTCTTATTCTTAGTTGTCAAAGCGGCAAACCGTGCGAAGAATTTACGCGCCAAAGAAGCA
The DNA here is from genome assembly GCF_051710965.1 of Enterococcus sp. DIV1283b. Taxonomy (NCBI): domain Bacteria; kingdom Bacillati; phylum Bacillota; class Bacilli; order Lactobacillales; family Enterococcaceae; genus Enterococcus; species Enterococcus sp. DIV1283b. The sequence continues at coordinate 2,700,583 of NZ_JBIOLR010000001.1, forward strand.
GAAGAAGAAGTGGAAGAAACACCTACCGCAGAAGATTATCTTAGTGACATACGCGATCTTCTTGCTAAACAAGTGGCAGAAGACAATACGCATCCGGTAGAGCAAACAAATCTTTCAGATACTTCTAAATAATGAAGAATCTAAAAAAAGAAAGCCGATTTCAGTGTCGGCTTTCTTTTTTTAGATTCTTAACTTGTTACCTGTTCTTTTTTCATGTCGATATGCGGAATATCATCTTCCAAATACACATCTGAGATTGCCTTGAATCCAAACGACTCATAAAAGGCCTGTAGATATTCTTGTGCACCGATCACAATTGGTTTTTCTGGAAATTTTTTCTGGATCATGTTGATCGTTTCTTGGACAATCTTTCTTCCTAAGCCGTCTTTACGGTTATTCTGATGAACAAGAACGCGACCAAAATGGATGCTCTCTGCTTCTTCATATACCCGCGTATAGGCAAGGATCTTCCCATCAGTATCTTGGAAATACGTATGCCAAGCTTGTCCATCGATGTCATCAACTTCTTGATAAGGACACTGCTGTTCCACAACAAAGACTGCAATCCGTTCTTTGACGATTGCATAAAACTCTGCTGTCGACAATTCTTCAAATTTCTTTACCTGATATTCCACTAAGTAAACGCCTCCTACTTTTTTATTATTAGCATACCGATTCATACACAAAAAAGCAAACGAACCTTACGAATCTCAGGCTCGTTTGCTTTTTAAACTGCTTCAGTTAAAAATTCGATTTCAACTGTCCGAGTAAGTACATCTGAATAGCTGTAAGATACTCGTTCAAAAGAATTTTCTTCAGGATCCAAGTCAACAACGAATACTGAAGGATAGGTTTCTGTTAAAACGCCGCGGCGTTCTGTTTGACGCTTTCTTCCTGTCTGAGCAACCAACATGATTGGGCTGCCGATACGACCTTCTAAATCTTTCTTGATTGAAGCTAAAGTTGTTGGCATACAGTTCACCTCTACTACCAACTATACCACATATTTTTAAAATTTTCAAGTTTACCATAAAAAAAAAAGAAATGCAATAAAAATAAATAAGAAGCTCATTAAGATTTTTCTAAATTATTCTTCATTATAAAATTTCAAGTGTTTTTTTATTTTGAGTTTTACCCTTCCATATGCACTCATCACTTGCTTGTGATCCATTGACAAACATTCAGCCATCTCTGCAAAATCAACCCCTTGCATGTAATAATGAAAAATTTGTGCTTCTTTTTTTGAAAATCGGATCTCGCAATTTTCGATTGCTTCTTTTAATAAAAGATGCTGAATCGCTAAAGGTTCCTGCAAGGTGATCTCTGCTAAAAAATCTGGTCCTTCTGTCTCTATTTTTTGGTCGATCGAGACTTCGTCTTTTTGGTCACGGCGCTTCAGCGCGTTCTGTTTTCTCAATAAAGAATAAATTTGATTGCTTATGATACTTTTATAATAACTTCCAAAGCTAACTCCTTTGCTTTTTTCGTAAGTTCTCAATGCCTGATATAAAGCGATCCTCGCTTCTTGTTCCCAATCCTCAGTAACATAATTTCTTAAATAATAGGTGTTTTTCAAACGTAGTAAGAGTGGAAAATATTTTTGATACAGGGCAGCAAATGCTTCTTCGTCACCATTACGTGCAGCGCGCAATAACTCCTCAGACATAAAATAATTCCTCCATAAATTCGTTTATGGAGGAATCTTATCATCAATGATTCATCGAACTGATTAGAACGATATGTTATTTATTTTTTCTCATTAAATCGTCCAATTTTTGGGACAATTTTTTTAACTGCTCTTCATTCCACGGAGAATTACGTCGGAAATCAACAAAATGCATATCTTTATTTTCTTGGGCTATTGTTTTTTCCGTTTTTTTAATCGTTTTATATAATTCATAAGCAGAAGTCCGCAACGCCCCCTGAGAAAAAATCATCCACTGTTCTGCTAAATCGCTTGTCGCCACTGTTACTTGTGTCAAACGATCATTCAGCTGCCCAGCGATTCTCTCGATATAACTGTCAGCCGTTTCATCTTCTTTCGTAAAAACAACATCCAACTGATATTTCCTATAATTTTGCTGGATGCCCGGTACTAATTGAGCATCGAAGACAACGATGACTTCCAGACCTTCATATTTCGCATAATTTGATAAACGATGCAAAAGAGCTTCTCTTGCATCTGCCATTTTGTCCTGCTTTTTAAGCTGGACCAGTTCCGGCCACGAACCGATCATGTTGTAGCCATCTACAATCAACAGCTGTTTTTTCATGACCTACTCCCCCTGACGTTGGGAAAAAGCCTGATACATCAGCAATCCAGCGGCAACACTGGCATTTAAACTTTGGACGTGCCCAGTCATTGGGATCGTCAGTAATTCATCCATTTCTTTTTTCAATCCTAGACTCATTCCTTTGCCTTCATTACCAATAACTAAAGCAATGGATCCTTTGGCATTCCATTTTTGGAAGTTTGTGCCGGTCATATCTGTGCCAAATACCCAAAATCCTGTCTCTTTGAGCTGCTGCACAGCTTGTACCAAATTCGTCACACGTGCAACAGGCACATATTCCACTGCACCAGTGGAAGTCTTTGTTACGATAGGCGTGATTCCAACTGCTCGGTGTTTTGGTATGATCACACCATCAACGCCACTTGCGTCTGCTGTCCGTAAAATCGACCCAAAATTGTGTGGATCTTCGATGCTATCCAAAATCAAAAAGAAGGGGTCTTCTTTTTTCTCTTTTGTTCGTTCAATCAGTTGGTCAAGGGATAAATATTCATAAGGTGTAATCGCAAGAACGACTCCTTGATGCACGCCATGATCGCTCAAAGTTTCTAATTTTTGTTTAGGGACCCATTTGACCGGTACAGCTTGCTCACGTGCGATTTCTTTCAGTTCTTCTACTTTTTCTCCTCGTGAATCTTCTTGAAGAAAGAGTTTATTCCCTCGCCCTTGTTGTAGCGCTTCTACTGCGGCATGGTGTCCAAAGACGAAATTATCTTCTAATGCTTCTTCATTTTGATCAGAAACTGACTGATTTCGTCCAGTTTGCTTTTTATTTGGATATCTATTTTGTTTTTTATCTTCAAATCCACGTTTCGATTGATGTTTGTTTGTTCTTTCTTTACCCATTTTTTTCACCAACTTTCTGAATACACCAGCGGATCAATTCTTCCATCCGCTCGGTTTGTTTTGTCAAATGCAGATAGCCCACCAGTGCTTCGAATCCTGTTGCGACCCGGTAAGTCGTAACATCAGCATTTTTTGCACTCGTATGGCTTTTGGCATTTCTTCCTCTGCGATAATAAAGCTCTTCTTCTTCTGTCAAAAGATGTTCCTCCAACATTTGCTGAATCAAAAAAGCTTGTGCATTCGCAGAAACATAATTCGTTGCCGCACGATGCAGCTTATTGGGTTTTGTTTCTCCTTGATCGATCAGGTGGTCACGAACATAGATTTCGTAAATCGCATCTCCCACGTAAGCCAAGGCTAAACCGTTCAATTGTGTGTAATCTCTCATGCTTCTCTTCTCCATCGGGTTCCTTGGGGTGTATCTTCTAATAAGATCCCTTTTTCTTTCAACAAATCACGGATTTCGTCGCTTCGGGCAAAATCACGATTGCTTCTTGCTTGATTTCGTTCTTCGATCAATTGTTCAATCTCTTCATCCAATAATTCTTCTGCTGTAAATAAAATACCGAAGATCGAAAGCCATTGCGAGAATAAAGCTTCTCCCTGTGCCAAGACAGTGGCAGAAACTTCCGGCTGGTCTAGATAAGTGTTCAGCCATTTAGCAAGCTCATAGACCACTGTGATCCCATTTGCTGCATTAAAATCATCATCCATTTCTTCGATGAATCGCTGTTCCAAATTTTCTAACAAAGTGATTTTATCCGCATCATCTGCCAAAGTCTCTGAGGCAGTTTCTTGGCGGAATTTCAAATTGTCAAACGTATTCTTCAGTCGTTGTAAATTGGTGGCTGCTTCTTTCATCGTCGTTTCACTGTAACGGATCGGACGACGGTATTGTGTGGTCGCCATGAAGAAACGCAAGACTTGTGGATCGACGTTTTGGATCATTTCATGTACAGTGATGAAATTCCCTAGAGATTTACTCATTTTTTCATCGTCTTCGCCAATCGTTACATAGCCATTGTGCATCCAGTAATTAGCGAATTTTTTCCCTGTTTTCGCTTCACTTTGTGCGATTTCATTTTCGTGATGAGGAAATTCCAAATCTTGCCCGCCACCATGGATATCGATGGTTTCGCCTAAATGTTTTGTTGCCATGACGGAACATTCGATGTGCCAACCGGGACGTCCTTTGCCCCATGATGAATCCCAAGAAATCTCGCCAGGTTTTGCTTGTTTCCATAAAGCAAAATCTAATGGGTCTTCTTTTTGCTGCTGTTCTTCCCCTGTACGCTGACTTGCGCCGACTTCCAATTCATCGATGGATTGGTCACTTAATTTCCCATAGTTTTCAAATTTACGGGTACGGTAATACACATCACCTGAAGATTCATAAGCATAGCCTTTTTCAACCAACACTTGAATAAATGCTAAAATATCTGGCATATGGTCCATGACTCTTGGATGCAGTGTAGCAGGCTCGACATTCAACGCTTTCGTATCTTCTTCAAATGCTCGGATGAAACGATCAGCGACTTCTGGTGCTGTGATGCCTAATTCGTTTGCTGTACGGATGATTTTATCGTCTACATCCGTGAAATTCGATACGAAATCGACTTTATAGCCTCGATATTCAAAATAGCGTCGAATCGTATCGAAAGCAATGGTGCTACGAGCATTTCCGATATGGATATAATTATACACAGTCGGTCCGCAGACATACATACCGACATGTCCCTTTTGTATAGGGATGAATTCTTCTTTTTTTCTGGTCAATGTATTGTAGATTTTTATCATTCTGATCTCCTCACTTTTTCTCCTTTGATTCGAACGACTTTTGCTGGTACTCCTACCGCTGTAGCGTCGTCTGGAACATCTTTCAACACAACGGCACCTGCACCGATTTTTGCGTTTTTTCCGATCGTTACCGGTCCTAATATCTGCGCATTCGCAGAGAGCATGGCTCCTTGTTTGACCGTTGGGTGTCTTTTACCTGTTTCTTTTCCCGTACCGCCTAATGTTACGCCATGGAACAAAATCACATCATCCTCGATTTCTGCAGTTTCGCCAATGACGATCCCCATTCCATGGTCGATGAACACACCTGTTCCAATCGTTGCTCCTGGATGGATTTCAACACCTGTCAGGAATCGCCAAAATTGAGCATTGATCTTCGCCAATAAAAAGAGGCGATGCTGATATAAAAAATGAGAGAAACGATGCCAAAACAAAGCATGAAAACCAGGATAGGTCAAAACGATCTCCGCTGTCGAACGTGCAGCCGGATCGTTTCTCTTTGCTGCATCAATCGCTCGGGCAAACCAACTCATGACTTTCCACTCCTTTCGTAAGTATTTTATGTAGGAAAACAGCTTCTTATAAAGAAAAGAAGCGCCTTTTAAATAAGTTTCCTTATCAAAAGACGCTTTCCGCGTGGTTCCACTTTTCTTCATAATCAACGATTATCTCTGACAGCTAACGCCTGTTATACGTTCTTGGCTACTTCGTTTCCTGTAAAACAGTTTTTCCTGTTTTCTGTGTTTTCGCCAAGACCACTCCCAGAGGCATTTCGGCAACCATTCATTGATACCTTGCACCACCCGGTATCTCTCTTGTAATGATCAGCTGCTTACTTTTTTCTGTTCATCGTGTTTAGTTCAGTACTTGATTTAAATGTGCTAATGATTTTTCACGACCAAGCAATTCGATCGTTTCAGGCAATTCTGGGCCATGCATTTGTCCTGATACAGCTACACGGATCGGCATGAAAAGATTTTTCCCTTTTACGCCAGTTTCTTTTTGAACGGCTTTGATGGCAGCTTTTACAGTTGGAGCATCTACTACTTCCATTTGTTCTAGCTGTGCTTTAAATGCGTGGAGAACAGTAGGAACTGTTTCACCAGCAAGTACTTCTTTTGCTGCTTCATTCAATACAGGATGTTCATTGAAAAATAGCGTAGACAGATCAACGATTTCTGCAGCATAGCTCATTTGAGGTTGATACAGGCTAACGATCTTCTTCACCCATTCGATTGTCTTTTCATCTGGGTTTTCTGCTACACGTCCATCAGCGATTAGATAAGGCAGACACATGTCAGTAAATGCATCTAGATCCATTGCTTTGATGTAATGGTTGTTTACCCATTGCAGTTTTTTCGCATCGAAAGCTGCGGGTGATTTACTTAGGCGTTTTGGATCGAACATTTTGATCAATTCTTGGTGTTCGAAGATTTCGTCTTCGCCCACAGGTGACCAGCCCAATAATGCAATAAAGTTGAACATTGCATCTGGTAGATAACCTAATTCGCGATATTGTTCGATAAATTGTAAGATTGATTCGTCACGTTTGCTTAGTTTTTTGCCTGTTTCACTGTTGATGATCAACGTCATATGTCCGAATGTTGGTGGCGTCCAGCCAAATGCTTCATAGATCATCAGTTGTTTTGGTGTATTGGCAATATGGTCATCTCCACGTAAAACGTGAGTGATTTTCATCAAATGATCATCGACCGCAACAGCAAAGTTATAGGTTGGCATACCATCGCGTTTTTGGATGACAAAGTCGCCGCCGATATTATCGGATTCGAACGAAATAGCGCCTTTTACCATATCTGTAAATGCGTATTCTGTATTGCGAGGCACACGGAAACGTACAACAGATTCTAGACCTTGTGCTTCTTTTTCTGCTTGTTCTTCAGGTGTCAAGTTCGCACATGTTCCTGCGTAATGAGGCATTTCTCCTCTTGCGCGTTGTGCTTCCCGTTCTGCTTCTAATTCTTCTTCTGTGCAATAGCATTTGTATGCTCGATTGCTAGCAAGCAACTGATCAATCAGCGGTTGATAGATTTCTTTACGTTCAGATTGACGGTAAGGGCCATATTCTCCAGGATTTTCAGGAGATTCATCCCAATCCATTCCCAACCAAGCAAGGTTTTCCAACTGGCTTTTTTCGCCATCTTCGATATTACGTTTTTGGTCAGTATCCTCAATACGAATAATAAAGTCTCCATCATTGTGGCGGGCAAACAAATAATTGAACAATGCAGTTCTTGCATTTCCAATATGCAGGTGCCCAGTTGGACTTGGTGCATAGCGTACGCGTACTTTCGTCATTTTCTTCCTCTTCTTTCAAACTAGACTTTGACTAACAGTAAAAATTCCGTCAGTTACGGCTTCTCAAATATCATTTATTTAAAGCCACTCAGCACAAATTTTACCTTTTCTAAGGTAAATAGTAAAGCCAACTGGTTGAATTTCCTTACCAGTTGGCTGAATTTCTTTTTTATTTTGATTGTTTTGTCTTTTTCTCTGTCTCTTTTTTATTATCGATTCCTCGTCCTGCATGGGCAGGTTTAGCAAAGATCATACGTCCAGCAGCTGTTTGAAGGGCGCTTGTCACAACGACTTCGATACGTTCATTCATATAATGCTGTCCATCTTCTACGACAACCATCGTGCCGTCATCAAGGTAGGCTACCCCTTGTTGGCGTTCTGTCCCAGCTTTTACTACTAGAACATTCATCGTTTCGCCAGGAATGACGACTGGTTTCACGGCATTTGCCAACGCATTGATATTAAGAACAGGTACATTTTGGAATTCAGAGACTTTATTCAAGTTATAGTCATTGGTTACGATGACACCGTCTAAAAGCTTGGCTAATTTGATCAATTTGCTGTCTACTTCGCTGATATCTTCAAAGTCTCCATCGTACATTTCGACAGATATACCTTCTTCTTTTTGCAAAGCATTTAGGATATCTAATCCGCGACGACCACGCACACGTTTCAAACTATCCCCTGAGTCCGCGATGTATTGTAGTTCGTAAAGAACAAAATTAGGGATCATCAAGGTTCCTTCTAAGAATCCAGTCTTTGTAATATCATAAATCCGACCATCAATAATCACGCTTGTATCCAAGATTTTATATTTATGGAAATTTTCTCCTGATTTTCGTTCTAACAGTTGGCTCTCCACTTGGCTAGCTGTTTCTTGCTCGATTTTTTTACTTCGTGAACCAAAGACTTTCTTCCATTCTTCGATTCGTGTCGTTCCCATTCTCAATCCCAAATAACCTAAGATGATCATCAGTAAAATCGGCAATACACTATTGACGAATGGAATTTCCATATTGTAAAGAGGGGTTGAGATCACAACGCCTAAAGTCAATCCGATGATCGCACCGATCGCACCGAAGAGAAGATAAGTCAAACTGACCTCGCTTAGTTTTTGTTCTACTTGTTTGATAATAGCTGAGATATGTTTGGCCAACAGCAAAGATAATAAAAAGAAAATAAGTGCGCCTAACAAGCTGTTGGTAAATGTATTATTCAGCCACCCATTTGACTGTTGACCGATTGCCTGCCAAGCTGAGGGTAAAAATGAAATACCCAAGCTTGCGCCGACAATGATCATCAGCAACGTAATGACACGTTTTTGCATCGTTTTTCCTCCGTTTCGACAATCATTTATTATTTAGCGGAACACACGCTTCAACGTTTCAGCCAAAGTTGCTACTCCAACGATCTCGATTCCTTTTGGCGCTTCCCAGTTGCCTAAGTTGTTTTTAGGCAGGTAAACTTTTGTGAAGCCGAGTTTTTGGACTTCTTTGACCCGTTGTTCAATATGACTGACACGTCTGATTTCTCCAGTCAGTCCGATTTCACCGATGAAACATTCCGTCGGCTGTGTTCCTTTTTCTTTGTAGCTTGAAGCAATACTGACAGCGATAGCTAAATCAATCGCTGGTTCATTTAATTTTACCCCACCTGCAGCTTTTAAGTAAGCATCTTGATTCTGAAGAAGTAATCCAGCTCTTTTTTCCAGCACTGCCATGATCAGAGATACACGATTGAAATCAAGACCTGTTGTTGTTCGCTTAGCATTTCCGAACATAGTAGGTGTGACTAATGCTTGGATCTCTACCAAAATTGGACGTGTTCCTTCCATTGCCACAACGATAGCAGAGCCAGTCGCACCGTCTAGGCGTTCCTCTAAGAAAATCTGTGAAGGGTTAGCGACTTCTTCCAATCCATGCTCATGCATTTCAAAAATCCCAATCTCGTTCGTTGAGCCAAATCGGTTTTTTACCGCTCGTAAAATTCGGAAACTATGATGTTGTTCACCTTCAAAATATAACACTGTATCCACCATATGCTCTAACATTCTTGGACCGGCGATCGAACCTTCTTTCGTAACATGACCGACGATAAAGATGGCAATCCCATTTGTTTTAGCGATTTTGAGTAATTCTGCAGTGGTTTCTCTTACTTGGCTGACGCTTCCTGCCACACTTGTGATGTCTGGCTGCGTCATCGTTTGGATGGAATCAATAATAACATAATCAGGGGAGATATGTTCGATGGCACGACTGATTTCATTCATATCTGTTTCAGCGTATAGATAAAATTCTGTGTTGATACTTCCTAGGCGCTCCGCGCGTAATTTTATCTGTTCTGCGCTTTCTTCGCCGGATACATACAAGACTTTCCCGCCTATGGCTGCTAATTGCTGAGAAACTTGTAATAGCAAAGTGGATTTACCAATACCTGGATCACCACCGATCAAGACCATGGATCCCGGTACCACACCTCCACCTAGCACACGGTTCAGTTCTTCTAATTTCGTTTTGACCCGAGGTTCTTTTTTAGGGACGACGTCTGCGATTTTTGTTGGTTTCGCTTTTTCTCCTGTCAAACTTGTCCGCGTTCTGCGGTCTGTTGTATCTTGTTCGATTTCTTCAACCATCGTATTCCATTTTCCGCAATTTGGGCAGCGCCCCAAGAACTTAGGCGACACATACCCGCAATTTTGGCAAACAAATTGTACTTTTGATTTTTTTGCCATTGTACCGCCTCCTTTTATTCTAACCATGAGACATTAAATCAAGCTTAAATTTCTTTATCGTTTTATTTACTGGAAGAGCCAAATCCGCCTTGACGTTGAGCAGTCGTTTGATCTTGATCTGCTTTTAAAAATGGTAAGAAGATCCCTTGACCGATACGCTCACCTTTCTTGATTACTACATCCTTGAAACCAAAGTTGGTGAATTGGAACATGATATGGCCTTCATTTGCTTCATTATTGTAATAATCGCTGTCAATCACACCCACGCCGTTCGTCAACACTAAAAACCGCTTCAACGGATTGCTTGAACGGTTAGCAAGCTGCAAAAATTCATCTTCTCCCATGTAGGCTTTTATCCCAGTAGACACGAGGATCGGTTTTAACTGTTTTTCATTTTCTGATACGTCTTTTTTCAATGCATCTGCGACGGTTTCCAATCCTTTTTTCCAGCCTGCTTTCCAGATACTTGGGATCACGACCTCTTCTGCTGCTTCAAAATCATAGCCAGCAGCATGATGTGTAGCGCGCTGCGGTAGATTGATATTTTGCTCTTTATATTTAGAAATAACTTCAAATCCTCTTTTTCTCACCGGTTTTCCTCCCTAAATAAACTACTCCTATTCTAACATATTCGAGGCTATAAAAGACTCTCTTTACAAATTCTTCAAGAAATTCTGCTATCCTAAAGTCAACCATTAACGCGTTCTTTTACCGAACAACTGCAAGTTGTACAAAAAAACTATTTTTTACATGACTTTACTCGTCAAAACAAGTAGAATAGAACGAAATTAATGAGTGGATATTTGATTGAGGTGTCACATGCGTAAAGAAATAAAAAATGCAAAACGAATTATTGTCAAAGTAGGAACAAGTACATTGATCTATCCCAATGGAAACATCAATCTTGCAGCGATCGATCAGTTAGCTTTTGTCCTTTCCGATCTTAGAAATCGTGGAAAGGAAGTGATCTTAGTCTCATCGGGAGCTGTAGGCGTCGGTATGCATAAATTACATTTGTCAGAACGTCCGACTTTGATCCCTGAACAGCAAGCTGCGGCGGCTGTTGGTCAAGCCGAATTGATGAATATCTATAATCAAAGATTCAGTGTATATAATCAGCAGACAGCACAAATCCTCGTGACAAGAGACGTGGTAGATTACCCTGAAAGTCGTAAAAATGTGAGGAATACATTGGAACAGCTTTTGATCATGGATACGATTCCTATCGTAAACGAAAATGATACTGTCGCAGTAGATGAATTAGATCATCTGACAAAATTTGGCGATAATGATCAGCTGTCAGCAATCATGGCAAAACTTGTCGCGGCAGACCTTTTGATCGTTCTTTCTGATATCGACGGTTTTTATTCAGATAATCCGACTACAAATCCCGAGGCTCAGATGTATCGCTATATCGATAAAATCGATGAAAAGATTCTGGCACAAGCAGGTGGTGCAGGCAGCACCTTTGGAACAGGCGGTATGCAAAGTAAATTAAAAGCAGCTTCTAGGATATTTGAAGCAAACAGTGCAATGATTTTAGCAAATGGGAAAAATCCGGCAATCATTTTTGATATTCTTGCAGGAAAAGAAGTAGGTACTTTATTTAAGGAGGACTTGAAATGACTGATTTGATGCAATTAGGGCAACAGGCAAAAGATAGTGCGCAACAACTAGCACTTATGCCTACAAACCGTAAAAATGAGCTACTTATTCAGATGGCGAAAACCATCAAAAAGAATCAACAGGCGATCATCGAAGCAAATCATAAGGACTTAGAAAAAGCAGTCGAAAACAATATCAGTGAAACGATGCAAGACCGCTTGCAGCTGACGCCTGAACGAATCAATGCCATGGCTGCAGAGATCGAAAAGATTGCTTCGTTAGACGATCCTATTGGAAAAGTAGATGAGATGTGGACGAACACCGACGGATTGAGAATCGGCAAAAAGCGCGTGCCCCTCGGCGTGATCGGTATCATTTACGAATCTCGTCCAAATGTCACGACTGATGCAGCCAGTCTAGCGTTCAAATCAGGGAATGCCGTTATCCTTCGCGGTGGCAAAGAAGCATTCTTCTCGAACCAATTGCTGGTCCAATTATTGCAGCAAGTACTGCTTAGTGCTGGCGAATCTCCTTATGCCATCCAGTTTGTCGATGATACTTCTCATGAAACTGCAGAACAGTTGATGCGATTGACAGAATACTTAGATGTGCTGATCCCTCGAGGCGGAGCAAAATTGATCCAACGAGTCAAAGAACAGGCAACGGTACCTATCATTGAAACAGGTACAGGAAATAATCACGTATACATCGATAAAGAAGCACAGTTGTCTATGGCAGTGAAAATCATCGTCAATGCAAAAGCTTCCCGTCCTTCTGTCTGCAACGCGGCAGAAACATTACTGATCCATTCTGAGATCGCACCCTTTTTCTTACCAGCCATTGAAAAAGAACTGGTAGAACACGGCGTCTCTTTACGTGCGGATGCTCGTGCGTTAGAATATCTAGAGACAGCTGCTTTAGCAGAAGAGGCAGATTGGGATACTGAATATCTGGATTATATCCTTGCCGTCAAAGTAGTCGATTCTTTAAGCGAAGCAATTGCGCATATCAACCGACATAACACCAAGCATTCAGAAACAATCGTGACAGATAGCTATTCGGCTAGTCAGCGTTTCTTGAATGAAGTGGACGCGGCGGCTGTCTATGTCAATGCCTCCACTCGTTTTACAGACGGATCGGTATTTGGTTTTGGTGCAGAGATCGGTATCTCCACTCAAAAGCTACATGCCCGTGGTCCAATGGGTTTAAATGAATTGACTTCCACAAAATATATCATTTATGGCGATGGACAAATCCGCGAATAATGTTTCGTGTGAAACATTATTCACGCCTTTTGCCTTTTTTCTGTAAAGGTTCTATCCAACTAGAAAGGTGTCAATATGTTTGAAATTTTAATGATTTTTTTTATTTACCTTATTTCTCTGAATATCGCTGCTTTTCTAGGAGTCGGTATTTTATCCCTTTTTTTTCAGTTCAAAAAACGAAGCATAGGGAGTCAACGGGAAAAATGGGCGCAGTATTTTGACAAAATTGGTCCAAAAGGTTTGGTTGCTCGCTTACACATCAGCTACATGGTTGCATTATGCCTGTTAGCTGGAGTCAATTACTATTCTTTTTTCGATCATTCAATTGCCTATACGATTACGTTGCTGATTGCTGGGATCTTTCACTTATCTTATAAATATCAGCTGAATAAAAACCACTTGAATCGGACTTTCCGCTAAAAAATATCCGTACGATAAGTAGGGTGCCTTGAACATCGGCAAAAAACTGCCGAACTTTTTAGAGCGTGGGACAAAAGTAAAGAAAAACTTTTGTCCCACGCTCTAAACATGTATAAACGGCGGGAGCAGAAGCAACTCCTTCGGAAATAAGCTGAAATTCACAAAAATTTGAAAAGCAATTTTCGTGAATTTCTTCTTATTTCTTGGAGTTAAACGCTTCTGTCCCAGCCTCTTCCCATATAAACGGTGTTCTCCTACCAGCTGCCTGGTAAATCGGTTTCCTCTTCGTTAAGAAGCGAAAACCCGTCAAATGTTTCGCCATCATAATAACGAAGCAGCTCATCCATGGACAAGTTCATCGTTTTTTCTTTTTCTTCTTCCGCTGATTCTGCCAATAGCTGTTCCCGATACATCTGATACATACCAGCTATTTTTTGCTGCATCGCTTTTCTAGTTTCACCTTCCGCGTTGATCATTGGCAATTCTTTGATATAGCCACGATAAATCAACCGATCATCTGAAAATTCAATGGGTAATTCAACGAGTGTCAACCCGACTTCCTGAAAATATTCTTCCAGCATCTATTATCCCCCCATTCTTTTTCTTAAATGAATTTTAGCTTACCTACTGAAAATTTTCCAGTTTCATTATTTTGAGAAAAAAAGGGAATGTGACAAAAATCGTGTCACATTCCCTTTTTCCGAATAAATGGTGTTCAAAAGCCAGTTTCTCGGTATTAAGCCAAATTTATGCAAAAATGTAGAAAGCCATTTTCACAAAATTTTTCTTAATACTTGAAACTAAACGACTTTTTCACAACCTCTGGTTTCTTATTCTTCTTCATTTGTAGCAAAATAATTACGGTGATAAATGATACAACATACACTGATAAGAACAATGGCACCTGCAAAATAAAACGCATAGCTTTCACCAATATGTTCGCCGATCACACCTGCAATAAATGGTGCTAAAGCTCCACCGAAAAAGCGGACAAAACTATAGCTGGAAGAAGCAACGTTTCGTTGCAGACCGGGTATTTCCATAGCAATCGTCGTCAACAATGTATTAATGATTCCTTGGAAAAATCCTGCTAACACAATACTGATCGGTACAAGGACTGGCATAGAAGTTCCAGCTCCTAATAACAGCAAACAAATAATGAATAAGACAAATGCAGCTAAAATCGTCCGATAAGTCGTAAACTTCCGCTCAAGAGCCGGTGCAACGAAAATCGAAGCAATAGCCAGAAGCACACCCCAGCCAAAAAATACAAAACCGACTTCTAATTCAGAATAGCCAATCAATAAAAATGGCGCATACGCAAGTAAAGTAAAGAATCCGAAATTATATAACAATGCGATCAGTCCAACTGAACGAAGTTTATGATTGCTTAACGCTTTGACACCTTCCCAAAGGCCTACTTTTCTCTTTGGTTTCTCAGTTTCAGGTAAAAGTACCGCTAGGGCTATAAAACCGCAAAACATCAAAAATGCTACCCCAAAAAATGGATAACGCCATGAACCACTACCCAAGACCCCACCGACTAGAGGACCAACTGCCATTCCGCAACCAAGTGCTGCTTCATACATCATGATTGCTTTTTCTGTGTTACCGACTAAAATACTGACGATCGTTGCTAAAGCAGTAGAGACAAACAAAGCATTCCCGACACCCCAGCCGGCACGTAACCCAATCAACATACCGATATTGCCAGATAATCCACCAAGACCAGCGAATACAACGATGATAAACAATCCGGTCATCAATGTTTTTTTCAAGCCAATCCGACTAGATAAGAAACCTGTAAATAGCATCACCACACCAGTGACTAACATGTAACTAGTAAATAACAGGGTCGTTTCAGCTGGCGTAGCGTTTAACTGTGCAGCAATCGTTTTTAAGATCGGGTCTACTAGGCCTACTCCCATAAAAGCGATCATACAGGTAGCTGCTACAACTAGCGCCGAACTTTTCCCCTTTGTTTCTTCATTTGTTTGTTCTTGTATATCTATTTGATTCTCCAATATTTCCATCCCTTTCTCTCTATTAGCATCATACATGATTTATTTTACATGTCAATATGCACATGTAAAAAATGTAAACTTTACTGTGATATAATAAAGAAAATAAGACGAGAGGTAGGGTTTTTATGAATACTTTAGCCTATATATTATTATGCGTGCTTTTATCCAAACCGCGTTCTGGATATGAATTGAAGCAGCTGATCACAATTTTTTGGGAAGCTCATCACAGTCAGATCTATACGACACTTGCCAAGTTAGACCAGCAGGGTTATGTGACCGTTTTGGACAAAGACGAGCACTCTCAAAAAAAGATCTACCACTTAACTGATGAAGGACGTGCCCTTGTAGAAGAATGGATCAAAGAGGAGACCCCAGCTCCTACGCAAAAAGATGAATTTTTAGCAAAAATCTATGCTTTTTCGACACTCGACAAAACAACAGCTACTGGACTGCTATTCACTAGAGAACAACAGCTGAACAAAATCATGCAAAAAAATAAAAAAAAATTGAATGACCTCTCGCTAGACAAGAGACAAGAATTTGGGCGTTATGTTGTGATCCAGCGCCGAATCATGCTTTGTCAGCAGGAACTCCAATGGTGTCAGCAAGTAAGAGAACAAATGCAGCCGTTTTTTGAGTAATGGATAAACAGAACCTTTCTAGATTTATCTATTAAGCAACGAATCATCTTCACTAAAAGAACGATACAGCAAAAGAACGATACAGCTGAAAAAGAAAAACGATCCGAAAGATAGGCAAGAACCTATCGTTCGGATCGTTTTTCTTTCTAGAACTGCATTGAAGAGAATGTGACAAAAAGCAGGTCACAACCATTTTTTCAAATATACAGTGTTCCATCATTCATTGCTTTGAATGGCTTTCAACACACTTCTTGAAAGTGGGCCAACGATGATCAACTGCAACGGTAAAGCGGCAATCACATTCATTTTCCAAGCATTCATATAAGCAGAGAATAATTGATCAGGTATTCCTTGTTCCATGATTACACCAAACAAAGACATACATGTGACCATTCCTAAAACCATCAAGCAGGAAATAGTTAAGATCATTTGGACCTTGCTTTCTGGATTTACTGGTAGTTTAAAGGCAATTTTTTTCGCCAGCACACCGATGATGAAGACATCCAAAATGAAAGCCACCACGAATCCAGGCACTAGACCAATCAACAAATTTGATAAATGAAGATCTTGATGCAGCCATAAATTATACGCGCTCATCCCCAAGACCATCAAAAAACACATCATTGTTGTAAAAATTATTCCTTCTTTTTTATTTGTAGGCAATCTGTACCACTCCTTTAAATTTGTCACGAAAATCATCGTAGCACATTTAAAAATTTCTCGTAAGTACTTTTTTTATTTTCTGCCCTTTTATTTCATAAACTTCATCAGCCGTACGCTCGACAAAGTAGGAATCATGAGAAGTAAACAAAATCGTTCCCGGATATACTTGCATCAGCTTCTCTAAAGCTTCGATCGTTGCCATATCAATGAAATTAGTCGGTTCATCTAACAGCAACACATTACTTGGCTTAGTAAAAAGCAAAGCAATCGTCAAACGGGTCGCTTCTCCCCCACTTAACGTACACAACGGTTTCGCCAGAGTTTCCTGAGCAAACCCTAAGTGATTCAGCAAACTGCGGACAAGCGATTCCGAAAACTCTGTTTGTCTCATGACAAAACGAATGACGCATTCTTCAGATGTCATTTGATAATCCTTTTGCTGATAGACTTGAATGCTTACTTTCGGAGAGAGAAGGATTCCTTCTCCTTGTTTGCGGATATGTTCCAATAAAGTTGTCTTACCTGAACCATTTTCGCCGACAATCGCGATTTTTTTACCTAAAGAAAATTGAAAATCGCTATTTATCAGTAATGTTCTTCCGTTTCTTTCCAATTGGATATTTTGTCCCATGATTGGATAACGATTGTGGAGTGCAAGAGATTTTGGTACTGGAAAACGGATTTGTTTCATCTGTTGCGGCTTGGTTGTTTCTCCTATTTTTTGGAGTCTTCTCTCTAATGTTTTCGCATTCTTTTGGATGGCTTTTTGTACACTGTCTTTTTGTTTAGAGGAAGACAACCGATCCGGTCTAATTTGTTGCTTTTTCTTTTTACTGGACACTTTTTCCAACTTTTCCGCTTGTTTTTTCTTTTCTTGGAGCGATTTTTCCAATCGTTTTTTCTCTTGCATGATCGACTCTGCTTCTCGTAGCTGAGTCTTTTTCTCCAATTCCTTTTGAGTGAGATAGGCACTATAATTCCCCGAAAACTCTCGGATTTCTCCGTCTTTTACTTCCCAGATTTTCGTTGCCAGCTCATCTAGAAAATAGCGGTCATGACTAACAAAAATCAGCGTGCCATAATAATAACGAAGCTCTTCAATTAGTCGATCCATACTTTTTCTATCTAGATGGGTTGTCGGCTCGTCTAGAAGCATCCCTTGTTCATAAGAAGAAAGAAGACGTATCAACTCGATCTTTCGTTCTTCCCCTCCACTCCATTTCCGTTCCGAAGTTTCTTCCAGTTTTAACTGGAAATGACTGGCTAATTCCAAATTCAGATCCTTTGTTTCAGTAAGATAAGTTAATTGAGGCAGATAGTTGAAAGTGATCTCTGTTTGGATTTTCCCTTGATCGGGGATAAGTTCACCGGCTATCAGTTTCAGCAACGTTGATTTACCGACTCCATTTTCTCCTATGATTCCTATCCGATCTTGCTGATAGACACGAAGAGAATCAATAGATAATTCTAACTGGTTACCAAAACGAACTTGCAGGTTTGTTATATTTATTGCTAAATTTTCCATATGTTTTACACTCCTATTTCATGTAAAACAACAATTATCGATACTAAAAAAGAGCAGAAAAATCTGTTTGCAAAAAACTGCATAACATCTTTTCCTACTCTGAACGAAATAACTATGACTAAATCATCAAATCTGTCATAGCTTTCACCTATTCTACTGTCGTTCGAAAAAATGGACATACTCCACCCATGAAATTGTTGTTTATACATGTCTTTTGAATTTATTTAGTTGTTATTCAAAAGTTCAAAACGTAATTTCATCGATGCAGTCATTTTTCCGACCTCCTTTTTTATTAGGTTACCACACACGATTCAAAAAAAGCAATAGCTACTGAATAGTAACTGAAAACCTTTTATTTGAACGTAGTGATCTTTTCTGGTGCTAAACGAACAGACTCGTAACCTTCTTCTACCGCTTTTCCTATTGATAAAATAATAACTGGAACATAACGGTCTTTATCCAAACCAAATGCCTCTGCCAACTGATCTGCTTCGAATCCACCAATTGGATTTGTTTCATAGCCATGATCACGCGCAACTAGCATGAATTGCATAGCCGCTAAGCTAGAATCGACTTTGACTACATCGTTCATTTCTTCTCTTGAAAAACTCTTGTAATAAGGAATAATCGCAGCTAATTGTTGATCTCTGACTTCTTTTGGCATCTTCCCTGATTCGTAAGCTTGGTTATAGATTTCTTCGCCATATTCATAACATTGCATATCGCCAAAAATCATGACCATTGCAGAAGAAGTATCATTTTGTCTCGTATTGAAACGAATCAAAGGACGCAAAATTTCTTTTGCTTCCTCGCTTTCAGCGACCACAAAGCGCCATGGTTGCATATTGACAGAAGAAGGAGCAGTCGTCGCTTCTTTGATCATTTCCAGCATTTCTTCGTGTGGGATTTTGTATGTTTCATCATATACGCGAACGGATCTTCTACCAGTCATAATTGTTGAAAAATCATTTTTTTGTTCCATTATTATTAACCTCTTTCGTTTCTGTTGTTATATTGCAAAGTTGGGTATTCAATTTATCTAAAAGTGTTAGGAATTGTTTCATTTCTGCATCGCTGAAAGCTGGGGACAGCACGGAACCTGTATCTTTATGGTCCATTTCACAATGCTCGATTTTCTGCTGGGCTTTTTCTGTCAGCGCTACGTACACTTCCCGGTTGTTCTGAGGATTTCTCTGACGCGAAACATAGCCGTTTGCTTCTAATACCTTCAAATGACGAGTAACTGCTCCTTGATCAATCTGCAACTTTTCTTGCAAACTGCTTTGCAGCAATGGATTTTCTTCTTTCAGTCTCATCATGATCTCGTATCTAGTAAGACTTATACCGATATTTTCCTCAAAGATCTGGACGATTTTTTGATCGGCTAATTTGATTTGATATAAAAGGTGGCTAATCTCTTCTAAAGACATAATTTCCTCCTCTCTAATAATTGACTAGTCAACGATTGACTTATCAATAATAGAATAAAAAAAGAAAAAAGTCAAAGAATCAGCTGTGAAATTAAAAAACAAAGGCTTTCAATAGAAATGAGTGTAAATAAAAGAAATCTCTTGTAGAATGAAAAGAAGGAACAATAAAAAAGAAAGAGAGGATAATAATGTGAGAAAAAGAATAGTAGCCGCAGTATTTCTCTTAGTGAATGCGACGTTGTTACCTAATAGTCTCGTATTCGCTGATACCGTTTTGTCAAATGTTCAAACAACAGAAACATCTGCCCTATCAGAAGATGAAAGCGCACCATCCCAATCAAGCCTATCTGGAGAGAATTCCTATCAAAATCTAGAAGACAGCTCTTCTGCCGTAGAAAATTTTACACCGCCAAAAATCTCTGGAAATCCCTCTTTGCAAGGAGCAAATGGTAGATTTGAACAAATGAAACCTGATAAAATCCACCTTTCAGCTTCAAAACAAACAAAGGAATCGTTCATTCAGCAGCAATCTGCTCATAGCTACATTGATGCGCAAGGTGTGTATGAGATCGTCTCTACTGATGTCCAGCTACCCGGTGGACAATGGGTGGATAAAGGAACGATCCAACTGGTCATACCGACAGAACCAACAGAACAAGTCACCAATTATTTGGCCTATTATGTAGCAAAAAAAATCAAAACCTATTCTTTACCCTTGGAAAAATCAGCAGATTTCTTGATGTTTGACGATTCGATCACTCTAGACAAGGAGCATTTTCTTTCTTCCGTACGTGCGTATTACACAGAAGTTGCAGCTGGTCCTATCATTCAAACACATATAAGTATGACAGAAACCTATACGACTCTGAATGAAACTGATATTTATCCTACCTTCTATCGCCAAGAAGAACATCAAAAAATATCTGGACCAGCCCTCATCACAGATAAAGTAGCGTTATCGGATCAAACGACTTGGGTACATATCCAAACAGCAAACTATGAAGGATGGGTAGCAGCAAACTCTGTAACTGCTCATGAGCCAAAAACAGTTCCAGTTGAAGCCTCACAAGGTCAGCTTTCTGAATCAGCCGTTGCCTCTCTGTCACTTGATCAAGCTTGGCTAGAACAATCAGAGGAAACCATTTCACATTCAGAAAGTTATCACGTACAAAGAGCAGTCCAAATCAGCGATCAAGTGTTTTATGTGCTGACAGCAGAGGATTCTTCAATCGTTTTTGTCCCACAGAAAGAATTCCAACCAGAGGATCCAGTATCAGCAGAGACTGATTCCTCAAATGAACAGATAGGAACAGCTGAAAGTACAGCATCTGATTCAAAAGAAACAACTGATTCTTCTTTCCAGCCGCAAAACAAAGTGCCACAGACAGATGAATCTACCTTGCGTACTGCACGTCCATCTATTACCTATAGTACACATGTCAAAAATCGTGGTTGGCTACCAAATGTTTCTAGCGGTCAACTTTCAGGAACAACAGGTCAATCTTTACAAGTAGAAGCTTTTCGTATCCATCTTTCATCCTCCCTCTCTGGTGCTATTGAATACACCTCTTATGTCCAAGGTTCAGGATGGCAAAATTGGGTAGCTAACGGCGCTATTTCTGGCACGACTGGACAAGTCAAACAGATTGAAGGAATCAATATTCGATTAACTGGACAATTAGCAGCAACTTACAATGTTTATTATAGAGTCCATGTACGAAATTTTGGCTGGCTTCCTTGGACAATGAACGGAAATCCTTCCGGTACACTTGGATACGGTCATCAAATCGAAGCAGTTGAAATCCAATTATTGGACAAAAACAGTTCCGGTCCTGCTACTAACGGTATTTCTTATATCGAAAAGGAACCATCCGTATTGGCGAATACTCACGTAACTAACAGAGGATGGTTAGGCCAGACAGATGCTGCTAATCAAGCTGGTACGACTGGCCAACGGTTAAGTCTTCAAGCAATGCAACTGCGTTTATCTGAAAATACGATTGGTGGCGGTATCACTTATCAATCCCATATCGCTAACAAAGGTTGGGAAACCAACTGGGCACAAAATGGCACGATTTCTGGCACGACTGGACAAAATCTGCCTATTGAGGCGATCCGCATCAATCTGACTGGCACAATCAGCACCCGATATGACGTTTATTATCGTGTACATGCACAAGAATTCGGCTGGATGAACTGGGCAAAGAACGGTGAATCAGCTGGTACACAAGGCTATGCTTACCGTGCAGAAGCGATTCAAATTGTATTAGTAAGGAAAGGAGGAGCCGCACCTGGTGCAACTACTCGCGCCTTTCGTATAGCTCCGCCTAGAATCACGTTGCAAGGACATGTATCGAATATTGGCTGGGTAAGCCAAACTAGCCTGAACAACTCGATCAGCTACGCAAATCAAGGAAGACAATTTGAAGCGATTCGCGCAAATTTAGGAACATCAAGATATACTGGTGGTATCCAATATGATTCACACATAGCTGACAGCGGTTGGACCAGAACTGTATCCAATGGAGCGATCTCAGGAACGACTGGACAAAATCGCTCTCTTCAAGCCTTTTCCTTTCAGTTAACAGGAGAACTTGCTGAAAACTATGATATTTATTATCGTGCCTTTGTTCGTTCCAAAGGCTGGTTAGGCTGGGCATCAAATGGACAAAAAGCAGGCTCTGTCAGGATGAATTTGCCTGTTGAAGGTATCCAGCTGACCATTGTTGAAAACGACCGACGGCCAAGTGGCTATCAGCCAAACCAACTGACGATTCTAGGACAAGTGAATGAGCAGACACCTCAGGGAAGATTCATCAATTCCGTCAGCCAAAGTGCGAATCGTATCGCGCCTGCTCATGGCTTGTATACTTCTGTCATGTTGGCTCAAGCGATCCTAGAAACAGGATATGGCACAAGCTATCTAGCTCAGCACGCGAATAACTTCTTTGGGATGAAATTCAAAGACGGCGAAGATGAAGGAAAGTATGGCTATATCTGGCATATATCTAACGAAGTGATCAATGGTGTCGTTGTCCCTGTCAATTCAAAATTTCGGGTCTATCAGTCCACTGACCAATCCTTCTTAGATAATGCCTTAAAATTAAGATATGGTGTTTCTTGGGACCCAAACCGATATGCGGGAACATGGAAAGTCAATGCACGTTCTTATAGAGATGCTACCCGTGCATTAACAGGAACATACGCGACAGATCCTGATTATGGTCAAAAATTGAATAATCTGATCGAATATTGGAAGCTGGATCAATTTGATTGAACGGGCATAAAAAAAGGTTGTGACAACATTCTTGTCACAACCTTTTTTGAGTAAACGGTGTTCAAAAACTTGCATCTACGGTAATAAGTCCAGCCAAACGAAAAACATGAGAAACTGCTTTTGTTTGGCTGTTCTTATTACTTGATGCAGGACAGCTTTTTCACAACCTCTTGGTAAACGGTGTTCAATCAGCTGACCCTCGGTATTAGCTCAACAAACGGCAAAATATGAAGAACTATTTTACCGTTTGTTTCTCTAATACTCAGGTCAGGACGCTGATTTCACAACCTCTTTTTAATAACCATAAAATCCTATTCCTTCATATCTCCAGCCCATTGGCGTTAGCCAATCTCTTTCTTTCGCACTTAAGGTATAGTGATGGGTACCAGTTTTTTCATTTGGATTGAATAATCGATAGATTGGCTTGGAACCACCAGAATAAAAACTTAGACCTTCATAGCGCCAACCGATTTTTGTTAAAGAGTTGATCTCAGATTGCGCCATTGTGTAATGATGGTCTCCGCTGTAAGGATTGTATAAACGGTAGACAGGCTGTCCACTGTTTGGTGCTTGCCAAGCAATCCCTTCATATTCCCAGCCTACAGTTGGCAGATAATTTTTTTCGCCGGCATTCAATGTATACAAATGCTCTCCTGTATGACGATTATATAAACGATACATTGGAGAAGTTGAAGTTGGTGCTGTATCATACTGCGTCAGATTGTAAGTCTCGATTACATTGTTTAATGTAGCACCATAATTAGGCGCAGTGGCATAACGACCGGTCAACCAAGCTGTAGCATCCTTGTAAGAGTTCGTATTGCTTTTCCATGCACCAGAATAGTAATACACGCCCGGCTGGAAAGAAGTCGTCTTCAATACCGTCACATTATCTTGTAATGATTCTTTGTACGAAGGGTATTTTCTAAAAGCAGCATTTACCGTGATCCATTGTCCGTTTACATATTCCGAAGTAGGCATCGTAACAGATTGGCCATTATAGCTTCCTTTGATTCCAAATAGATTGTAATTAGGAGCAGAAGCCAAAGCACTGTTCCCCCAGCCGCTTTCAACGATTGCTTGTGCAATCATGACTGATGCGTATAAGTCATTGGCACTTGCCAAGCTTTGTGCAGTGGATGCAATACTATCAATGAATGCTTGTTGAGAATTAGCAGATGAGCGGGCAGAAAAAGCGTAGCCAGTATAGTTTTCGAATTCAGACAAATCTGCTTGATGGGTATGTGTCAATGTTTGTCCATCCGTCAATTGGTTCGTGATTTCTTCCGCATTCTCTGGATTTTTCTGAGCTTCTGCTGATGTGCTTTCTTCCGTTTGCGGTTGTTCTGTTGTCCCTGTTGTTGATTCTTCAGTTGAAACCGTATTTTCGGAGACAGCAGCTGACTGCAACGTACTTTCTGTATCGTTTTCAATTCCTATTTCTGAAGAACTCGTTGTCTGAGTTGTGACTGTTCCTATCGTTTCTTCAGCTAGCACGGTTGTGTTGGCAACTGCTAGATTTCCTAAAAGAATAACGCTAAATAATAAATTCTTTGCTTTCATCTTTTTTCTCCTTTGGATATGAAACTTTTCCTAAATAACAGTGTAACTAAAAAAGTAAAAGTAAGTCAATGTCCATTTTTAAATAACTTTTGTTTTTTGATAAAATTGCTTTTTCTACATAAAAAAAACGTGAATGAAGAACCTTCTTCATTCACGCCTTATTTAGTTAGTTGGTCATTTGAATAACCAATAACAAGTAATTCTCTCTGGATATTATCCGTTATGAATTATACTTCCTGTGTCGTCGGACGGATGATCATGTTGCTGACAGACATCCGGTCTGGCGTTTCTATCGCAAATGCTACAGCAGATGCTATATCTTCAGATGTTAATCCCCATTCTTTTTGCGCTTCATGAAGTTCACGAGCGGCTTTTTTGTCGCTGATTGTTTGATATAATTCAGTTTGAACAGCTCCTGGAGAGATGATCGTAGATTTGATGTTATTTTGTCGCTGTTCTTGACGTAATCCTTCCATGATCGCACGGACAGCAAATTTTGTTCCGCAATAAACGGCAGAATCAGGATAAACAACATGACCTGCTACAGAATCAGTTGAAATGATATGCCCAGATTTTTGTTTTTCCATGATTGGAAGTACGGCGGAAATCCCGTTTAAAACACCCATGATATTGATATCAAGCATATTTTGCCATTCATCTCGGTGTCCTTCAACTAATGGTGCGGTTGGCATGATCCCTGCATTATTGTACAATACATCGATTCGACCGAATTTTTCCATCGCTAAATCGATTACTGCTTGGACTTGCGCAAAGTCTCTTACATCTGCTGTTTGAATATATAGCTCAGCTTCTGGTAAAGATTCTTTTATTGCTTTTAGGCGATCTTCTCGGCGTGCGGCAATGACTAGTTTAGCTCCTTTTTCTGCTAACAGCTTCGTTGTTGCTTCACCGATTCCGCTTGAAGCGCCCATGATGACAATCACTTTTTCTGATAAATCATTCATTCTATTCTCCTCCTGTTTTGAAAAATCTTTTGCTTGTACTTACTATCTCTTATTTCATCTTACTCTTCAAATAATCCGTTCGACAGGTTTGACGATTTTGGCAGGGATTCCTGCAACGATGGTATTGTCTGGGACATCTTTCGTAACAGTTGCATTCGCTGCAACAATGGCATTCTCGCCAATCGTTACGCCTGGCAGAATAGTTGCTCCTGCTCCGATCCAAGCATTTTTCTTGATGTGGATTGGCTTTACTGACAAGCCTCTTCGTTCTGTTGGATCGGTTAGATGGTTTACCGTGATGAGATTGACACGAGGACCAATCAATACGGAATCTTCTAAACAGATACCACCCAAGTCGACGAACATCGCTTGACGATTGATAAAGACATTTTTCCCTATACTAATATGTTTGCCGAAATCTGTATAAAAAGGCAGCAGAACAGTCACCGTATCATCTACTTTGTCACTAATGATTTTTTCTAGCCGTTTGCGGATATCTGCTGGTTCATGGTACCCAGTATTCAGTGCTGCTAAAGGCTCTTCGTTTTCCGCTTGGATCTGATGGATCACTTCAAAAAGTGGATCCGTCACTCGAATCTCTTTATTAACGATTTGTTTTTCGATGGCACTTGTCATTTTGCTCCCTCCTTTTATCCTTACTTTATAACGGACGGCTTACTATGTCTAATATTTATAAAATATACTTAACTATTCATTTTAGCTATACTTAGTGATATACTTTTTAAAAACAGGAGGGAAAAAATGGATATTCGTATACTGACGTATTTTTTAGCAGTAGCTAGAGAAAAAAATATCAGCCGAGCAGCAAAATCGCTGCATATCACGCAACCTACTCTCTCAAAACAACTGAAAGATTTAGAAGAAGAACTTGGTGTGACACTTTTCACTCGAGGCTCCCGAGAGATACAGTTGACGGATTCTGGTCGATATCTTTATTCAAAAGGAAAAGAAATCTTGTCATTGGTGGAAAAAACGACGAACAACTTAACAAATGACGAAATCATCTCTGGAGAAATCTACATTGGTGGCGGTGAAACTCAAGCAATCTCTTTCATTTCTGATAGCCTTCATTCGTTGATCAAAGCGCATCCTGATATCCAGTTTCATTTATATAGTGGGAATGCAGATGATATCATGGAGAAATTGGATAGCGGGCTACTCGATTTTGGAGTCGTGATCGAACCGACAAATAAGCAAAAATATCAGGCATTTCGACTACCTGCCCAAGATCGTTGGGGACTTTTGATACATCGGACTCATCCTTTAGCAAAACAAACCGTCATCCATCCACAAGAACTAAAAACTGTTCCTTTGATCATTTCCCGGCAAACGTCAGTGGACAATCAACTATCTGAATGGCTAGGTTTCAGCATAGATCAGTTATCGATCGTCGGAACATATAACTTATTGTACAATGCTTC
Source organism: Enterococcus sp. DIV1283b (assembly GCF_051710965.1). Lineage (NCBI taxonomy): Bacteria > Bacillati > Bacillota > Bacilli > Lactobacillales > Enterococcaceae > Enterococcus > Enterococcus sp. DIV1283b. Next base: position 2,727,384 of record NZ_JBIOLR010000001.1, read on the forward strand.
TTTAATGGTCAATAATGGGACTTTTGGTGCATTAGCTCTAGATGGCATCATCAATACTTATGGGACGGAAAAAATATTTATCCCACTCGATCCGCCATTACAAGCTTCACTGAATCTCATTTGGAAAAAAGACCAGCCGCTTTCTCCTGCAGCTCGTAAATTTTTAGATGTCCTAACGGAGAAATACAGTTAAGCAGCGTTTCTTTCCTTCGCTTTCAGCTTTTTAACAACGAATAAGACAAGCAAAAGATTCAATAATTAAATAACACAAGTTTCTTAATCTGTTCCTTCATTTTATTTCTGATAATTCCATTAAATTACTATAATTATAAAAAAAGAATTGACAAAACATAACTGTCTATATAAAATGATTACGTTAACAATAATTCGTTTCATGTGACTAGATCATACTAGGCATGAAAAATCTCTGAGGAACATGGTTTCCCTAGGAGGTTTTTCGTGTCTATTTTTGTTTGGCCGCAATCAACGGGTCTAGCAGACATGAAAACCAAATCTTCAAAAAGGGTGCGCGCATGAAAATCAAAAAGATCTTTAATCAAAATGCAGTATTGGTAGATGACGGTGGGCAGGAAAAAGTAGCTATTGGAAAAGGAATTGGATTTGACAGAAAAAGAAATGATTTGATCTTTGATCGTGATATTGAGCGGATATTCGTCATGGAGCCAGAAGGACAAATCAAATTGCAAAATCTACTCAATCAGATCGATGAACGCTTTTTGTTTGCAGCAGAAGCAATCATCGATCATGCGGAAACTGTCTTGATGGAGAAACTGAATGAACATGTGTTGATCGCTTTGACCGACCACATTGCTTTTTCTGCGGAGAATATCAATAACGGTATCGTCATCCGCAACAAGCTTTTGAGAGAAATCGAAGTGCTTTACAGTGATGAATTCAGTATTGCTCAATGGGCAGTAGAATATCTGACAAAAGAGCTTGGGATTCCATACACTTATGACGAAGCAGGATATATCGCAATCCATATCCACAGCGGACGAAGCGGTCGAAATAATAACCATCGCAGTATCCGTGAAGTGACGATTGTATCTGATATCATCCATTTAGTGGAATCAGAATTGGAAACAGATATCCATTCAGAACCATTTTCACTGAATTATTCAAGACTGGTGAATCATTTACGACTGCTTCTACAACGAACCCATGCACAACAATATGCTGTCTTAGATACGGAAATCGTAGAAATGGTCAAACGAAAATACCCAGAAAGCTATAAGATTTCTAAAAAAATCCGTGTGTTGCTGACCAAAGAATACCAGCTCGCGATCACGAAAGAAGAACTGGGTTACTTGGCCATCCATATCGAGCGTTTAAGAAGCGCAATCGTACAAACAAATGTTAACAATCATGAGGAGGAAAAAAATTGAAAGCATATCTACAACGAATGGGACGTTCCCTTCAACTCCCAGTTGCGGTCTTACCTGCTGCTGCTTTGCTAGTAGGGATCGGGAACTGGTGGGCATCTTATAGTAACGACATTGTCGCTCATTTTTTACAAGCTGGCGGTAACGCAGTTTTAGGTCAATTGCCTTTGCTGTTTGCTGTTGGGTTAGCACTAGGGATGTCAGTGGACAAATCAGGTGCTGCTGCCTTAGCAGGTTTGGTTGCATTTGAAGTTCCAGTAAATGTTTTAAAAACTGATTCAGTAGCTACTTTATTGAATATCAAACCAGAATCAGTTGATCCATCTTTTGCTCAGATCAGTAACGTATTTATTGGTATTATTGCCGGATTGATTGCGGCAGCTCTTTATAATCGTTTCCACGAAGCAAAATTACCGATGGCTTTATCTTTCTTTAGCGGTAAGCGTTTAGTGCCAATCTTGGCTGCCTTCGTCATGCTGCTGATCAGTGCAGTGCTACTGCTCGTATGGCCTCCGGTTTACTCTGCTTTAGTTTCTTTTGCTAAATTCATTTTGAGTTTAGGCTGGGTTGGTGCAGGTCTTTATGGCTTCTTCAACCGTTTACTGATCCCTACAGGATTGCATCAAGCAATGAACTCCGTGTTCTGGTTTGACGTAGCTGGAATCAATGATATCGGTAAATTCTTGGCTTCTGAAGGAACAAAAGGCGTAACAGGAATGTATCAAGCTGGATTTTTCCCAATCATGATGTTCGGGCTTCCAGCCGGAGCATATGCTATTTACAGAAATGCCCGTCCAGAAAACAAAGCAAAAACAGCTTCCTTGATGTTAGCAGCAGCTTTTGCTTCATTCTTTACTGGTGTAACAGAACCACTTGAATTCTCATTTATGTTCGTTGCTTGGCCATTATATGTCTTGCATGCCATTTTCACTGGGATTTCTTTAGCAGTCAGTGCATTCTTCCATTGGACAGCAGGATTTGCCTTTAGTGCCGGATTTGTCGATTACTTCCTATCTTTGAAAAATCCGATTGCGAATCAGCCATTGATGTTGATCGTCCAAGGGTTAGTAACAGCAGTAATTTACTACTTTGGCTTTAACTTTGCTATCAAAAAATTCCATCTGATGACTCCTGGCCGCGAGGAAGCAGATCTTTCAGATGACGATACTGCAACGACTAATTCAGACAATAAATATGCTGCACAAGCAAACAAAATCTACGCTGCATTAGGCGGAGCTGATAATGTAACTTCAATCGACAACTGTACTACACGTCTTCGTTTGCAAGTCAAAGATACAGGACTGATCGATCAAAACAAAATCAAAGCCACTGGCGTACCTGGAATGAAAATCATTGATGGGAAAAATGCGCAAGTCATCGTAGGTACAGAAGTACAATTCGTTGCAGATGAGATGGCAAAATTACATGGTGGCGCTGCAGCACGACCTGCACAAACAAACACCGTGGTTAAAACAGAAACATTTGCCGGTGGAACGATCGAACAAGATATTTACGCTATCGCAAATGGGAAACTGATTCCAATCACTGAAGTTTCAGATGATGTATTCGCGGAAAAAATGATGGGTGACGGCTATGCTGTATTACCAGAAAATGAAGAAATCTTCTCTCCAATCGCTGGTACGATCACAAACATTTTCCCAACGAAACATGCGGTCGGAATCCAAACAGATGCTGGTATCGAAGTCTTGCTTCATATGGGCATCAATACTGTTGACTTAAAAGGTGAACCATTCACTTTATATGTAGAAGAAGGTCAAAAAGTCGCAAGAGGTCAATTGATTGCTTTAGTTGATCTTGCTGCTATTCAATCTGCAGGCAAAAACACGGATATGGTCGTTGTATTCACAAATGGCGACAAAGTCCAAAGCTTAGAAATCGAACCCGCACGTGATGTAAAAGCAAATGATAAAATCGGCTCTGTTTCTAACAAAGCCTGAGCCATCGTCTTTCCCAGACTTTTTTATCGATAAACAAAAGAAGCTGAGACAAAAATCTTGTCTCAGCTTCTTTTTCTGAATAAAAATGGCGTTCTCCTACCAACTCCGCGGTAATAAGTCCAGCCAAACGAAACATATGAAGAGCTATTTTTTATTTGACTCTTCTTATTACTTGATGCAGAACAGCTTTTTTACAACCTCTGGTAAACGGTGTTCAAAAACCAGTTTATCGGTATGAAGTCAAATTTATGCAAAAATGTGGAAAGCCATTTTCACAAAATTTTTCTTCATACTCAAAACTAAGCGGCTTTTTCACAACCTCTTTATATCACCCATTATTCCTGATCCAGTATTTCTTTCAATGCTGCTTCAAGAGAGACTAATGGTTTTTCCAAAACTTTTTCTAAATCATCAGAGGAAATAGCTAACTGATCTTTTTTGATATCATGTTGGATCGCTAAAAACATGTCAGCTGCTGCTTGAGGGAATCCGGCTTCTTTTAGATTTTCGACAAACGCTACATCACTTGCTTCAATAATTTCTAACTCTTTACCTGTCGCACGCTCTAATGCCTTGGCTAATTCTTCATAGTCAGTTAGATGGCCGGATAATTCTAAGATTTCTGGGGAATCATTCTCTACTAGTACTTTTGCTGCGGCTTCTGCATATTCCCGTTTCAATGCCCAACCTGTTTTTCCATTTCCTGCAGCATAAACGAATTGACCAGTTGCTAAAGCTTGCCCAATGATAGGTAATTCATTCTCTACATACCAATTGTTCCGTAAAAATGTATGGGGAATACCTGAATCCTTAATCGTTTTTTCAGTGAATTGGTGATCTGGCGCTAATACACTGATTGAGTGATCGGCATCTGCAAAACTTGTATAAGCGATATAAGATACCCCAGCTGCTTGCGCTGCTTTCACTACATTCTCATGTTCGGCTTGGCGATTTCCTGGAACGCCAGAGACAAAAAGCAATCGATCTATTCCTTTCAACGCTTCTTTCATTGAATCTAAATCATCATAATCACCAATACGTATGTTAAATCCAGCTTCTTTCAGTGCTTCTCCTTTTTCTTCACTACGTACTAGTGCATAGATTTCATTTTGTGGAACCATCTTTTTTAAAAATTCCAGCGCATAACCACCAAAACCTCCAGTTGCTCCTGTTACTAAATAATGCATATTTCCCACTCCTTATTCTTTTTATTTGTTAAGATTTATAGCTGTACATTTATAAATTACACCTTTATCATAAAGAGTGTGGTAAGATAAGTCAAGCAAAAAAAATGAAAGGATGTCAACTGATGAAGTATTCTCTGCAATTTAGTGATGCAATCCATGTACTTGCCTATATTGAAATGTTTCAAGATACCCGATTGCTTTCTAGTGAGATGATTGCCAGCAGTATCGAAACAAATGCAGCCAATGTACGTAAAATCATGAGTCAGCTCAAAAAATCCGGCTTGATCCTTACAAAAACCGGAAAACCGCAACCTTCCCTTGCCAAAAGACCAGATCAGATTTCTTTACTAGATGTCTATCGTAGCATTGAAGGTAATACACAGCTTATCCAAGTCGATCCAAAAACAAACCCAAATTGCGTCGTTGGTGCAAATATCCAAGAAGCTTTAGAAGAAAGCTACGCTCGGCTGCAGAAAAAAGCAGAAGAAGAAATGGCTAAGATCACACTTGATAGTCTGATACATAAAATAGCCGTTTTGGAAAAAGAAAAAAGACCAGAAAACACAGGCCTCGTAGAGAGATTTTTATAATTCTCTCTACTGGGCCTGCATTTTTCTGATCGGAATCGTCTACATAAATTCTTTTATTCTCCGGGAGACAAAAGCCTTGTCATGCCTCTTTTTTCTCTCTAATATTCAGGTCAAAGCACTGAAGTCATGACGTCTTGATAAACGGTGTTCAAGTAGCTGACCCTTGGCATTAGTTCTGAAAAATACAAAATATGGAAAGCTATTTTCCATTTTTCCTCTCTAATGCTCAGGTCAAAGCGCTACTTTCACGACCTCTATATTATCATGGTTTGTTGACTACCGGTATCCAGATTTCTCCAATGTATTTCCCATCGATAACACCCATTTCGACGACAGCATTCGGACCACCAACATAGGCGTAATCTTCTACTTCTCTTAAAACATGTCCAAAGGCCGTATTCGTCAAATCGTTCCTTAGTTCTTCAGGCGACTCAGATGAAGCGCTTACAACGAGATACATTCCTTTTGGAAATGGGATGATCCTCGTAGTGTTAGGAACATCCTGGCTCGTTTGAACACCCACATAGTACATCATTTTCCCATCATAGGGTTCGTTGACTGTAAAGAAATAATGATTTTCAGCAGCTTGTTTCAAGGTGTCTATTGTTCCGTCACTGATGACTTTTTGCTCAAAGGCTTGCTTCTCTGCTGCCAAACCAACAAAATCTGTATTGCTACTTTTCAATTCCACACCAATACCTGTCACTGCAAACTCTGGTTTTTCTTCAATCTTATACTTTGCCATTTCTCCCACCCTTTCTATTATGTTAAGTTTATCTTACGTAAAATTAAAGGGAATTGACAAAGTTACGTTCTTTTTCATAGAGGTGCTTTTATTTTTTAACTATTTCTTTAATTTTACTGCAATCCAAATCTCACTGTAAACATGACTGAAATCCTCTCCCCATTTTGTAAAAGAGATCTCGGGAGCTTCAACTAGCTCATAATCTGAAGAAGGAAGCCATTCTGCATAGATTTTCCCCCAAGTGTCTTGTAAAGTTTGGGGAAATGATCCTTTATTAGGAAAAATGGCCCAAGTATGTTCTTCTATAGCAAGCATTTCTAAATCATCGTACGGATTTTCTTTTGTCGTAGCAAAGCCGATCATGTGCATTAAACTACCCTTTTCTTCCAAGCGGTCTCCATCAAATCCATAAGAAACGTTGATTACTTGATGTGGATATAAATCTCCTAACTTATGCATCTCTTCCCTTTGAATCTCCGTGATCGTCTGCGCTAACTTTTGTATTTCTTGATTGACTCCTTCAAATTGGACAGGGACTTTTTTCGCCACACCTGCCACATAAAACTGTTCTTTCTTTTCGATACGAAATTCCATCGATTTTCCTCCTCTGACATCAATAAAAAATGTCAAGCGTGGAAAAGATTTTTGTATGCCATATCTGCTGATTTCTGAAGGCAGATAACCTGACCAATCACGAAAAGCTCTTGAAAAACCCTCGACTGTTTCATATCCATATCTAAACGCCGTTTCTGTTACTTTTTCCCCACCTAGAAGATCGCGATTAGCCAAAGCCAATCTACGGTTTTTGATATAGTCCATCAGAGACATCCCTGCAATAAACGTAAAGATGCGCTTTAACTGATATTCAGAGATTCCTGTATTTTCGGCTATTTTTTTATAGGTAAGACTTTCTGTCAAATGTTCTTCGATGTAATCAATCAATTGGTTCAGATCTTTAAGCATGTTTATCTTCCTCCTTGCTTGCCTTTTTATCATATTATCAAAGAAAGTCAATTACTTGATGAATCAGGAACCAATTTAGTCGGGTATAGAAAAATTTGTATGGATTTAAAGAAAATTCTCAAGCAGCGTTTTGTAACGGATAATTGGTAGTATCTGCCTACTTATGTTTTACCTTTAGAAAAAATGAATTTTGGGGAAGACACATTCTAAGTTAACAAAGCAGGAAAAATAGCTTTTACCCCCTTCGTTAAACCGCTTACTATTTACTGTACAAAGCAAGCGGCTGTTCGGACTGTTGATACGAACGCTGCTTGAACCTTTCTTTGCGTTACATCATACCTCTTTAATCAATTGGAACAATTATTTATTTCCAACAAAATTCCTTCATTTTTGCCAGATAAATAAAAAAACAAAAAGTTCCATCTTTAATACGCTATTTTTTTACTTTTTCTCTCATTCTTTAAGAAAAGGAACGCAGAATTAATTTTTGACAATTCGAGAAAAAGTTGCTTCACAGATATGGTAAAATCAGCTACTTTTTTCTTTGACGATTCTTTATACTAAATATAAACAAGTGTTTCATGAAAGGAGAACTATATGAATAATTGGCTTGAACTTTTTCCTGAAAACATTTTGGAACGCGGGTATAGCTATCATCTGCACGGGTTTGTCAGTCATTTGAACTATACGAGCAAACACTTGACCGCAACAGTTTCTGGCACGGAAGATTATAAGGTAGTGATCACATGGGATGAAAAGGCGAATATGACTTGCGATTGTCTATATGCCATAGAAGGAAAAAACTGCAAGCACATGGCGGCTGTCTTATTCGCTTACGAAGAACGTCCAATAAAAAAATCCAACTACTCGCTTTCCGAACTCTCTTCCCTTGTTTCTTCCGCTAGTTCCTCTCTTGTACGGGAACTTTTAACAGAGATTCTTATAGAACATCCGCAATTTATCGAACGCTTCAAAGAGAAGATCCCGCTCCATGCAGTAAACTACACAGATAAATTAGCAACGATCATCCACAAATACGATCATCCTATCGGAAAAAACAAAAACAGGAAAACAGCGAAGTTCATCATGGAGATGCGAAAGTTCATCCAAGAAGCTGTTGAGTCGCTTATACAGCAAAATGCCTATCTTCCCGCATTCGAATTGATCAATGAAGTGATTGCTACTCTTGAAACATGCTATTTGGAGCCTGCGGACGAACGATCACTTCTTCTGATAGAGGACTGTTATTATTTATGGAAAGAATTATTAGCAGAAGCACCCCGTGCAGAAAAAAGACAAATGTTCTCTTGGTTCGTCTGCCAAGTCGATCATACTGACGCCTCTTATTCAAAAAACTACTCCATAAAAATCCTGAAAGAAGAATTTCAGGAAAAAGAGTTTTCTAGCCAAAAGAAAAAAATAACCAAAAAACGAAAAAAATCTGTAAAAAAAAGCGAGCCCCATAAAAAAGGACAAACACACACGGACAAGCAGTCTAAATCCATCAAAAAAACAACTGGCTCTACTTTAAAAAATACGGATGATACAAGTAAAATAGAAAATTTGAAAAAACGTTTATTAGCATCTGACAGTATCCACTTCCCTACATTGGAAAAACTAAAAAACGCATGCCCACCTGAAACGTGGTCGATCATACGCAATGAACTGTTTTCAGCTCTTAAATATCATAAAAATGTGGATCGCTTTTATGCAGCAGAAGGTTGTTATGATTTATTGTGGGAGTATGTAAAAAGCACAGACAGCTTGATCATGGTCGACCGGCACTTTGATATCTTGAAAAACTATTGTCCTAAACAGTTATTACAAAAATATGAATTTGAATTACGTCAAAACGTAGCTAATTTTGCGACAAAATTGGAATACCAAAAACTTGGCAACCAAATAGAAAAAATGGCTAGCTTGCCAAACGGACTTGTGACAGCTAAATTGTTGACCAAAGAACTTCGAGAAAAATATCCGCGCAGAAAAGCATTGACTGCTGAGATGAAAAGAATCGAACCAAGGTTGAAATAAAGAAGATGGAAGAGGTTGTGACAGAAGTGGTCAGATTCAAGAAATAAGAAGAGGCTGTGACCAAACTTTTGTCACAGCCCTTCTGTTTTATAATTTATAAGTTATGACAGATTTCCTTCGTTGCTGGATAGATTTTTCGGTATTGTTGATAGATTTTACGATACTTTTCTACATTTTGTGAGAGAGGTTCCACTGCATCTGTATATTGGATAAAAAACTGACAACAGCTTTCAGGTGTATCGAACCACCCTAATCCTAGTGCAGCAATCATTGTTGCGCCTAATGCAGGTCCTTCCTCCACACTTAAACAATAGATCGTTGCATCGAAAATATCAGCTTGGATTTGTAGCCATGCAAGATTTTTCGCGCCTCCTCCCACCGAAACAATACGTGTAAATCTGCGACCCGCTAGTTCTTCCATCAACTGTTGCGAATCTTTCAATGAAAAGGTGATTCCTTCCAACACTGCTCGGGTAATATGGCTAAGTGTATGTCGAGTATCCATACCAATGAAACTCCCCCGTATCTGGCTATCGGCGTACGGTGTTCGTTCTCCTGAGAGATAGGGTGTGAACAATAATCCATTTGAACCTGGCTCGATCTTTTCGATTCCTTGCAGCAGTTCGTCAAAAGAAAGTCCTTTGGCAAAAGTCTTTTTGAACCAATTGAGACTGTGTCCCGCAGCTAATGTCACTCCCATAGAATAGTAAGCATCATTTATTGCATGATGGAATAAATGAAGTTTGCCTTCATAAGACTTTTGGTTATTTTTCTCATAAGACAAAAATACTCCTGAGGTTCCAATACTGACCATAGCTGCGCCATCTTGGATGATCCCCGCACCTAAAGCAGCACATGCATTGTCTGCTCCGCCAGCAAATACCTTTACTTCTTTGTGAAAACCAAATTGTTCTGCTAGTTCTTTGCGTACCGATCCAATGCAAGTAGTAGAAGATACAAGCGGAGGCAGTATTTTAGGAGAGATATGGAAAGTCTGTAAGAGCTCCTCAGACCATGTTTTTCTTTCCATATCAAGTAATAACGTACCTGCAGCATCTGAATAATCCATCTGCTGGTTTCCTGTCAGCCAAAATCCAAGGTAATCTTTCGGCAATAAAACATGACGAACATTTGCCCATAATTCCGGCTCATTTTCTTGAAGCCATAGCATTTTAGGTAACGTAAAACCTTCTAATGCACGATTATTGGTAATCTCAAGTAATCGATCACCAAAGTTTTCCATTATTTCTTCACATTCTTTGGTTGTACGCACATCATTCCATAAAATCGCATTTCTTAACGGTTGGTTCGCTTCATCTAGTACGACTAAACTGTGCATTTGACCAGAAAAACTGATTCCTTCTAATTTTTGAGTAAAATCAGGCACTTTTTCAGCTAGTTCTTCGATTACTTGACCACAAGCTTGGATCCAGTCTTTAGGATCTTGTTCACTAAATCCAGCTTCTGGTTGTAGTAACGGATAGTCTTCGCTCGCCGCACCTTGGATCCTCCCATTCCTATCCATTACTAATCCCTTCAATGAACTAGTTCCTAGATCAATACCTAAAATATACATTTAACCACCTGCCTTGTTTTTATTATAAATATCAAAAACGATTGCTGACAATGTCTGTTTTTCCTATTCTTTGATCCCACCTGCAGTCACGCCACCAATGATGTACTTCGATAAAAACAGATAAATCAGCAGAAGCGGTGCGATACTGAGAGAAATCCCTAGATACATACTGCCGAATTCTGTACGATAGACATCGGTTTTTAACAGCTGGATCAACATCGGCAAGGTAAATTTGTCAGTATCGTTGATCAAGATCAGCGGCATCAAAAAATTGTTCCAAGTAGTCACGAATGAAAATATAGCCATCGTCGCTAATCCCGGTTTCATCAAAGGAAGCATCACTTTATGGAAAATCTTCAGCTCTCCTGCACCATCTAAACGCGCTGAATCTGCCAAATCGGAATGATAGACAGTCTCCAGATATTGTTTCAAAAAGAAGACAGTCGTAGGCGATGCAATCGCTGGAAAGATCAATGGAATATAGCTATTCAGCAAATCCAACCGATTCATAAATTGATAAAAACCAATCATGCTGATCTGCTGAGGAATCATGATCAATCCAAGAATAACGGCAAAAGCAAGCCTTTTGCCTTTGAAGCGATAAGCAATCAATCCATACGCAGTCAAGGCAGAGAAATAAACATTCAATAACGTAGCACCAGCTGAGATCACCAAACTATTTTGGAATCCGTTGAACACATCGAATCCTTTATTCCTCAAAACATGCCAATTCGCTACTAACTGTGTTCCTGGAAGTAAGGATAGCCCTTGTTGTATTTGCTCTGCTGAACGTGTGGAATTCACCAGAACGACCCAAAAGGGAAAAATACTCAAAAACGTAAGTAACAACATGAATCCATAAATCAGCAGACGTTGCAACCGATAGTGTTTATCCATTTCTTCCCCTCACTTTGCTCTTTTCTTGGAAAAACCGGAAAAGCAATGTACTCAAAAGAATCGACATCCCTAACAAAATGACTGAAGCTGTCGCAGCAATCTGAAAATTCCGACTACCAGTAAATGCTTGTTTGTAGATGAACATCGTAATCGTGTTGACACTATTGTCAGGATTTCCGTTAGTCAATAAAAACGGGATATCGAACATCTGCAGACCCCCGATCAATGACGTCACTAAAGTATACAGCATGATAGGTTTCAATAACGGCAACGTGATCTTTCGAAAAATCTGAGCATCACTTGCGCCATCAACCATGGCAGATTCGAAAAGCGACTGATCGATACTTAATATCCCTGAAACAAGTACAATCGTTGTCTGCCCATACCACATCCAAAACTGAATAAAAGAGACAATCAAGCGTGTACTTGCCACACTTCGGAAAAAATCAAACGGTCGCTCCAACACGCCTAAATGAGTCAGGACCAAATTCATCGGCCCCATCGGAAAGCTGAACAATGCAAAAAATAGAACGGCTACAGATGCTGCTGTAATAATGTTTGGCAAATAGAAAATGATTTTAAAGAAACCACTCCCTTTCAACTTCAATTTGAGATTTGTAAACCAAGCAGCCAAAAGAAGCGCCAACGTAATCTGAGGGACAAAATTCACACCCCAAAGAATCAACGTGTTTCTGATTGATTGAAGGAACAATGCATTGTTCAAAAGATTGACATAGTTTTCGAAACCGACAATCGAGGCTTCTGTATTCCATCCTTTCAAATCTGTGAAGCTTAAAAAAATAGTATAGAAAATCGGATAAAGCTGAAATACTAGAAATGCTAAGAAAAATGGGGCAATGAATAATAAACCATAACGATTGTAGCGCTCAAATCTAGCTTTTTTCACTCGAATCTCCTTTCTTGTACCTTTTAGACAACTGTCCCAGCTAATCGATTTCTAAATCAGGATAAGCATTTGCTACGGCCTCTTTGAAATTTTGGATAGCCGATTCTTTGTCCGTCTCTCCTTTAGAATAAGGTGTCAAGCAATGGTCGATAAACAACGTTTCGATTGTTTGATCATATTCAGTTAGAATTTTTGCATTGATTGATTCGACCATTTCAGAAAATTCATCATAATGGTTTTGCCCGCCCAGAAAGTCTTCTTGGTAAGACGATTTGATTGCTTCTACTACCCGTTCATTCGATACGAAGTCTCCCGTATCTTTTGCCCATTGTTCCAAAAATTCTGGGTCAGTAGTTAGATATTGGATCAGCGCTGCCGCTTCTTCTTTCATTTCTGAGGTGTCCGTGGCACCGATCCATGTACCACCCCAAAACCAAGAAGAAGGTCCTTGGATCATCCGCCAATCCCCTTCTGTTGTTCTAGAGCCGTCTGCCGAAGCAGCATTTTGTTTCAACCAATAATGTAATCCCCATGTAGGCAGACTATATCCAAAGTCTGTCTCGCCATTCATCCCAGCAAACCATGCTTCTGATTGACCTTCTGTATCTTTCGTCAAATCTTCTTCAACAAATCGCCGTGAAATATCCATTAATTCATGAAGTTTATCATCGATGATTAGCTTTTCATCTTCCACCCATCCTGATTCCCGCATGCCAAAAAATGGTTTTGCTAAGTCTTGGACACTGGAGATCATCTGGACAGTCCCACCACTATTTTCTTTGACTTCTTTTGCCACTTCATAAAATTTCTCGTAATCAGCTATTTGCTCTTGCATCTGGTCTGCATCTGTAATCCCTAAAAGTGATTCTGCTAGAGAAGCACGATAATAAAATCCGCCAGGCGCTGCTTGCCAAGCTAAAGCATGCAAAGTCCCTTCTCTGCTAGTTCCGACATCCTTGACATATAAGTAGGTATCACTTGCCGCTTCTTCCAGACCGTATTCTCCTAGATCAGCCATCAATCCTGATTCGACATATTTCTTTACGAACGCAGATTCTAAGGCAATGACATCAGGCGCATTTCTTGTTCCTAACACTGGATCTAATTTTGTCTCAAATTGATCAGAAGGGATCTCTACGATCTTTATCACGTAATCCAAAGATTCATGAGCTGGCAAATAATATTCATTGATCATCGTCGAAAGTTCGTCTGTGAACGTCCACACAGTCAATTCTAAATTGTCTTCTGAAGAACGTTCAGAGCTCGTTCCGCAAGCAGTTAGTGCGCCTATCAAACTGACTCCTAATAGAGCAACACTCAGCTTCTTCCATTGTTTCATGGCTTCCCTCCTTTTTCTTCATACGAAAAGAAATCAAAATCTGCAGCCAGTCTTGTGCCGGAAGTATCGATGGCAAACATACCGACAAATGCTCCCGTGAAAAATCCTTCTTGGGTTTCAGCAGTATAATCATCGGAAAGTTTTAAGCTATCAAAAGTATGACCAACGTCTATCCATACTTTCCCGTCGAATGAATAAGAATAACGATATGTCTCATAAGAAACTATAGTTTTTAAATATACAGCGCTTACATTATCGGGTGTGGGGATGATTCCGACTGGTTCACATAATTGTCCATTGTCACAATCTAAAAGAGCGATGACTCGTCCCTTCTCTTCATCATGTGTGAGATGGATGCTTGACCAGTTCTTAGTATTGTAATAATTCGTCATTCCTGCTAGTTGCATAAAATTCTCAGCTGAACATTCTACTTTCGTCACGGCTTCAAATGAAAAGTGCTGCCATCGTCTAGCAACTAAAGATTTGGTGAACAGCGAATGGAATGATTCTCGACCAAATAGTCTCAAATAACCTTTTCGCTCAGTCAAACTACCGATTTCTTCAGTAAAGGGAATCCTTAATGTTTGAAAATGCAGAGGGAGCTTTTCTTGATCGAATGTTTCTTTGATAGGTGTTTTTTCCCACATCTGTTCTGGTATGGACGGGCTTTCCACTCTATTTTTTGGAAAATTCCCTTCAGTTATATACGGCCATCCCCCTTTCCACTCTATTTTTTGGATCGCAGTTTCCCTTCCTAAGGGGCAATACCCTCTGTTTTCTAAAAGCGGTGTTTCTTTGTATTTTAGTGGTCTAGCTGTCAAATGGACAAAATACCATTCATCTGTATGTGTATGAACGAACGACCCATGACCTGCTTTTTGCAAAGGCAGTTCAGGAGATGACCAAGAAGTAATCAACGGATTCTCTGGATGGACTTCGTACGGACCCTCGATTTTCTTTGAGCGGGCAATGGTTGCCGCATGTTCATACTTCGTTCCACCTTCTGCAGTCAGCAAATAGTAATAGCCGTTGATTTTATAAAGATGAGGTGCTTCTGTCAATTTTCGATTCGTCCCTTTAAAGATGATCTTTGATGGACCAATCAATTTTCTTTCTTCTGATGAATATTCTTGAAGGGCGATTCCATAGAAAGAATGACGAGTAGGACGATAATCCCAAACCATATTGACCAAGTACTTTTTCCCATCTTCCTCATGGAACAAGGAAGGATCGAATCCTGAGCTATTCAAATAGATTGGATCTGTCCATTTTCCGTCGATGGTATCACATGTAATTAAATAATTGTTCACGTCTTTCCAACTACCACTCAATTCTTTGACATCGGAATAGATCAGCCAGAATTTCCCATCGTGATAACTCAAAGCAGGAGCCCAGACACCTCCAGAATCCGGGTTCCCTAACATATTCAGCTGACTTGTTCGGTTGACAGGCGTACTTACCAAGTGCCAATGTTTTAAATCCTTTGAATGATAGATCATGACACCTGGGAACCATTCAAAAGTAGAAACAGCGATATAATAATCTTTCCCAACACGACAAACACTAGGGTCTGGATGGAATCCAGTTAAAATCGGGTTATTTATCATAAAGAATTCCTTTCTATACTAGGTAATCGTTCAAACGCGAC
This sequence comes from Enterococcus sp. DIV1283b, assembly GCF_051710965.1. Classification (NCBI taxonomy): domain Bacteria; kingdom Bacillati; phylum Bacillota; class Bacilli; order Lactobacillales; family Enterococcaceae; genus Enterococcus; species Enterococcus sp. DIV1283b. The sequence goes on from NZ_JBIOLR010000001.1 coordinate 2,742,631, forward strand.
TTGATCCATTCTAAGTGACTTGACTCATTCTTTATTTGGTCATGTACTAAAGCATACTCTGTCAGTGATTCAAGATCTTCCTGATCCATGATGATCCGTTCTCCCACACCTGATTTATAGCTTGCATACCGTTCTTCTTTGATTGTTTCGAAAAACTCCTCTTCTATCAATCGTGCGGCAGCTTTCAACCCTCGTGCAAAGGTATCCATTCCAGCAATATGCGCAAGTAATAGATCTTCCATCTCAAAGGAAGAACGTCGTACTTTCGAATCGAAGTTGATTCCTCCTGGTGCGATCCCGCCATTTTTCAAAATTTCGTACATGGCTAGCGTCGTGTCATAAATATTGGTTGGAAATTCATCTGTATCCCACCCTAGAAGAAGATCCCCTTGATTGGCATCGATTGATCCCAAAGCATCATAGCATCGGGCAACAGTCAATTCATGTTCAAAGGTGTGGCCTGCCAAAGTCGCATGATTGGCTTCAAGATTGAGTTTGAAGTCTCCTGATAAATCATATTTCTGGATAAATGCCATTGTCGTAGCAGCGTCAAAGTCATATTGATGTTTCGAAGGTTCTTTGGGCTTAGGTTCGATCAAAAATTGCGGTTTATGCTCGATTTTTTCACCATATGCCACCGCCATTTTGAATAACCGTGCAATATTGTCCTGTTCGAATCTCATATCCGTGTTCAGCAAAGACTCATAACCTTCTCGTCCGCCCCAGAAGACGTAGTTCTTTCCATTTAACTTTTTACTGACATCTAATCCTTTCTTTACTTGAGCTGCAGCATAGGCAAAAACTTCTGCATTGCTTGACGAAGCTGCTCCATGGACAAAACGCGGATGTGAGAATAAATTGGCGGTATTCCAAAGCAACTTGATCCCAGTCTGTTCCATTTTTTCTTTGATCAAATCTGTGATGACATCTGTGTTTTGGAAAAATTCTTCTAAAGAACCCCCAGCTGGAGCAATGTCTACATCATGGAAACAAAAATATTCGATATGCAATTTTTCAAGAAGTTCAAAAAATGCTTCTACTCGGTTTTTCGCTGTTTCTAATGGTTTCTCACCTTCCCAAGAGCGAATATTCACAGGGTCGCCGAATGGATCAGATCCGTCTTGCGTCATCGTATGCCAGTAAGCAGCTGCAAATCGTAAATGTTCTTTCATTGGTTTCCCCAAGATTTCTTGTTCAGGATCATAATGACGATAAGCAAATGGATTTTCTGTTCTTGGTCCTTCATACTTTACTTCTTTGATCATCGGAAAATAACTCATCTTGTTCCTCCTTGTTTTTAGTTGATTAGTACACTAAACTAATTTACAATTGCATCATAAGCGACTTTCTTTATCTTTGTCAAGCGCTTTCAAAAAATTCATTTGTCATTTAATTGATTCTAGTTTTATAACAAATGTTTCATTGTCGAATGGAATAAGACACGCTATACTTTAACATATAACGTTGGTTTTACTAGCAGAGGACCAAGAAAGGAACTTCTATGATCTCAAGTAAATACACGATTCGCGAATTGAACCAAGCAACGCTTTTAAAAACGATTATTGACAAAAAAGAAGTATTTCGCGCAGAATTAGCCGCTGCAACAGGGTTGAACAAAGCATCTGTGTCAGATATCACTAAAAAACTTCTAGATGATCAGCTGATTGTTGAAACCCGTGTCGGAGATGCCTCCACTGCTGGAGGAAGAAAGCCGATCATGTTGACTTTCAATCCCCAATCTGCCACAGCTCTTTCTTTTGATATTGGCTATAATTATTTAGAAGGAATGCTTTCTTATATCGACGGCACTGTCCTCTCTTCGATCTCTAAGCGTCGGATCTCGATTGATGCCACAAACGTGTTCGATCACATTCAACAGTCGATCCTTCAATTGATAAAAGACTTGCCAGAAACGCCACATGGAATTGTCGGGATGACGATCGGTATACACGGCGTAGTTTTCGAAGACCACCCAATTTTTACGCCCTATTATGATCTGCACAAAATCGATTTACAAAAAGAATTAGCTGATCATTATGACTTTCCTGTTTACCTACATAACGAAGCAAACTTGGCTGCTTTGGGAGAATATACCTTCTCTTCCCATTATCAAAACCTTGTAAGTATTAGTATACACAGTGGTATTGGCTGCGGGATCGTAGCATCTGGGAAATTGCAAGTCGGTAAACATGGAAAGGCTGGGGAACTTGGTCACTCGATTTTATACCCTGATGGTCGGCCTTGTCCTTGTGGGAATTCAGGATGCTTGGAACAATATGCTTCCAGCAAAGCGGTTTATGAAGAATTCGCCCAGTTAAAAGGGTTAGAATATGTCAACTCAGATATCTTGACTGATTATGTCAAAAAGGGAGACACAGATGCCACAGCTCTACTCAAGAAAAATGCTGCCCTGTTAGGCATCGGGATCAATAATATCATCATGATGTATGATCCAGATGTGATCGTCATCAACAGTAAGCTTTACGAAAAAAATCCGCAAATGATCGAACAAATCCATGCGAACTTGACAAGCCAGTTTACGAAAGACATTTTGGTACGCAACACCCGTTTGAAAGGCAATGCGATTTTATACGGTGCCTTGGCAGTCACTGCTCAGCACTTCTTGAATATACGGAAGTTGAAGTTGGGAACAGAAAAATAACTTTTCTAAAAATCAAAAAAAGGCAGCCTTGCTTTAATGAGGACTGACCTTTTTTTGATTGAATGTTATTTTTCTATTAACCAATTAGCTATCTCCTAATTCCTCATCGAATGGCATTCTTTTACGTGCCAAATGATCATAATGGATGTTCTCTCGGTATAATTGTTTTTCATTTGAACAGCTAGTAATTTGTTCTAATGTTTGAAGTCCTACTATGTACTTCTAAAAAGAGGAAACCTTCCTCTTTTTAGAAAGAATTGCAGTACTGTTTTCTTTAAAACATTTTGCAAAACAATTAGAAACCAAACGTTTCAGTCGCTTGGCTTTCTTTTTTTTCGGAAGAATCAAGTTTCTTTTTCCATTCTTGGTAAACATCTAAGAAGCGAGTCTCTTCTTCATCCGAATATCCTTTGAATACTACTTTATCGATGTTTTCATGATTAAAGAAAATAGTCGTTTCTGGATTCAAGCCCGTTGGATATAAGGCAGCCATATAATCTGCAAACGTATCTTTTCCAGTCACTTGATCTGTGTATACCACACCTCGCCCTACTACTACTAATTTCTGTAATCCTTCTTCCAATAACACGATGCTTCCTAATGGTAATAATTCTTGTTTTTCAGTCATTTATTTTCTCCTCTTTTTCTGTACCTTTTATATGCTTGTTAAAGTACTTCTCTCCGTACCATTCCAATTGTGTTTTACCTTCCCATTCGCGATATTCTTCAGGATATTTATATTTGTAATAACCGTGTAAAAGATAAGGAAAGAATAAATAAGCTTCTACGATAATCACTGCAATATCCATCGCTAGCCACATTCCTAAAATACCTATAAATCCTACAAGATCTGTTCGAACTTCATTACTGCTTGGGAAAATCAGCTTCCATAGCGCAACTATAATTACAACTAGCCAGCCATATTTCATCACTAGTTTTAATACTTTTTCTACCAATTTATCTATTTTATCTTTCTCTTTTTCTGTTTCGTATAGCACATTTTCTAATGATCTTTTTTTAGTCCTAAATACTATATAACCTACTAATACTAATATACTTATTAACAAGCTCATGCCTATTAACGTCAATGGTTTTAAGAAGAATGTTATGAATAACAAGTTCACTTCTAACAGTAGCCAAACTATATATAAGTTTATATTAAACTGTCCTTTTATTCTTGAAAGATAATATTCTCCTTTATCTCTAAAAATTATTACTAAAATAATCCATAGAAGAAATAATACATAGAATAGTTCTATTGGTAAAAAATTAATATCTGGCTTTAGGACTGTACTCTCCCCTAATTCTCCTTCGCTACCTTTTGTAGATATAAATGCTATTAAAAAATTAATTCCTACTAAAAATAAAATGAGTAGAGTACCTATCCCTCTAGCAAATATCTTTCTTCCGCCTTGAGGATCAGGTAATCTATTGACATCTTTATTCATAAAAGTAACAAAAGGATCATCTAATAAATTCAAACTTTGTTCAAATGATGCAGCAAATAATTTTTTCATATTTTTACCATTCAAAATTAATCTTTAGTATTTCTACCAAAGATAGCGCCTTTCCAATTGCTTTACCTGTCTGTTGCACATTTTCATATACATTTTTTACCGTATCAGTGTTTTGTCCAGCAGCTTTTCCTATTTTTTTTGATATATTCCCTATAGTTTCCGTTGTTTCATCATATAACTTATAAGCCCCATCTTTTATATTGCCATACAAATCTGGTTTAAAAAATTGGACAAGTTTATTGGAACCTCCTATAACTCCACCTACTATAGCGCCTCCTACAGCACCTGAAACTGTACCTACTAAAGGAATAGGTATAGCGCTACCAATAACTCCACCTATCTGAGCTCCTATCGTCATTCCCTCCAACGGTCCGATACTTTTCACTGTGTCAATCGCCCCGCCAATCACTCCTTTGCCGATACTACCTGTTTTTCCATATTCATTGACACCACTCGAGACAAATGTCACCCCAAGTTGTGCATAGGTCGCTATTTGGGCTGCTGAACCTAATCCTTTCGCCACTCCCCAATTCTTAGCTCCTTGTATAAATTGAGAATTTTTCAAACTTTCATTGACATAAGTTTTTATAGGATTCGTCATTTTGTTGAACCATTGATACCCTTTACCAAGGGTGTCTATTTTAGGAATCCATTTTCCTTGGGTTATAGCTTGTCCAAATGATTCATATTTAGCTAATCCATTGATTAACTTGGTTTGTGCTTTCGAAGGCAACTTATCCGCAAGCATCCAAAATTCGTCATTTTTCATTAACTTATCTACCAATGCCTTTGGATATAGTGCTAATAATTGATCTAATCGTTTCATATTTTCTGTTTTTCCACTTTTCAATGGATTCATTAGTTCTTCTACTTGCTGATATAATTCCAGGAAAGCATTACTGCTGTATGCATCGATCTGTTCTTTTGCATTTGGTTTTATTTGCTCAAACCAACTTCTATCAAACCCTTTCGGCAATACATACGTACCATCACTATTGACTGTGGTGTTGTTCAACACCATCACCGCTTGCATTGCAAGTTCCAATTCTTTTAAGCTGCTTGTAAACAAATGCTTCGTTTTTGCATCGAATTCTTTTAACTGGTTCAATTTCTTTTGTATCCGTACGATATCTCGCTGATAGCTTTCGGCTCTTCTCAAGAAATCTTGTTGCTGGTTTCTTAACATTTCCGCGATTGTCGGGAGCGGGATATTGGCCAAGGTTCCTACTGTGTGAGCTGCGTTTTCCAATGAAGCTTTCGAGCGTTGTAAGATGGTCAATTGCTGCTGCAGATTCTCTTCATCCAAATAGCCTTCACTAGCAATGAAACTGTTGGCTGCTGAAAATTGGTTCAGCTCCTGTTGGATCGTGTCGATAGCACTAGACACACGTTTGATGGTTGGCAGGATAAAGTCTGAAAACAGCCCTTTTCCTGCATTGTAAGCAGCCCCGGACAAGGTATGACCATCAATGGCAGCGATCAGTTGCTGGCTCCCTGCATTCAGCTGACTGATAGTCGTTCGGGCTATAGATAGATTGGCAGACAGCGAACTTTTTAAAGTTGAAGCGTCTTTGCTGGAGTAGATTAGTCCCATGGGATGATTCCTTTCTTCTAATTTTTTCTATGAATATTTTTTTAAAATCCATAAGTCGTATCTTCTATACTACTCGGTACATCCACATTTCCCCGATTGATTTTTCCTGAATTCTTGGCTACCCATTTTTTATACAATTTTACAAAACGTTCTTCATCCTCATCCTTGAATCCTTCAAAAACAACTTCATCAATATCTTCATCATTGAAATAATACACTTGTTCAGGATTAAGTCCTTGCGGATATAGCGCTCCCGTATAGTCAAAAAAGACTTTTTTCCCATGTTGTTCTGCTAGCGGCCCTCGATTCAAAATCATGATTTTTTGATTTCCTTCTGCTAAATAAACTATACTTCCGATTGGTAACATCATTCGTTCTCCTTTTCCTTTATAATTTCATATTTATTCTTCTTATCCATTGGAATAAATCCTAAAAATTTCCCTAAAAAGATTTCATAAAACGGTATTACTGTAAAAAATAATAACTGTGAATAGCTAGAACTAATGATTCCTATAGCAAATATCGCTGGGATCAACACTGCTATAGCAACCACCCATTGAATAGTCAGAGGCAATTTATATAGCCAGCTTACATACCATTTTGCTTCCGAAATTTTTTTATAATTGATTTCTTTAACATTAGATTGTTTTAAAATCAAAAAATTTTGTTCTAGAATAGGGAGTTGGAGTTGCTTTAATTTGTTTAAAATCAACGTTATAAAAATTAAAATACCCACTAATAGCAAAATGACTAATTTCCAATATTCCTTTATTCTCGAATCATATGTTAGATAAGCAATGTTTACAGCTTTAGGAAATAAAATAATATTTAAAAGATAAAGAATACTGATCAAAGTAATCAATAAATATATTTTTCTAGTATATTTTCTATTTGTTTTGAATAGCTTTGATTTCATCGTGTTTATTTTTCCTTCGTAATTTGATATATCATATATTTTCCACTCTGTATTTAATTCAGGAAACAACCCAGAAAAATAATTTCTTAAATCTCTTGGATTAGAGTAATCAATAATAAATTTTTTCCCCTGTATTTCTATAAGCCAATACCTAATATCGATTCGATCTGCTTTTTCAACTAATAATTTATCTCTATAATCTGTCATCCTAATACTCCTTTATGAGAGTTTAGTGGACTTGCAAAGGACGTTCCAATCCTTTCTATTCTTTCCCCAATTTTATTGAATGTATCACCAATACTATTAACAAAATCGTTAAATGGCTTAACATGATTATATAATGCATTTATTCCAACAGTTGCAACAGCACCTACTGCGATGGCCCCAGCTATAGGTAAGCCTACTGTTGCCAATCCTGCTACAGAAGTGCCTGTGAATGCTCCTGCAACCACTCCGCCTAACGCAGAACCGATAGTTCCTGCTGCTATGCCAGTCGTAGTAGCTATGGTGCTATAAGTGAGGGATCTGCCAATATTATTTGTCTTATCATAAAAATCTTTGAATTCAGAGTATGCCCCCAGTACGATCATAGCTTGTCCTCCCCATTTGGCCATACTTCCAATAGTAGTGCTTGTAGAGTTTGACATGCCTTTTAATTTACTTGTTACCCATCTTCTTCCTTTATTATTGTCTTTCATAAAAGTACCTAAACTCGTTCTTGGTTGTAATTTTGCCGCTATAGATTTTCCTAAGTTTTTACCTTCTTCTATAACCTTTTCTTTAATACTATCCAAACCTGCTGCAGTACTTTCATTAACCCAACCGGATAAGTCAGTTATAACATCACCAATATCTTTATTTATCTCATCCATTCTATATGAGGTTCCTTGATTATTTGAAAACCAATTTATTTTGGTAAACCAACTTCTATCAAACCCTTTCGGCAATACATACGTACCATCACTATTGACTGTGGTGTTGTTCAACACCATCACCGCTTGCATCGCAAGTTCCAATTCTTCTAAGCTGCTTGTAAACAAGTGCTTCGTTTTTGCATCGAATTCTTTTAACTGGTTCAATTTCTTTTGTATCCGTACGATATCTCGCTGATAGCTTTCGGCTCTTCTCAAGAAATCTTGTTGCTGGTTTCTTAACATTTCCGCGATTGTCGGGAGCGGGATATTGGCTAAGGCTCCTGCTGTGTGAGCTGCGTTTTCCAATGAAGCTTTCGAGCGTTGTAAGATGGTCAATTGCTGCTGCAGATTCTCTTCAACCCAATAGCCTTCACTAGCAATGAAACTGTTGGCTGCTGAAAATTGGTTCAGCTCCTGTTGGATCGTATCGATGGCACTAGACACACGTTTGATCGTCGGCAGGATCAAGTCTGAAAATAGCCCTTTTCCTGCATTGTAAGCAGCCCCGGACAAGGTATGACCATCAATGGCAGCGATCAGTTGTTGGCTCCCTGCATTCAGCTGACTGATAGTCGTTCGGGTTCGGGCTATAGATAGATTGCAGACAGCGAACTTTTTAAAGTTGAAGCGTCTTTGCTGGAGTAGATTAGTCCCATGGAAGCTTATTCCTTTCCTCTTGAAATTGTATTCGTTCTTCGTTTAACTGTTCTGTCATACTAAAGCATTCTTGGTTGAACTCTTGATTCTTTTGTTGTAAATATTGTTTCAATTTCCTTTGCCTATCAATCAAATCTTCTTGAAACCAGCTAGCTTCTCTATTGCCACCGCTAACTAGTTCTTGATTCAAGTTTTGTAAGTTGCGCAAGTCTCGCACTAAGTCACCTTCTAGCAACTCAGATAAATCTTGTAATTGTCTTTTTGTATGGGTCAATACGTCTATTTGTTGTTCTGTTTCTATAATTTTTTGATTATATTCGGTTCTTAACTTAGAATTGTTTGTTTGTTCCATATTAATAACCTCTTATTTAAATTTTGTCTGGCTATCTCGTGATGCAATAGCTGCTGCTAATTTCGGAAATTTATTTGCTTGTATATTGATACAGTCGACAAGTTTCGATAAATTCGTTAGCATCTGGTTGCTCACTTGCGCTCCTTTTTTCATTCCAGAAAGATTACTTTTTTCTAATGTACATTGGTACCCACTGCTAACAGATACTTTATTTATCCCCGAAGCTGCTGCTTGAGCTGCTCCTTGGTTTGAAGCGATTTTTACCATAAACTATCCCTCTTGCTTTCTAAATTTATAGAACGGATCTTCTTTTAGCTTCTCATCTTCATACTCATCTTGGATTTCTTCTGCTTTTTGAGGTTCTGGAGTCATCTTCTCTACAGAAGAAGCTTGATTTGCCATTGCGTTAGTCATTCGCCTAATCAACTCTTCTAAAAACTGAGAATCTGTTTCATTTGAATAGCCTTCAAAAACAACGTCTAAAATATCTCCAAATTCAATAGAAAAAATCTCCTCACTGGGTATATCTCCAAAAGGATGTGGTGCTACTTTGTATCTTGAGATGATCTTTCCCTGTTCATTTTTAGCAATAGCTCGTGCCACAACTAGATAAAGCCTTGTGCCGTATATTTCTTCGTTGTCTAAACGTACCATACTCCCTAATGGTAAAAATGCTGTACTTAATTGTTCCATCAATCTTTTACCTCCGTTGGAATCACGATTTGTGCTAAACTATCTTCTTCTAAACGATGTAAAACATTTCTTGGTACAGGTAAATTTTGTTGGTTATACGGGATGTTTCCCACAAAAGACTGCTTTTGCAAAATACTTCCAAAAAGTATTTGAGATATATTTTCTTTGAGTAAGGTGACAAAACTACCATAAGTTGCATCGATTTTTGTTAAATTATCAAAAACGATTACTTGTAACTGCTCTTTCCCGTTGGCTAATACCTGCGCAACTTCTTCAGCGTCCAAAGATAATTTATCTGTAAAATTCACTAACCCATTCACAACCACCAAGCGCTTCTTCACGTTACTTTCTAACATAGCGTCTATCGCTTCTTTCAATTCGACATTTTGGTGACTGATTTGTGTTCGATCAATGTAAACTGCTACCTTGTCAGCTATTTTCTCTAAAGTACCTGAAACATCAATGATGACAACATCTGCTTCTGATTGAAACCCTGTGACTTGTTGGATAAACCAAGGAGTCAATAGTTGGAATTGTCTATTGGATTCTGTGAAAATCCCCAATGTTTTTCCTTGAAATAAATGGAAAGACTCAGGTATTGATGATAACTTATTCAACCCTAAATAAAACGCATCTCTTTCTTTTTTCGGTACAAATCCATTAAATGTTTCATACGTCAATTCACTTGGAACCATCGGAATTTTTTCTGGTCTTACGCCATTCCATGCTTGTTCCATCGAAGATACTTCTTTTTCTAAATGTTCAAGAATTGCTGCATTATTTTCTCCTGCCACTGGTAAATAAATTTGGATAGCTGCGGGTTCATCGAGCACAACTTGGCCACGCCCATTAATTGCTTGAGGAACAAGGCTTGCACGACCTACTAAGCTGGTGATTTCCGTTTCATCATTCAAATATAGAGCTATTTTGGTAGAAATATTACTCAGCATATTCATACGAATGCTGCCTACTCGATTGGCAGTAAAAATAAGATAGCATCCTAAACTCGCACCATCACGAAGCAGCTGCAGGAGTAGTCCATCGATTTTTTCCTTACGCGTATCATCCGTGCTTAGACCATCATAACTATCAAGAACTGTAACAACGATTGGTAATGTTATTTGCCTTTTTGTTTCATATTGTTCAAGATTTGCTACGCCGCATTCTTTGAATAACTGTTTTCTTTCTGTTAATACAAGAGAAATCCTATCCAACATTTTTTGCAGCTTTTCGTCTTCCTCCAAAGTGACAATGTCTGCTGTGTGAGGCAAATTTTTTAATGGCAATAGACCATTATTCCCAAAGTCCAATAAATGAAAGTGAATTTGTTCCGGCGTGTTCTGACGTGAAAGATTCATCGTAATCGCTTGCAATATTGTTGATTTTCCGTACCCCGGACTTGCAAATATAGCAGTGTGGCTAGCTTTTACCAAATCATAATTATAGATTTCTTGTGTTTGTCTGGACGGTATGTCTACTACTCCAAGCGGGATATCCATTTTTCTTTCTTTCGTTTCTTTCACAGTCGGCGTCACGATCTGGTCTTCCAGATTGGGTAACCAAGGCTTCTCGGGGAGGATATAATCCGACTGTTGAAAAATTTGATCGATCTTGTCAATCACTGCCTCTAGTTGCGTTGGTAATTCGCTAGTATCTTTTCCTTGAATCACTTCCTCACCAGGATCATAGAGCACCTCTGATTGCCCTAAATCATTGATCATAAAAATCCGTTCGTCCACATTTTCTTCGATTATTTTGTCTGGATCATATGAAACACCGGCATAACCGCTTTGGAATAATTCATATACTTCATTTTCGCCAACTTTAAGATAACCACGACCAGGATTTATGATTTGAGCAGCATCTGGGGTTTTTAGTAATTCATTCGAATCTTGGACACTAGCCATTTTAAGTGCGATTTTACTTGTACTATTTGCTTCAATCTGATCATTTACCACGCCAGATGGCTTTTGTGTGGCTAGAATCAAATGGACTCCTAGCGATCGGCCGATTCGTGCTACTGAGGTCAATTCTTCTAAGAATTCAGGAACATTTGCTTTTAATTCAGCAAATTCATCTGAAACTAAAATCAAATGTGGTAATGGTTTACTAGGATAAGTGATAGCTGGATTAGGGTTTAGACGTTGTTTATATAAACTCATGTATCCATTGATATTGTTTACTCCATATTTAGCAAACTCTCTTTGTCTTTTGTTCAGTTCTGCTTTGATACTTGCCAATGCACGAGCCGTCCCTGCACCATCTAGATTAGTAATTGCCCCCATGAAATGAGGTAATTTTTCTAATGTATTTGCAATTCCTCCACCTTTCCAATCAATAATCAGCATTCCGATATCCTCTGGAGAAAAATTAATCGCCAAACCTAGCAAATAGGTGGTCAAAAACTCCGATTTTCCTGAACCAGTCGTTCCTCCAACGAGTGCATGTGGACCATGAACCCGCTCATGCAGATCCCAATAGACATACTCCGATTTTCCTCTCCAGCCAATCAAAGAACGAATTGATTTGTTTGGTTCAGCTTTCAACCAGCGAGTCCGAATAGAAAGTTCTTCTATTTTTTTCACTTCGTATTGATCTAATAAACTAAGACTTTCCGGCACCGCATTCTTCTCCACTTCCACGTGCTGCAGGTTCGCTAAACGTTGGATGGCTTGCTCCAGTGGATAGCTAGTTGGCTGATGATTTGGCAAGAAGGTCTGATTGATGTATTCGCTGTTTTGATTGATCAGGGTAGCAGATTCACTACTTTGATATTCGATGAGCGTTGTCGTTGTCTCCGGCAGCATGTTCAAGGCTTCTTTTCCCCAAATGACTGTCACACCGTACGGACTCATGTCTTCAGCCAGAAATTCATTCAATTCATGACCTGAAAGCCAGCTTTCATCAAGGATTGAAAAAATGTAATGCGGCTGAAAAACAACTGGTTCATTTCCGGCTTCTTTGACTTGCTGGCGTCGCTTTGTCAGCATTTGATAAAAGGAATTCAGGACCATGTCCCGTGACTGTGCGTGATGGACGATTCCCCGAAGATTCAAATGTCGGATCTTCGTATGGGGCAGCCAGCGCCAGGCACTCCACTCCTTTTGATAATCCGCTTCCGGAACCAATGTGATGAATTCGACATCTCGGTACGAATGAAGAACCGATAATTGGAAAAGGATGGTTTGGACGGCGGTTCGCAGTACTGCAGATGGTCCTGCTAATCCTAGCGTCTGATCCTTTAGCGGAACGACGATTGGCGCTTCGTCCAACTGTTTATAAGGCCAGACGAGCTGTTCTTCTGCTTCTTTGCTCAAATCATCTTCTTCTGCTGGCTGGTAGTTCGTCTTGAAACTGGAGATGATCTCTCCTGTGCCCACTCGAATATTCAAAAAATCTTCATTGCGGCTCATACGCTCATAGATCCGCGCATGATATTCTTTAGCCATCACAGCCAAATCATCTATAGAAGGATTCATGTACGCCAACGCTTCTTTTTGTTTTTGCTGCAGCTTGTTCAGTTCTGATTTTTTTTGAAGCATATACTGGCGGTAGGTGGTTTCCCGTTCCTCGTTTGTTCGTTTCGTTTCTTTTTTATTGGTCAGATAACTGGAAACTGAAAAACCAGCTGTCAATAGACTCGCACCACCCATGCTTAGCATCATGATCGGGTTTCCTCCGCTAAGAAAACTTGTGGCACCGCTTAAAACGACCATACCAAGTGGTGGCACGATTGTTTTCAATAAGTCATTTCTGCCTTCTGTTTCTTTTGGTTTCGGTGCAAGGATCTCGATTTCATTCGCTGGTTCTTTCAAATGGATACGCGGGCTTCTTCTAAAAAATGGGAAATCATCCGGATATTCCGGAAGAAACGTTTCTTCTACCAGTTTCCATGGATCCAGCTGATAGTTTGTGCCCAGACTGGTGAAACGCAGCTGCTTTTCCCGGACTTCGATCACTAAACGATCGACCATCAACCGATCTCCTACGCCAAAGGAAAATGTACCTTCTTGTATAAGCTGATCGTTATAGTAAACACGTTCCTTACTCGGATAGATCTTCAGCTGATATTCTTTGGTTTTAGGATCGATAGGAATTGAGATCAATGCATCTGTTTCTAAAAAAACTGCCGATTTTTTCGCTCCGGAGATCAGAAAATCTTTTTTTGGCTTATTCGTAAAAACAGTTTCCAGCTCTTCATGTCTTAAAATCAGCAAGTGTTCATCTGACTTGATTGGTTTTCCGTCACACAATAACTTCTGGTCTTCATAAGTGAAGCTTTGACCGTTAAGTACGACTTGACGCTGTTTCTCGGTGAGTTGTTCATGGACGAACGTTTCACCAAAATAAAAAATATCAAAGAGGATCTTTACAGATGTCCGGATTTGATCACTTAATGGGACGAACCGATCAGTTGGCTTCATTTCCATCTTCTCCTCCTAACAACTTCATGTATTTATTGATCTCTTCTTCATACTTTGTGAGCAATTCTTGTTTTTTCTCACCTTTCATCTTGTTGTTGGTCTTTGTTGCATCGTATAACTTGGTATAGGCGTGTAAGATATATTGATTGTCACCAAGATTCTTAGCGACATCCAGTGCCTTATCGAAGTTCCCTTTTCCGGCATAGATCCAGTAAAGCAATGTGTTGTCGCTCGATTTAAGGGACAAGTTATTTAAAATAGCTGCCTTTTGTTCATTGGACAAATTGTCCAGTTGTACGGCACTGACTGCGGCAACATATTTAGCACCAGTGGGCAGTTTTTCAGGTTCGTCTTCTTTCAACGTATTCAAAACACCAGCGTAATCATTGGCGATATATTGTGTCTCAGCGGAACTGATACGCTCTTGTGCCGGGAGTTTATCCAGAGCATAGATCCCAGTCGCAACAGCAAATCCGATTGTCGATACCCCCAATACCAAGCTGCTCCACTTAAAAATCTGATGATTTCTTTTACTGACTACTTGTGTTTCTTTGGCACGTTTTTGCTTTTGCTTCAGAATCTCCGTTGCCAGCAACTGATCGATGATTTCGATCGTATCTGCTTCGTTTATCTTTTTTGTAAAGGTATCTTTCAGCGTACCGCTGCCTTCAATCAGCAGTTCATAGTTTAATTTAGGATGCAAGATATAAAGGACCAGTGCCCGATATTGCTTGATAAAATCATCTTCTTCATTGATATAAGGGACGATCGTTTCCATAAATCCTCGGTGCCCGATAACTAGTTCTTCTCCACGAACGAATAGATTAGCAGGATGGAGGAAAGGCTGAGCTGGACGGTGTAGAAAATCCGTTAAGAAATGGATTTTTTGTGCCAGCAGCAAACGGTGGAAGAGCTCTTCCTTTTTGACGACTTGTTCAAGCGGCAAGGTATCCGTTTCTTTTTTATAGCGAATAACCAGCTTTTCTTCTGTTGCTTCTATAATCTCTCCTGACAGCATTCGGATACCAGGTGCTAAAAAGTGCTGATACTGTGTCAGTTTGTCCAGCCTATACTGATTGGCCTGCAGAGTCACCTCTACAGCGTTAGTCTCATTCATAAATCCAATGGTTTGGTCGATGTTCTGTATTTCTCTCACAGTGGGTTTTCCTCCCTGTTTTTTTGTCTTTCGATCACTTGTAACTGATCGCCATTGCCTAAAGAATAATCAGCTAAGATGGCCTCATTTCTCAAATGGATGGGTTTATTCAAAAGAGTCAATTCAAAATTTTCGGGAAGTCGGATATGAATGATTGGAAACGACTCTTGTAAAATTGTTTTCAGCCGTGCCACAGTGACTTGGCTTGGGACTTTCAGATCGATGATCCGATCAGCTGTATGCAGACTAATACTGATTGTTGTACCTTTTTCCATGCTACACGCCACTCCTGCTCCTTTTATTTTTGTGATAAGCTAATTGTTTCCCTAAAAATAGACCGATTCCTATGCATAGGCTTCCGCCAAGAACATAGCCGCTAAAGGTAACCAGCTGATTTACTTTCCTTTGCTGCATGGTTGAAGAAGAAGTGCTCTGGACTGAAGCAACAGTGTCTCCTTCTTTGAAGAGATAAGGCATTACTTTTTGGTCAAGAGCTTCTGGCTCAGTCGTTTCCTCAAAAAATACTTTTTCCTGTGCAGTTGAGACCAGTTCTTTTTGTTTTGCTTTCAATTGCTGATCTTTCGCTTCTTTCTCCGCCAAAAACAAGTCGTTGATGGCAAATGAGACCTCGTTTCCGCCTGCTTCCGTTTGCTGATCCTCATAGATTACTTGATTGTTGATTGTAAGAGACCCTTGTTCAGCATGCACACGTGTTCCGTCGAAGCTAATAGGAAAAAGAACACTCAAAATACCGATGATCCGACAGATTTTTCTTTTTTTATTCATGATTCACGCTCTTTTCTATCTTGTTCTTCAGGAAGAACAATGAGATTCAGAAACAGTCCTAAAACAAGAAGGATGGCGATCACAAGATAACTGACCCAACTGATACGGCCGCCATTCAGCAGGACTGTAAAACCATTTTGGATATTTTGGAGCGGTGACAGCCGATAGAGAAACTCGGTGAATGAACCTATTTTGACCGTCACTCCTAATAATGGTGTGAGTATGAAATACAATCCTAGAACGATGCCGTAACCATATAAGGTAAGTTTCTTGAATTGCCGTAAACAGCCTGTGACAAGCAGCTGCATGCTGGCAAAGGTCAAAAAGGCATAGCTGAACCACAACAAGCGATTCGCTGTGCCAGCACTTGCACTGGTAGCACCAGCATAAAAACCGGCAAGTAAGATCGTCACAAACGAAAGAAGGAAGACATTAGGAACGTTCAGCCATATCCTTGTCGGCTGAACCAGCAGATTGGCTTCTGTCACTTTACGTTTTTTCATAAATCCTAGTAATGAAAGCCCTGCGACCATAAGCAGAATCGCGCCAGTTAATGTTGCGTAATAAGGAACTAATGAGATTTGTCTTGTTTGCCCGAATACACCTTTTCCTTGGATCGGCCGTGACAGAAAATGGAAAACTTGTGTATTGTCTGCTCCGCCGTTTTTCGTGTTGGATAACACTTTTTCAAAGGTCTTTGCATATTCTTCGTTTTCTTTCGTTATTTGCTTCGATTGTTGAATCGATTGATCCAGATTGGTGAGGATCGTTGTTGCATTTGTCTGAACATCAGCTGTCGTTGTTTTTAATTCTTCGATTACCGGCGCGATATCTTTGACTTCTGCAGCAGATTTCTCGGTGCTAGCAGCCGTTTCTTTGGATGATCGCATCAGTTCCTGCATCGTTTGGACTAAAGACTCTGTTTGGGTGGCAATTTGTTTCGTCTCGTTTTCTTCAGGATGCGGATTTTCTTCATTGATCACTGATGCGGCTTCGATTTTTGCTGTTTCGCCCCATGCATTGTATGAATCCTTGATTTGCCGGTTGGCATCTGTGAACCATCGATTCAATTTATCTGCTTCCTGTAGCAGTTTTTCCGGGATGGTCATCAGATTCAATGTGCCATAAAGCGTAGGGCTGGCTTCTTCTTTATTCTGATCTGTTTCATGCCCAATGACCGCTTGCAGTCGATTGATCTGAGTCTCGGTGTCCTTGTAGATCCTGTCTCCTGATTTCTTGTATTCTTCATATAATTTATCGGTAATGACCGTTTGTTTCTCGTCATTCGTAATATTGTCATACCGACGATAGATCGATTGGTCTTTAGCTAATTCCAGAACTGTTTTCCCTTGGTTTTCTGATGCACGGATCATGGCAGCATAAGACTGGACTGATAACGACTGGTTCGGATTACCGAAAAGAGTCGCGATTTGCTGCGCAGCAGTATCCAGTACTTGTAAATGTGTCAGAATTTTAGGCACATCATCGATCAGCGGCTGATCCATCGGGAGATAGACGGCATAGTGATGATCGCTTTGGACCGTTTCGTTCCTGCTCCATGAATAGTGAAGTTCATTATAAGATGTCGCTTGTTCTATTGAGTTCAAATGCCAGATGATCGGTAGGTTGACCGTGAATGTCACCTGTTTCGGCAATTCTTTTTCTTGCGGGTCATCTGTTGAATCTTGCGTACTTTCTTCCGTTTCTTCGATTTTTTCAGGTGTTGCGAATGTAAATTGATGATCTGAATGGTCGATGATTGTAGTTTGATAGCGATAAGGATGCAGTTCATCATTCACTAACTGTTCAATTTCTTGCAGCTTGGGACCATCTAGCATCACACTGACTTGTTCTTGCGAATCAGCTGGTAATTGGATCGAATAGGTATTCCCTTTTGTCGGGTCCATGGAAAGCGTGACTGTTTGCTGCGGAATGGTGATCATTTCAGGATGTCCTTGTCTAGGATCTAAATACGTGAAATGGACCTCTTTTCCCAATGGCTTGTTCAAATCATTGGCGTATTTTCGGACGATTGCCAGTTCATCCAAGTAAAGGGAAGCTTGATCAGGTGTGATCACTTGCTGTTTTGCTAATTCGTCCACTAACTGTTCCAAGCTCTTGTCTGGAATCTGAGCCAATGAGGTCTCTAGTGTTCCTTGATACTCAGCGTTCAATTTGGGTGTGTTTCCTCCCAAATCGGAAATCAGCTGGAGGATAGCTGTTTTCACTTGCTCGGTGGTTGCTGTATCAGGAGTAGCTGCAGGATCATTATAATAAGTCGCTGCAATCTGGCTTTTCAACTGGGTCAACTGTTCTGTCTGGGCTTGTAGCTCAGCGATTTCTGCCTGAAGTTCCGTGATTCTTTTTATTTGTGTCACTTGGAAAAGAACCGATTCTGATAAAAATCCGGCGTACACACCTGTGCTTTCTTGTTCATTGCTGGTATAAAAATCACCCAACTGGGACAAGATTGTTTCATTCAATTGATCATGCTGCTTTTTATAGTCTGCCGTATCTGTTTCCCATTGTTCGTTGAGCTGTTTTTTTTGCATCGCTACTTGATCATTGAATTGTCTGATCGATTCTTTCAGTTTTTCATTTGCCTGCTTCGTGTAGTCCTCGACCGATTCTTTGACTGTTTCAGTCGATTGGCTGCCTCCTTCTAATCCTTGATTGTTTCTGTCCAGCAACTCTTTGACCGACTGGACAAAGGCTTGCTGCTGGGCAGTAAAAGACTGATTGTCTGTGTCTAAAATACTGGCTGTTTCCAGCACATTCGTATAATTGCCTGGGATTTCTTTGAATGGACTGTAAATAGATGATTCCAAATTCGTCTGATAGTTTACTTGTGTTCCGGCGATTTGATTCACGTTTTGCTGTGCTTCAAATAAATTCCCGACGATACTGGAAAAATACATTTGGATAATCCGCTGATTGAAGTCCGTTAAGATCGTGTTGACATTGTCTTGAATCATTTGATTCGTGATTTCATTTTGTCCATCTCGAACTTGATATTCGATCAATGCTTTTTCCGGATTGATACTTTGCAGCGAGAGCAATTTTTCAGAAAAATCTTGGGGAATGATGATTTGCGCATCAAATTGCCCGCTTTCTACACCAGCTGTAGCGATGTTTCGAGTGGTGGTTTCCCAGCGATTTTTACTGTCTTTATTGATCAATGTCACAAAATCCGTACCTAATGAATAATTTTTGCCTTCAAAGACTGCTCCTTTATCTTCGTTGACTAGTGCATATTGCATTTTCCCTGTAGAATCAGTTGTACTGATCGTGACATTATCATCTTTGAATCCTAAGTAAAGAAAGAAAAGCAGTAAAAATAAGCTAGCGGCAATTGTTAGAAATAATGAAATGTTCCTTCTAAAATCAGTTAACATCTAAACTCTTCCACTCCTTAAAATAAATGAGGTTAAAAACAATTGGCTCTACGCAGTAAGACAAATTTTTGCAGAAACTTCTTCAAAAGTTTGTACAAAAATTGGCCTTAGTGCAGATAGTTTTCTCAGCGCACTTTTAGCCAAAAGAAGGAACAGTGAGGAGAGGCTGGAAAAATAGTGGATCCAGCCTCTTCTTGCTCCTGAATCTGGCTTCATGTGCCGATTCAGTTTTTCAGTGAGAAGCGAACTCCATCAAAAAATGCAGAAAAACATTGTCATCCATTTTTTCTTACGATATCAAGCCGTGAGGAACGACCATGCTCGATGATGTCATGTGTCTGCTGATCACTCAAAACTGAATAATTCTTATTGCCTTATTGCTTAAAATCCAAATGAGCCAGCGTCTTGACGATCCCGCTCTGCCACAGTGTCAGCATACTTGTTCAACTGTTGATTGATGCTTTCCAATAACTGCTCCATCTGTTTGACATTTCCTTCCAGCTGATTGTATTGCTCTAAATATGCTTGGAAGGCTTGCCCTTTCCATTGTTGAGCGATTTGTTGGTTCATGGAATTGACCTTTCTGATCGCATCTTGGATTTGAGATGCTGCCTGCTGGTAGACCTTTGCCTGTGATTTAAGCTGTTCGGGTGTGACTGCAATTGCTCCTGCCATGTTTGTTCCTCCTAATAAAAAGTTATTTTTTGTTACGCGTACATCATAAACTATTTTTTGTCTCTGTGGTCAAAATGTAGCATTCACGCACATCATGTGTCG
Source organism: Enterococcus sp. DIV1283b (assembly GCF_051710965.1). Lineage (NCBI taxonomy): Bacteria > Bacillati > Bacillota > Bacilli > Lactobacillales > Enterococcaceae > Enterococcus > Enterococcus sp. DIV1283b. The sequence goes on from NZ_JBIOLR010000001.1 coordinate 2,762,474, forward strand.
TATACGATGTGTTATTTTAGCTCCTTTTTTGACTGGTCAAAAACCCAAGAAAAATAACTATACAAATTATTTCTAATCTCACATATTTTTCTAAGTATGACCTTTTTAAATTTATTACAAATCACTTTGAAATAATTCTTAAATACTGGCTGATATTTTAATGTTTTATGTTCTTTTTCAAAAAAATATAAAAAAACAGCTAATATTTACCTGACAATACTCCTCTATCCCCCTTTACTTTCTATCCGGAACGAATATTCCTTCTTGTAAATGCAGATGATCCTCCTTCGTTTTATATGTGGTGAATATTCTCCCATTTATTAAGTACGTAAATATTTGAAAAAAATTTTTTGATTTGATTTTTTATTGTCTCGTTATCCTTTTGATATTTTTCATGCAAAAAAATAGCCAAGGTATTTGATGTAACACCTCGGCTGTCTGTCTTTTTATTTGTCTACTACTAGTAATTCGTCTAATTGAAAATCGATTTCATAGATTCTTTCTACATTTCTCAAAAGATCATGATTCATTTTATGATATTTCGTTGCACCAAGTTGCTGACAAGTCTGCAACGCTTGGTTTACTTTTTGTCTTCCTTTTTCATTTCCTTTGATCATCTCCCAGATTCCAGTGAGTAGGGAATACTGATTTCGTTCAAAGAACATATCTTCTTCTAAAAAGACTGCTTCAAGTTTTGAGATATATTTCCAAATTAGTCCGCGTTGTTGCTGCTGGATAAAATGGATAATCGCATTTGCCAGCATCCGAAAGCTCTCATTCTTTCGATCCTTGCTGTTTTGATAAGCGGAAATACTGACTAATGCTTTATCTAACACTAAATCGATAAAGAATGGATCAAAAGCATACATACAATGATTGAATAACACCAACTCATAATTCGTCCATGTCTGTGCATAAATCAGATACTGATAAACTTCTGAATCAGCAACAGCAATTGGCTCATCTACTATACGAGCAATCAGTAATTTGCATAAACTAGCTAGATGTCTCTCCTTTTGAGTGATGTCTCCTTTTTCTTCGCACAGGCTGATCAAATGTTGCAATTCTTCTTTATCTTGATTCATAAATGCTAAAACCATTTCTTTCATCATCCGGTCCATGTTTGCCACTTCCGGCGGATAATCGAATATCCTCAGTTCATCATAACCAAGATTGAGTTTTTGTAAAAAATATGAAAATTTGCTAACTGTCGTGTCTGCTTGATTTTTTACAAACCGTTCGTAAACGGATCGGCTGACTTCCTTTCCGCATAATTCTGCTACGGAGATACCTTTTTGCTTTCGAACAAATTCGATGATCTCCCATACTTCCATTTTGCCAACTCCTTTATAAATATGGCTCTCCTTCAATTGAAAACAATCGCAACATGATTTTGTATGAAGTAACATATACCAATCCATCAGATCTTCATTTTTCATTCCTAAAAATCATTTTTTTCGTAAGACGTTCCTTGTTTTTCATAATATCATCGCTGTTAAAACCAATTGTTCATTTACCAGTATTTTTAAAAAAACTTAATCATAATAGTTGTTTTATAATTTTGTAATCCATTAGGGAATAAAGAATAAGCGGCAAAACGATACATATAATGAGTTATTTTATTTTCGCTATATGAAAAATACTCATTTTTATTTTTTCTAGTAGAATTTTATCTTCTAAGTATTCCCCTCGTATGAACTATTTACCATTGACAAACGTTAAACAAAAATTTAGAATATTCACAAGTTTGACGACAATTATGAAAATTTATGTCGTGCTAAAGGAGTTTTGTTATTGGATGAAAAGTTAGATATAAAAACTGCGATCAAAGACACGTTACCTACCGTTTTTGGTTATATCGGTATTGGACTTGCATTTGGTATCGTTGGGAAAGCTGCCGGGTTTCATCCGTTGGTCGTCACGTTGATGTCCCTGCTGATCTATGCTGGTTCCGCCCAATTTATCACAGTCAGCATGCTTGCTAGCCATAGTCCACTGCTTTCCATCGTTCTCTCGACCTTTCTAGTCAATTCCCGAATGATTTTGATGAGTATGACGATCGCCCCTTATTTCAAGAAAAATCGGCTGCTTCAAAATCTGCTGATTGGCACATTGCTGACAGATGAAAGTTTCGCTCTGGGAATGAATAAATTGAACTATACGGGACAAAAGTTAAACTTTCGTTGGATGAATACAGCTAATTGGATTTCTTATTTGACGTGGGTGGGTTCTTCTCTTGTTGGCGCACTTTTAGGTAATTTTATTACTGATCCGAAAAAGTTTGGTTTGGATTTCGCCATCGTCGCTATGTTTATCGGTTTACTTTATCTTCAAGTCATTTCTGATAGAAACACCTCTAAACGATTACAGTTGATTCTGATTGGTCTCACTTTGATTCTGGTATATATCGGACTGATTTTTATCCCAAGCAACTTAGTGATCGTAGTTGTGACACTGATCGGGTGCGGATTGGGGGTGTGGATCAAACATGCCTTCTTTTGAGTTTACATTGCTGACTATTTTAGGTTGTACTCTAGCGACTTGGCTTTCTAGGGTCCTACCGTTTGTCTTACTGAAAAAATTCGATTTACCGCAACCGTTGCTTGAGTATTTAAGTTTTGTTCCAATCGTCATTATGTCTGCTTTATGGTTCAGCAGTCTATTTACCCAAAACATCGGACATCTGCCGCAAATCAATCTCGAAAATGCTCTGGCTTCAGTTCCTACTCTTTTAGCTGCTATTCTTTCAAAAAGCTTATTAGTCATCGTCTTGGTAGGTATTCTTTCCCTTTCATTGATTCGCTTATTATAAATAAAAAACAAGAGCTTATGGCAAATTACTGTCATGCGCTCTTGTTTTTATCAAAATCAAATAAGAAGAAAATCGGCGTATTCCTGCTTATCCGTTGAACGGACCACTAACAACGACTTTTCCTAACATATGTCCTGTTTCTACGTCTTTGGTTGCTTGTTTCAAATTCTTTGCATTGATCCCATCTGAATAGACCTTGCTCAATGTACTGCGGATAATCCCTTCGTTTGCTAAATCAGCAATGTGCGCTAAAGCTTCTCCTTGCGTTTCGATTTCATAGTTATAGTCTGTTTTAGCGAACATATACTCCCAGTCGAAGCTGATAGATTGGTTTTTCCAAACACCTATATCTAACGGCTCTTTGATCCCTACGATCGTTCCCACATGTCCAAATGGTCGGACAAGGTGCTTGATTTGATCAAAGTAGCGGGTAATATCGAATAATACAGAGACATACTCTACTTGATCGATTCCTAATTCACGAAAACTTTTACTTAAGTCTTGATGATAATCGATTGGATAGTCTACACCTGTTTTTTTCAGCCATTCAAAATTCTTCGGACTTGCAGTCGCATAGACTTCTAGACCAGCCCAATGTGCTAGTTGATTCAAAATCGAACCGACGCCTCCAGCTCCGTTGATCACTAAGATTTTTTTCCCGCGGTTGGCATTTTCTTCTGGAATCAGACCAAATTTTTCAAATAACAATTCATAAGCGGTCAATGAAGTCAATGGCAGCGCTGCGGCTTCTTCATCTGACAGATTTTTCGGTGCAAGAGCGGCAATACGTTCGTCAACCAGTTGGTATTCTTGATTGCTTCCTGCTCTTGTTGTTGTACCTGCATAAAACACGCGATCGCCGACAGAAAATTTTTGCACTTCATCGCCTACAGCAACGACTTTCCCGACCCCATCAAACCCTAAGATACGCAAAGCATTTCTTATCCCATTATCTTGGCGAAGTTTCGTATCGACAGGATTGACAGATACTGCGTTGACTTTTACCAGAAGATCCTGTGAACTGGGTACAGGTACCTGTTCTTTTTCATCAATAAAGCTTTTTGTATCATCGATCGGCAACCCTTCATAAAAACCGACTACCTTCATTAATTCCTTTTCTGACATACGAATTCCTCCCTAGATTCATCAAGTTGGAGCATCCATACAGTGTTCATTTCAATATATATAGTATGTTATTTGTTCCACCTTTTTTATCCATCATAATTATTCTCTTACTTAAAGTAAACTATTTGCACTTTTTTGGTTAAAAAAGAGGTTGCGACAAGACTTTTGTCACAACCTCTTGGTAAACGGTGTTCTCCTACCAACTCTTCGGTCACAAGTTACAATATTCATAAAATATGAGGAGCTATTTTTTGAAATTGCTCCTTGTGACTCAGAGCTAAACGGCAGGCTCACAACCTCTGATATAAACGGTGTTCAATCAACTGACCCTCGGTATTAGCTCAAAAAACGACAAAATATGAGGAGCTATTTTCCCGTTTGTTTCTCTAATACTCAGGTCAAAACGCTGATTTCACAACCTCTTCCTTAAACGGTGCTCAAAAGCTTGCATCTGCGGTAATAAGTCCAACCAATTCAAAAACATTAGGAACTATTTTTGTTTGGCTGTTCTTATTACTTGATGCAGGACAGCTTTTTCACGACCTCTGATTCACGGTGTTCAAGCAAGAAATGATTGTTCACTGAAAAGCGTTGGATGTTCTTTTTCAAAGGTGTCCAAGATTTCTCGTACTTCATCGGTAGATTTCGTATTCATCAACTGAACACGCAAGTCATTTGCTCCTGGAAATCCTTTGATATAGATTTTAAAGAAACGATGCAGTCCTGTGATCGAACGCGGAATGATTTCTGAATAATGATCTTGCAGATCTAGTTGCAGACGAAGTAGTCCGATCAGTTCTTTTTCTGTATGTTCCCTCGGTTCTTTTTCAAATGCATAAGGATTCTTGAAAATCCCTCGGCCAATCATGATGCCATCTACGCCATATTTTTCGGCCAATTCTTCTCCTGTCTGGCGATCGGGGATATCTCCATTGATCGTGATTAGTGTTTGCGGAGCGATTTGGTCACGTAAAGTAATGATTTTAGGAATGACTTCCCAATGTGCATCTACTTTACTCATCTCTTTACGCGTACGCAAATGGACAGAAAGATTGGCTATATCTTGATGAAGTAGGTGACTGATCCATTCTTCCATCTCAGACATTTCCGTATAACCGATACGAGTCTTGACGCTGACAGGCAAACCGCCAGCTTTAGCCGCTTCAATCAATTGTGCCGCTACTTCTGGACGAAGGATCAAGCCACTGCCTTTTCCACGTTCTGCTACATTAGGAACTGGGCAGCCCATGTTGATATCGATTCCTTGGAAGCCCATTTCTGCCATAGCAATGCTCATTTCTCTAAAAAATTCTGGCTTGTCTCCCCAAATATGGGCAACCATCGGCTGTTCATCTTCTGTAAAGGTCAATCTTCCTCGTACACTGTCTTTTCCATCTGGATGACAGAAACTATCTGAGTTTGTAAACTCAGTAAAGAAGACATCCGGTGCTGCTGCATGCTTTACGACATGGCGAAATACAACATCTGTTACATCTTCCATTGGTGCTAAAACAAAAAAAGGCTTTGGCAGCTCTTTCCAAAAATTAGTAGTCATTTATTTGTTACTCTCCATTCTATCAAGCAGTGAAGTCGCAATCTTTCTCAAAAACATTGTCATTATACTAGGAAACAAAAAAAGAAGCAAAGTGAACAGCTTAAAAGATGTTTCTGATTGAACAAAAAAAAGACTGTGACAAAAATCTTATCACAGTCCATTTTCCGGAATAAACGGTGTTCAATCAGCTTGCATCTGCGGTAATAAGTCCAACCAAACGAAAAATAGGAGGAGCTATTTTTGTTTGGCTGTTCTTATTACTTGATGCAGAACAGCTTTTTCACAACCTCTCCACTAAACGGTGTTCAATCAGCTGACCCTCGGTATTCGCTCAACAAACGACAAAATATGAGGAACTATTTTCCCGTTTGTTTCTCTAATACTCAGGTCAAAACGCTGATTTCACAACCTCTTTTCTAACTTCTCAATCCTCTTCCTTTATTGATCAAATACCAAGTAACGGCGTACAAAACAACGATGAATAGCACAAGTACGATCATCGATGTTGCTACTGGCACATCGATTGTTCCAAGGAATCCGTAACGGAAACCGGAGATCATATAAACGATCGGATTGACTTTCGAAACAGCTTGCCAAAATGGCGGCAACATAGAGATGGCATAGAAAACGCCACCTAGATAAGTTAACGGCTGCAAGACAAATGTAGGCACGATCGATACATCATCATAAGACTGAGCAAAAATCCCGTTGAGCAGTCCTGCTAACGAAAACAAGATTGCCGTCATCAATAATGTAATAATGACCATAAACCATGAATACACATGAAGTGGTACAAAGAACAAGGAAATGATCGTTACGAGAGAGCCGACGAGAATACTACGACCCACTCCGCCAATCACAAAGCCCCAAATGATCACATGCGTAGGAACAGGCGCTACCAAGATTTCTTCGATGTTTTTCTGGAATTTTTGAGAGAAGAAGGACGAAGAAACGTTGGCATACGAACTAGTGATAGCAGACATCATAATCAAACCAGGCACGATGAATTCCATATATGAAAAACCACCCATGTCACCGATCCGACCACCGATCATTTTTCCGAAAATAACAAAGTACAAGGATGTCGTGATCACAGGCGGAACCAGTGTTTGGACCCAGATACGCAAATAGCGGTTCGTTTCCTTGATAGCTAAACTTTTTAATGCAGTAAAATAAAGATTAAACATTTTTCTCCTCCGTATGATTATTTTCTTCTGTGATTTTCAAAAACAGTTCTTCTAAACGATTCGACTTATTCCTCATAGAAAGAACTTTGATTCCTTGTCTTGTCAGCTGATCGAAGATTCCGTTCACCCCTTGATTTCGTTCAACTTCGACAGCGATTGTCTGTTCATCTTCAAATGTACAAGCGTATCCTTCAATCACAGGTTTGGTCTCATATGGCGCTAAATCAAAGATAAATGTTTCAAATTGCAGTTTGGATAGAAGCTCTTTCATACTAGTATTCTCAATCAGTTCACCTGATTGGATGATCCCGATGTTGCGACAAAGCATTTCAGCTTCTTCTAGATAATGCGTCGTCAAAATGATCGTTGTACCATTTTCGTTCAATTCTCGGAGAAACTCCCACATCTCGCGTCTCAATTCAATATCGACTCCTGCTGTTGGTTCATCCAAGATCAGCAAACGTGGTTCATGCATCAATGCCCTAGCAATCATCAGTCTTCGCTTCATTCCCCCGGAAAGCATACGTGCACGGACATTTCTCTTTTCCCAAAGATTGGACTGCTTCAAATATTTTTCGCTGCGTTTCATCGCTTCTTTGCGAGAGACACCGTAGTAGCCTGCTTGATTCACGACGATTTGCTGGACCGTTTCAAAGGGATTGAAATTGAACTCTTGCGGGACTAATCCAATCTGTTGCTTTGCTCGGACTAGATCCGTATCCAGATCATAACCGAAGACCTTCACTTTTCCAGATGTTTTATTGACTAAAGAAGTAATGATTCCGATCGTTGTAGACTTCCCAGCTCCATTTGGTCCTAATAGCGCATAGAAATCTCCTTCTTTCACGGAAAGATCGATTCCTCGCAATGCTTCGACCCCACTTCCATAAACCTTTTTCAAATTATTTATTTCAAGCGCATTTGCCATTTATTTCCTATCTCCTTATAGACATGATTCTTTATTGTATCATGGAATACAGCAGATGAAAAAACAACTTGGTTCCAGCGAAAAATCAGGTTGCTGGGCTCAGGAAAATCTCCTAATGAAAGACATCAATCGGACGAAGCCAGACAACCTTTTCAGAAAAAACAAATCGAAGATAAAGGATTACTATTCATATGTGCAACAAAAGGAGCGTGAGACAAAAGTAAAGAACACTTTTGTCTCACGCTCTAAACACGTATAAACGGCGGAAGCATGAGCCAAGATTTTTGATCCAATAAATACTTTCGATCACTTCGCCTATCCCAATACATGCCACTGCCGCTTTTCATCAAATGACGCGGCTTCCGTTTTTGCGGTTTCTACTAAAGTCTCTGGGTAATCCAAGACTTTCAGCAAGGCAATCGCATTTCGGGTCCTTGAAGGTCCTTCTTTTAATTTGAAATCAAAACTGATTCCTTTTCCTTCTGTTACTTGTTCTTCAAAGTGGACATTCTCACAATAATTCTTTAAAATCTCTGTCAATTCGATATCATGTGTGGCGACAAATGCTAAAGATGGATACTCCGCAAGCCACCGAACGACTGAAGCGGAAGAAGCAATCCGTTCGATCGTATTTGTCCCTTTTAAAATCTCATCTACGAAGCAGTAGCAGCGTTCTTTGGAAGCCACTTGGTCCAACAAACGTTTGATCGATTTGATTTCTGAAACAAAATAACTGTCGCCTTCAAATAAATCATCTTCGATTGCCATGGAAGTCAACACATGTCCAGGTTGCAGTGTAAACTGTTCTGCAATCGCTGTTTGGATCGTCTGTGCTAGAATACAGCTGATGGCTATACTTTTGACATACGTAGATTTTCCTGATGCATTGGAACCCGTGACTAATGTATTCTTCTGCCAGTTGACTGGATTCACTACCGCTTCTTTTAACAATGGATGATAGATATCTTTCGCTGTCACACCGCCCTCAGTAAACTCTGGTCGGCAAGTGATGGGCATATAAGTACGGTAATTCAATATTGCAGCGGCTACTTCTAATTCTCCCAACAATTCCCACAACTTGATGGCTTCAGTTGAATGTTTTTCTAATTTAGTGAGAACGAAATGATAGGAGATAAATGGCAGCATGAACATGATGTTGACATATTCAAAAATCAACTCTGCTTCACTCCCGCTCTTCATACGAAATGAAAAACCTAATTTAGGGATGTCTCTTAATGGTTTAGTTTGCTGTTTCAGCTCTTCTTGAAGTGGTGTCATCATTTTTGCTAACTGATTGGCGGCTGAAATCGTTGAAACCAAATAACTCATGCTATTCAGCTCTGTTTCTAGTGTTTGTTTCTTCACTAGATAATAGACCGTATTGAATACTAACCCACCGATTGCCAAATAGATTCCTAGTACTTGACCTAAAAGAAGCAAACCTACACCCACCAGCGGAAGCAAGCCAAGAAAAATAAATAAACCTACGCGTCCAATCTTTTTACTTTTTCCATCCGCTAGATATTGTTTTGCAAAATTATGATCTTTTTTTCCTAAACGAGCGAATTGATATTGGATTTTTTCTCTCAGTTGAGGATTTTCCTGATAAAAAGCAATCAGTTTTTCTAACTGCTGATCTTCACCAAAATCAAAGCTGCGTAAACGTTCATACAACGCTTCTGAACCTACACTAGAATAGGTACTGTTGATCCCTTCAAATACTTCGAACATATCCAGGTCATACCAAGTAAGATCGTCGATTTCACTATCCCATGAACGGAACTTCTTCTCCGTGAGCCATGCTTCCTTCAAACTTTCTTCTTTATCAAATCTCGGTTGATAAGGAATTTTTCCCCATTTGCTACGAACTGTTTCCTTTAATTTCAAACGTGAAAAAATGTCTAAAGCAACTAATAAAATAACAGCTGCAATAATGATTGAAACGATAAATTCTCTTTGACCCATATCCCTCTCCGTTCCTTTATTTGTTAGTTTTAGTATAGCACTGTTGCGCTATTTGAAAAGGGGGTAAAAAAACACCTTCCAAAATAAAAGGTGTTTTTTTCTTGTATATTACATATTTATCTCTCATTTATCAAAATTGACAAATAATCATAGGGAGGAATTGTTGTTAATTCTTGTTTATTCTCCAGTGAATTGACAACTGTCCCAAGGGAAAGGATAGCCTCAGGTACTATTTTTTCTTGTTCTGTTGGATTAGCTAAGCGAAGAACAAATCCTTGTTCATGAAAATAAGAAGGATAAATCGACGATACAATTAAGTCTTCAGGTAATTCAATCAATGAAAATTTACGAGGAACATCAAGTTCATTTTGTAATGGCCAAATCTTGTTATCTAACCTGTGAATAAATACATTCAGTTTCTGCTTTTGATAAGAAATAGATTGTTCTAACCGTTTTTCTGCCTGTTTTGCCACTTTGAACTCATTAAATCTTCCTTCTTCTACATTAAATCCAAAAGTGACTTTATACTCACCTATCTCTTGAGCTAGCGGTGTTTCCATCATGACATGCCCTTCATTTGTCGTATCTCCTGAAGCTCGCCCAGGTCGCCAAGCAAGATTAGGTTTTCCAAGTTCCCCTGTTGTTGAAAATAAGGTTATGATCAATTGATTTTCTATACGTTCATACTCTTTTAAACCATCTGCATAAAACGTAAAATAATGATCATTTTCTGCCACAGAGACACTCTTATCGAATATTTCTAAATTAACAGGTTTCTCTACCATAGTTTCTGACCAATTCGGAGGAATGACATCAGGGGCATTTTCAATAAATCCGTTTTGAATTTGTGCAATTGATTTTTCAGATTTATCTAAAACATTAATTGCTAAGCGCATACGATGCGAGTAAACAGTATTATGAATTTTGAGTGTGCCTTCAACGATTTGACTTTCTCCCAGACTGAACGATATTTCATAAGATATTTCTTCCATTTCGGGTTTTTCAGATAAACGATCTTTTAAATTTTTAGGAAGTTGAGCTTTTCCGTAAACAACTAATGTTTCTTGTAAAGAATCTTTATATACTTTAGCTGTTTCTAATTTTAGAGATAGTTCTGTATCTCCTTCTAATGGTGAATAATCATACGTATCGCCATCATTTGCTGAATCGATCAAATGAACGAAATCAAGATATTGTCTATCTCCAACTATCAAATTCAATTGCCCATCTTTAAAAGAAAGTTTATATTTATTGTTACTTATCTCAGTTTTGTCTATCTCGATTGCTGTTTCTAATTTTTCATTATTTTTCTCAAATTCAACAACAGTGTATCCTAGCGCTGGCACATTTACATTTATTTTTATGTCAAGTTCATAATAAGCTGGTTCATCAAAATATTCGAAACCTGTAGCAGTCATCCGATAAGCATTTTTCCTTTCTGGAAAATAAACTTCTTTTTCAATGATATTATAGGGACTACCTTTGAAGTGTATTTTCTTTGAATCAGCTACTACATGCACGATTTTCGATCCACTATAATTCTCAGTCGTTGTGTTGAAAACAAGGACTTCATTCGATTTTAGCTTTAATGCATCAGCCATCCGTTTTACAATAAGGTTTTCGATTCCGTCGGCTATCTCATTAGCTTCTTTGATTCGATGGAAAATATCTTCCGCAACATTATCTGAAACACAGCCACCAATACTATCATGAGCCTGGTTTTGCAAAATCTTTTTCCATAACCGACGAAGTAGGCCTTTACTGATATGGATACCATTTCTTTCTGCAATCAGCATGAGCGGCTCAACTCGTTTTAGAATTTTTTGTTCCAATTTAAAATTTTCTATTTTCATTTTTGTTCTTACTGAGCCAATCGAACGATGAACACGAGAGTAAACCGGCTGACGAAGTTCACCTTTATATTCAGGTAATTCTTTTTTATTTCTGATAACTTCTACATAAGAAGGATAATCTGAAATAATATTGTGGAATTTACTGTATTTATTCAACTTCTCTACGACTTGATCAAAATTTAAAATCATTGACTTTTGATCTACACCCGAAGGTACTAAAATATCTTTGTTTTTTCCTTGCATATGAAGCATTTCAACTGCTTCATCCAACTTTTCTTTTGCAAATTCAGGAATATCTTTAATTGCGTCTAAGGTCATCATTCCAGTCATATAACCAAATGGAAAATTCATGGCATAAACAAATTTATCTCCCAATCCTTTCCAGATAAAGTATGGAGATGGAACCATCGTTTCAAAGTTTAATCCTCGCCAACACATGAAATTATCGATTTCTACTTGATGCAAAAGTGTAGGCAAATTCGCATTGAACCCAAACGTGTCAGGCAAATACCCTACCATCATTGGATCTCCATATTTAAGGATCGTATCACTGATCCCAATCATTAAGTTTCTTAAAATTGATTCAGCATCCACTAATAAGGCATCTGTTTGTGCATACCACGGTCCCACGAATAGTTGTCCTGTTTTCATCAGTCGTTGGATAACCTTAAGCTTTTGCGGATTGATCTCCAAATACTCATCGACGATTGAAGTTTGTCCATCTAAACAAAAGTTTACTTTAGGGTTCCTTTCCAATTCATCTAGAACTTCAGTAAAGACCTGATCAGACAATACGATGGCATCTTCATTTGTAAAATACCATTCTCTGTCCCAGTGCGTGTGTTGAATTATATGTGCATTTACCATATCAGATTATCCTACTTTCCTTCTTCTACTGAATTTACTTGTTGTTCTTTTTTATACTTGATGGATTTTAGTGCATTGACCATTAACGCTGTAACCACTCCCCCAATAACAATTGATACTAAATATAAAGGTATATTCGTAACAAAAGGAATCGCCATAAAGGTTGAAAGCATTGTTTCTTGTGTAACACCAAAAAATCCATTTAGACCACATGCTACTACAGTACCAACCACGATGCTCGGTATTACTCGTAAAGGATCTTTCACGGCAAACGGAATCGTCCCTTCAGTAATCCCAACAAGGCCCATAATCATAGCTGTCTTTGCATTATCTCGTTCTGATTCATCATAAAGTTTTTTGTTTAAAATTGTTGCTAAAAACATTCCAAATGGCGGAATAGCAATTCCTAACAACATGGCTGTACTAGGTCCAAAGCTTCCGCTTGAAAAAGAAGCAACCCCAAAAGCATATGCAATTTTATTGATAGGTCCTCCCATATCAAACGCCATCATTCCTCCTAAAATAGCCGACATCAAAGCAGCATTTGCTCCTGACATGCCTTCTAGCCAATTAGTCAGTCCTGTTGTCATTGCTTGAATAGGCGTAGCTAGTACATACCATAATATGATTCCAACAACTAATGTAGTAACAAAAGGAATCAGCATAATTGATTTTAGACTAATAACTTGCATCGGTACTTTTACTTTTTTCAATGCATTAGCTAAATAGCCACAAGCTAATCCAGCAACCATTCCTCCAATAAATCCCATACCAAGATTTTGACACATCATCCCAGTGATAAAAGCTGGTGCTAGACCGGGACGGTCAGCAATTGAATATGCGATATAGGCTGAAATCATCGGTACGATAAACTGTAATCCCGTCTGACCAATCATTCGCAGGACTCCCCAGAATGTATCCGTCTGGTCCCAAACACCTGTGCCACCAAAAATGACTGCAATAGAAGTTAGTAACCCTGCTGCTACGACAAGCGGGATCATATAGGAAACCCCACTTTGGAAATGATTTAGAATTTCTCTTCCTTGTTTCTTGAATTCCATTAGTAACTCCCCCACGATATATTTTTTATTTGTTAATTAATGCAATTGCTTCATCAATCGTCTCTTCACCATCTTTTACTACCTCTGAGGTCCCTACTGTTAAAATCGGTTTACCATCAAAGCGATCTCGTTCTGAAACATTTGTATCTACTGCAAATATGACAACATCTGCCTCGGAAACATCCGAAATTGAAAGTTTGTTTTCTATCCCCATAGCCCCCTGTGTTTCTACTTTAATATCTAACCCTTTCTTCTTCGCAAACTTTTCTAAATTAGCTTTTGCCATATAAGTATGGGCAATCCCTGCGATACATGCTGTTACTGCTACTATTTTTGTCATATGAAATTCCTCCTTTTAAAATGATAGAGCTTTTACCAATTCTTTTTTATTTCTCGAATCTTTTATTCTTTTAACAAACTCGTCATCCATCAATCTTCCAGATAATTCTGCTAAAATACGTAAATGATTAGTACCTTTATCAGTGTCTTTTATTGCTAACAAAAAGACGAGATCAACTGGTTGATCATCTAATGCGCCCCATTCAACAGACCGCTTTAACTTTGCTACAGCCACTGTTGATTCAATTACTGCTAGGCTTTTGCCATGAGGAATGGCGATATTTTTCCCAATTCCTGTGGTCATATGGTTTTCTCTGTCAAATACGTCTTTTTGAAATTGTTTGTGGTCAGACACAAACCCATTAGTCTCTAACAATTTTGATAATTTTTCGACTACACTTTTTTTATCAGATGCATTTAAATCTATCACTATATTATTTATATTGATTTTTTCACTGATCATTTATAAGCCTTCTTTCAATATATAAACTAATTTTTCAAACGACGAACTCGTTTTTAAATTTGCTAATAACTCATGATTCGAAGCGATTTCATTGAATGTTTCATAAATTTTGTTCAATTCAGGTTTTACTTTTTCATTAAGTGCAAAAAAGAAAACAGAATGAACAAGTGTCCCATCCCAATCAATTCCTTCTGGATTAACGTAGACACAGATTACTGGTTTTTTTATAAAATCTACTTCGATATGCGGCATAGCAAAATCATTCATCGCTGTTGAAGATAGTTTTTCTCTTTTGATTGCTCCCTCTAGTATCCCTTCTTTCGCGTAATTTTCTTTTACCAATTTTTTGGTAATTATATTTAAAACGTTCACTTGATTATCCTTTATTTGGTGGGTAAAAAAGCAAAATCGTTTATCTAATAAATTTAGAAAAGCATCTTCTGTTTGTTCATTTAACTGTAGATACTGTTTTACTTTTCTGACATCTGCCCCTAACATCAAAGGACTAACAACAATAACAGGAAAATTTGTATTTTCAATCGGAATCGTGCTTATAACAAGTTCATCAGTGACTTTTCTATCTTGTAGTTCATTGATGCTTAGTACATCTTCTATCTCAACCATATCTGCAAAACCGTTATTTATTCTTTGCTCTAATAATTTTGATGTTCCATATCCGCTACTACAAACTAATATCACTTTCGTTTTGTCAGGTTTGTAACGATCCAAAAGTGATTGAATATGGAGTGTTACGTAAGCGATTTCTTCTTCATTGAAATGTATACAGAATCTCTCTTCGATTTCCTCTAATAAATCTACACTTATCATAAATGACCTTTTAAAAGAATATTTGATTTTGTCCGTATAAGGGTTATAGATATTTACTCCCAATTTGAGTCTTTTAACTGCTGCATTGAGATGTAATACTAGATTATTGATCAATTCTTCATCAGGATAAAATTCATTTAATTTAATTCTTACTAACTCTTGTAGCTCAACACCCATATCTAAATAGGAAAGCTTCGTTTGATCTAAGTCGTGATTCATAGCATTTTTTTCAATCGAAGTAATGTGAATGTCAACATAAGCTTGTTCATCTATTGGCACAATAATTGAAAATGCTTTTTCAATCATTTTGATTAAAATAAGTGTATTCTCTGAGATTTCTTCTTCAGAATTATTACTACGTGATAAGAAATTGCTTGTTTCAATCCTTTCTATCGCAATAGCAAGGTGGATAGCTAAAGTTTGAAATTCATAATCTGTAAATTTCAATTGTGTCTTATTCATGTATCGATTAAGCAATTCGGCTACTTTTTTCAATATGTCCTTATTTAAGAAATTATTCGCTTCACCAATGAAATTGATATTCAAGTCTAAGAGATCTGTTTTACTGTTAGATGCTGTAAAGCCACCCCAATAATAGTTCACAACTTCTGACATCAACCTTCTTTTACTTTTTTCATCAGCTTTGATGCGCACGCCATTTCGATCTGAAACTAAGGACATCCCATGCTTGTTTAGTCTTTTTCTAACATCTTTCATTGTGCTTTCTACCGTCGACCTGCTCACGTATAATTCGTCAGCAAGATTTTGAATCTTTAGAGAATCATTAGTATTCAATAATTTAGCAAACACATAAGTTAGACGGTCCTCCGGAGAGTCTGCGATATTGATTTTATGACTGGATAATAAATTTCGAAGTGTTTCTTTTTTTCCAATAAGCGAAACGCCTTTTTTAGGTTGAACCAACATTTGTACATCTGGCATTTTTTGGATTATTTCTTTCAAAATTAAAATATCTTTGCTAATTGTTTTCGTAGATACATATAATTGTTCTGATAATTCTTTGTAAGTCGTGTGCTCATTTTCAATCAAAAAGTATAGTATTTTCATTTGCCGTTCGCTAAATTCGATGCCCATTATCTTCACCTCCTGAATACAGCTTAAGTGTACAATTATTATCTCTATTTTCATACAGAAGAAAGTTCTTGATTAATGTAGAAGTTTCTAATATTCTTGATTATTTCAAATCAATAAAAAAGCCTGCAATATTTATATCACAGGCTTTTTTCTCTATTAAATATATATAGATAGATAATACATTTTTCTACTAGTTCTCACTAATCTTGTATAATTAAACCCTCCGCAACTTGACGGAGATGGAGAAGATGCCCCCGTCTAATTTAGCGGTCATCTCTCCTCCCATTCCTTCCACCAATTTTTTTGACAGGTAAAGCCCGATTCCGCTAGATTCCGTATTTGTGCGGCTGGTATTTTCGGTATAAAAACGCTGGAAGACTTTTTCAACAGAGGTTTGCGCTCCTGCTTTGATAGGATTGGCCACTGTTAATCGAATGAATGGATCCTCTTTTGAAAATGTCACCTTTGCTTGTCCATCTGCATAACGCAATAAATTCTGTATGATATTTTGCAGCACTCGCAACAACATGAGCGGATCTGCTAATACAGTTGTATTTATCGAGTGTTCAGCGAACGCTACCTCGATATTTTTCTCAGAAAATTGTTCATAAAAAGAGAAAAATACTTCTTCCACCTCTTTAGAAAAAGAAAGTGTATGGAAATCCATTTCTTTTTGCTTCGTCTCTATTCGAGCAAGATCATAAAACTGATCCGTCATACTAAGTAATCTTGCAACAGATTGTTTGATGATCGTTAAATACTTCTCCCGTTTCTCCGTATCCTCTACCTGTTCCAGTAATTGTACATAACCGTTAATAGCAGTCAAAGGAGTTCTGAGATCATGAGAAAGGCCGACGATCGATAGTCGGATGTTTTCTTCCATTTCTTGAAATACTTGTCCTTTTTGTTCATTTTCATCCACCCATGTATTCAGTGCATCTACTAGGTCCATTAGATTCTTTTCTCGAAATTCGACTGAAAGACGACCACCATATTCTTGTCGTTCAGAAAGCGTGGCGATTTTCTTAGTCAATCGCTTGATTTCCCTTTGCAGGAAGAAAATAAAACTTCCCATAAAGATAACAACGAGAAGCAACAGCCACTTAATCAAATCTAAACCCCACTCCCCACACCGTATGAATATACACAGCATGTGCCTTTGCTAGTTTCCCTCGAAGATTGGAAATATGCATATTCACTGTTTTCTCACTATCAAAATATGGTTCTTGCCAAACTGTTTCATAAAGATTTGCTCGCGAAAATACTTTTTTCGGATGTTCTAAAAAAAGCTTCAGCAGATCGAATTCTCTTCCTGTCAAATGGACAGCCACACCATTCACATTTACATCCCTTGACTCTTTGTCCAGTAAGATTTCCTTGTAATAGATGCGTTGCGACAGATCTTTTACTTGGACAGAAGTCTGATGACGAAGTTGGATGCCGATTCGTAACAACAGTTCTTCGATATCAAATGGTTTCGTCACATAGTCATCCGCTCCTGCTGCCAACAAGGAAACTTTATCTCTTTGATCGCTTTTTGCTGAAAGAACGATGATCGGAACATTCGATGTCTGTCGGATTTCTGCTAACAATGCTTCTCCTGAAAGCCCTGGAAGCATGAGATCTAGAAGGATCAAATCAACAGGATATGTGCTTAACAATAATTTTCCTTCCGTACCTGAATAAGCATCAAGAAGTTTGTATCTCTGTTCAAGAACCTCCTCCAGTAAGGAATGAACAGCTTCATCATCTTCGATAATCAAAATAGTTTCCAGCAGGACCACCTACTTAATGTCAGATTTTTGGAAAATAAACATTCCTAGAGCTGATGATACCACGAGTGTTACTAGACTGACCAGAATCATTTTCGGTGCTTGCGAATAAGTTGCTTGTTGCGCAAAGTCCGTATACATGAGCCACGTTTCCGTAAACCACTCCATTAGAAATTCCAAGCCTTTGATTTTTGCGAAAACACCGGGAACGAAGGCAGTTCCCATGATATAAAGAAAAGAAAGAAGCAAACTGACACTGGTACTTCTAGTGACGAATGTCAAAGCCACTGGAACAGATAATGTCCCTAATGTCAGCAGAAGCAAGACAGGAAATACTTGCAGAACATAATTTCCATAGTTTTTGATTCCTTCGATTTCACCAAATCCGAAAGCAAGTGTGTAAGCAAGCATGGCTAGACCCGTGATCAAAACCACGCCAAGTGTTGTGATCAAAAGCGTAACGAGAAGTTTCGACATATAATAAGTCATTCGATTCCGTCCTAAAGATAACGTATTTCGAATCGTACCGTTTTGAAATTCTTCCCCAATATAAAAGCACGCAAATGCTGCGAAAGCCAGAAGAATCCATGCAGCCATTTTTTCCACCATTAAAATCCCTGTTGCACCGTTGATGACTGTATCCGTTGCTTGGTTTAATTCATTGCCGTATTTTATATGCATATACCATTCGTTCCAAGAATAAAAAAGCGGAAGTACGACCATCAGTCCTAGTGAGACCCACATTTTACGGCTCTTCCATACTTTTATTTTTTCAGCAGTTAATAGATTAAACATGTGTCTTGCCTCCAGTTAATTGTAGGAAATAATCTTCCAGTTTTTGCCCAACTAGGTGGATGCCATCCACAGGAACTTTTGCCTCTACCAATGCTTGATTGATGGCTGCTACTTGGTCAATCCCTTCAAAAAGCTGGATAACACGGCTAGATTGGACAAAATAATCCCTATAACCAAGAGAGTCGAGAACCGTTACTGCTTGTTCCGTCGCCGAAGTGTCAATTTTTATAAATTGACGAGATTCTTGTGCCAATTCTTCTTTCGATAATTCTTTGATCAAGTGTCCTTCATGCAAAATACCATAGTGGGTGGCGATCTGTGACAATTCATCTAGCAAGTGGCTGGAAAGCAAGACGGTGATTCCCCGTTCTTTTACCAAACGTTGGATGATTTCTCGCATTTCTGCCATCCCTGCTGGATCCATCCCATTCGTCGGTTCATCTAAAATCAAAAATTCCGGATTCGTGATCAGTGCATTTGCAATAGCTAAACGCTGGCGCATACCTAAAGAGAAATTCTTTGCTTTCTTTTTCCCTGTATTTTCCAATCGCATCATTTTCAGCAGGTCTTCGATTTCTCTATCTGACACACCGCCGTTCGCTGCTTGGATACGTAGGTTATCTCTTGCAGTTAATTCTGGATAAAGAGCAGGGGTTTCAATTGATTGACCCATACGTCGTCTTG
Organism: Enterococcus sp. DIV1283b; assembly: GCF_051710965.1. Classification (NCBI taxonomy): domain Bacteria; kingdom Bacillati; phylum Bacillota; class Bacilli; order Lactobacillales; family Enterococcaceae; genus Enterococcus; species Enterococcus sp. DIV1283b. The sequence continues at coordinate 2,781,803 of NZ_JBIOLR010000001.1, forward strand.
CTGCCTGCAAATCCGTCGTTCCAAATAATTCGATTGAACCTTCATCAATCGAGATCAAACCCATAATAGTTCTCATAAAGGTAGACTTCCCCGCTCCATTTTCCCCAATCAATCCATAGATCATTCCACGTTTGATTTCGATCGATACTTTATCTAATGCTTTGGCAGCACCGTATTTTTTGGTTATACCAGTCGCTTTCAAGACCGTTTCATTTCCAAAATCCATACTTATCCTTCTTTCTTATTGATAAGTGAAGTATAGTTGACGGGTATAAAGAAAGCAGCCAGAAATGTATAAAGAAAGTGTAAATTTTCCAATTGAATGTCAAAAAAAAACAATCTGACAATACGTGTCTTTCCTATTATCAGGCAGTTTGTTATACGCTTGTATCAGTTTCCTGATTCTTTCTTTTCGACCAAAGTCGTTTCTCTGTATTCCTCTTCACTGAAAATTTTTGCTTCTTTCAGATCAAGCTTGAGTAATTTTACCAGACCGGTTATAAGGATAACTATAGCAAGACTCCCTCCCAGAAAAATCAGACTGTCTCGCAGACGTGGTTGCGTTGTCTGCCAATCAAAAAGCGCACCAAACAGTGCTAATCCAAGTGGACTGGCCACCATGGTAATCGTTGTTATCGTTGACATCAGACGTCCTTGTATATGCGTTGGAACTTCTCGCTGAAGCCAGACCATAGTTGGGATATTCATCAGATTGTTCACGATAGCAATCGCAAAAAGAAGCAAGCCATCAATGATAACTGCAAGAATCTCTCCGTGGACCAAAAGAACCATTAAACTAATGCCTACATAACCAACTGCATAGCCATAAGAAAGCTTACGAGATCGTTCAAGAGGAGCCGATGGATCTTTTATTTTTCCTGCTAACCAAGCACTTACTAACATCCCGACAAAAAAGAATGTTTCAGTCAATCCATAAAGAACATTAGATACCTTCAAAGTACGAAGCATGATGATGGGCAGCCCTACATTGATGATGGCACTGAAAAAATTCATCAGTAAAGCAAAAACCAACGAATAGATAAGATATTTTTGATGTTTGATGTAACGCAACCCTTCAAGAAAAGAACCTTTATCTGATTCGGTAGCTCTCTTCAGTTGGTCTTCTTGTGAATGAACAAGATGAAAATCCATTGTCAATGTAATGAATAACGTCATGATCTCAGTCAGTATCTCAATAAAAACAAAAAGCCAGAATGGAAGAAGTGTATAAAGTACCGCACCTAAAACTCCTGTTAGTAGACTCGAGATACTCGTAGCCATGCTCAAGTAACTGGCAAGTTTCATCAAATCATCCGACAATACTAGATCGGGTTTTGCCGCCTGTTGTGCAGTATAAGTAAATTGGTCGGTGGCTTTCAATACAATAATCAGCAAGATTGATTGCAAAAGAATTCCTTTTTGCGGATGAGCAGACAGCCCCCAATATAAACCGTATATGGCTAAAATAACTAACGTTACAAGCTGGCTGATGATGATCACTTTTTTACGATCGTATCGATCCACGATGGGTCCAACGATGGGCGTTAGAAAAATGGCAAGTATTGGCTGAATGACAGATGCTAAAACAAATGAAATAGCTAACCCGGTTTTTTCAAGTAGCATCAGACTAAGTCCAAATGTAAAGATAGAAGAACCAAATGTCCCGATAAGAGAAGAAATTGCTGCTTTCATAACTTGTTTCTTTGATTGCTGTTCAAGAGTGAGTGTATTCATGCTCCATGCTCCCTTCGTTTTTTTCATCCTATCAGCAGACCAATTTTTTATGTTATTATGTTCACTATAATGAACACAAAAGAGGGAAGTATATGGAGAAATATGGATTGACAGCGCGTCGCATCAGGATAGACAAAGGGTTGCTGATGAAGGAAGTGTATGGAGGAATCGTTGGACGGACCTTTGCTTATCGTTTTGAACGGGGGGAAGTAAACCTTGCTTTAGAGGATTTTTTATCTGTTCTCGATAATTTAGAATTAGAAAACCCCGATGAATTTTTCTTTTTACATTATGGAGAAAAATATCGCGGACAGAAAAGTTTCTTAAAAGAAATAGCAGAAGAAACCCAACGATTTCAACATGTGGAAAAAGAACCTAAGTTTTATTTGAAGTACAAAGATAGTAAGAAAAAAGAAGAACGTTTTTATGCGTACCTCATCCACTTACTCGCTACTATTGATCGAATCGATGCACAGACAAGCGAAGTCAATACCGAAGAAATGAAGTTCATGGAAGATTATTTGATGCAGATGGAGACGTGGACGCTAAAGGAAATGAATAACGCAAGCATCATTTTGCCAATGTTGGCAGATGATATCCGCCCTTTATTCCTCTCACGCTTTAAAAAGAATTATCAGAACTACCGTGATTTTGAAGAAGACTGGTCTTTTAAATATGCCAATCATCTACTTAACTATGCCTTGATCCAGCTACTCTTTGATAGATATGAAGAAGCATTGTCTTTAGTTCCCGACCTCCAAACTTTAGTGAAAGAACATCCGAGTTTACAAGGACGCTTAGTCATCACATTGCGTCTTTCTCAACTTGAATTGATTGCTGCTGTTTTTCGAGAAGACGATGATTTCATTCGTTCAGAGACCCAACGAATCCAGACAATCTGTGATCTTTGCTTCCTAGATGAAGAAGTACGTATAGCCTACCCTCGAATCACCGCAGAACACGTCAAAAGAGCCAGAGCATATAAAAAGCAAAAGAAAAGCACTCATCCTTAAAAACGGACCTATGAAAAATAAGAGGGGTTGTGACAAGACTTTTGTCACACCCCCATGTTTGACTTTTCCAAAGACAGTGAAAAGAGTATTTTTACTTGTGAAACTAAAAAATCATTTACTTTCACATAATCTGTTCTGTTTTTTCTCGATTAAAAAAAATGTAGACAACAGCACAATACATTCGATTAGTATGTATAACGAAAAAATAAAGATATCCGTTATCCTAAATGAATGGACAGCTACATAGATAAAAAACAAAAGATATTGTAAGCCAAACAGCAGAAAAATTCTTCTATAAGTTTTGAAAAAAGAAACACCATTTAACCGCCAAACAACAAATTTTTGCTGATAAAGGCGGAAATAGCTCAGTGTGGAATAGGTAATCAAAACAATAACCAATAAAATAGTAATCGATAAATCAGTTATCCTTTGTCTTATGTCCCACAAATAAATCAATTGCAATTCTGTTTTCCTTAGCTGTTCCATAATGATTAAAACAATAAATTCTCTTTGACCCATATCCCTCTCCGTTCCTTTATTTGTTAGCTTTAGTATAGCACTGTTGCGTCATCTAGAAAGGGCTTTCAAAGGAGGGAGGACAATTCCCTATTGAAGCAGGAATTTCTCAAATCAAATTCACTGCGTTGTAAATATTGATCGCCAAAACCAGCAGGATTACTCCTTGGAAAACAAATGTTACTTTTTCAGAAGACAAGAATTTTGAGAGATAAGCCCCCAATACTCCGCCTAAAAGCGCTGCTGGAACAATATAAAGTAGCATCGATAAATCAAATTGAGCGAAACCGCTCCCTAGAAAAATCGACACTAGCTTAGCCAGCTGAGAAAAGAAAATCGTACAAATGGAATAAATCACTGCTTCTTTGATTTTGAAATGGAACATCAACATCAGTAGCGATACATTGATCGGACCACCGCCGATCCCCAAAAAACTCGCTAAAAAGCCTAAAATCAGCCCGCACGTAAGATAACTGAAAAAAGAAGACATCTGGAATCCTTTCCAAATATTCCTTGTATAAAGAAAGGCAAAGATCAGCGATGCGATTGTGAGAATGATTTGCAGGAATTGAACAGTTGTTTCATCATCAAAAAAAAGTAGCAGCTGCTCAAATAGGAGATTCCCTGCAATTCCACCTGCGATTGCTCCAGAAGAGACCCACAGCACAATAGCAAATCTGATTTTCTGTCCGCTCTTCAGCTGACGCACAGTCGAAGAAATGGACATCGTGAATACAGCAACTGTCGAATAAAACGAAATAGCCGAAACAGAATGGTAACCGATAAAGTCCAGTACCGGTTTGATGATCACACCGCCTCCCATTCCAGAAACCGCCCCAATCGTATTGGCCGCGATGATCACAAAAAAGTAAAGAATACCGATCATTTCATCCCTCCTTCTACTCAGAAACATACTACCTGCTAAAATTCTATTCCTCGTATTCTTCTTCGCCTGTTTTCTCAGCCAGTGACAGTTTTTCTACTGCATTTCTGCCAACTGTTTCTAGATGGCTAGCTAAGGATGCCGAACTCGTAAGCGGTGAAAGAGCCGCTTCGATCAGCATCGCCAGATTCAACCCGGAAACGACATTCAAATTCGGATAGCTGCCTAGCTTCATCAAAGCTGTATTCCCTGGCGTACCGCCTTTTAGATCGATTAAGATCACGATTTCCGTTTGCAGATCGAACGTCGCTAGAACTGCCTCTAATTTATCCATCGTTCCTGAAAGACCGTCATCTTCCTTCATAGCGATGACAAAGACATTCTCCATTTCTCCCACGATCATTTTGGCAGAATTCACTGTTTCTGCGGCCATGTTCCCGTGACTCATTACAATCATAACTGGTCTCATATCTGTTCCTCCTTAAAAAATTCACGATACAACGCGTACCGTTCTTCCATGAAATACGGGGTATCGCGGGTAGGATGGATCCGATTCGTCAATAAGATCAATGCTCTCTTCTGTTTCAAATCAATCCCGATCGAGGTCCCTGTGAATCCCGTATGATAGATGATCGTTTCTCCAAATGGTTTTTCCCATCCTAATGTCCGTTGCTGGTAAGTTTGTAAGAGCTGATTGCGTACCGTTCCAGTAAACAGGACCGATTGTCCTTGCTCTTCCATCATTGCTTTCGTAAATGCAGTAAGGTCTTCCAGTGTAGAAAACAATCCCGCACTACCTGCCGGACGCCCCAATTGAAAAGCTTTAGAATCATGGACTTCGCCTAAAATCAGCCCTCTTTCTTCCGTCGATTCTGTGGGAACGACCCGATTTAGTTCTTTTGGGAAATACGTCGTGTCTTTCATCCCTAGTGGTCTGAAAATATATCGCTGAAAAGATCGTTCTAAATCGGTGCCGTCTATGGCTTCAATGACCATTCCCAACAAAAGATAGCCTATATCAGAATAATTGACCTTTGTTGTCTGGGCTGGCTGCTCGTATGTCTCAAAAAACTGCATAAGCGTTCGAGACGAAAAACGAGACTTATCAGAAAAATCCGCCGGCAGACCGCTTCGATGCAACAATAGATCCTCGATCGTCATGGTGAGCTGGGAGAATCGCGGGAGAATCTCTGCTACCTGAGTCAAAAGGGTTAATTGACGAGATTGGACAAGCTGCAATATCCTAGTCGTCGTTCCGATGACCTTCGTCAAAGAAGCTAGATCATAGATAGCGCCCTTCGAAACAGTTTGCTCGGAAAAAGGGGGGATCTTCCCCATTTTCCCGAGAGAATAGTTTCTGACTTGCTGGTCGATTACCGCTGCTGAAAGACCGGCGATCCCTGTATTCTCAATAAATTCATGCAATCTTTTTTCCATTTTATTTCCTGATGATGTGGTCATTGTTTTCCCGCAGATAAGTTTCAGCAGATTCTCGATCCAGTTTCTGCTCATACATGACGATTGCCACATTTACTTTCTTTCCCGCGTCCTCAAATAAAGCTGTCGCCGCTGACTTGTCGATCTCTAACGCTTGGGTGAGGATCGAGATGGATCGTTCCATTAATTTGTGGTTCGTTGCCTGGACATTCACCATCAGATTCTGATAAACTTTCCCACTCTTGATCATGACACCGGTCGATAACATATTGAGAATCATTTTCTGCGCCGTTCCGGCTTTCATACGTGTCGATCCGGTAACCACTTCTGGGCCCACGACGGCTTCAATCGCCACTTGTGCTTCTTGTGACATCACATTATGCGCCGTACAAGTGATCGAAATCGTCAAGGCCCCCACTTTATTGCCATAGGTTAAAGCAGATAAGGCATAAGGAGTCCTGCCGCTTGCTGCAATCGCGATAAGGATATCTGCTTTATCCAGTTTCACCTTTTCTAAATCGCTGACAGCTAATTCTTCGGAATCTTCCGCTCCTTCTATAGCCGTGTACATTGCTTCTGTTCCGCCTGCTAAAATCCCAAAAGCTCGTTCTGGCGGCACGCCATAGGTAGGTGTCAGTTCAATGGCATCCAATGCTCCTAACCTGCCAGATGTTCCTGCGCCAATATAAATCAGCCGTCCTCCGTTATTGAAACGTGCGGCTGCCTGTTCGATTGCTTCTGCTATATTCGAAAGCGCGTTTTCGACAGCCAAGGCCACTTTCTTGTCTTCTCCATTCATGACTTTGACCATTTCTGAAGCAGACATTTGATCGATATGCAAACTGTTTTCATTACGCTGTTCCGTTGATAATTTTGTCATTTCCATTGGCTATTCTTCCTTTAATGGACTAATCCAGTTTTTTGTCGTAATCATGTTTTCGGTGATTTCTTCATCGATCGTTTCTTGGATCACACCTAAATATAAAGCCGTTCCCACAATCATCGATGAATACATGGATGAAATCGCTCCTACGCGCAACAGATGTTCATTTCCCGGCACGAGAAGGACTTCATCTGCTAGATTTTTTATTTTCGGTCCGTCATTTCGCGTGATGACGATCAGAGGAACCTTATTTTCTTTCGCATATTCACAAGCCAGTAAGACTTCTTTCGTATGGCCGCTGTAAGTAACCGCAATCACCACATCATCGGTTGTAGCGTAACTCAGCATCTCCAAACCGATATGCACATCAAATACATAAGAAGCACGTCTTCCAGCTCGATTGAATTTATGGAAAAGATCATAGGAAACTAAGGAGCTCGCGCCTATCCCGAATAGATAGATATTCTGTGCTCTTTTTACATGATCGATTGCTACTTGCAATGCTTTTCGATCAATCGTTGTAAAAACATCTGTAGCCGTGTCTTTGATCAGCGTTTCTACTTTTTCACATAACACGTCTAACGTATCCTCTGCAGAGACGATGGGATCAATTTGTCGCTCATTGGCTCTCAATGCCTGATCAGTCGATAACTGGACCTTCATTTCGTCAAGTCCGTCATAACCGATCGTTTTGACAAAGCGAATGACTGTCGCAGAAGAGACGCCGGAAGCTTCTCCGATCTCAGAAGCCGTTTGCCTGATCACCTCTTCTGGAAAATGCAAGATGTGATCAGCGATTTTCCGATGTGCTTTTGATAATGATGTATAAACTTTTCTAATTTGCGGTAAAACTTCCATTTTTTCTCCTTCTTCTCTTACAAAAATGATATGATTGATTCGCCTGATTCTGACGGGATCATCTGTGCAGTGATTTTGATCCCTTGATCTGTCAGGCGTTTGAGCAAATCGACCTCTTTTTGAGTCACAGCCACCGATTTTTTGATTGGCTTGCTACCATCTTTTCCGGACACGTTGCCCACGTTGAATGCTTGTAGCGGGACTCCTGCATCGATCAGCGCACCCATGTCCTCGATCGTCTTTGTGATTAGAAAGACTTTTTCGTCCTCATATTTTCCGTTCAAAATATTTTCTGCTGCTTTTCGCTTAGACAGAATAGACAATTTCACGCCAACCGGTTTTGCCATTTTCAATGCGCCGATCTGCAACTGATCTTTGACCGCCTGATCATTTACTACCATGATCCGTTGTGCGCCTAAAGAATTGGTCCAGACAGTCGCCACCTGCCCATGGATTAATCGTTCGTCAACTCGTGCATGTATGATGCTCATTTTTCTTCCTCCTAAATGAATTGACTGATCCAAGTTAAAATCGCTTGTAGATTTCCAAGGACCATCCCTAATAAAATCAAAACAAAAATCAAACGTGTAGAATTCATTTTCTTTTTACCTAGTAGCCAGTAAGAGAGGAATACGATTCCTAGCGGCACTAGACCTGGCAGGATCTTATCCAGCATTTCTTGGACTGATAAGGAAACTTCACCCATTTTATAGGTCAGATCCAGTTTATAAGTGATAACAGACGGGATCAATCCGCCCACCACTGTCAATCCTAAAATCGCCGCAGCTTCTGTAAACAGTTTCATTTTATCTGCAAATTCAGTCGCGATTTTTTTCCCTTGTGCGTATCCGATATAGATGAATTTATAACGAATCCACATGACTACTGTCCCCATAATCAAGGGTATCAAAAGCCCGAGTACTTGACCAGCTTGAGCCATGTAAGCTGCGATAGAAAAAACGATTGCTCGATAAATGGCGATGAACACCGTGTCGCCGACTCCTGCAAATGGCCCCATTAGTCCGGTCTTCAGCCCTGTAATCGCTTCCGGGTCAGCCATTCCAAACTCTTCTTCCAACCCTGCATCTGCCCCAACGATCAAACTGGACATTGCCGGAGTAGTGTTGAAGAAACCAAGGTGTGTCTTCAAGGCGATACTCATTTTTTCCTTGTCATCTGAATAAAGTCTTTTCAGCACCGGCATGATGGAATAGGCATAACCGAGTCCTTGCATTTTTTCGTAATTCCAGCCCCATTGAAAACCGAATAGATTGCGTATATACATCTTATTGATATCTTGCTTCGTCAGTTTTTTAGTCATCAATCTCAATCTCCTCATCGTCTTCATAAACCACATTACCTGTGTTTGAAGCTCCAATCGGTGTCTGCTGGTGATTCATGATATACATCGCAGCCAAAGCAACCCCAACTAAAGCCACCCCTAATACTGAAAAGAATTCTGCCCCGAAAGCCAGTAGAACAAACCCAATCAGGAAATATGGCCAATATTTCTTGATCGGTAGATAACGCATCAAAATGGCGATCCCCATTGCTGGTAAAATCGCTCCAGAGGCTTTCAATCCAGTCATGATCCATTCAGGAATCATCTCATTGATCACATTGACCACTTGTTCGCCGAAGAATAAACCGATGAATACCGGGATGACCCGAGAGATCGTCCAAGGAAAAATCCCTAAGACATTGCATCGCTCCACTCCTTTATAATCACCTGCTTCCGCATAACGATCTGCTTTGTGTTGGAAAAATGTATTCGTCATACGTCCTAAGATATCCAATTGCGTCAACAGCAAGCCGATTGGCACCGCCACACCGATTCCGTATTCTACCCCCTTTCCTGAAAGTATCGCGTACGCTGTCCCCATAATCGCTCCCGATAAAAAATCTGGTACAGTTGCACCGCCATATGTTGCGACCCCCAAAGTCATCAGCTGCAAAGTTGCTCCGATCATCAACCCGGTTTTTAGATCCCCCATCACCAAACCCGTAAAAGCAGCAGCAAAAAGTGGCGTATATGGTCCAACTTGCACAGAAATCTGATCCAAAACACCTAAAACTGTAAACGCGCATAAAACCAAAATAATACCTAACGATAAATGCATGTGTTTTTCCTCCTTCTACAAAATGAATGCGCTATCAAATACAACACAATCATACACCTAGAGAAACCAAATTACAATAGTATATTTTTTTATACATTTATGAAATATCATTACAATAAAAAGTGAGACGCCAAAATATTGTATTGTAATGAATAGCTTGTTCCTGCTCCCGGTTATGCATCTTTATTTTTTCTCCGCCATTTCATACCATTTGGCGGAGAAAAAAGACACTTCCAACATAGGAAGTGCCTTGAAATGATGCAATTGAGCGATATTCATAAAACTTATCAATCGAAAAACGTCTTGTCAGGTTACGATAAATACCATGATTGATTACACCACTAAAAAAACAAAGATACACCAATGAAAAATGCTGCATAAAGAAAATGGTCAGTCCAATAAAAGTAATGTTATAGACAGTTACTAAAGGGAGCCGATAACTTACCAACAAAGACCATTCCATTTTCTTCCTGAAAGGGATTTGGGTAACTCTTGAAGCACTTGAGATCAGTAAAACAAAAAGCATACTGCTCAATAAAAAACAGCTAGTCAAAACAAACGGAAACAACATAACAGATTGACGGTAAAGTATCAGTATACGAAAATCAAAGAGAATAATTGTATTTTGATTCTTAATAGTGTTGATTCGAATTAGTAATTCAAAGACTGAAAATCAGCTAATGTAGTGTTTGATCCAATAAACCCATTTACTGGAATCTGATGGTCGATTCTAATAAATGTTGGAGTATATTGAAGCCCAACTTTTTCATTAAAGAATGATAGCATCAATTGTTTGTCTTCACTTGATAACGTATCACCATAAGGTTTTTCTAAATTGACATAATAGATCGGCAATTTACTAGTCTCTTTGAATTCAGACAACACTTTTGAAAACTCTCGGCAGTACGGGCATCCTTTATAACCAATCAACATTAAATATGAATCATCACTTTTCAGTAGATTGATTAGTTCTGAATCATTTACTTCCTTAATACCAGATATATTTTGTAGATATTCTTCTTCTGTTACATTTGTTGCATTTTGATGGTCAACTTCAGTGGAATTTGTGCCAGGACTATTCTCATCCGCATAGGAATTTTGCGGAACAAATGACAGCCCAATTGTAATTGAAAATAATAATGCTATTATGGATAAAAATTTTTTCTTCATTCTTCTCTCTCCAATTTTATTTAAAAAAGCCTTTTATTGCATTTAATACATCCTGGGCGACATGAGGACCGCCAGAAAGGATATCAAATCCTCCAGGAGTTCCTCCTTTGATTTTTTTCAATTCTTCTTTTGGTAATGTTTTTCGATTTGTCATCTGTACCACTCTCCTTCTATTTGATGACAATAGTATATTTTTTTCTTTGATTATTTAGTGACTTATATCCGGAAATCAACAATTTATGTCTTGAAATGAAGACCTATTTTGAGTTCAAAAGGAATGCTCTTATTTCTCTTTTTTTCAGCACGCTTATTATTTGGGTTCATTTATTTCAAAATCAAATTCTTTCATTATGAGATAGGTTAAGTAAGACTAAAGAGGATATCCTCATTTTACTTCGATAATTGAAAGAAATATGAGTTTGAATCCAAGCGAGAAAAGTACAGATGGCTTCAATGTTCTACATGAATCTCTTGCTGATCTTTCTTCTCCCAAGGTCCATTCACTACAATTTATATCAGAGTTAGACCGACTGATACAAAAAATAAATCTAGAAATCGGTTTAAATGGTATGGGATCATGGGCGAAAGCCACTGCAATAGCCAGAAAGTTTGGATCAAGAAACTAGTTATTGTGTGATCACTTAATAATAAAGGTGCTCTTTTTTATGATATTTTTCTCAAAAGATGACTCCGCAATAGAAAAAAACTCAAGAACTTGCGCTCTTGAGTTTTTCGATCTATTTCAATTTGATTTTGTTCTGCTCTCTAAAATATAAATGACATTATCTATCAAGTGAAAATACTCCAGAAAAATTCATAGATAATCAAAAAAAATGCTATAGCAACTGTTAAAATCAATTTCTTTTTCGAAGGTAAATCTTTCTTCTTTAGATAGTTACCCAATGCAACTAAAGAAATTACAGCAGAAAAAACTAATGCTTTTACCATTGGTCCCAAATACTTCCTATAGCTCCCGTCAGACAACCTCCACCAGCTCCACCAAGTCCACCAAGCGCGCCACCAATTATTGCTCCACCAACGCAAGAACCACCTACACTACCCCAGTTAATTTTTCCGCCAATTACTCTTAACATTTCTTCTTGATTCAGTATTTCTTTTTTCATTAATAGTTCCTCCTAATTTCCTAAAAATCCACCAATACATGCAGCAGAACCACCAATGACCCCGACATGTGCCCCAACAAATGCTCCTGGGATAGCACCTAATCCAGCAGCTAATCCGCCACCAGCTGCACCAGCTACAGTTCCTGCTCCTATTCCTTTACCAATGTCTTTTAGACAATCTTTTGAGCTATAACCTCCCATTAATTGTTTCATTTCTTGTTTGTTTAGTTTTTGAAACTTTTGCATGATAAAACTCCCTTTCAAACAAATTTATGTTACGTATACAAGATACCACCGTTTTCTTCTTTGTTTGGTTTTTTATCTCAAAACAATAAAAAACTGTCCTGAATCGATAGAAACAACCCTTTCTAAATTAACATGATAGATTAGATTGACAGTCTGCTTGTTCCTTTATAATCAGATAAAACTTTTGAAAATTCATGACAGTCAGACATGCTTTAAAATTAATCAATAATAAATAGGCAATTGCCATCATTTTCTAGAGTGCCTTATACGTTTCTTTCAATAATCTCAATAGGTAGATATATGTAGGAGCTGATGGAATTAAATTCTTTAACATCTTTTTTTGCTTTTCAACGTAATTAATAGAGACAAAATAGGATTTATGATTCTCATTCTATAGGAATCCTTTTATATCAGAAATTTAGTAGTATCCTTATTACATCAACAGTGATAAAAAAGGATTTCTGTAGATAGTAGTTGAACCAATTTGAACCATGATAGATGGATAGATGCTAGTTGAATACAATTTGCTATTCACTATCTATTGAGCTCTACATAAATAATCGTCAGAAGTAATAGCCTTATTTATAATCATTAGAATTGTGTCCATCAATTTCTTTACATCATTTTCTAAAATACCAGATATGTTTTGTAGATATTTTTCTGTCACATTTGTCGCATTTTTATGATTAACTTCAGTGGAATTTGTGTCAGGTCTATTCTCATCCGCAAATGAATTTTGTGGAGAAAAAGAAAGTCCAATTGTGATGAAAAAAATACTACTATACTAAATAGAGAATTTTTTTTATTCATTTGGTTCCCCCATTTCTACTTAGAATAGTTTTTTTATTGAATTAAAAACATCTTGAGTAACATGTGGACCACCTGAAATAATATCAAATCCACCAGGAGTTCCTCCTTTTTTTTATTGCTCTTTTGGTAATGTTTTTCAATGAATTATCTGAACCACTCTCCTTCTGCTTGATGACAGTTGTATATTTTTTCCTATGATTATTTAGTAACTTATATCTGGCAATCAACAATTTATTTCTTGAACTGAAGACCTATTTTGAGTTCAAAAAGGTGCTATTTTATGATTTTTTCTTAAAAGATGATTCCGCAATAGAAAAAACTCAAGAGCGCAGGTTCTTGAGTTTTTCAATCTATTACAGTTTAATGTTAAATTACAATTAGTTATTCAAATTGAGAATATCTAAAGACACAAATAGATATTGGGTAATGTATTCTAATTAAGGGACTTGAATGAAAAAAACAAGAATAAATTACAAGCCGCCACTAAGTTAGTGCAGCATCATTTACCTAAATTCGCTAATTATTCCTGTTTATCGTTCTATCTATCGTTATATCATAGTAACGCACCTATTTACGAACTGATCTTTCAATGCTATCTAAGGTTTTTCTTAAGATTTTGTTTTTTGCCAATGGGAACCTACAAGAATACTCTTCTGGAAAGAATATCGTTCTACTCTTATAATCTACAGAAATCACTTTATTTGGATTGATTAGAAACGACTTATGAACACGAAGTAATTCAGGATATTCTTTTTCTAAATCATTCAACTTCCCATAAAATTCATACATCATGTTTTCGCCGTATAATATAATTTTATGAGGCGTAACCGACGTTTCTAAGAAATAAATCGAAGTAATATCCACTCTAAAATTCCTTGCACCAATCATAAAGGATAGATGACGTTCATTGGTTCTATTATCTACAAATGTTAACTTGTGGCGTCCATCTAATACATATTCTATTTGTCCTTTTTCACTTTGTTCGTCCTTAACAATATAATCTAACGGTGCTATTTGTCGTTTTAACGTCTCCATTGCCAACTCTTGATGAGAAGTGATAAAGACGATTTGAGCGAACTCGTTATCAGTTCTAATACGTTGTGCGACATCAATTCCATCTAAATGTTTTCCAAGATCAATATCTAAAAAGTACAAACTATTTGTTACCTTGTTTTTTGATAAATACAAGAAAATATCTCCCGGGTCAGTCGTTGCTAAAACCAGTTGCATATCATAATCATTGATCATGACCCAATTATCGATGATTGCCTTGTAATGAGACATCAAAATTATGTCATCTTCGCAGAGAATAATTGGTAATGTCATATTATTCACTCTTTCTTATAGTTAGTATAGAAACAAACATTCCTTGATTTGAGTAATGTGCTAGGTCAGCTTGCTTGGCCGAAGTAAGGATATCCTGAGCATTGGATAAGCCTAGTCCCCTGTCCTTTCCCTTTTTACTAAATCCTACTTTTTTCATCTCTGATAAAGAAGGCAACTTGCCAAGGAAAGAATTTTCAATTGAAATCTCAATCGAATCTGTGGAATCAATGAACAATGTGTTTATTTTTTTTTCTTCTGATTCAATTGCTGCTTCCACCGCATTGTCGATTAATATACCTAAGATTCGGACAAGTTTGATTTCATCCATATTGATGTTTGCTATTGGAATAAGACATTCAAAATTTACCTCAATGCCAGATTGTTCTGCATGGATTAACTTTGCTACCATCAAGGATTTTACGGAGTCTACTTTTAAGTTGCTTAGTCCTGAAAAACGCATCACACTGTTATCTATCATCTGATGAGAATAATCGATCATCTTATTTAAATACCCTTCATCGATCGCAGATTCATTTTGCATTGCCTTGAGACCTAGTAGCATATTTTTATAGTCATGGCGGAATTTACGCAGTTCCTGATAGTTTCTCTCAATGTCCGCAGTATAGACTCGCATCATTTCCATCTGTTCTTTAAGGTTGCTCAATTCAGTTTTTTCGTGATTCTTTTTCAAAGTAAGATAAGTAAAATACATCGTAACCGAGAATTGAGTAACTAAAAAACTGATCATTACGATTTGAAAAATGCCTAGTATCTGCATCCTTCTTAATACTTCTCCAAACAAATAGACAAACGTCAAAAATATTCCCAGCTGCATACAATACACTTTTGCTTCTTCGGAAGGAATTGAACGTTTCATTACCTTTGATTTTATTGTCAACGCAATGATGATTGACAGAATCCAATCAAATCCAATCAAAATAACTACTAACAAAGGTCCTCGTTCATTCAATACGTTGAATTCGAGTTTAAAGATTCTAGATATAATGATGGATGAAAAGAGTGGTACTATGCTATAAATCGTTAAGGAAAGCAAAAGACCTAATAACTCGGTAAATTTGACTTCTGGTTCCTTTCGCCAAGACTTAAATCTTAGTATCACAATTAAAGATATCAGGGCTATTCCAGTCAAAAGTGCATCTGTTACTGAAAGTAATGTGAGTGGAAAAAGGAATATAAGTAGAGCAAAATAGAATGATTTTTTTCGAATATTTGTTAGTAGCCCAATCATGAATAGAAACAGCAACAGATCAAATAATTCTTTAAAAAAATACGAGAAAGAATCTACAAAAACCATATAAACACTTCCCTATTATTATAGATATCTAATTATAACAAGAATCAATAAAAATAGGCAGAATGTTTATAATGCTCTATATTGTTCCTTTTTTAAGCAATTGCCATCATTTCCCAAAGTTCTTCATAGGTCCCATTTAGTGCTCTTAATTGGGTATGAGTTCCAGATTCGACAAGCTGCCCTTTATCTAAGACAAATACCTGATCACAATCTTTTGCAATGGATAAGTGATGGGCGATAAACAGAATGGTTTTATCCTCTAGGTTCATCAAATTTTGAATTATTTGATGCTCTGAGCGAGTATCTAAACCGCTAGTTATTTCATCGAGGATGAGAATTTCTGAGTTCTTTAACAACGCTCTCGCAAGAGCTAAACGCTGTTTCTGACCACCTGAAAGATTGCTGGCACCTTCTTCAATAGGAGACTGGAATTGAAGGGGAAGTCCTTCAATATATTCTTTTATCTGAGCCATTTCACATGCCCAAATAATCTGTTCCTCCGTGGGTTGATAGTCTAAACCAAAAATCAAGTTTTCAAAGATGCTGCCACTAAAAAAGAAGGTTTCTTGTGACACATACCCGATCTTATTTCTCAAATCGATTCTTGGAATATCTTGAATAGATTTTCCTTGAATTTGTATTTTGCCTTTTTGAGCAGTATAGAAGTTCACGAACAATTTAGCTAAAGTCGATTTTCCTGATCCACTCATTCCAACGATTGCTACTTTCTCATTTGATTTAATTGAAAAGGAAAGATCATTTAGAACATTTTCGTCGAATCCATAGGCAAAGGATAAGTCCTTTACTTCGATTAATGGCTCTTTCGTAAACAATTCAACGTTATTCATTTGTTGACTGGTTGCCTCACCCAGAAATTCTCGATCCAGAAAGAAAACCTCGTTTAATCGATCGTTAGCTACTTTAGCCGTTTGAATCTTTACCTGAAGATTAATGATGTTTTGCAAAGGTGTTGTGAAGAAAGACATCAGGGCATTATAAGTAATCAATTGCCCAATAGACAAGCTCCCTTCGATTACTAAGTACGTACCTATCCACAGTAACGTGGTAGAACCTATTACTTGAAGCGCCGTTTTTAAGTTCGATTGTAGGTTATCAAGATTCGCATTTTTGAATGATTTATCCATCATCTCTTTGAATTGACTCTGAACTTTCTCAAATACTTGATCTGTCGCATTAAAGGACTTTATTGTCTCTATCCCTTTCAAGCTTTCAATAATCTGAGAATTGACTACAGCACCAGATTCCATTTGCTCTTCATTTGTTCGATCAAATGGTTTCATGAATAGAAAGACGATTAAGCCGTAAATTGGAAGTGTACTGAAACTAATTAAAAACAAAAGATGATTTTGTAAAAATAAAGCAGTTCCAATAATTATAACCATGGACACATCTAAAAATAGGGATAGTGTCGCATTCGCCAAGGCATCGATGATTTTATTGGCATCTAAAAATCTTGAGACAATCTCCCCTGATTTTCTTGTTGAAAAGAAGTTCATTGGTAAATTTAAAACATGGTTGAAATACTTCAGCATAATTGAAGAACTTAGCTGTTGTCCTAACTTAATTAAAAGATACTGTTTAAAATACTGGAATAGTGTTTGTATCACATACATTGACAAAAGACCTATTGAGATGATTTCTAATAAGTTAACAGATCTTGAAGGAACAATTCGATCAATTATCACTTGAAAGTAATAAGAACCTATGATGCCAAATCCGGTTAATATAAAAGAAAGAAGTACAATACCGGCAATTGTCTTCTTATGACTTGACAATATGGGCACAAAAGAGAACAATCCATTTGATTTATCTTGTATGGGATGATAATTCTCAGTAGGAGCAGTAGTTAATAAGATTCCTGTCCATATAGAAGCAAACTCTTCTGGCGTTCGTTCTATTTTTCCTTTAGCCGGATCTGCCAGAAGCAACTTTCCATTTTTCATTCCATAAACGACAACGTAATGGAAGAATGCTCCATCAATGATTACGTGGGCAATCAATGGATAGGGCAAGTCTTCTTCCTTCCAAATTGATCCATCAGTTTGAAAAACCTGTGTTTGAAATTGGAAATCGTTTAATGCTTGGACTAATCCAAAGGCTGAAGTACCTTGGCTGTTTGTCCCGGACATTAAACGTAATTTACTGATAGGAACGCTCGTATCATAATAATTTAGGACCATAGAAAGACAGGCAACACCACAATCTTTTTCATCATGTTGCTTAATCAACTTTATTTTTCTCATTGTACGTACACCTTCTCTAGCACTTAATATGGTAAATATACTTCTATTCATATAATATTATTCAGAATTGTCCTGAAATCACTCATTCATATCCTAAAGTGAATAGAATTACAGCTGAAACGATAAATGAGTAAAAATTACACTAAAAAGACACAGATGGATAGGCTCGTTTACATTTCAGTACAGAATAATGTCATCTTGAGATAATTTATCTTAAAAATTCAATTCGAATGATATATTTTTTTCGTAATAAAAATTATATGGGAAGTTTTACTATGAAAAACGTTCAAAGTTTAAGCAAAGAAGAATTGGTACTAGTAGTCGGTGGCTATACTGCTAAACAATGCTTGCAAGCAATTGGTAGTTGGGGGATTGCTGGTACGCAGGGGGTCCCGCTGGAGCTTTCGTAGGTGCACATGTCGGGGTCATTGCTGGGTCAGCGGTATGCATTGGTGGATTTTTAGGACAATAAGGAGGATATGAAAATGAAAACTGCAAATATTACATTATTAACAGATCAAGAAATGATGGGAATTTTTGGAGGTAAAACTAATTGGGGATCAGTCGTGGGTAGCTGCGTGGCAGGTGGATTAGTCGGTGCAGGACAAGACTGGATTTCACAAAAATAAATCTTTATAAGGAGGATTACTATGCCGAAGAATCAAAAAAAGGATTTCTTTTTAACAGCTTCTATTGCAATAATTGGGCTGGCAGTAATATACTTTTCAAATACATTCTTGAATAGTTTAGCGATGTCGGTTTTTTCAATCGGCATAGTAGTCTTAACTACTCTACCGGTTCAGATCAGAAAAAAGAAACAGCGCAAATTAATTGTGGATTATTTAAATAGGATCGATACTACTCTACAAGAAAATATATATGAAGCTACTCAAGTCACTCCGAAACAATTAAAAAACTACACAGTACTAGGAACTGGTATAGCATCTTCTAAGCTTTATAAAATTGAAGAAATCATATCAAAGATGTAGAATGCATGTTCATTTAATCATTTGATGAACTATAACAAATCGGGTAGAGTTGAGAACAATGGATATTTTTATTTCGAAATGTTAATTTATTTCTTAGAAAAAAACTAGCAAATCGCAATGGATGATTTTCTCTTTTGTAAAAATGAAGTCAATTATGCTATACTAATTGCGAAAAAAACTGTGCGTCAACATAGTCCTTAAGTAGCCCATTTAAGACGGTGGCGAAAATATCTAGTCAAAAAATAGACCGTTAACCTGCCAGAGTGATACACTCTCTATGAAGTAGACACTAGAAAATAAAAAATCTAGTTCAACTTCAGTAAGGAGTGTTTTTGTTATGACTATAAACAAGAGTAGTTTGGAAGAAAGGCTTTTTTGGATTAATGAAATTATTGAAAAAAAGAAAGCCATAAACTTTATTTCTAAGAAAAGCGGAATTCCTAACGGATACTTTATCCGATTGGGTTCGCAAATATCAGGCATATGGAGAAGAGGCACTTCTACCCTATAGGAAAAGGTACTTTTACACCGAAGAGACAAAACAAGCAGCAGTTGAAGATACCCTGTTGGGAGGGGAAAGTAAAAGAAGCGTGATTAGAAAATATAATATTTCTTCAAAATCTGTTCTTTTAACAAAGAAGTATAGGATGTTCTAAAATCTGTCCCGATTAAGGATAATGGATATTTTTTTGATCCTGACGGCTTTCAACAATCTGCTAAGCTCGCCAGATTACTGAAAAAAACTAGATATTCCAAAAACTACCTTCCACGGCCTAAGAGACACTCATGCTTCTTTTCTATTTTCACAAGATATTGATATTGCCTATGTATCAAAACGCTTAGGTCATATCAATATTCAAACAACGCAGAACTATTATCTTGAATTGATGCCAGAAAAAAAGCACCAGCAAGATGCTGATGCTTTAAACCTCTTAGATTCTTTGTCAAATTGATAATTTGAACCAACTTGAACCAAAAAACTCTTGTAAACGTTGATCCAATAAGGAATTGATTAACGTTTTGAGAACTGTGAAGCTTTACGAGCTTTCTTAAGACCTGGTTTTTTACGTTCGACCATACGTGCGTCACGTGTAAGCAAGCCAGCACGTTTAAGCGCTAAACGGAAGTCAGGATCAACTTCTAGCAATGCACGAGCGATACCATGACGGATAGCTCCTGATTGTCCAGCGTATCCTCCGCCGTTTACGTTAACAAATACGTCATATGCGCCTTTTGTTTCAGTAACAGCGAAAGGTTGATTGATTACTTCACGCAAGTCAGCATGTGGAATGTATTCTTCAACATCTTTTTTATTTACAGTAATTTTGCCAGTTCCTGGTACTAGACGTACGCGAGCAACTGCGTTTTTACGACGGCCTGTGCCGATATATTGAACTTGTGCCAATGAAATTCCCTCCTATTAGATTAAGTTTGTGATGTCTAAAACTTCTGGTTGTTGTGCTGCATGTGGATGTTCTGCTCCACCGTATACGTTCAATTTTGTAAATTGTTTGCGGCCTAAAGTGTTTTTAGGAAGCATACCTTTTACAGAAGTTTCGATCAAACGACGAGAATTTTTAGCACGCAATTCGCCAGCAGTGATTGATTTCAATCCTCCTGGGTAGTTGCTGTGACGGTAATAAATTTTGTCAGTCGCTTTTTTACCTGTTAATTTCACTTTATCTGCATTGATGACAATGACGAAATCGCCAGTATCCAAATGAGGTGTGAAAGTTGGTTTATTTTTACCACGTAGTACAGATGCAACAACTGTTGAAAGACGTCCCAATGGAACATCAGTTGCGTCTACTACATACCATTTACGTTCTACTTCGCCTGGTTTGGCCATATATGTTGTACGCACGTTATTTTCCTCCAATTTAAGTTCTGATGTTTGACATACACTTCGAGTTTCCGGGGCTCTTTGTGGGGCAAACAATACCATTTAACATATTACCCGCTAATCTAGTCAATGTCAACGTTTTTCTGCTTGATTGAAAAATTTATATGAAACTTTACTTCTTTTTCTTCCTTTTATATAAAAGGGTCGTTTCCTGCCAAAATGAAAAACAAAAAGAGGCTGTGACAAAAGTCTTGTCACAACCCCTTATTTTAAATAAACGGTGTTCTCCTGCCAACTCCTCGGTCACAAGTCACAATATCCATAAAACATAAGAAGCTGTTTTTTGAAATTGTTTCCTGTGACTCGGAGCTGAACGGCAGGCTTACGACCTCTTGGTAAACGGTGTTCAATCAGCTGACCCTCGGTATTAGCTCAAAAAACGGCAAAATATGAGGAACTATTTTGACGTTTGTTTCTCTAATACTCAGGTCAAAACGCTGATTTCACAACCTATTTTTCGGTCAAGTTCAACAACAGTTTTTACGCGTCGATCTCTGGCGCCTTGCCTAGATGAGCTTGGATCATCCAGATACGTTTTTCTGTGGCTGTTTTGAATTCGATAAAGATATCTTGTGTTGGATCGTCGCCTTCTTCTCCAGAAACTTCGATTCCTTTTTGGTAAAGATCAGCTAGATAACGGTAGCCTGCAACAAGTGTTTCCAAACGTTCAGGAATCGTGCGGTCCCAACGTCCTACTTCATCAGGGATTTTCGTGTTATCTGCAAATTCACGCAATGTAGAATAAGGAGAACCGTCTAATGTGATCAAGCGTTCGGATACTTCATCTAACTGAGCGTTCAAATCATCCATGAACTCATCCATCATTGGGTGCAATGTAAGGAAACCTGGTCCTCTCATGTACCAATGTGTTTGGTGAACAACAACAGACATTTGGCTTAGATCTGCAACTAATTGATTTAATACTTCTTTGGTTTGTTGGAATTTCATCTTTCTTGCCTCCTAACATTTTCTTACACTTAAAATAATAGTAGACTTTCAATGAAAAGTACAACAAAATCCTTTACCTGAGAACGATTTTCATTTCGCTTTTTTATCCGTAAAGCCAATCATTTTTCAGAATCAGCTAATTCTTCTCGCAGTTGAGCAAATTGCTGATAAGTCTGTGCTAAATGCTTTTGTGTCGAAACAAATAATGGATAGATTTTCTGATATTTTTTATGATCGTTTTCTTGTACTCCGACTTGCTCTTTCAATTCTATCAATTCCTGTGCTTCACTGATACTTTGAATCTTTCCGATGCTTCGCCAGCCTAAAATCACAGCTCCTAATGCGGATGCTTCTGTGACAGTAGGGAAAACGAGCGGGTAACCCAGTACATCAGCCATCATCTGACGAAAAATCGGAGATTGAGCAAACCCGCCTGTAGCACGGATCTCTGTGAGCTGATTTTCTTGGCAAACTCCTTTTAAAATCCGATAAAGGTTGAGACAGATCCCTTCTAGAATCGCCTTCATCATTTCTTTTTCTGTATGTTGCCGCTGTAAGCCGATAAAACTGCCAAACGCATCTGCGTCCCAAAGCGGTGCTCGCTCACCAAGCAAATAGGGATGAAAAATCAGACCATTGGCACCCGCTGGCACAAAAGCGATAGCCGAAAGCAGTGCATCATATGGATTTTCACCTTTTTCTTTAGCAGATTGAACGACTTCCTGTAAAAATGTATGTCCTGCCCAATCAAAGATGCCAGCACCATTGCTAGTCGCTCCTCCCACTACCCAATGTTTCTGATCCAGAACATAACAAAACGTCTCCATTTCTGGATGGAATTGAGGCTGAGTAGTAATAAAACGAAGTGCTCCGCTCGTTCCTACGGTCAAAGCGGCGATCGTATCACCAAAAGCACCTAACCCTAGATTAGAAAGCGGCCCGTCTGCCCCTCCCAAAACAAATGATATATCATTTGGTAAACCTAGTTCTGCTGCTGTTTCTGACGGTAGACCTGTTACTTGATAGGTGGAAGGAACTACTTGCGGCAATTGTTCTGTCCGAATGTCCAAGTAGTCAAGCACTTCTTCTGCCCATTGGAATTCATGGATATCAAAGTATCCAGTTCCTGAAGCTGTTCCGTAGTCGCTGATCAGTTCGCCAAACAATCTATAAAAGATATAGTCTTTGATACCGACAAAATAAGCAGTTTTTTTGAATAATTCAGGTTGGCTGTTTTGCAGCCACTTGATTTTGTTCAATGGTGTCATTGGATGAATCGGTGTCCCAGTCTGTCGATAAAATTCTTTGCCAAGCACGGTATATTTCAGTTTTTCTGCTTCGTCCGCTGCTCGGTTATCTGCCCAAGTGATCATTCGAGATAACGGTGTTTTCTCTTCATCCAACAATATCAGGCTATGCATCGCAGAAGAGAAGGAGACAAATTGAATGGTCGTGTCTGAAGGCAACTGTTTAATTACTTCTTTTATAACGGTGCAGACGCCTTGAAAGATCAATTCCTGATCTTGTTCTGCCATCCCTTGTGTTTCTTGGATCAAAGGGTAGCGAAAATAAGCGGATGCTGCTTCTTGGGCTTCATCTGTGAAAGCAACTGCTTTGGTTTGTGTGGTTCCGATATCTAATCCGATTGAAACGTTCATTTTTTCACCTCAAATTTTATGTATGTACAAAAATTTAGTTTAAGCTTGCGTATCTTGGTTTTGAAAAGGGGGAGCTGGCGTGTTACTTTATTTTATCATTGGTTGCTGTATCGGGTCATTTTTATGTTTAACCGCCCAGCGGATTCCGTTAGGTCACTCTATTATTTATCCTAGATCTCATTGTGTCAAATGCTGTCGTTCGCTTTCTTGGTATGAATTGATTCCGATTCTCTCGATCATCGTCCAACGATTTCGCTGCCGCTATTGCCGGTGTCGGTTGCCCTTCTACTATTTGTTGGCAGAAGTCTTATGTGGTGGTCTTTTTGCCTGGTTCTTTACTTTTTCTTCCGCAAGAAATTTTTCGACGTTCATTTGGGTGCTTTCGGCTTTGCTATTTTCGTTGATGGACTTGTTTTACTTCATGGTCCATTCTCACACGCTATTCTGCTCCTGGGCAGTCTTATGGATTTTTTGGTTGCAGGACGGCGTTTTCCAATGGCAAAGTGTGCTGTTAACGTTCATCGTAGGCAGTGCATGCCTTCGCTATGGTCAATCCTATCTCGGAGCTGGCGATACTCTGTTGGTGCTTTCTTGGAGTGGGGGCTTGCCTCTGGAAGAGTTGCTTCGGGTCTTGTTTCTGGCTAGCCTGTTTGGAATAACCGTTTTTTCTGTTTACTTTATCTGTCATAAAAAAAAGTTGGAAAAGCTGCCTTTCATTCCTTTTTTGAGTAGTGCCTTGCTGATCGTCCTTCATTTTAGGTATTGAAAAAAGGTTGTGACAAACGACTTGTCACAACCTCTGATATACGGTGTTCCAAAAGTAGCTTTTTCGGCTTCTTATTTCTTTCCGCCCCAATGTCGACGAATGAAACCGGCACGTCCAGAACCTTCTCGATAAAGATTGTAATGGAGCTTGTTTTTCTTGTAATAATCCTGATGGTAATCTTCTGCAGGATAAAATTCGCTTCTTGGTTCGATTTTTGTCACGATCGGCTTATCGAATCGCCCGCTGTCTTGCAATGCTTGTTTTGAACGCTCTGCAATGCTTCGTTCTTCTTCATCACTATAGTAGATCACTGGTCGATAAGAATCACCACGATCAGCGAACTGTCCTAACGCGTCAGTCGGATCGGTTTGCTGCCAATAGATTTCCACCAACTGATCATAAGAAATAACTTCTGGGTCGTATTCGATCTCTACGGCTTCTGTATGCCCTGTTGTGCCTGTTGTTACTTGTTCGTAAGTTGGATTTGGTACATGCCCGCCAGTATAACCGGATGTCACAGAAATGATCCCTGGCTGCTCTTCAAATGGTTTGACCATACACCAAAAGCATCCGCCTGCGAAAACTGCTTTTTTTGTCATATAAAATCCCCCTTTTTTCTCATCATACCTTGATTTCCAAAAGGAGGATAACGTTTTGCTTGTGACTGAAAAAACGGAAACTATTATACACGTGATACGGCTTCTGATAAATGCCAAAACGAACGTATTTGATCAAAAACGGTTAAATCAGGAATCACATATTCAGCAGAAGGAAGATTTATGTTTTCACCTATTCCCAATACATGCATGGTACCAGCCAAAGCTGCTTGACAGCCAGCTTCTGAATCTTCAATGACCAAGCATGCATTTGGCGGTACATTCAATTGCTGTGCTCCTTTGAGAAAAACTTCTGGATCAGGTTTTGCTTTTGATACTTGCGTGCCGTCAATAATGACATCAAAATAACTTGTCAAATTCGTTTTTTCTAAAATGAGGCGTGCATTTTTGCTTGCTGATCCCAATCCAATCTTGATGTTTGTTTTTTTCAAGTACTCAAGAACAGCTATTGCACCAGGCAAAACGGAGGTTTCATCCATTTTTTGAATCGCTTGAAGATATAGATTGTTTTTTTGCTCAGCAAAGGCTGATTTCTCTTTTTCTGAGAATTTCTGTTCCATTTTTCCAAATGACAGCAATCGCTCCAGTGACTCGGTTCTGGATATCCCTTTCAGCTGCTCGTTTTCTTTCTCAGTGAATGGAATGGACAGTTGGTTAGCTAAAACCAGCCACGCTTCGTAATGATAACGAGCTGTGTCTACAAGAACGCCATCTAAATCGAATAGTGCTGCTTTGATTTTCATCGATTTCCTCCTTGAAAATGAACGACTTGAAGTAAAGATGCGATGTTTTTAGCTGTACGATGCAGATTATCAGCGGCTTGCTGTAAAGCTTCTTGTAAAGGGACAGCTGCAGGAAGGATCGGAAAAACGGCCGAAATGCCAACATCTGCTGCTTTTTCGCTTCCTTTACCAACACTTCCGCAAATAGCTATCACAGGAACGCCCTCTGGTACTCTTCTAGCAATCCCAACTGGCGCTTTTCCTTTTAGACTTTGTCCATCCAGACGCCCTTCGCCTACGATTACGAGATCTGCTTGCTGTACCCGTTTATCGAACTCCAGCAAATCCAATACGTAGTCGATGCCAGAAACTATTTTCCCTGAAGCAAATGCTAATAGTCCTGCACCCATGCCACCACCAGCACCACTGCCCGATACCTCGATTACTTGAGGGGCAAATCTCATGTAAAAATCATGCATGGCTTGGTCAGCTACTGCTAGTTCATTTTCTTTCAAGCCTTTTTGTGGTCCGAAAACAAAAGAAGCGCCTTCTTTTCCGCATAAAAGATTAGTAACATCAGTAATGACAGTGATTTTGGCTTTAGTCAGCTCGATAGGCACGTTCGTTTTATCGACTGTAGCAATTTTACCTAGATTTTCTCCCAGTGCTTCTACTTTTTGATTATCTTGATCGTAAAAAGTATAACCTAGGCCTTCTGCCATGCCGATGCCGCCATCGTTGGTACTACTTCCGCCAACGCCGATGATGATGTGTCGAACACCTTGTTGCAACAATTGTCGAATCAGTTCTCCTACTCCTCGCGTGGATAACCTAAGTGGCTGTCGTTGGTTTAATGGGACATCTTTCAATCCGACGATTTCTGCCATTTCAAAAATCGCGGTTTGACCGTCTGAAGCGTACTGGATTTCTTTGTTTTTGCCAAATGCATTAGTAACGACTGCTGTTTGCTGCTTCAACCTCAAACTGTCTGCTAAAGTTGAAACCGTTCCTTCCCCTCCATCGCCTATGGGTAGCAGATCATATTCAGCCTGAACCAAAACTTCTTGGAAACCTGATTGAATGGCTTGTGCTGCCTCTAAGGCTGTCAGACTTTCTTTGAAAGAATCTGGCGCAATCAGAATACGCATTATTTTTCCCTCCGTTCCAAGATTAGTTCTTTTTCCAGCTGGTATTGGTCTCCATTGACAAAAATAGGTAATGTTTCTTTCGTCTCTTTTTTTATTACTATTTGTTTTTTTGTCAAGACGAACTGCAACCTGTGATTTTTCCAAATAAAAGGAAAAGAAATTTTTCCCCATGCTGAAGGAAGTCTTGGAGAAACTGAAAGAGTTCCATTCGTTACTGTAATACCTGAAAAACCAAATATAACTGCTAGCCATAGTGCTCCTAATGAAGCAGCATGAATCCCGTCATCTGAAGAATGCGGATCTGGTCCTAAATCAATCAGGCACGCTTCTTGGAATAAACGATACGCCCATTCCATTTCTTGGATACGGCAAGCCTCTATGGCGTGAATCGCTTTACTCAACGATGAGTCGTGGATCGTTTTGTTCTCATAGTAACGCAAATTCTTAGAAACGATTGGTTGAGAAAAATACTCAGGCAATAGGTATAACAACATAACAAGATCTGCTTGCTTGCTGACTTGGAGTTCATTTACTTCGCTACGGGCATAATCAAGTAAAATAGACTGGCTGCCAGGACGTTCTTTGTAAGTGGTCAAATCAATAACTGGCTTGCTGAGATACGTGTCATCTTGCGGAATCAGCTGTTCTTTGTTAGGCACTGGCAAATATAACTTGTCTAAAAAATTTTGACATTCTTTCAAAAAAAGCGGATCGCCAGCTTGATATTTGACAGCTAAGGCCACATTATAATGCGCCAGATAGTTCGTATATGCATTATTGTCGATATATTCTGTGTATTCATCTGGACCAATGACTCTGTGTATCTCTAAATGATCATCGACTTTTACAGCTCTGCTCAGCCAAAAAGCCGCTGTTTCATGAATGAGTGTTTTTCCCTTTGTTTCTAAAAACGATTGATCCTCTGTTGCTTGGACATACTCTTGAACGGCATAAGCAAGGTCTGCACTGATATGGTGTTCTGCGGCAGCTGAAGCAACTTCTTGTCTTGTTCCGGTTTTGATATTCAATGCAGCAAATTTGGGTGTCTCTTCCTGACCAGTGTGCGCGCTCTCCCACGGAAAAAGTGCACCTTGATAGTGATGATCTCGTGCTTTTTGCCGTGCGCCTTCTAATCGATCATAACGGTATAGCAGCAAATTCCTTGCTACTTCAGGAAACTGATATAAAAAGAAAGGCAGGATAAAAATTTCCGTATCCCAGAAAACATGACCTTTATAACCTTCGCCAGTTAGTCCCTTCGCCCCTACACTGACACTTGGATCATTGCGGGGAGTCATAATCTGTAAATGGTAAGCAGCGAAGTCTATCGCTAACTGATCGAAAGAAGAATCGCCTTGGATCGTTATCCGATGCTGATGCCAAAAATCTGCCCAATAAGCCATCGACTGCTCTAAAATTTCTGTATAACTAACGCTTTTCTGTGCTTGGACAATGCTTTTCTCAAATGGGTCTGTTTGCTGAAGAGAGGTAGAGAGCACGATGATCTTCTCTAGCGTAAAGGACGTATTTTTTCTGACCTTTTCTGAAAAGGAAGCGGTGATCCGGCGATTTTTTGCTTGGAACACACCTGCTTTATTGAACTTAGCTGCAATCCCGATATCAATTTTACTTTCTGTTGTCTGGTAGGAAGCACTGATCAAATCGTCACCAAATACTCGCAGTTCTTTTTCAACCAACTGCTGTGTACCAAAATTAGTTTGCTGTCCATCGATACCCGTTTTCACATCTACTTGGCAGTCTTCAGTCAACGGCTTGATGACCACTTTCAGGGCTGCCTGATGGAGATTGTTTTGATCAGCAACACGGCAAGTGATGACTTCTACTTTTTTTCCTTGAGCAGTTTCAATGAGTGCATAGCGTTTAAGCTCTCCCGTTTCTAAATCTATTGCTCGTTCATATGCAAGAACTTTCATCGTTTCAAGAGAAAAATGTTCACCGTCGATTTTTATTTCCCATCTGATGACATCTGGGAGATTCACTAACTCGGCTGATTCTGCTCCTAAAGGCCGGTTATATACACCAGCTGCAAACATTCCCCTTACTTGATTCCGATAGTCTTCCTCTTGGCTTCCTCTGATACCCAAAAATCCATTCCCAATGGTCATCTGACTCGCATACTTATTGATATACTCTAAATCAAATTGTTTTTCTTCTACTTTCATAAGGTAATAACTTCTCCTGTTTCTGCCGAACGATATAAATTTTCCACCAGATTCTGGATGATGTACCCTTGCCAACCATCTGCAATCATCTGAGTCTGGTCACCGAGCGCCCGATTCACAAAATGAGCCATACTTTGTTCATGTGGGTCATTAACTGGCGTGGTCTTTTGTAAGGAAACCAGCTTTCCATCTACATCTTCGAATAGTTCGCCTGGATACAGATTAGCACCTGCCTGATCGCCACAAAAAGCCACATTCAGTTTCTCTTCTCTGATATTCAAAGCAAACGAAGTATTCAATTGGATGATCTTGCCGTTTTCTAATTCCAGTGTGCCAAAAATTGCATCTTCTACTGTGAATTTGCTTGGATCCCATTTCCCAAATTTCCCTGAATTTTTTTTCGTGCCGATTTTTTGAAAGCTGTAAGCCCGAACGCTTTTTACTTTAGGAAATCCAGTAATATACATCGCTGTATCAAGCATGTGGATTCCATAATCGATCAAAGGCCCGCCTCCTTGAAGTTCTTTATCGATAAACGTCCCCCAGCCTGGAACACCAGACCGTCGAAGCGCATTCGCTTCGACGTAATAAATATCCCCGAGAACATCAAGATGATTCTTGATCATTGTTGCTTCGTCAGAAAAACGATGCTGGAATCCATAAGCCAAAATCTGCCCGTGTTTATCGGCTGTCTCTGCCATCTTTCTTGCTTGATCAGCTGTCATAGCTGGTGGTTTCTCGCACATCACTGAAGCATTAGCTTCGAGGGCAGCCAATACATGTTCGAAGTGAAAGCGATTGGGTGTACAGACACTCACGATATCGGGAGAAATCTCATTCAGCATTTGTGTAACTGACGTATACGCATGAGAAAATCCTGTACGCCGACAAAAGTCTTCTGCTCGCTGGCTAACTGGATCAACCACAGCGGCCAATTCTAAGACATCTGATCTTTTTTGATAATAAGCAGCATGTACTTTTTCTGCTACTTGTCCAGCGCCTATGATTGCTACTTTTTTCATTTGTTTCTCCCTCCTTTACTTATTATTTTTCTTTCTCTATTCTTTCTCTAAATCATTTAAATGACGCGCTGTTTCCAGACAATTTTTCAAGTATTGCAATGATTCTTGATAAATTTCCACTTCATTTTCTCCTCGCAAACGACATTCATACACCATATAACCTTCATAATTATTTTGAAGCAGCGTTTGAAAATGGCGAGTAAAATCAATTGCGCCAGATCCTGGTTGGTAGCGATGATTATCTGCTAAATGGATATGTCCCACATACTCTTTTTGCTTAGTCAATGCTTTTGAAATATCATCTTCTTCAATATTCATATGATAAAAATCAGCGATGATCTGCACATGTTTCAATTGATTGGAGTCAATGTAATGACGCGCATCTGCTAACAAATTGATCATGTGGTCTTGGTATCGGTTCAAAGGTTCCAAATAAATAACCGTACCTGTTTCTTCGGCTACTTTGTCTAAATAACGAAGTGATTCGCTGACTGCTTTGTAGTCTCCTTCTTTGCTTCGTGGTGAAACCATCGGTGGTAATCGATAAGTGAACATTCCCCAAGCTGCTGGAATAACGATTCCTTTGCCTCCAACCTCGCTTAGCGCGCGCAAAATCTCAGCAATTTGACGTACACCATTAAGACGCCGTTCTTCGATAAAGTCACCGATCCACCCATCGTAGCCGTTACAAGCTGTCACTACTGGGATTCCTGTTTCTTTGATTGCCTGTTTGACTGTATCGATATTTTCTATTAACAACTTACCGTCGATTTCGTATTCTTCAAATCCACATTCTTTGATAAATCTAAATTTTTCTAAAATGTCTCTTGGGAAAAATGCTTGATCTTGCGTACCGAATTTCATTGTTCTCCTCCTTGTACTTGAACACCCATTTTGATACTTTCTTCTGGGTGCTGATCTACATAACGCATGTAAGCTTCTGCACTTTCTGCAAATGGCACAACTGGATCAATGATCTCTTCACAATCCAAGTAACCGTTCATCAATAATTCCCAACATGTGTCCTCGATCCGTTTACGGTTCCATCTTGGGTAATCTGGGTTTGGTTCACTAGATGCTCGAGCAAAGACGATTTTTGCATTATTGAAATGTGCTTCGCGACCAAGATTAAACCCAGCTGGAAAAGGTTTAGCAAAGGCAACATAAGAAATGATCCCGCCATAGCCGATCCCTCTTAAAGAAGCTTGTAATGCGGCAGCACTGCCACTCGTTTCAATAACTGAATCTACTCCACGTTTATCTGTCAATTCCTTTAGACGAAAACCGACATCCTCTTTCATAGGATCTAGCGTGTAATCGGCACCGTATTTTTCTGCTAATTCTCTACGCTGCGCTATGGGATCGATCCCAACGATGGTAGTGGCACCTGCTTTTTTAGCTAATTGAATCGCAATTTGTCCGATAGCGCCTAAACCGAAGATTGCTACAGCATCACCTGCTCGAACATGTGCTTCTCGGATACCACCTAAAGCGAATTGAGCGGGATCGTAACATACTGCATTTTTCCATTGATCCAACCGATCAAGTTTACGTAGTTTATAATTATCAACACCGTTTGTAATCAGTGTTTCACGAATGGGTCCATAAGTGCAGACTAACTCTCCTTTTTGATACTCTGTCACCAAACTGCCCGTTTCTTCGATCGTACCGACAATCATATTTCCTAATTGAAATTCGCCAAATACCACACCGCGTTGGCTTCCTTCTTCTCTTGGCATGAATAGGCGCCATTCTTCTGAAAATTCCTCGTCGATAAACGGACTTAGTCCTCTGAAATCTACAATTTCCGTTCCTGGTTTTGGAGTAGCGAAAATTACTCGGATACGTACTTCGTTCTTTTCTATCTCACGGTCTTCGTAATCTTTGAATCCGGCTACTCTTGGTTCTAATGCAACTAATTTTTTCATCTTTTCTTTCCTCTTTCTTTTCTTTTTTATCCTTTTACGCCGCCTTCGACTAAATCACCTTTAATGAATCGTTCAGATAGCGCATACATAATAATGACTGGTAAAGCGGTCACCAATGAAGCGGCCATCATTCGTCCCCAGATATAGTCTGGTGTACTGAATAATGTGTTCAAACCAATTGGTAAAGTAAATTTTTCGGAGGTCGACAGGAAAATCGAAGCAAATAAATAATCATTCCACGAAACCATAAAACAATAAACGAAGACAGAAATGATTCCCGAAATAGCCAATGGTATAATGATCCGAATAATGATCTGTACACGGCTAAGGCCATCGATCATTGCTGCTTCTTCAATGTCGGTCGGAATCGTATCAAAATAACTTTTTAGCATGAATATCGCCGTAGGCAGTGTTTGAACGACCATCGTGATAATCAGTGCTGTATTGGTATCATACAAACCTAGACTGGAAATGATTTTAAATAACGGGACAACGATCAAAATACCGGAAAACATGTAGACGGTATAAAAGCTAGCATTGATTTTCGAGCGAGCTTTGAAGCGTAGTTTTGACAAAGCATATGCCCCGCTGATCCCAATCACTACTGCAGTTACGGAGGCTATCAAGGAGATCACTAAACTATTTTTGAAATACATGATGAATGGAAAAATCTCAGCATTGAAAATATCCTGATAATGTTCAAAAGTCCATTCTTTCGGGAAAATAGTTTGTGTCGTCGCAATGGCTTCTTGTGAATCCTTGAATGACGTCATCAGCATGATCAAAAATGGAAACAAATTGACAGCTAACAGCAACAGAATCGCCGCATAAAATAAGATTTTCTTGCTCTTTTTATTTTTCATTTTAAGTCCACCTTCTTTCGTGAGAGCAAGACGACCGCTGCAATAATGATGAATAGCAAGATCGATATAGCTGCTGCTTTTCCAAGATCATTGAACGCAAAGGCTGTTTGATACAAATAAACGCCTAAGATATTGACTTTATTCGTCAGTAGATAGACATCTGTAAACATATAGAACATCCAGATAGATCGTAAAACAATCACAGTTGCTAGTACTGGTTTGATTGCCGGCAGTGTCACGATCTTGAACTTCTGCCAAGCATTTGCACCGTCCATTTCTGCTGCTTCATAAAGTGTTTTGTCGACTGTTTGCAAAATAGCCAAAAATGAAATAAACGCATACGGATAGTATCTCCAGATTGCAAACAAAACGACCATAAAGAAGCTAGCAACTGGCTGATCGAACCACAGCGGTGCTTCGTTGAAAATCTGCAACTTATCTACTAGCAAATCATTGACGATTCCATAACTATTGTTGAACATATATTTCCAAGCAAAAATCAAAGAAATAGATGGCGTAACATAACTTAATAAGATCAGTGAACGAACCGTTTTCCTAAATCTAAACTTGCGGTTAAGTAAAATAGCGACAGCTAATCCTAAAGCTGTACTGCCTGCTACGACTAGTAACGTATAGGCAACTGTCAAGCCTAAAGAACGATAAAACTCACTATCACTTAAAATTTCAAGATAATTGCTTAACCCAATAAAAACTGCATCTAAATTAGGATTCAGTGGCATATCGAAAAAACTGATCTGAATATTGGAAAGCATTGGGATCAGCACTAGAACAGCTAATAAAAGCATGCTTGGTGCTAAAAGTCCCATGGCTAATTTTAAGTCAGAATGTTTCCTTGGACGATTCATTGAAACCTCCCCCTGATAATCTGCCAATAGCTATCTACTTTTTTCGGTCACTATTGGCAGAACTTCATGTTATTTCGTATTTTTTTGTGCGTCAGCTAAAGCTTGATCGACATCTTCGTTGCCAACAGTTACTTGATTCACCGCTTTTCCGATCACACCTGAGCTAGTGATATCTCCCATTTTCGTAAAGTTCTTTTCTCCAACTAGTCCAAAAACTTGTACTTCATCAAAAGCACTAGCAATCTCAGATGGCAACTCTCCAAATGACTTGATGACTTCATTTTCTTTGTAACCATCCAATTCTACTACTTGCTTATTCACTGGTTGAGCACCACCAGGGGACATCAAAACCCATTTCTCCATATTTTTCGGTTGGGATAAGAAAGCGGTAAAAGTTTCAGCAGCCTCTTTTTGTTTCTCGTCTAGACCAGAAGAGATCGTCAAGCCAGATACTGTGCCATAGACAGCTTGATCTTTTTGTGTTGGGATAGCAAAACCGATATTTTCTGAATTCCCTGCTTCGTAAACAGAAGGCAAAATATAAGTTGAATAAATAGCCATTGGGACTGTTCCATTCATAAAGGCATCCTTGATTTCTGTCACATCATTGGAACCTGGCATTGTGTATTGTGATAAGTTTTGATAGAACGACAAGGCTTCTCTCATCTTGTCCGTGTCGATCGTTACCTCGCCTTTCTCATCCAAGACGTTTGCCCCATTTGACAAAGCAAATTGAGAGAATGCCTGCTCGCTCATCGTTCCTTCAGCAGTAGGCATAGCAATCCCATATTTTTTATTTTCTTTATCTGTGAAATGTTGAGCAATTTTTAAAATATCATCCCAATTTTTCGGTTCTGAAAAACCAGCTTCTGCTAATTTTTCTTTGTCATACCAAATGCCTTGAACCCAGCCACTGATTGGGGCAGCAATATAGCTTTTTCCATCTTCCGAACGAACAAGATTTTTGGCGCCATCATAATAATTGTCTTCTCCAGCTTTCTCAATAACATTTTGGACTGCCGTCTGATCGATCAGTTCATCTTTATCCATCACTTTAGCAAAATCTTGGCTGACTTCCATTACTTCTGGTAATTTACCAGAACGAGCTAGTGTAACGATCTTCGTATTGAATGCCGACTCTTCTACTGGCATTTGCTTGATTTTGATATCTGGATTTTCTTTTTCAAAATCAGCGACTAGTTCATTGATGACACTTAACCGTTCCTGTTCGACAGAAGAGTGCATGAATTGGATCGTTGTCTGTTTTGATTCCTCAGAGCTTTTACTTCCGCCACAAGCAGTAAGCAGAAATCCAGTAGCCAGCAGACATGTAGTAACAAGAATTTTTTTCATTTTTTCCCACCTCTTAATTTATTATTTTCAGCCACATGTATTCATAAGGCTGGAATCTCAACTTTTGTTCTTGACTGCAATGGATAATTTGACCAGAAAACAAATCTTGGTAGTCTCCTTTTGGTAAAAGATAGTCTGCTGATTGGTCGGAAAAGTGTTGGATGACTAAAACTTTCTCTTCCTTCGCTTCGCGGATAAAACTAATAAAAGAATCTGCTGAATCGAGCAAGTGAATCAAACTATTCGGATGGAAGGCTTTTTCTTTTTTTCGAATAGCTAGCATTTGTGTCAACTCTTCATACACTGCTGTTCTTAATGGGTCTGTCTGCAACTCTTTCTCAATATCTGCTAACGAAAATTTTTGCCGATTGATTTTTCGATTCTCTCCTGTTTTTTCTACGCCTTTGTAATCATTTCGACTTCCTAGCACACTTTGAATATAAATTGCCGGTACACCTGGTAGCGTTACCAAAAATGAATGAGCAGCTAAAAAGCGTTTGCTTCTCCATTCCGTCGTATCTGTTGGAGAGCTCAATGCATCTAGATACGTCGCGTTTATCTCATATGGACTAGTCGTTCCATCTGGATTTTTCTTGTAGTTTACTCGGGCACCCTCTTTCTTCAGCTGTTCCACTAAATCAAGGATTGTTGTTTCTGGCAAAATACCTCGTACCGGATTCAATCCGATACCGTCATGGGAGGCTAAAAAATTGAAAAAAGTTGTTTTTTTCGATGCGAAATCGATGGTTTTTAACCATTCTTTCAACTTACTTGTATTACCCGAACGAATCGCTTGAAGGGTCAAAGGTGGTAGCGAAAACTGATAGACCATCTGTGCTTCATTCTCGCCATTCCCAAAATAACTGATATTATCTTTGTGTGGCACATTTGTCTCAGTGATCAATACCGTTCCTGGAGCTGCTTCATCAACGATTGCACGGAATAATTGGATGATTTTATGCGTTTCTGGCAGGTGTATACAAGAAGTTCCTAGTTCTTTCCATAAAAATCCCACAGCATCCAAGCGAATAAATGAAGCGCCTTTTTCTAAGTAAAACAAAAGAATATCGATCATTTTCAATAAAACTTCTGGATTTTTAAAATTCAAGTCTACTTGATCTTCACTAAAAGTCGTCCATACGTGTTTTTCTTTCCCTTTTTTGTCAATGAACGTTGTAAATAACGGGCTGGTCCTTGGTCTAGTCACGCTACTTGTATCTGTATCCAGTGGCAAATCAATAAAAAATTCTTTGTACGTATCATTCAAGTTTAAATATTCCTGAAACCAATTACTTTCAGCAGACATATGATTGCAGACAAAGTCGAACATCAACCTTGTTTCGCTTCTCATTTCTTCTACATCGTCCCATGTGCCCAAATGGTCGTTGATTGCCTGATAATCTAAAACGGAGAAACCATCATCAGATGTATATGGAAAAAATGGCAAGAAATGAACAACACTAAATGTATCTGCCAAATACTTCCGATAAAATTTTTTAAATGTACGTAAAGTTGGTTGCTGCTCTTCAAAAAATTGATCTCCATAAGTAATCAAGAAAATATCTTCTTCGTCCCAATGCAGTTTGCCTGCTTGGCTTTTCTTCTGCTGATAATCACTGACTTTTTGTTCAATTTTGGAGGCGATTTTTTCAGCTAAATCTGAGTCGCGATAAATTGCTTGTAAAAGTTTTGTATACATCGGATTCCCCTTTCTTTTTATGGGAGCGTTCCCAGCAACTCGATCATATTACGGAAAACGCTTACTGTCAATAGCGTTTTTTTAAATAATTTTGATATACGCAAAAATACAAATAAGAAAGCTTATGTATCAATAGTTAGTGGATTATTAAAAAAATATGATCTCTTATTATCCTCTAAGCTATTCCTCCATTTTCAAAATCATAGACAAAAAAGAATGTCTATTGTACTATGGAATTATTCTAAAACGCTCCCAAAAAGGAGGTGCATATAAAATTGAAACCAACTATTTATGACATTGCGAAAAAAGCCAATGTCTCAAAATCAACTGTCTCTAGAGTATTAAATAACCAGCCAAATATATCTGATAAAGCAAAATCTAGTGTACTTAAAGCAATCAAAGAATTAAATTATGAACCGAGCAAAATTGCAAGAGGACTATCAGGAAGTGGATTTGATGCGATTTTAGCATTATCCCATCGCACATCCCATACGACTTATGGCAATCCCTTCTTTTCAGATGTCATTCAATCCATTTCTGCCGTTTCTGAACAAAATAACTTCGACTTGATTCTACAGACGGCAAAAACACCAGAAGAAGAGTTGGAGAAATGCGCAAAAAAAATCCAAGAAAAAATGATCCGAGGAATTATTATTTTAAGCTCTACGATGGATGAAACACTTCTTTTTGAATTGGATCAATACAATATTCCTATTGTGGTGATTGGAAAAGTTGGTCATGACTATACGAACATTTACTCAGTAGACACGGATAATTTCCAAGATAGTTACGATTTGGTGGAAACACTAATCAATAACGGCCATCAGCATATTGGCTGCCTCCATGCTCCGACAGAAGTTTATGTATCCAATGATCGTCTCAATGGTTACCGTCAATGCTTATTTGATCACCACCTAGATATCCGTAATGAATGGATCATAGACGGCGGCTTTCGCTTAGAAGATAGCATGGCAGCAATGAATGATTTAATGAAACTACGAGAAAGACCAACTGCGATTTTTTCTACCGATGCATTAAAATCATTGAGTATTTACAAAGTGGCAGAACAATCTGGAAAGCAGATACCTGATGATCTTTCGATCGCAGGATTCAGTGATCCCTTATTGTCCTCCCTATTTTCGCCACAGCTGACTCGGATAGACATTCCGACAAATCAGTTAGGAATCAAAGCCACAGAACTTTTATTCCAACTAATCCACCACCAATACCCTGAAGAAAAAAGAATCATTCTTTCAACCGAGATTACTCTCACAGATTCGATCCAACAACAAGAAATGTAGAACAGAGTTATAAAAGAACAGAAACACTGAGGATAAGTCAGTTACTCTGTTCTTTTTTCAATCACTCATTTCTCGTTACCCCCTCCCGGTATTTTAGCGGATTTTTCTTCATTTCCCTTTTTTTTCAATTGGTTGTGGATAACTATAATGTTTGTGTTAAACTATTTTTTCCACAGGAAAAAAACTATTTTTAACCACGTTGTGTATAAGTTTTTATAGTTCATTTTTTCAAACTCATTTACCCTTATTTCAATCCATGTTATGTGGGGATACTTATCTCTAAAACATAAATAGAATAACTAGACATGTCTACTGGTTTTGTTGTATTCGAGGATCTATTCACTAATAGCTAGCAAAATATTAAAAATAACCGCTCTATCTTCCCATGAATTTATTTTGCATTCAAAAAATGATCTATCTTTATTTTTATTGATTGACTTCTCTGGGAAGATGATCGTTCCGATACCTTAATGGGATACGAACTGATGTTGTAAGATCCTTTCCCACTTTTCTTCTAGTTAGACAAATTATTTTAGACAAACAAAAAAAGAGGTTGTGACAATAATTTGTCACAACCTCTTTTTTAAAATATCTATTTTGTTTGATTGTTCATTGCGTCTTCTGCAGCCATTTGCGCTTCAATATCTGAAATACTGTAGACATTTTCGCTTGCTACACCGACTTCTTTTGGTTCCATGTCACGGTAACGTTGCATACCAGTACCAGCTGGGATGATCTTACCGATAATAACATTTTCTTTCAAACCAAGAAGAGGATCTTTCTTACCGCGGATCGCAGCATCCGTCAAGACACGAGTTGTTTCTTGGAATGATGCAGCAGATAAGAAACTATTTGTTTCTAATGATGCTTTTGTGATACCTAGCAAGACAGGTCGAGAAGTTGCAGGAACGCCTCCTGAGACTAGCGTATTGTAGTTTTGATCTTTAAAGTCTGCGATGTCTAATAATGTACCTGGTAAGATATCTGTATCACCTGGATCCATTACACGAACTTTACGCAGCATTTGACGAACCATTACTTCGATATGCTTGTCGCCGATTTCTACCCCTTGCATACGGTAAACACGTTGTACTTCACGAAGCAAGTAGTTTTCAACAGATAATACATCGCGGACTTGCAACAATTGTTTTGGATCGATTGATCCTTCTGTCAATGGCGCACCACGGTGGATCATATCGCCTTCTGCTACTTTCATACGTGCTGTATAAGGAACAGTATACGTACGTGTATCTGTTTTTCCTTTGATTGTTACTTCTTTGGTACGTGTTGCAGGATCTTCTGAGATATCGATGACATCCCCTGTTACTTCTGTGATCACTGCTTGCCCTTTCGGATTACGTGCTTCAAAGATTTCTTGGACACGAGGAAGACCTTGAGTGATATCGTCTCCGGCAACCCCACCCGTATGGAATGTACGCATCGTCAACTGAGTACCAGGTTCACCGATTGATTGAGCGGCGATCGTACCGACTGCTTCGCCGACTTCAACGTCAGAGCCAGTTGCAAGGTTACGTCCGTAACAATGTTTGCAGACACCATGTTTTGTATTACATGTGAAGACAGAACGAATTGTCACTGTTTCGACACCTGCATCAACGATTTGTTTTGCGATGTCTTCGGAAATCAATTGGTTTCCTGCGATGATCATTTCATTTGTTTCAGGATGACGTACTTCTTTACGAGTGTAACGTCCCACTAAACGATCTTCTAATGATTCGATAATTTCATTTCCTTCACGGATTGCTTGGATTTCAAGACCTCGGTCAGTACCGCAATCTTCTTCACGGATGATTACATCTTGGGCCACGTCAACCAGACGACGAGTCAAGTAACCTGAATCGGCAGTCTTCAAGGCTGTATCGGTCATCCCTTTACGAGCCCCGTGAGTTGAGATAAACATTTCCAAGACGGATAGTCCTTCACGGAAGTTCGAAATGATTGGCAATTCCATGATTCGACCATTAGGAGCGGCCATCAAACCACGCATTCCGGCAAGCTGTGTAAAGTTGGAAATGTTCCCACGAGCTCCAGAATCAGACATCATGAAGATTGGGTTTTTCGCTTCCAAACCTTCCATCAGTTTTTGTTGGATGCTGTCTTTTGCAGCGTTCCAAACAGCAATGACACGTTCATAACGTTCGTCATCTGTAATCAGACCACGACGGAATTGTTTTGTAATAGTTTCAACTTGTTTATGGGCATTTTCAATGATTTCTTGTTTTTCATTCAGTACACTGATGTCAGCGATCCCTACTGTGATACCGGCATGTGTTGAATGTTTATACCCTAAGTCTTTCATACGGTCAAGCATCTTAGAAGTTTCTGTTACTTTGAATCGTTTGAAGACTTCTGCGATGATGTTCCCTAAGTTCTTCTTCTTGAACGGTAATACTAATTCTTGCTCTTTGATATGTGCAGGAATATCCGTACCAGCTTCAACAAAGTATTTATCCGGTGTTTGGACGGTCAAGTTGAAGTCTGTTGGTTCATTCAAATAAGGGAATTCAGGAGGCATGATCTCGTTGAAAATGATCTTACCAACTGTTGTGATCATCGTACGTTCTTTTTGCCATTCAGTAAATGGTTTTTCACCTAATGAGTTAGGGTTCACACCGATACGTGAATGTAAATGAACGTATCCGTTGCGCCATGCGATAACGGCTTCGTTTTGATCTCTGAAGACCATTCCTTCGCCTTCGCGTCCTTCTTCTTCCATTGTCAAGTAGTAGTTACCTAGAACCATATCTTGAGAAGGAGTAACAACTGGTTTACCATCTTTAGGGTTCAAGATGTTTTGAGCAGCTAACATCAACATACGTGCTTCTGCTTGTGCTTCTTCATTCAATGGCACGTGGACAGCCATTTGGTCTCCATCGAAATCGGCATTATAAGCTTCACATACAAGCGGATGCAAACGGATTGCGCGTCCTTGTACTAAAACTGGTTCGAATGCTTGGATACCAAGTCGGTGAAGCGTAGGTGCCCGGTTCAGCAATACTGGATGTTCCTTGATTACGTCTTCTAAGACATCCCATACTTC
Source organism: Enterococcus sp. DIV1283b (assembly GCF_051710965.1). Lineage (NCBI taxonomy): Bacteria > Bacillati > Bacillota > Bacilli > Lactobacillales > Enterococcaceae > Enterococcus > Enterococcus sp. DIV1283b. Next base: position 2,822,529 of record NZ_JBIOLR010000001.1, read on the forward strand.
GTCTTCTTGACGTTCGATTTTACGTTTCGCATTTTTGATGTTTGAAGCTAGTTCACGTTGAACAAGTTCACGCATCACGAATGGTTTGAATAATTCGATGGCCATTTCTTTTGGAAGTCCACATTGGTACATCTTCAAGAAAGGTCCAACAACGATAACAGAACGACCGGAGTAGTCTACACGTTTACCTAGCAAGTTTTGACGGAAACGACCTTGTTTCCCTTTCAACATATGAGAAAGAGATTTCAATGGGCGGTTACCTGGTCCAGTTACTGGACGTCCGCGACGACCGTTATCGATCAATGCATCTACTGCTTCTTGCAACATGCGTTTTTCGTTTTGAACGATGATTCCAGGTGCGTTCAAGTCTAATAAACGTTTCAAACGGTTATTACGGTTGATGACACGACGGTAAAGATCATTCAAGTCACTTGTTGCAAAACGTCCACCTTCTAATTGAACCATTGGGCGCAAATCTGGTGGAATAACAGGGATAACATCCATAACCATCCAGCTTGGTTGATTTCCTGAAGCACGGAATGCTTCTAAAATATCCAAACGGCGGATTGCACGTGTACGTTTTTGTCCTTGTGCAGATTTCAATTCTTCTTTCAATTCGGCTGCTTCTGCATCTAGATCAACATTATCAAGTAATTGTTTGATCGCTTCTGCACCCATAGCAGCTTGGAATTCTTGTCCATATTGTTCACGTTTTTCGCGATATTCGCGTTCTGTCAACAATTGTTTTTTCTCTAAATTCGTGTTTCCTGGTTCGATAACCACATATGAAGCAAAATAAATGATTTCTTCCAAAGCGCGTGGGCTCATGTCTAATACAAGACCCATACGTGAAGGAATCCCTTTAAAGTACCAGATATGTGAAACAGGAGCTGCTAATTCAATATGTCCCATGCGTTCACGGCGAACTTTCGAACGAGTCACTTCCACTCCGCATCGATCACAAACGATTCCTTTATAACGGATACGTTTGTATTTTCCGCAGGCACATTCCCAGTCTTTTGTAGGACCAAAAATCCGCTCACAGAACAACCCTTCGCGTTCAGGTTTTAAGGTACGATAGTTAATCGTCTCAGGTTTTTTTACTTCACCGTAAGACCAGCTTCTGATTTTTTCGGGAGAAGCCAAACCTATTTGCATACTTTCGAATTTATTTACATCGATCAAAAGGGGTTCCCTCCATTTCATTTAATGGCAAACCGCAAGACGGCTGATCTTCGACCGCCTTGCAGCTCATAGACCGGATTAGTCTAAATTATCTTCTGCGGTTTCAAAGTTTTGGATGACATCGTCTCTTTCATCTTCCACTTGTTCAGCAGCTTTCTTTTCTAATTCTTTGGCAGTTTGCTGTTCGGCAAATTTTGTCAAAGCATCAACAGTGATCAAATCGTCATCTTCATCGTCCATGTCGCGAAGTTCGATCTCTGTCTCTTCGATATCCAAGACACGCATGTCCAGACCTAGTGATTGCAATTCTTTCACCAATACGCGGAAGGATTCCGGTACACCTGGTTTTGGAATTGGTTCACCTTTGACGATTGCTTCGTATGTTTTCACACGTCCGACTACGTCATCTGATTTGTATGTCAAGATTTCTTGTAAAGTATAAGCCGCACCGTAAGCTTCCAGTGCCCATACTTCCATTTCACCAAAACGTTGTCCACCAAATTGAGCTTTACCTCCCAATGGTTGTTGTGTAACCAATGAGTAAGGTCCGATTGAACGTGCATGCAATTTGTCATCGACCATGTGAGCAAGTTTGATCATGTACATTACACCGACAGACACACGTCCGTCAAATGGTTCACCTGTACGTCCGTCGTACAGAACAGTTTTCGCATCGCTGGCCATACCGGCTTCACGAACTGTTTCCCATACGTCTTCATCACTTGCACCATCGAATACTGGCGTTGCTACGTGGATACCTAACTGACGTGCAGCCATACCCAAGTGTAATTCCAATACTTGTCCGATGTTCATACGTGAAGGCACCCCTAAAGGATTCAGCATGATATCGATTGGTGTTCCATCAGGTAGGAATGGCATATCTTCTTCCGGCATAATACGGGATACAACCCCTTTATTTCCGTGACGACCGGCCATTTTATCCCCTTCATGGATTTTACGTTTTTGAACGATATAAACACGAACTAACATGTTTACGCCTGGTGACAATTCATCTCCAGCTTCACGAGTAAAGATTTTCACATCGTGAACGATCCCGCCGCCGCCATGCGGTACACGTAATGATGTATCGCGGACTTCACGAGCTTTTTCGCCAAAGATCGCATGCAATAGACGTTCTTCTGCAGATAATTCTGTTACCCCTTTTGGCGTGACTTTCCCTACAAGCAAATCGCCATCTTGGACTTCTGCACCGATACGGATGATACCCATTTCGTCTAAATCTTTCAATGCGTCTTCCCCGACATTAGGGATTTCGCGTGTGATTTCTTCAGGTCCTAATTTTGTATCGCGGGCTTCTGATTCATATTCTTCAATATGAATAGAAGTGTATACGTCATCTTTTACCAAACGACGGCTCATGATGATCGCATCTTCATAGTTGTATCCTTCCCAAGTCATGAAACCAACTAAAACGTTTTGGCCTAGAGCCATTTCGCCTTGTTCCATAGATGGTCCGTCTGCCAGAGTATCCCCTTTTTCGACTTTCTCACCCAAATGAACGATTGGACGTTGGTTGTAGCTTGTTCCGGAGTTTGAACGACGGAATTTTGTTACATCGTATTTATCTAATGCACCGTTGTCGCGGCGTACGCGGATTTCAGAAGCATCAACGTATTCAACGACACCGTCATGTTTACATAACAAAGCAGCTCCTGAGTCATGCGCTGATTTGTATTCCATACCAGTACCAACCCATGGTGCTTGAGGATTGATCAACGGCACTGCTTGACGCTGCATGTTGGCACCCATCAAGGCACGGTTGGAGTCATCGTTTTCCAAGAAAGGAATACATGCTGTCGCAACGGCAACTACTTGTTTAGGTGATACGTCCATGTAGTCTACTTTATCAATAGATACTTCTAAGTTTTCACTTTGAGCACGAGCCATAACAACGTCTTGAGCAAATGTTCCATCTTCATTCAATGGGCTGTTTGCTTGGGCTACGATGTAATGGTCTTCGATATCTGCTGTCAAGTAGTCGATTTGGTCAGTAACCCGACCTGTTTCGCGGTCTACACGACGATAAGGTGTTTCGATAAATCCGAATTTATTTACTTTCGCATAACTGGACAAACTATTGATCAACCCGATATTTGGGCCTTCAGGAGTTTCAATCGGACACATACGGCCATAGTGGGAGTAGTGAACGTCACGAACTTCATAACCGGCACGGTCACGAGTCAATCCGCCAGGTCCTAAGGCTGAAAGACGACGTTTGTGTGTCAATTCGCCAAGAGGGTTTGTTTGATCCATGAACTGTGACAACTGAGAAGAACCAAAGAATTCTTTGATACTTGCCACAACTGGACGGATATTGATCAATTGTTGAGGTGTCAATGTTTCAGTATCTTGGATCGACATTCTTTCACGAACCACACGTTCCATACGTGCTAGCCCGATACGGAATTGGTTTTGTAAAAGTTCACCGACTGAACGGATACGACGATTTCCTAAGTGGTCGATATCATCGACATTGCCGATACCTTCCATCAAGTTCAAGAAATAGCTCATTGAAGCAATGATGTCGGCTGGACGAACTGTTTTTACAGCTGCTTCTGGATAGCCGTTTCCGATCACGTTCACTTCACGTTCAGGATCTCTTGGTGAAAATACTTTGATGACTTGGACAGTCATTGGATCTGTGACCACACCATCTTCTGATGGATAGTAAGTCACTGAATTTAGACCGTTATCAATGAAAGGAGCTAATGTTTCCATGACTTGGTGAGTCAAGACTGTTCCTTTTTCAACGATGATCTCGCCTGTTTCTGGATCAACTAATGTTTCAGCTAATGTCAGATTCAATAGACGTGTTTTCAAATCTAATTTTTTGTTTACTTTGTAACGACCAACGTTTGCTAAGTCGTAACGTTTTGGATCGAAGAAACGAGCATTCAGCAAGTTACGTGAGCTGTCTGCTGTTTTTGGTTCGCCTGGACGCAAACGTTCGTAAACGTCTTTCAAACCTTCTTCTGTTCTTGAGTCGCTTGCGTTTTTATGCAAGTCTTTTTCGATTGTATTGCGTAATGTTTCGCTGTCGCCGAAGATTTCAAAGATCGTATCATCGGAACCAAATCCTAACGCACGAACTAATACGGTTAAAGGAATCTTACGTGTACGGTCGATACGTACATAAGAGATGTCTTTTGCATCAGTTTCCATTTCTAGCCAAGCGCCACGGTTAGGGATAACAGTAGAACCGAATCCTTCTTTTCCGTTTTTGTCAACTTTTCCATGGAAATAGACACCTGGTGAACGGACTAACTGAGAAACGATTACTCGCTCTGCCCCGTTGATGATGAATGTTCCTTGTTCTGTCATTAATGGGAAATCACCGAAGAATACTTCTTGTGCTTTGATTTCGCCAGTCTCGCGGTTTGTCAAACGCAATGTTACATGTAATGGTGCAGAGTAGTTTGCATCATGCGCACGAGCTTCTGCTACTGTATACTTTGGTTCTTTCAATTCATAATCCACAAATTCCAAAGATAGATTGCCATTGAAGTCATCGATTGGCAAAATGTCTTCAAACATTTCTCTAAGTCCCTCATCTAAGAACCATTGGTAAGAGTCTGTTTGAATTTCGATCAAATTTGGTAATTCCAACACTTCACTGATTCTTGCGAAACTTCTACGTTCGCGATGTTTTCCGTATTTTACTACGTGTCCAGCCAAGCTCTTCACCCCTCTAAAATGTCATTCAAAAAGACTACCCGATCAATTGTTACAATAATATTTCAAATATTATTTTTAGGTAACAACAGACATTTTTTGCGGCTTTTAGGCAAAAAAAAACCAAAAATAGAACATTCTCTTGAAACCTTACTTCGTGAGCTTCTACTTTTGTTTCCTTATATTAAAGCCGAAACGGACAATATTTCGTTTCTGCCTTTTCTTCATCAGATAGTTTTTGCAACTTCATATACTACACTTATTTTCTATAAAAGTCAACACTTCCTGGCGTTTCTTCTGCTTTCTCGCAATATTTTCTTAATGTTTTCAATTTTATGTTTTCAATTATCTGACAATTCTTAATTGACAGACCTTTTTTTCTCGGTTATACTTTAGAAAATTCATTTTGTGGAGGAACTTCTATGCGAACCAACATCAAGCAAATCGTACCAACACAACTGAATAACTTTTACTTTAGCTACTTTAGATAGGTTTGTATTCATCATGATGGATACAAACGTTAAACGACAGTTTGTATCTATGATGGCTAAAGAACTTTGTATTGCAGCAAAAAGCCACGTAGACAAAATGCTAAGTGGCTGAGCAGTGAAAATACAAAGTAAAAGTATCAAGCATTCTACTTTTTCAATTTATTTTCCGACTTTTCAATCCATTTAGACATTTTGTCTGAATGGATTTTTTGTTTCCCAAAATTAAGGAGGAAAAAGAAATGAAAAAAAATATATTCATCGGATTAGGCGCTGCCCTGCTACTAGCTTTAGGAGGTTGCGCACAAAAAGACAATTCCGCAGAGGCATCAGATGGACAAAAAACAATTGGCGTATTGCAACTTGTACAACATAACTCGTTAGACGCTGCCTATAAAGGATTCAAAGAAGGATTAGCAGAAGAAGGGTATAAAGAAGGCGATAATCTAACAATCGATTATCAAAATGCCCAAAACAACCAAGACAACCTGAAAAGCATGAGTGAGAAACTCGTCAAAGAAGATCCTGATCTGCTACTTGGAATCGCCACTCCAGCAGCACAATCTTTATTAAATGAAACAACCACTATCCCGATGACTGTCACAGCGGTCACAGACTTGGAACAAGCCCATTTAGTCACATCCAATGAAAAACCTGGCGGCAATGTGACTGGCACGACAGATATGGTGCCAATCGAAAAACAAATCGGCTTACTGTTAACTATCGTGCCAGACGCCAAAACAATCGGCATCATGTATAACAACGGTGAAGCAAACTCTAAGATCCAAGCTGATTTGGCAGAAAAAGAATTGAAAAAAGCGGGCGTCAAAGTCAAAGTATTGACAGCAAATTCCACAAATGATGTCCAACAAGTGACGAAAAGTCTAGCTAAAGATGTAGATGGAATCTATATTCCTACTGATAACACGTTCGCAAGTGCGGCAAGTGTTGTCGGTGAAGTCGCAAAAGAAACAAAAACACCTGTCGTTGCTGGCGCAGTTGATCAAGTCAAAGACGGCGGTCTAGCAACAGTAGGGATCGACTACGAAAGCTTGGGCAAACAAACGGGGATCATGGCAGCAAAAATCTTAGACGGCAAGAAGCCAAGTGAACTTCCTGTCGAAACAGCGAATGATTTGGAACTGTATGTCAATAAAGACATGGCCAAAGCATTAGGCATCAATCCAGACAGCATCAAAGAAGCTGAATAAAACACAGGAGGATTCTCATGACAAATTTGCTCTCTCTTTTCTTATCATCTGCATCGCAAGGGGTCTTATGGGCCCTGCTTGCGATTGGTGTGTATGTCACTTTCCGTATCTTAGACATTGCCGACTTGACTGCTGAAGGAAGCTTTCCTTTAGGTGCAGGGATCGCGGCAGTAAGTATTACAAATGGCTATCACCCATTGACAGCTTGTCTTCTAGGCTTTTTAGGTGGTGCGGCAGCAGGGCTTGTTTCCGGACTGCTTCACACAAAATTAAAAATTCCCGCCCTTCTTGCAGGGATCATCACCATGACTGGTTTATATTCTGTCACCTCCCGTGTGATGGGTGCGCCGAACATCTCTTTATTGGGTCAGCCAACGATCTTTCATTGGGTCGAGTCATTCGGCATAACAAAAGACAACGCTGTACTAATCGTCGGTCTGCTTTTTGCTTTGATCGTTGTATGTTTACTTGTTTTGTTCTTACGTACAGAAACAGGACTTGCTATTCGTGCAACTGGCGATAATCTGGCAATGAGCGAAGCAAACGGAATCAACACAGATAATATGAAGATCATCGGTTATATGATCTCTAATGGATGCATTGCTCTTTCTGGCTCCTTGCTTGCGCAAAACAACGGCTTTGCTGATTTGAATTCTGGTATTGGAACGATCGTGATTGGACTTGCTTCTATTATCATCGCAGAAGTTTTGTTACGTAACCAGCCACTATTTCTCCGTCTCTTGACTGTCGTTTTAGGTGCGGTCATTTACCGTTTTATTTTGGCGTTAGTCTTCGAACTGAATGTTGAACCAAGTGATTCGAAACTTGCTTCTGCTTTCGTGCTAGTAATCTGTCTTTCTTTCCCGCAGATTCAGCAAAAATTCCATTTATCTCAAAAAAAGAAAGGCGGTAGTGTCAAATGAATGACGTCTTAACATTGGAAAATCTCCATCATACCTTTGAAAAAGGAACGATCAACGAAAACCATGTCCTGAAAGGTATTAATCTTTCTTTGGAACCCGGCGACTTCGTGACGATCATCGGCGGAAATGGTGCTGGTAAATCTACTTTGCTGAACAGCATCGCCGGTACATTTTCTGTTGATCAGGGACAGATTTTATTGAATGGAAAAAATATCACGAAAAAATCCGTTGTCGAACGTTCGAAATCCATCAGTCGCGTATTCCAAGATCCTAAACTAGGGACAGCCGTTCGTTTAACGGTAGAAGAAAATCTTGCTCTTGCTATGAAACGAGGAAAAAAGCGTGGCTTCTTTCGTGGTGTCAAATCGCAAGACCGAACATTTTTCAAAGAACAGCTGGCTCGGCTGAATTTGGGTTTGGAAAATCGTTTATCCTCAGAAATCGGTTTGCTGTCTGGGGGACAACGTCAAGCCATCACGCTGTTAATGGCTACATTGCAGCGTCCAGAACTGATCTTATTAGATGAACACACTGCAGCGCTTGACCCTGCTACTTCCAAAACCGTCATGGACTTGACAGAAAAGCTGATCACCGAGCAGAGTCTCACTGCTTTCATGGTCACTCATGACATGGAAGACGCGATCCGCTATGGAAATCGACTGATCATGCTTCATCAAGGAAGGATCGTCGTCGATATCCAGCAAGAGGAAAAACAGCAACTCACAGTACCTCAACTATTGGCGTTGTTCAAACAAAACAGTGGCACGATGTTGAAAGACGATCAAGTACTTTTATCTTCATAATCAGAAAGAGGCTGGGACAAAAAATGAACGCCCACCCTCTTCTTTTTTCTCTTTTCTTCTTTCATTTTTGCTTTATGTATCAACCGTTGTTTCTTCGAAAACTATTTTGTTCTCTCCTTCTTCCTGATAGAATGGATGGGAAAGGAGCTTGGTGCCATGACAACAAAAGACAAAGTACTTCATTTATTGAAAGAGACGCCAGATTTTCTTTCTGGAGAAAAGTTAGCACAGCAACTGGAAGTTTCCCGAACAAGTATTTGGAAAGCCATCAAAGAATTGGAAAAGGCAGGCTATCGTTTTGAGCACGGGCCTACAGGGTATCGTTACCTGCCCTCTGACGTACTAGATGCAAAAGAAATCCAGCAAGAGCTACGGTCTTTTATTCCCGATTTGAAGGTACAAACGATGTTGACTTCTGAATCTACGATGAAAGATGCCAAACTGGCAGCGGCTCACGGAGATTCTGTTTCGAAGTTATTTGTTGCTGATACACAAGAACAAGCTCGTGGACGTTTTGGACGACCTTTTTTTGCCGAACCTGGACGAGGAATCTATATGAGTCTCTTGCTCCATCCAGACAAACGGTTTGATGAACTGCCTCAATATACGATCATCGCAGCCAGTGCCTGTGTGAAAGCCATTGAATCTGTTACCGGTCGTTCTGCTTCGATCAAATGGGTCAATGACATCTACATGGATGGAAAAAAAGTCTGTGGGATTTTATCTGAAGCAGTCAGTGATATGGAAAGCGGCAGGATCAGTCATATCATTATCGGGATCGGGCTGAATTTTTCTGTTCCTCAAAATCATTTTCCAGCTGATCTCCAAGAAAAAGCCACTTCTGTCTTTCCTGATGGACAAGCGAGTCTCACAAGGAATCAACTGATCAGCAAAATCTGGCAGGAGTTGTTTACCTATCTTTCTCAACCGAAAAAAGCATTGGACTTTTATAAAGAAAAATCATTCGTATTGGGAAAAACCGTGTCGTTCAATCAAAAAGGAACGACTTATGTCGGTCTTGCAAAAGAAATCGGTGATCATGGTGAACTGATCGTCCAAACAAATGAACAGGAAATGAGTTTGTCTTCTGGCGAAATCAGTCTCACATCTATCCGTACGCAATAATATCAGATTTCACAAAAGGACACCTGATCTCATACAGTGTCCTTTTTTCTAAGTTCTCTTCAAACGACTCTCTTTATCCTCTCAACTTGTAGTTTTTCTATCCTCTAGAAAAAGGTGTTCTAAACGTATCAAGAAAACATGGTACACTTTCATTAAATGAATCAATGCAAAAAAACAGGAGAAACATGCGTTTGTACAGCAAAAAGAGATAGAGGACCGATTCCTTTTCTCGGTTTTCTATCTCTTTTCTATCAATGGTGGTAAAGCTGATTATTGTTTCTATTCAGTTTTTTTATGATACCCACAAAGGACTATTTGGTAGTCCTTTGTGAAAATACTTATGAGATCATAAGTTATGTGCTTGTTTCCTAAAAAATATCTATCTCCTCATCGTTCTTTTTATTGAGGAACGATGTCGATAGAGCCGATATAGCCTGCGCGATAATTTTCGATGACTATCAGTAGCAGGCATTGTCGATACCATCTTCTCCCCTAGGATTGAGATAGTTCACCTTTTCTTCTTGAAGCGTGCGACTGATATTGAGCACGTGATTTTCCGCTTGCAAGTCTTCATTGATGAACATATTTATCATACTCGTCAACACTAGCGTTGATAGTAATAGACTACCAATGATTTTCTTTTTCAATCCAATTACTCCCCTTTTATTATCTATGTAGCAACCAACTTACAACTAAAAAATCAACGCATCCCATCCCCCCTGTCTGACATTCTCGTGTTTCCATCTCCTATGATAAGGGACTATTTTGTTTTTTAATCTTTTTGTATGCGATTGCAACACTTTTAATAACATATTTGTTATTTTTTCCTACTTGTTACATAGATAGAACAATAAATAGAGTGATCAAGAAAGTTCTTTTGCTTTTGGAAAGAACTTCAGCTGGTTCTCCGGTGCTTCGCACACCACTTGCATTTTGAATTTTTTCTCTGCGACAGAACGGATCAAAAATTTGTCTGCGCTCGTCAATTTTATCCCGCTTTCTTTTTCGATGTCTTCAAACGTAAATGCATGTTTCTCTCCTTTTAGCCGAAGGATCAGGGGCGAAACGTCTGTACGTGTTAAATTAGTGATGAGTTTTTTCAAATGCATCCTCCTCAATTTGATTTTTGCGGACAGCTGTTTTTCGCTTAGATAGACAGTAAAAATCGGCTGATTCCTCTGCCAACTTCACTTATGTTTTTACTATAACATGTTTTTTTTCATGCCTTGGGACCATAATTTCTAAAATTAAAAAAGAATGATACGAAGAAAAAAAGCCTTTGACAACAAGGATAAATGAGGATTGAAAAAAATCGTTACGTGCCTTTTCTCATAAATAAGCCCCTTGTTTTATTTTTTATGGAAAATATCAGAAAAGCGTACCAGATATTTTCCACCTTAGAAAAAGCAGGAACAAAAACAAAAAGAAAGCATGATAAAGTGAATACAAAGATACAAATAAAAAAAGAAAAGAGGAATTGACATGCCAAAAGAAGATATTGCAAATTCACCAGATTATAGGCAAGAAACACTATTAGATAAAATGATCAGTGAGATTAAAGACCCTTCGATAAAAAAACTTGCAGCACAACTACAAGAAAAGACCAATGCTGTGGACATTGCAAAGACAAACGCAAGCAACTACGGCAAATTTACACCTGAATCCAAAATAACTGAATATAAAAATGAGTATAACGAGGCAAAATCAGAAGTAGAAAAAGCACGAGAGGAACTAGGAAAACGATCACCAACAATATTAAAAACCTTTGATAATACTAGAAAAACAATGGCGAAACAAAAGGCACAACAGAAGCAAAAAGACCAATCAGTTAAAAAACAAGAGGCAAAACAAAATAGTGATTTAAAAGATTTTAAGAAGTTGCTAACTAATCAAAAAGATAATTTAAAACAATATAAGAATGTAAATACATTCATGAATAGACGTTTCAACAAAAATAAAATCGCAAATGCAATACAAAATTACGTAACTACTCAAGTAAAAATTGATAATGCAATCAAAGCTGATCAATCGTTATATTTGAATACTAAGCAAGAGAGGGCGAAGCTAGAAAATCCACCTCAAAAATTACAAAAAGCAGTTGAGGAATACAAACAGAACCTTTCTAAAAGCCTAACCTCTCATCAGGTAAAAAACAGACGAAAATCCACCCACGCAGCATTAGGTAACTTAACTCAACACGCTAGTGAAAAAGCTAGTGGTTCAAATCTATCAAGTCCATCTCTGCCGAAACCTAACCACACACTTGGAAAATAATACTCAAGAAGCCCATCAACCGATTTCAATCGATTGATGGGCTTTTATGTTCGTACATCATTTTCTTCAAATCAACATCTTTCTACCTTACGAAGCAACCTCAAATCGATAGCGAATGTCCAATCCAATATTGACTTCTTGCTGATAGTTCCCGAAGTATTGACCTTCGATCATAAATTGGGTTTGTTCATTCGGTGCTAGCTCAGCAACTACCTGGTTTGGTGTACTTTCATAAAGATCGACAAGGATATTGCTCGTCTTGTAATTCATACGAAGTTTTGCCGCTGCCCTCTCTGCAGATGGATCTGCATCAGCTGTACGTAACAGCTCCAAGTTATTCGTATTGTTCGTGATGTTGATTTCTTCCACACTGACTTTTAGATTTCTCGTCCCAGCATTCTCGATGTAGTAAAGCGGGGAAGAAACCATTCCTTTATTTACGTCAGTCGTTCCGAAAAGCAATTTTTTAGGAATCTTGACATCGATCCATTCCGTCGAGTTCTCCACGATAAATGGCACCGTATAGTTATACGTAGCTGTACCGCCTGTCGCTAACGCTTCTTCTACTTCGATGATTCCGTTACTTGTTCCAGCTTTACTTGTGTCAGGATATTGGATGAACTTTGTCACATGGATCGTATCGAATCCGTCAGTCGACAGATAAGATTCGATATTTTGACTTAATTCCTCTTCTGTCAATCCACTTTCAATGGTTTGTGTTTCTACCTTCAATTGATTGATACGTAGAAGATTGAACCCATTGGCTGTCATTTCGTAAAAAGCTTGCGGGTAGCCGATTACTTCTTTTACTAGTTGTTCATTTCTTGAGACAGCTGTTTTATTTCCAAGTAGGTTATTCCCCGCAGAATCAAAAACTTCAAAAGAAAGCACATCACCATAGGCTAATTCATTTTGTCTAAGAACATTGTTCCAGTTGCTCCTCAGTGTTTGTGCGTCCACAGTTAAGTTATTTGTCAAAAGGGAGAATCTTGGCGAAGTAAGATCACCACGATAAAATACTGCTTGTGGTGCAGAGGCTACTGGACTGAAAGAATCAAGTCCGTCTCCTTGCGTAGCTGTCAGTTTTGGCAAATTATTCTCTTCGGTCAATGACAGAACAGCCACTGTCTTATCAGAGTTTGCTGCCTGATCTTGGGCGATGATCGAGTTCCCCCACTTCACTTCATAAGGAACTGTCAGTTGTACAATACCTAGTCCATCAGTTGTACGGACTTCAATATCGATTTCACGTGTACCAATCAATGACGTATCAAGTTCTGAACGTAAGACTACTTCATACTCACTCGCATCCACGACTGTGCCATTTACTCGTACATTTCTAACCAATTCCTTTAGATGGCGTCCATCGGCACTTTCACCTAAGTTGAACGTTTGTGGAGCTGCTTCTGCTTCCAACTGTTTGATTGGAACTAATCCATTGTCAGTTACTCGGTAGTAAGAGAAAAGTGTGCCGAATGTATAGTTTTCGGCAACTTCATTTACCATCAGTCTGCTTCGAGTCCGAGATTCTGCATGGTAAACTTTGATGATATTCCCCGCAGAAACCTCCAATGGATTACCTTGATTGAATCCATTGATTGCATCCCTGATAACCGCATTACCCTTGACTTCATATTGATAGGTGCTTGTTTCTCCGTTGAATACTTCGATTGAATAATACACGTCATTGCCGAAATTAGGGTGAACGTTTAAATATTGACGACTACTGTTATCACCAAATGTCGAATGAAGTTGTAGCTTTCCATTCCCACCTTTTATCAAACTGTAGGATCCGACTGTATTTTCACCAAGTCCTCTCAAGGAAATCGTACTTCCCCATTTGACTTCATACGGTACAGTTGTTCTCAGGATGCCTAATCCGTCCGTCGTGCGTATTTCGACTTCTACTTCACGCGTATCGATCAACGTCGTGTTGACTTCGGAACGTAACGAGATTTCATATTCACTTGCATCCACTGCTACACCATTTACCTGCACATCCGTAACGAACTCGTTTAGGTCACGTCCATCCGTGTTTTCACCTAAGTGGAATGTCTGAGGAACTGCTTCAGCTTCCAAGTGTTTGATCGGTACTAATCCATTGTCCGTTACTCGGTAGTAAGAAAAAGGTGTACCAAAGGAGTAGTTTTCTGCTACTTCGTTTACCATCAATCGACTGCGGCTGTGGGACTCCCCATGAAAGACTTTGATGACATTTCCCGCAGAGACCTCTAACGGCTGGCCTTGATTGAACCCATTGATTGCATTTTGGATAATCGCATTACCTGTGACTTCGTATTGATAGGTGCTTGTTTCTCCGTCTAATACTTCGAGGGAATAATAGACACTACTTCCATAATAAGAATGGACTTGCGAACCTTGATTCGTTCTATTGTCACCAAATGTCGAATGAAGTCGCAATGTCCCATCTGTGCTTCTCGTTAAACTATAGGCGCCAACTGTACGATCACTAAGTCCTCTTAAAGAAATCGTACTTCCCCATTTCACTTCATATGGAATATCTAATTCTAAAGATACAGAGGATTTAATAGAAGTTACTTTGACTTTTACGTTACGATCGCCTACTAAAGAAGTATCAAAATCAGTGAGTCGCTCTACTTCGTATTGATCAGGAGGAATCACTGTATCATTTAATGTGACCTCTTCTAATAAATCGTGAAGATCTAATCCACTAGTATTTTCGCCGAGAACAAAATCCTGTTTCATTGGTTTCACTGCAAAAATAGGAGGCATTGGCTCAAATCCATCTTCTGTCACTTTATAGTAAACATAGTTCGTCCCATAAGTGTAATTTTTCTCTTGTTCATTCTCCATCAATAAGTTTTTATCTTTATAGTTATTTGATCCCTCTTCTTCGATGTGATAGACTTTCACGACATCTCCGACAGCTACAGCTAGTGGAGTCCCATTGTTGAATTGATTGATCGAATCTTCGACGATCATTCCCCCCGTTACTTCATGCATGAATTTCCTTGATCCATCAGATAATACTTCGATGGAATAGTAAACCGTGTCTGGGAACAACTGATGGACTTGACTGGTAAGTGAATAGATCTCACCTTTCGTTGTAACGATCTGCATAGCTCCATTCGCATTTTTGTTTAGGCTGTAAACACCGACTGTTCCGTAACCATAACCTTTTAATTTAAGCGTACTTCCCCACTTGACGGTAATCGGCACTTCGATGACTGAAACAGCTCCCCATGAATCTTCCAGTTGAATGCTAGCGGTCATCTCTCCAACGCGATCGATGTTTGGTCGGTTTAGATACGTTGCTTTCAGCGCTGACGGATCGTCTCTGTCATCTGATACATTCTCTAGCAGATCCATCGGCGAATCTGGCAAAGATTCTCCTAAATGCAATTCTTGCGCAATTGGATCAGCTGTTGGAGGGGCGTTTTCAACTGTAAAGGAGATCTCATAGTCATAGGAGACTGTCTTTCCTGTAGATAAAGTTTCTGTTACTCGGATCCTTCCGATTGTTGTACCGACGACAGAAGTATCTGGATACTGGACAAATCTATCCAAGTTGATATTCTCTACACTTGATACATCTAAGAACTCGGCTAATTGACTGTCTAATTCACTCTCCGTCATCCCTTGTGATATCGTGTGACTTGATGTAGTTAGTTTATTGATATTTAGCGCTCGGTAACCGCCTGCTGTAATCTCGTAGTAGACTTCTCCGCCGTTAGAGACAAATTGCTCGTTTTCTGTCACTGCATTCTTTGTTGGATCTGCCACCCATGTACGGACGACATCCCCATAGTTGACCGTTTGTGTGGTCCAGCGACTTAAGACATCTTGTTGTCTCTCTCCTCCTCTTGCTGAGACTGCTTGATTCGCGGAATCATTTGTCAAATCAAGAGTATTTTTTTGACTAAAATCGTACCAAGAGAAATTATAGTAATTTTGGCCTAAATAATTTTCATTTATCACAAAATTATTGGTAGGTAAATTATTTCTACCTGTAACTGCAGTAATCGACGGATGAGCTCCACGATGATGCAAGGTGAAAGCTGCTGCTGATCGAACACTCATTGCATCTGTGGTGCCATACACAATACTATTTCCCCATACGATTCCTATATTGACAGATGTATCTTGTGATAGTGTTGTCCCATTCACAGTGACTCGAATCGATTGTGGTCTTCCAACGATGCTCACAGTATCTGTAGCAATAGGTGCAGAAGTCATTTCTACCTCATAACTATCGTCATCAAGTTTCTCTCCATCTACCTCGACATCTAAAAACTGACGTAGATCGACTGTATTCATATCTGTTCCTAGCAATACCTTACTATCAGGCTTAGCCGTTACTTCAAGTTTAGAAGTAACAACAAAGGGTACTGTATAGTCGTATGTCACAGTTTTTCCTGTAGACAAGGTTTCTTCGACTCGGATCGTTCCGGTTTTTTCTCCGGGAGTAGAGGTATCTGGATAATCGACGAATCCTACTATTCGAAGATTTTCTTTGCCAGAAGTGTCTAGATATTGACTGACTTGACTATCCAAAGACGCTTGCGAAGTCCCATGTTCAATCGATTGTTCTGTTGGCGTCAATGTGTTGATATCCAATTTACGATAACCGTTCGTAGTAATTTCATAGTAGACTTCTCCACCATTAAAGACAAATGGCGCATCTATTGTCATTGAATTTGTCACTGCGTTCTTTTCTGGATCTGCCACCCATGTACGGACGACATCCCCATAGTTGACTGTTTGTGTGGTCCAGCGATTTAAAACATCAGACCGTCGTTCGTCACCTTTTGCTGTTACGGCTTGATTAGCAGACACGTTCGTCAGATCCGCACTGTTTTTTTGACTTAAGTCATACCAAGAGAAATTATAGTAATTTTGTCCTGCGTATCTTGTATCTATAAACGCATTAGGACCCGTACTGTCTCTCCCCATAGCTGCAGTAACCAATGGACGAGCTCCCCGATGATGTAAGGTGAAAGCAGCTACTGTCCGATTACTCATTGCACTGCTCCCACCAAACACGATACTATCTCCCCATACGACGGGTACTTGTAAATGTATTCTTCCACTCTCATGAACGGTTCCATTCAGCCTATAGCGAATCCTCACCCATCCATTTCGTAATCCTGCTATACCTATAAAATCCCAGAGACCTAAGTTAGACTCAATGATCTCGTAACTATCTGGGGGCAACAGTATCCCGTTAACCCGTACTCTCAGACTATCTTTTTGCGCCTGAGGACGCACTTCTCCCAAAGCAAGAGGACTTTCAGGATTTGCTGTGATCTCTACAGTAGGTGCTGGCCTAGTATTGACCGTAAAATTCCCGATTGACAGATAGTTGATCGGCACATCTTCTATACGCACAGGTCCTAATGGCCCCCACGAAGGCACCGCAGTAGCACCTAATACAAGATTATGGATCCCAGCTGTTAATTGGTAGTCGGTACGGTTGCTGGCTCTTGTTCTAGTAATCGTACCTGACATCGTCATCGTGAAATTGTTATTGTTTATCGTGTGATTCGACGTAATACTAAGATCGCCAGAAGCACCCCCGACTTCGACGACTTCCGTACGTCCAATCTGGTAAGTTGTTAAATAAGCACTTGTATGATTTGGCGGTCGACCATAGGACATCCCGTCAAACCACTCAATACCGATATTATTATTACCAACAATGTGTGCGATCCAGTCATTGCCGTTCCCGTGTGCGAAAGAATGAGTTGGGATCGTAAAGCTGTAGGAAATACTGTCTCCTACATTGGGGCCCAGTTCTGACAAGTTGCTGACTCCCGCGTTAAATCCAGGTTGAGCTGTTGCCCGATAGGTGCTTTCTCCATTACTTCTCAGTTCCCCTCGATATTGGGGAATATTGGGAAGATCAGGATTCTGTGGACTTGGCACAGCCGTTTCTGGTACAGGAGCTACTGGCTCTGTTTGCGGTTCGACGGTCGACGGTTCGACTGGTTCCGCTGATGCTTCTTCTGCTACAGGCTCGGCTACTGCAGAAGCTTCTTCCACTTGCGGTTCGGCTATTGGTTCTGTCGGTGCTTCTTCATTTGCTGACTCGCTACTTTCAGGCGTCAAAGATGAGACTGCGTAGACAAGGGTAGTCGGGCTGATGCTGGAAAACAGCAAGGTAAAAACTGCTAATATTTTGAATAGTTTCATTTTTCTCTCCTCTCTCTTTTGTATTTGCTCGTCTGTCTAAACATTTGTGTCTCCAGACAAGGTTTTTTTACTTAATAAAGAAAGAGAACCGAGGAGAAGCAGCACGCCTGCTGCCGCTACCCACCTACTTGTCCCTACAGCATTCGTCTGAGGCAGATTGCCTTTAGTGTCGCTAGAACCGGATGTTCCCGACGTATCTCCACCGGTACTTTTTCCCGAATCAGTTGCGGAATCCGCAGTTGAGCCTGTACCAGGCCCAGCACTTGAACCTGTTCCAGGATCTGTGCTTGGACCTGTTCCAGGTTCCGTTGGTTTTTCTGAATAGATCAGTCCGCTAACTTCGATCGTGCTTTCTTTTTCTGCTGCATCTGCCAAACCGCTCATTGATAGACAGATAAACCCTAGAAGGAAAAACAGCGGAAGGATCCCTGTTTTTTTCATTTTTTTATACCCCTATTGCTTCAAATTGCAAGACAAGCTCATATTTAGGATTGATGGCTTCCCCAAATTGGAAATTCGCTCCGACGCTACCAGAGAAAGTGAACTCTGTGACATCGTTTTGGTTCGGCAATGTCACTAATTCACGTGGAAATTGTGGAGCAGTCGTCGGGTTGACTAAAGGGATGGATGTACTGCTGCTGACACTATCCATGTTCAACACTAATTCCGGCACTTTATCTGCATCTTGCCCTTTAACGAAGTTGCCCACAGAGACTTTCACGCCTTTTGTCGAATTGTTTCTGATTTGATAGATTGGTGCTACGACCTTCCCCTCTGTCGCATCTGTTTGTCCGAACAAGACTTTTGTCGGGATCGATACATCGATCCAATCAACTGGATCTGTTGGCCCAGGTCCAGGCCCTGGGTCAGTCGGGTCCCACTCTTTAAAAGTACCTTCTGCTGGGATCGTTGCGTTATCTTGCTTTTGGACTGATTCGTAAACCGTATTCGGATCAGGTTCGCCACCCACCCACGTATAAGCGCTTACCGTTTGTCCGATTGCCGCACTGCTTACTAATGCAAGTGCCGGCAACACCATTTTTCTTGAGACTTTCATTTCTTTTCCTCCTAAAAAATATATATTTGCTATCAGTTAACTTTCAACTGTTAACTTTCCAACGACAGAAGATGTTCCGACTACATTCTTTTCGGTATCCAAAAATTGGACCGTACTGATCGTTTTGTATGTTCCTTTAGCTACTTTACGCAACAGTTTGCCTTCACTTACATATTGTTCTGGCTGGATCACTCCAGAAATGTAGATTTCATCGTCTTCTCCTTCGATATAAGTTGTCACTTCGATGGCATATTCGTTACTGGGCGGGTTTTGGATATTGACTGACCCAGGTTTGTCAGAGGTATCAAAACGCATCGTCGTATCCAACTTCAGTCGAACATAATCTTCGTCTGCTTGATCTTGCAGAAAATTACGCAACTCTTCTTCTGACATGTCCTTGATGAATGATTGATCGCCGCTATTCAAATTCATGATCACTTCCGGCTCTTTCCAGAAATGGTCATAGACAAAAAAGCCGCCGAGTGCAACTACCAGTACTACTAGGGAAGCGATGATCTTTTTTTTGTGTCGTTTGACCAGAATATCTTCCTCCTTTGCCATTTTTTATCGATAGAGCTTTCCTGTTTTTTCTATAAAAACAAATGGATCTGATTTTAGTTTTCCATGATGCTTTTATCGTTAAAACTGCCTACCTGTTAATACTTTATCAGACTCAGAACACACTCTCAGAACAGTTTTTTCCTTTTGTAGAAATATGTGGATGACCAGAAAAGTTAAATAAACTTCCTTCTTATTGGATTATTTATTAGGTTAAAATAGTAATCGGTTACAATATAAAATGGAGGGATTTGAAATGAAAAATAGAAAATTGCGTTTACTGACGGCTTCACTACTATTTAGTACATTCCTTACTACTATACAGACCGTGGATGCCAATCAACTGAAATCAAAAAAGAACTTGCGACTTGTTTTTGTCGTAAGTTCTTTTTTATTTAGTGTCTTAGTCTTTCAATCCCAACAAACGTCTCGCATAGATTACCTGACCAGAGTGCATGGCAGCATCATCAATAATAGAAACGAGACGCATCCCTCGCGTGACTGGTGGTGTCCAGTTCTCATCAATTACTTCATCTAGCTCGGAAGGTTCTAACCCTCTTAAATAAGAAATAGCAGAATCAGAAGCTGCCCGCAAGTATCCTAGCAAGTCTTCTACTTGATTAGCTTGGATCTGTTTTGCTTGTTCCAGACTTTGCTTCCAATCTTGTTCGTCATCTGCTATTGTCATCGGAAACCGACTTTCCCAGTCTTGGCTGTGCCAAATTGGAGAGGTACTGGCTAAATCAGCAATCTGGAAATCCAATTCTCGAGCGGTATGCCAAGCCAGCCAAGTCATTGATTTGATTTGCGGGGCTCTGTCTTCCACTGGAAAACGGTTGGCCTCCTCAGTAGAGACGCCTTCAAACAAACGTTCAAATCGCTCATATGCTCGGTCCACACTCTCGCATAACATATCTAAATAATTCATCTGTTTTCCTCCTTTTTATTTATCCTACTTGCTTTTTCCTAACTCTAGGATTTCTACTTATATGTTACTACACCCCCTCATTTTTTACACTTTCCAGTCACTAACATGAATCGTTTGAAGATTGAAAAAGAAAAATACTTCTCCATTAGTATTTGAATAAAAGCAAGCAAAATGAATGATTCATTAATATTGTTTAAATAAACAATGATTTTTCAAACGAACAGTTTAACCCTAGGAAAAAAAGTGTATAATAGGAAAATATTTGAAAAAGGAAGAAGGTAAACAATGAAAAAAGGGGTAAGTTTACTTGTACTAGTTACTTTATTGTTCAACATCTTTTCGTATGGTGTGACCGTTTCAGCGGAGACATTTCCTAAAGATCCTGGGAATGTTTATAATGATTTAACTGGTAACTATGGTTTGCTGGGAATTGCTAGTCAATTCCATGTATTTGCCAAAAATAAGACAACTGTTAATGCACATACAGACGGAAATATAGCGACACATGAACTGGATGCAAAAAATAATTTTGGGACAGAGCTTCATGAAGGTTTGTTGAACCAAGAGATCAATTATATACAAAAAACTGATTCTTTCATTAATTCTTCAGGTATCCCTACTGGTGACACAAGAGTAAATAAATTTGTCGTTGGTAGTAGTGTGAATGTAGCATTACAAGATGGGCATCCTACGGTTAATGGATCAAGGCTTGATCACTTAACTCCAGATGATTTTTATAAAGATCGGGATGGAAACGAATATATTGATTTCGAGCAAGAATTTGCTAGATTGAATGTAGCAGCAAATGACCTTGCAACTGCCACCCCAGCTAAAACATATACTGCTGCGGATTTTCCAGACATGAATAATCGAACCATTGACTTGACTGGTTTATCGAATTCTGGATTTTTATTGGTAAATATCGACGCAGAAGTGTTAACGATGAATACGCCACTTCAAATCATTAATCCAAGTGATCAAGTAGTCGTATTTAATGTCATCAACAGTGCTTCTGCATTGAACGTACAGTCACCAATCAAATACAATGATCGTTCAAATCATGAAACAGAAGATTTTTCGGATGCGAATATCTCTTGGAATTTCGGAAATGAAATGACTGATTTGACAATCAGTGCTCCTTTTCAAGGAACGGTTCTTGCGCCTAATGCCACTATTCACATTACTCAAAACCAAGACGGAACGATTATAGGGACAAATGTGATTTTAGATGCGGCTACCAATCGTTGGGATCCTAACGAAATATTTATCAGCGACAATGGTACAGGCGGTACAGATACCACGTCCACAAGTGATAGTACGGATACAACTACCACTTCAAGTGATAGTTCCGATACATCAACTACAAGCGATAGTACAGATACAACTGCTTCAAGTGATAGTACAGACACAACTGCTTCAAGTGATAGTACAGATACCACGTCCACAAGTGATAGCACAGATACAACGACTACAAGCGATAGTACAGATACCACGTCCACGAGTGATAGTACTGACACGTCAACTACAAGTGACAGCACAGACACAACTACCACTTCAAGCGATAGCACAGATACAACGACTACAAGCGATAGTACAGATACCACGTCCACGAGTGATAGTACTGACACGTCAACTACAAGTGACAGCACAGACACAACTACCACTTCAAGCGATAGCACAGATACAACTGCTTCAAGTGATAGTACGGATATCACATCCACAAGTGATAGTACCGACACAACAACTACAAGCGATAGTACAGATACAACAGCTTCAAGTGATAGTACGGATACCACATCCACAAGTGATAGTACCGACACAACAACTACAAGCGATAGCACAGACACAACTACCACTTCAAGTGACAGTACAGGTACAACGACTACAAGCAATAGTACGTATACTACTACCACTTCAAGCGATAGCACAGATACAACAACTACAAGCGACAATACGGATACAACAACTACCACTTCAAGTGATAGTACCGACACAACTGCTTCAAGCGATAGCACAGATACAACGACTACAAGCGACAACACGGATATCACTGGCACAGGCGTTAGCAAAGACCCTAGAACTACAAATATTAGTACGAATACAACGGCCATAAGTGACAGTACCGATACGATAGATACAACATTTATCACAAGTGATAGCCGTCATGCAAGTGTCTCCTTCCCAAGAACAAGTTCGGATAACAGGACGAACGTTAACGTAACTAATAAAACAAGCGATGATCATTTAAACAAATCCAAAAAAGTACTTCCTAAAACTGGAAGTCAATCAAATAATTGGATAACATTCGCAGGCGTTATATTACTTGTAATCGGTTTAAGCATCACTTTCATGAGTAATAAGAAGTCGAAAAGATAAAAAGATGATCCGAGATAAAAAATAAAGAGCAACGTCAGTTAGTGACGTTGCTCTTTATTTTTGCTTGTTAACATCAATAAAAAACATTTCAAGTGATCCAAAAACACGCAGATTTCATTCTTAGGAATCTATCCACGTGTTGAACCAATTTCTATTCAGTCTTTGCGATCCAGAATCAATTGGGTAAGGGAAAAAAGATTTTCTCTCGTTCGAAGAGAGGTGTCAGGTAATTTCTTGATTTCTCTCAACGCCTTTTCGGTGTAGGCTGCTGCTAATTTCTTGGCTTCTCCCACACCTCCTGTACGTTCAACGATTTTGCGTACAGCTTCAACGTCTTCTTCTGTCATTTCCGTTTTCTTCTCTAAATAAGGCAGTAAACTCTGTTTGTTTTTTTGCAAAGAATAAATCAGCGGCAAAGAATAGACTCCTTGACGCATGTCTTCTAGTACAGGTTTCCCGATTTCCTGACTCTCTTTTGTATAATCCAAAATATCATCGATAATCTGGAAGGCCATCCCGATAGAGAGTCCGATATCTCCTGCTTTTTTTGCGAAACGCTCGCTTGTTCCACTTTCAAAAGCGCCAACAGAACAACTTAGTTGGAACAATTCAGCTGTCTTACCTGAAATGTTCTCCAAATATTCTTTTACAGAAAGTTCATAATTATAGCGATCATCCATCTGCCCTAATTCGCCATTCAATACTTTTTCCATACTGCGAGAATTCAATTGAAGACTTTTCAGGGAAGTCGAGTAATCAGACAATAGTTTAAAACAGCAGACAAATAAATAATCTCCTGCATAGACAGAAACGACATTACCAAACTGACTACGGATATTAGGCTGACCACGCCTCAGATCCGCTTCATCAACGATATCATCATGGATCAGTGTGGCCGTATGGAGCATTTCGATGGAAGCTGCCAAAGCGATGGCTTTGTCCCGGTCTTGCTCTGGTCCAAATTGTGAGAACAGTAGCTGATAGGCAGGTCGCAACAGTTTTCCGCCGGCATGGATCGTTTCTTTGATTGCTTGTTCGACAGGTTTGTTTTTCAGACGGACAGTTTCTTCCATCCGTTTTAGTGTTTCTGTCAATTCTTTACTTAAAGCAGGATAGTTTTCCCACATTGGATGTAGCTTCATAAAAAAACTCCTTGTGTGACGATTATTTTTTGGTAAACATCGGGCTCCATTGTTGTTTGGTTCCCTGCTCATAATCTTTTTGGAATCTTTGCAGTGTCTGCACATGTCGTAAAAGATAATTCGCCGCGATCCCGATAGCGATTCCTGACAAGATTCCTAGAACGGAAAGGACTGGCAAGTACAGCATGACTGTCCATGATTGCGCAATGAAAGAGGCCATCAAAAGCTGACCGACATTATGCATGAAACCGCCGGCCGCACTGATTCCGATGATACTGACACGTTTGGGTCCTAATTGCTTAACCAATAACATCCCAAAATAACTAAGCAGAGCACCACTCATACTGTAAAGGAACGTGGAAATCGTTCCACCTAGCAAGGTAGTCAGAAATAGTCGCAGCCACAATAGCAAGAAGCTGTCCCGTTTTTTCATGGTAAAAATCGCAACGATCGTAATCAGGTTGGCTAAGCCCAGTTTTGCCCCAGGCGCAAAAGCAAAAGGATAAGGGATCATATTTTCCAATAAGCCAATGATCACTCCTTGTGCAACAAGTAGCGAAATATAAATCATTTTTTGTAATTTACTCATGGTGTGTGAAGGTCTAATAAATCAGACTGTCTTCGTCACCCCCATCTGTTGATCGGACCTCGATCACTAATTTATGTGGTAAACAAACAATGGTTTCGCCATTTTTCGTTGCCCAGCCTCGACGTACGCAGATCTGGTCATCGCAATCTGCTTCTTTTATCCGTACTCGATCGCCATCTATCTCGATCAAGTTATAATCTCCGTGTTCATCTTTGTAAGTATATGTGTAGCTCTTTTCTCCAGCCATCAAAGGGAATGTTTTGATTTCTGTGCCATCCACACGCAGTACCGCTTCTTTTTCTGCTGTTGCGGTGTTTTGCTGAAGACCAAAAATCATGACTGGTAAAAAAGAAAGAACAGTCAAAAGAAAAATAATAAAAACATCCCAAGGTTTGAGCAGACTTTTTTCAGCAAATTCTTTAAGGCTCATTTTTGTTCTCCTTTTTCCAGATTAACTCACCCAATTTTAGCATAAAAACAAGAGGTTGTGACACCTGCGCCTTGCTTTGAGTAATAAGAACGAAGAGTAGAAAACAGCTTTCCATGTTTTCTGATTCTTTGGGCTTATTACCGAGAAGCAGCAGGTGGAACACCGTTTATATCAAGAGGTTGTGACAGAAGTGGGCAGCTTCAAGAAATAAGAAGGAATTTATGAAAATTGCTTCTCAAATTTTTGTGAAATTTCATCTTATTTCCGAAGAAGCTACTTCTGGAATACCGTTTATCAGAGGTTGTGACACCTGCGCCTTGCTTTAAGCATGGAGACTCATCTCGGACATCTTATTCCTTTATTTTTACATAAAAAGGAGGCTGCGACGGTTTGCCTCAGCCCCTTTCTATTGAAATATTGCATTCAAGTAACGTTGTTCATCTATTTTTGTCTATTTATTTCTTGCCGTATTGGGCACTTGATCTACCGTACCACCAATTACCTAGTGTACGTTGTAGCCATGGAATCACCCAGCGATCCAAACCAATCGCACGACCGGAACCGTTCATCAATGCGAAAGCAACAAAAATGAACCAAATGTTTACCCAGTAAAACATACCTGATAAGCAGAACGTAATCACTAATACGATCGTTGTCGCACAGCATAGCCATGTGAATAATCCAGCAATCAATGCTAATGCCAAGGCAATTTCAAAGAATACCATGAATTTCTGAAAGAACATCGCTACATCATTATTTGGCATGATCACTTGCATGATCTTTGTGAACCAGTCTGGTGACTTCTCAATCACAGCCATTGGTTCTTCTCCGTATGCATAACTTAACCCGAAATGTGCAGCTTGAGTTGCTGCTTCTCCGGCACTTGCCCCTGCTCCGCTAGCAGCTGTCGTTGCATCTCCAGCAGCAGAAGCACCACTGGCAACATCTGTTACATTATATTCCCATGTCCAAGGGAATACACTGTTTCCAGTGAACCATGATCCTTCACCAAACCATGTACTTGGTTTGAACACTTCACCATTCCCAATGATTTTTTTGGAAGCTTCAACAAACCAAACTAAACCATAGAAAATACGAAGTGGCACACTCCATAAGACGTTGCCGTAACGAGAAGAATGTCCGCGAGTCACGTTGCGATCGTCTTTGATATGGAAAAACTCATGCATTAAATATTGGAACATATAATAACCAGAACGAATATCAAAGAAGTATTTCAAATTCACGATATGTTTCATTACGATAGCTAAAAATCCGCTTAAATGGATCTTATCAAATAGGTTAGCTACCCCCCATTTGGCACCAATAGAAACCATAAATCCTTGATAGTTTCCTTTAAATTTATGCTTTTCTCCGCCTTTGATCGAAGCCACGATATTCGCTGCGGCTGTGTGTCCTGTTTGTTCAGCAGCTTGGACGATCTGCGGTGTCGGTGTTCCTGGGAACTCTTCATAAAAGACTAAATCACCGATGATATAGATGTTTTTATCTTCGTAGCCTTTTGCCTGCATGTATTCATTGGCGATCAACCGCTGTCCGCGTGCTGCTTCTAATCCAAAGTCAGCAGCGTCAGAAGTTCCTTTAACACCAGCTGTCCAAATCAGTGTGTGAGTCGGAATATTGCGTCCGTCCTTCAGCTTGATATGATCCGCAGCCACTTCTACGATTGGTGCGTTCAATAATAATTCTACATTGTGCTTACGCAAATAGCGTTCAGCTTTTGCAGCATCATTTCGGTCTAACATATTCAAGATCGTCGGCATTGCCTCTACGACCATCAGTGTGATCTCGTTTGGATCCAACTTATACTCTTTGGCTAAGCGATTTTTCCAGTCGATTAGTTCCCCAATCATTTCAATACCGGTAAACCCAGAACCACAGACAACGAAAGTCAGCATGGCTTTACGCAACTCATCATTTGGTTCCAATGCAGCTTTTGCTACTGTCTTCTCAATATGTTCCCGAATCCTTACAGAGTCTTCAAATGACCAAAGGGTGAATCCGTGTGCTTTGACACCAGGTGTACCAAAGTCATTCGGCTCTCCGCCCATTCCAAGGATCAGCTGATCAAAAGGATAGGAACCTAATTTGGTCTTGACGATTTTCTGTTCTTTATCGATACCGACTACAGTGTCTGTGACAAGTTGTACATTCTTTTGACGAGCAAACAAATGCTGCAGATCGTATTGGATTGCTTCTGGTTCTACACGTCCGCCAGCTACTTCATGCAACTCGGTCATCATAGTATGGTACGAATGACGATCGATCAGAGTAATTGCTACATCTTCTTTTTTCAGTTTCTTTGCCAAGTATTTTGTAGCTGAAACACCGGCATATCCTGCTCCTACAACGACAATATTTTGCTTTGCCATTGATCATCCGCTCCTTATAGACTATCTATATAATGAATATATGATAATTCTTTTAGTTTGATACTTATTACACAATCTCCATATATTATATAGATGTTCTGTTCTTTTGTCTAACTCCTTTTGGATTTTTTTCAAATTTTAAAATAAAGCGTTTTTTCACGAAATTTGCTGAAAGAAAACGTTTGAAATATTACATGGGTTATTTATCAAAAATAGTTGACTTATAGGCTAAAAAGATTAGAATGTATAATGAATCACAAAGAAAAGTTGTGGACTAAAAATGGAATGGTGGGGTATTAAAATGAAGAAAAAACGTTTTGTAACTGGATTTGCCGTGTTAGCATTTTCAGCTCTAGTGTTAGGCGCTTGCGGCGCAGATGACAACGGAAGTTCAAATTCTTCTTCTGAATCATCTACAGCACAATCTTCGACTGCAAAAAGCACAACAGAATCATCTGCAAAAGTTGTTGCTGGCGGAGACTTGCAAGACGGCACATATAAATTAGAAGAAAAAAATTATTCAAATGGTTACCGCGCAGTCTTTGAAATGGTTGTAAAAGACGGCAAAATCACTGAATCAAAATATGATAACGTCAATGAAAACGGCGAATCAAAAACAAAAGATGCAGAATACAACAAAAACATGGAAGCAAAATCTGGCACAAATCCAGAAAAATACATTCCTGAGTTGAATGACCAATTCTTAAAAGCACAAAGCGCAAGCGGTGTGGAAGTCGTAACTGGAGCTACTCACTCATCTGAAAGCTTCCAAAACTACGCACAACAATTGATCCAAGCTGCTCAAGCTGGTAACACAGATACAATCGAAATCGACAATGGTGCTGATTTGAAAGACGGCACTTACAAGCTAGAAGAAAAGAACTACTCTAACGGCTACCGTGTGCAATTCGAAATGACAGTTGCTGGCGGCAAAGTAACTGAATCAAACTTTGATTATATTGACAAAGACGGTAAATCAAAACAAGATGATACAGAATACAATGAAAACATGAAAGCCAAAAGCGGGACAGAACCAAAAACTTACATCCCTACTCTTAACGATGAATTCGTCAAAGCAATGGGTGAAGAAGACGGCTCACCAGCTGATGTAGAAGTTGTTACAGGTGCTACACACAGCTCACATTCATTCATCATGTATGCACAACAATTAGTGAATGCAGCTGAAAAAGGCGATACTCAAACAATCGAAGTAGATAATATCGTAACAGAAAAATAATCACATAATCATACTAATAAAAGTTGGAGGGTGGGACGATAGCCAGATTAGGCAGTCGTCTCACCTTTCAAAATGAAGAGAGGAAAACAATGCGGAAAAAACTACTATTTTCCTTAATCACACTGGGCATCTCTTTTATGGTGCTAACTGGCTGCACTAATTCAGCAAAAAATACAACTACTGAAAGTTCAGCATCTACCAAGATCTTAAAAGATCCGTACTCTGATGAACAGTTCTTGTTAGGGACTTACGTTCGTATCCGTGTGTATGATGAAGGCAAAGAATCAGCATTGAAACCTGCCTTTGATCGAGTAAAAGAACTTGGTGATAAAATCACGATCAACCAAAAAGGTTCTGAGATCGATGAAGTAAATGCACAAGCTGGTATCAAACCCGTAAAAGTTTCTGACGACATTTATACATTAGTCAAACGAGCCTATGAATATAGCCAAGATTCTCAAGGCGGATTCGATATGGCAATCGGTGCAATCACTCAATTATGGCGAATCGGTTTTGATGACGCCAGAAAACCTTCACAAGAAGAAATCGATCAGGCATTGAAATTAGTGGATTATCATAAGATCGAACTAAATGACAAAGAAAAAACGGTCTATCTAAAAGAAAAAGGGATGATCATCGACTTAGGTGCAATCGCCAAAGGTTACATTACGGACGAAGTAGTGAAAGTCTTGAAAAAACAAGGTGTGACTACTGCTATCGTCGACTTAGGTGGGAATGTCTATGTCTTAGGACACAGCCCAAGAGGCGAAAATCAAGACTGGACAGTCGGCATCCAAGATCCAAATATGGCTCGTGGCTCTGTTCTAGGTTCGATCAAAGAACGGAACAAAACATTAGTTACTTCTGGAATTTACGAGCGCTATTTAGAAGTAGATGGCAAAAAATACCATCATTTGTTCGATCCAAAAACGGGTTATCCGTTCGACAACGATATCGCAAGTGTCACGATCATAACAGATAAATCGATCGATGGTGACGGTCTGTCTACAGCAGTCTTTTCAATGGGTGTGAAAAAAGGTCTGGAATATGTCGAAAGCGAATTGAACAATGGGACGGAAGCAATCTTCGTAACGAAAGATGATAAAGTATATGTGACCGATCCAATCAAAGACACCTTCAAATTATCTGAGGACTCCCATTACACGATGGGTGACCGTTCTGAATTAAAATAAGGAGCACGAACCATGACACTAAAAATCTTTTTAGAAGTAGTTGAAATACGAACAAAGGTGGCTAGTGTATTTCCTTTTGCGGTAGGGGTATTATTCTCTATCGCTTTTTTTCACGAGATACATTGGTTGAACACTTTTTTATTTTTTATTGGAATGCTAGTTTTTGATTTGGCGACTACCGCAATCAATAATTACATGGATTATGAAAAGGCTCATTCTGAAGTATATAAGTATGAAGAAAACGTCATTGGTCGCAGAAATCTATCCCCTGTGTTGATTCGAAACATGATTTTAGCGATGATCGCATTTGTTTTTGTTATTGGCGTTATTTTAACGATCAATACGGGTTGGCTTTTGCTTTTGATGGGATTTATTTGTTGTTTTATCGGAGTATTCTATACATTCGGTCCAATTCCCTTGTCTCGAATGCCTTTAGGGGAAATCTTCAGCGGAGTGACTATGGGACTTGGCATTTTTGCCATGGTCGTTTATGTCAATACATTTGGTTCGGATGTCTATGATCTGACAGTCGATTTTTCATCCGGGCAATTTGCTTTGGTAGGGAATCTTTGGGCTGTAGCAGCAATTGTCTTAGCCTCTTTACCCCTGGTGTTTACGATTGCCAATATCATGTTAGCTAATAATTTGCGAGATCTTGACCGCGATATTGAAAATCATCGCTATACACTGGTTTTTTATATCGGACGTCCAGCAGGGACAGTCTTATTCCAGCTATTGATGTATGCTTGCTATTTTGTGATTTTGATGGGGTTATTGAGTGGTATCTATGAATGGCCGATCTTAATCACCTTCTTGACTTTACCAATTGTAAAGAAGCATTTAGATCAATTCAAGCAAACATTACCCCAGCCTATCAGTTTCAGCTATTCCATCAAAAATATGGTCTTATTCAATGCTAGCTATGT
This sequence comes from Enterococcus sp. DIV1283b, assembly GCF_051710965.1. Taxonomy (NCBI): domain Bacteria; kingdom Bacillati; phylum Bacillota; class Bacilli; order Lactobacillales; family Enterococcaceae; genus Enterococcus; species Enterococcus sp. DIV1283b. The sequence continues at coordinate 2,853,231 of NZ_JBIOLR010000001.1, forward strand.
ATTGGGTTTATTACTAACAATCATTATGCAAGCCATTTAACGACTTGAAGAGGTTGTGACAGAAGTGGGCAACTTCAAGAAATAAGAAGGAATTTACGAAAATTGCTTTTCAAATTTTTGTGAAATTTCGGCTTATTTCCGAAGAAGTTACTTCTGGAACACCGTTTATTCGGAAAAAGGAACTGCAACAAGACTTTTGTCACAGTTCCTTATTTTTTTAGATTCGTATCAGCGAACTTGATGAGGACTTTTTTGAACTGATGAATTTCTCATAGACTCAGCATTTTTACGCGCTTGTTCTACCATATTTTCTAAGTTTGGATTTTGTTTATTAATCTCTCCTTCTCTACGCACAGCTGGTAGTAATTCCTTCAATTCATTGGACATTTGTTCCGCACTACGAAGGTGTAACTTGACATTTGCAGTATCAGCAAAATTGTTGATCGTACGGATCACTTCCGCTGTCTTTTTAGGATAAAAATTGTTGTAGCTATTTTTTAAAGCGTTTAAAGCAAATCCTTCTTTATAATTCAATCGTTTAAATGTTTTACTGTCTTTTACATAACTGGATTTATCTTTGATTTGTTTTCTTGTTTCATATATTGTTTGCTCAAGTGTATGCATTTTCTGACAAATTTTTCCATAATCAACCAAATTGTTTTGATATTTTTGAATTAGTCCTACAGATTGATTATAAATCGTTATTCCATTTTTATATTCACCAGATTGAAATGCTTTTTTAAATGTTTCTCTATACTCGGGACTTTGTAGCGCTATCCCTTCCTTCTGTATTTCTTTTTGTCCCTCAATCAGTTTTTTGTTTATTGATTGCCATTCTTTACAAACATTTTTGAATTTCTCATTCAACAATTCTTTTTCTTTTTTTAAGTCCTTCTTTTTAGGCATTTCTTTCGACCTCTCTTTCTGTTTTATTAAGCTTACATGTTGGCTTTGCTGTTTTACCGACAACCGTTTTTTTTATGTTTTGATTTTCTCTAGGATTAGTTTGAATACTTTTAAGGGCTGCTCGAGCTTTAATAAGCTCTTCTTTCGTGACTTGAAGATTACTAGAAAGTCGTTCTTTATTCACTTGTTGCTTGTATAATTTAATTCCAAAATTTGCTGTTTTCCGGATATCGTTCATTGATCGTTCAACACTATGACTTAAATTTGATTTGGCTGTACCCACCGCATATCCTTTTCTTTTCATCGTCTTGCTTTTATACTGATAATCATTTTTGTCATTCAATAGCTTTCTTACATCTAGAATCTGTTCTTCGACATCCGCTAATCTTTGATTCCACACCCTGTATGCTTCTTTTGTTTGATTATATTCATTAAGCAACACTCGCTGTTCAGGAGGTGAAATCATCCTTCTCGTCATTTTCTTCTGTTGTTCGTTTAACTTCTTTTCGATTTTTTTGACGTTATTTAAAATATAAGTAAAGTGATTATTCAGTAAGTTTTTACTACTGCGTAAATAAGCTTTTTCTCGTTTATCCATAATGAACCTCCGCTTTATTCACTAAATCGAGTCATGTGCTGTTGACAATTGCGCCTTGTTTCATTTGTCTATTGTTCTTGAGATACAAACTGTTATACGCTTGATTTAGAAAATGCTTAGGAAGAGATGGAAATCACATTCTTCCTAAGCTTTTTCGATTTATTTTCTTATCTAGATAATGACGGTGCTGAAATTTTTTTCTCATTGAGCATTTTTTCATTCAATTGTTTGGCTACCTTAGTTGCGGAAACTTTAATCTCACTTAATGAACGTTGACGGTTCTGTGTTGGAGCAACACGATTGCTTTGCATTCGTTGGATTCGGCCCCGCGATTTTGCAGCTTTATTGCTTCTTGTTCGCTCATTTCTCTCTGCTTTTGTATCTGATTTTTGCGATGCCGATCCTAGTTCTCTGGTTTCGATATTCCGGTTCACAGTAATTTCTGGCGTTTTGTCTTTTTGAATATTTGATTTTACTTTTCTAGGTCTAGCCATTCCTCTTTTAGCATTGATTTTAAGTGTGGGCCTAGCTGCTTGATGTGTTTTTTCAGATAATCCCACCGTTTTGCCTTGCAATTCCTGACTTTTGGTCTGTCTCTCATTTTGGACTGCTATATTTTTTTTGTTCTCTTGTTTGACTTCTTTTTGTTTCCCACGCAACTTTTCCACAAAATTGATGCTTCTTGTTCTAGCGTTATATAAAAGTTTAAACATAACTATTGGAACACGAGGCAGGCTTTTAATAGTCTCGCGAAAACTTTTCTTTCTCACAAGATTGATCGTTCCTCTTCCAATTCTATATAGAGACTTCACGGCAAATAATAAAATACGGGGAGTGCTTTTAGCGAGATGGAGAAACCCTCTTTCCGTGAGTTCTACTTCTTTATCTTTCGCAGCATTATTTCCATCCATATCAGTTCGTCACATCTCTTTCTGTGATAATGACTTTGTTTCCATCTTCATCCGTCGTTTCGATCGTACGTTCAGGCAAATCTTCTTGTTTCGTTCCATCTTGTGTAAGTGTGACATCATCATATCTTTTTTCATAATAAGAGTTCCACTTGAAGGTCCCTACTGGTCCTGCCAAGATATATTTTGACCCTTCTTCTGTTATCTTAAAATTAATATCTTGTTTTCTATCATTTCCGTCTGTTCGGCTTAATGAAACAGTAGCTCCTCTTTGTTCCGTAACTATTCCTGTTATGGTATATTGGAATGTCTCCGTTTCCTTATCATCACCTTCGATTTTCGTTTGAATATATTCCCCATCTTTGAATTCCAACTTGAATGTTCGATCTGAATTTTTGTTCTCCCAGTGACCTTGCGTCAAGATATCAGACCACATTTGGTTCACTGCTTTTTCAGCCGCTTCGATTTGTTCTGCATTTTCTGATTCCATTTTTTGTTTGATGTCTTCATTCGGATATAAGAAGATCTCTTCTTCTCCTTCTTTCAGATACATCACTGTGCTACCCATCCGTGTTTGTAACTGGAATTCCTTTGTTTTTCCATCTTCTGCTTCTAAAACCATAATATTTTGATCCTTGAGGTAGTATTCGCCTTTAGGAATCCAGGAAGAAGCCCAGTAAGTTCCATCTGCATCTAACTCGATATACATATCATCCGAACGGTTCGAATACCATGTTCCGCTGTAGATTGTTCCGTTATAACGTCCGATCGTTTCTTTGCTTTCTTGGGTCTGTTCTGTCTTATCATTTGCTTGGGCTGTTTCCTTTGGTTTTCCACTCATCAGTGAATAAGTGACAAGAGTAATTACTGCCACGATTAGAACAGCTATACCTATAATGATGTTTCTTCCAGCTTTTGTCTCTAAAAAATTTTTAAGCATCTTCGCACCTTTCCTAAAAATAAGATTATGGGGTTCCATACCCCGAGATAGCTATGCTATCTAAAGCATAGGTTCTTCTTCTTACTCGATTGTCGGAATTTCCTTCGATGACTTGGACCATTCCGCCTCCTGCATATTCTACGATCCCGACAAAATCCTTGCCAGTTCTTCCACCTGTCCAATCAAAGAAAATAAGATCACCAGATTGTGGTAAATACTCTTCATCATGACGTTTGAATTTTTCATTTTCGTAGAACCAGTCTCTCATCGCTAATACATTTGGCGTCTTCAATACTTTATTTTGACTGATGTAACCTGCTTGATCTGCTACCCATGAAACGAACATCGCAGACCATTCTGCACGATTTTCAAAACCAAACCAGCGCCAATATTTATCACCATTCAAATTCCCTAACTCTTCTCTAGCTATTTCTACCATACGTCCACTCTCGACCATGATATTATTCGTTACAAGTTGCGCATAAAACATATTTCCATAATCATATCGCCACGTATAACCAAACAGCAACGCAGTAGGATTGTGATACGGAACGGTTTTTCCATTACTTTTATCTCGGGCAAAGATCCTGCTGTCATCAAAGGAGTAATCACTATTTCTTCGGATCAAGTCATCTAAATAACCTTCTCCAAAGTTATATGCCTGGACGGCAGCTCGCTCATTCTTCTGGTTTTCCTGTGCTTTTTTCAGAAGACGAGCAAAATAACGTACGCCAACTTCGATGGATTCTTCTGGACTCCTAATTGAATTTGGCGGTCTTCCTTGTGATTCACTGGCTTGCATGATATCCGGAAATTCTCTCTCATTCCCGCCTGTTTCTACCCAGATAATGGATAAAATCGCATTTTCATACCCTTCGATATTATTCTTCTTTGTCTCTTCGGCCACTTTCTCTCGCCATTTAGTAACAGAAGCTGGTGGATTGATCAGTTCCCCTCTCAACCCTCCGCCACTGCGGAAATAACCGAGATTCGTCTCATGAGCAAAAGAAAGATTATCGATATACACTGCTGGATATAGTGGCGGATCTGCGTGCCAGAAACGATAAAGCTCCATATCCATAAGCAAATTACCACCATTATCAGAACGAGTATATCCAATAAGATCACCTGCAGATAATCGCTGCCCTGAACGTAGTCCAGGAACAAGATCGATGTTTCGGTAATGCAGATAAAATGAAAATTCATTGATGTAGACCCATGTACGTAAACCAGTTCCGTCTCCTAAAATCCTACCGATAGTTTCTTCCCCCATCGCGTAGACTGGCGTCCCTGGCTCTGCTTCTAGCACAATATCATTGTTTCTATCATCTGGATTTCGTCCACGATATCCGTAATTGTCGATTACACTTGCGTAATGAGTGGCCCCGAATGGATTAAGTAAAAAGATTTTGTTCTCAAAGCGATCTAAATCACTGATTGGATAATATTTATCAACTTCCTCTTCATCGAATGCAGATACTCTGCCGTAATAAGGGTCATTGTTTGAAGGAATAATTCCTCCTCTCATCGTATAGACATCTACTTCCGGGTCTGAATCTAGCATTTCTCCTAATGTTTGGATATTGATGTTGATCGTCACGATATTTTTTGTTTCTCTTTTGACTTCGACTCTCTCTTCCCCAGTTTCTTCGTCAATCGTTACTGTTGTTGTTTCGATTTCTTTTCCTAGTTCAGCAAGCGTACTGTAGTTATAGACCATGTCATGGATAGCAAGGATTTCATCTCTGACTCGATTGACACGGACTGGTTCTTGCGTCAATGGATGGGGTGCATCTTTGAATATGGCATAGATAGTTCCTCGACTAGTCCAAGGAATCCAGTGACCAGTTTTTTGACCGATTCTTTCCCGATATTTCGCTATTGCTAATTCATCGATATCGTAATCTTCGAATTTTGCATTCAAATAGTATAAGTAACTATCGCCATTTGAAGAATATAAGAACGTCTCGGGATCTGATTGAACACCGTTGACATGGAAGTATACTTCATCGAATTGATTGTCATTTGCTAAATTTCTGTAAGCATTGTAGACATTTCTATTTTTAAGAGCATCTAGTTGAGTGACATAGCGATAAGCTTCTTCAAGTGCCATGTCTTCGGTCTTTATCACGAATAGACTAGCAATAAACATGAAAATCGTGATAATTACAGTGATGACCGTAATGACTATTGCCACGATGGTTATGATGATAATCAGTTTCAACAATATCGGTACTAAAATAAACAGCGCAATCAATAGCCCGATTAAATTCAAGTTGCCGTCCCCATCTCGTCCTACCTTATCGATCACTAATTCCTTTATCTGTGAACGAAAACGATTTTTAGGCGAAATATTTCGTTGTAATGAACGGTCTACTTTATGTTTTAGATTTTTCACACTGTATGTGCTTGCTCGACCAGATTGTCTCTTATATTTCTGGCTGGTTTGACCAGTTTGCTTCGATTGATCAGAGAGAGTCGAACGCTGATGTTTTCTTTTATATGTTTGAGCAGTTTTGGACTGTCTGTTGATTTTAGTCTGATTTTGCTTCAAAGAAGCTTTTTGCGCCTCACTGACATAGCCTTTATATGACAAGTCTGTTTGTAAAGCTTGTTTACGAAAACTCTGCTTACGAATAATCGTTTGTGTTGTCTGCGTGCTTTGTTTATTAGAAATCACACTATTCCGATAAGTCTGTTCATTCGGTTTTTCTCGTTGGATGATATGTTGTTGGTTCGTTTGGCGAGCATTTTCCAATTTTAGCTCTTTTTTTGATTTTAAAAGTAATTGTCTTCTTCGAAATAACTTTTGCTGTTTCGCGATTTTCGGATTGTTCACTGCGACAATTCTTTTTTCGAGAAGCATGGCACGAAGGCGTTTTTTTCGCGTATTCGAAGTAATCAGTTTTACTTTTTTCCCGTTTTTTTTCTTCAACCGAATGTTTTTCTTTTTCTCACTACTCGTTTTGAAGGCTTTTCTTTTTGATGATTTCTCACCATTTCTATTTAAAACACTATTTTCTGCTTTAGACTTGGAAGTGGAGATGCTTCCTTTCTCATCCTCTCTTTCGTTATCCAGTTCAATATTTCCTCTTGGATTTTCCAAATCAGCCACTATCACATATCCTTTCTGCTTGTTTTTGCTTTATTATGTTTCTCCAGGCTTGGTTGACATCATTTTGTACAGCTTCGTATCTTTCGGAAAGTGATCATAAAACGGGAGAGTGGTATCCCCAAATACCATCAATCCGTAGCCTTCAGGAGAATTGACGACATATTTCTCCTGTTCTTCCGAAATATCGAATAATCGAACGAGCTGTGTTCTATCTGATTTAGCCTGATTGAGCATCATGACGAAGTCACTGTTAGACAGCATTCTTCGTGCAAGATCCGATAGCAGCAATGTCTCCACGTTCTGAGTAATCCCTGTTGGAATGGCCCCCCATTTTCTTGCCCGACTCCATAGTTCAAAAAAGTAATTCTCTGAATATTCATTGGTAAACAAAAGCTGCATCTCATCGATATACAGCCATGTTCGCACGCCTCGTTCTCTGTTTTCCGTGATCCGATTCCATACTTGGTCTAAAACGATCAGCATCCCCATTGTCTTTAACTGTTTCCCTAAGTCTTTGATATCGTAAATCACAAGTCGTTTGGTTATATCCACATTGGTTTTTGCAGAAAATACCGATAAGCTTCCTTCGATATAAATCTCCAAATCCATGACTAGCTGTCTCGCTTCCTCTTCTTCCTGCTCTTTCAATATGTTATAGAAATCCACAAAAGTGGGTGTATCACCGCTCATTAATTCGTACGTTCTACGACAAACTCGGTCGATTAATGTTTTTTGTGTTGAGCTCAAGCCTAGTGCCCCACCAATGATCAAATCGAACAACGAAATCAAGAATTCTGACTTCAATATTACAGGATCGGTATCGTCCCCATAGTTTTCATTGATATCCATCGGGTTGATCGTTGTTGCAGAATCACTGGATATTTTGATGATCTCTCCATTGAAATTCTGTCCAATAACGGAATACTCCCGCTCTGGATCAATAATAATGACTTCATCTTCTGCATCTCGCAATAATACATTCACGATCTCACGCTTGACTGAGAAACTTTTTCCTGACCCTGGTGTACCTAGCACAAAGCCGTTAGGCGCTTTCAACAGCTTTCTGTCTAGTGAGAGTATATTTTTGGAAATGGCATTGACGCCATAATATTTCCCGTTTTCTTGGATCAGATCAGAGATCGTAAAAGGAATAAAAATCGCTGTGCTGGCTGTTGATAGCGTACGATCTAGCGGTATCGAATTTATTCCTAGCGGGAGTGTCGCATTTAGTCCATTCTCCTGCATAAACTCTAATTCAATGATTTTGAATCCAAAGCGACGACCTACTGCATTCACTTCATCTTGGACCTCTGCTAAATTTTCAGTTGTTTCTGCCCGAAAATGGATTGAACTTGTTATGGCGTAAAGCTTCTGTCCTCTATTTTGCAAATCGTCTACCAATCCTTTTGCTTCCGTTAATGAATACGAAAGGTCATAAGAAAGCATTTCGTAGTCGTAACCACTTTGCAGTGCCTTTTTTTGTTCATCGACTTTTTGCTGTTCCATAAAGGCTAGCTTTGTTTTTACCAAATCAAAAGCTTCATCTTGTTCTAACGGATCGATATGCAGAGTGATCACTAATTCTTTAGGAATCTCCAGTAGTTCATATAAAAATGTATCAGCTAATTCAGAAGGATATTCTTGGAGATAAATTGTTTTGGCATAATGAGAATCTACCTTCAAATAATTTTTATTTTGTTTTACTTCGATGATTTCTGGGAGTACATCTTCCGCTTCTTGCTTTTCTCTTTTGTCATCTGTTCCTAAAATCTCCGAGAGGATGGTCAATAATTCTGGTTTTTCGATTTGTTTAGTTTTACTTCCTAATCGACTGGCAAACATTGAGAATCGATCTGCCACCATTTCTAATTCTTTTTCTGCATGTTCTATCTTTGTATGTTTTTGGACAAAAGTGAACAAGATACATTTGCGGTACCCATTTTTTTCTTCGTCTAATTTTCTAGAGATGACTTCATTCATTTCTGATCGATAGTCATCTAAAAAATCACCTTTTTCCTGATAATAAAGGACTTTTTGCAAGTCTGCCAAAGGACGTTTCTTTTTATAAACGGTCAGTTGCAACTTGGTTTTACTACTTAAAGAATTCAGAAAATCACAGTATTGAGAAAAAATCTCGATTTGATGTTCTTCTGAAGATAACTGGTAATTGATATCTTCTAATTCAATCGTTGTAGAAAAGGTAATCTCATCGATTTGACAAATGCCACTAGGATAGATTTCCTGAAACGTAAAAGTAGCTCGCAAAGGATCTGTCTCTTTTATTTCTTTTGGTTTCTTCCCGCCTTTTTGTGTTTTTGGTTCATTGTTTTTCAATTTTTTCTTTAATTTTCTCGTTTGAGTAAGTGACTTCAACTTCATCATGTTTCTTGTCCGCCTAAATCTTTATTTGCTTCTATATTTGTTTCTTCAGTTTGTTCTTTCTCTTCTTTTTTGCTTTTTTCTCCCATTTTCGTCTCTTGCTTCTGCCTCACACCGGGTGAAAAATGGTACTTGAAGAACTGTTTGATATATACTTCAAAAGTCAATCCATTACGCTTGAACCAACCAAATGAAACGATTGGTATCGATGAAAGGATCATCAACCAACTGGTGATTTCCATCGGGATCTTCAGCCATGCAATGAATATTAAACTGATGACGATATTCACTCCGGCAGCAACACTAAGACAAAGCAGTTGCTTCAGGGTCATACCAGCGATTACTTTTTCTTTGTATTCTTTGATATCTTTTGGTACTTTTACTTCGACAGCCATAGTTCCTCCTTATGATGCAGAGAGCAATGTTTTTGCCCATCCTTTTGTTTTATTGATTGAAAGCAGTAGAGCAAGCATATAAATGGTCAATCCCATGATGATCCCCCAGATTCCGCTACCGACTTCTTCCATGATTTTTATAAACAAAAGCGGATAGATAACTAAGACCAAGCCAATAAATGTTGCTTGTAGTCCCGTGGCCGCAAAATTTTTGAAAAAGCTTTTCGACATTGCTGAAAATTCCTGGTTTGGAAGTGCCCCCATCGGGATTGGTGCCATCGCACAAAAAATATAAAGTTCCAAGAATCTTAGATAAATCGTTACTTGGATCAACACTCGCACAACAAGCGAAACCAAAAACATGATACACATGACTAATAGAATAACTAGTTGTTCCCACCATGAGAGGTCGGCGACTGCTGAACTTACCCGATCTGCCACATTATTCAGTACACCATCATTTCCGATCTCGATCACTCTGGCAGTCAAGTTGCTGGTAATAATGATGATTCCGTCTAATATGTCTTGGATTCTTAAAATTACTATGTAACAAAGCACGAATTTAATCAGTGCTTTCATAATCATCTCGAATCCAAGCATAGGGGCGCCACCTGCCCCTTCTACTTTCATTGAGATCTTCTGGAACTCCAAAAGAACAAAAATAGCCAATATTGATAAGGCAATCGGCCCTACTACATGTTGCTGCAGACGCATAACCAAACTGTATGCATCATACATATAAGACTGCAGATCCTGACTCAACATAGCTTGCAAATCTTCTCCATTCAGATAAGTAATAATCTGATTGAAGAGACTCATTATCGCTGTGTGCATACGCTAAACTCCTATCATCCTCATTGTATTCAAACTCATGGCAACAAAGAACTCATATCAAAGGATGTAGCAAACCAGCCTGCAGCCACTAGAATCAATCCGCCACCAACGATTTGCCAGATACCTTGCTGCAGCTGAGGTCCATTTTTATCTTTTAAAGCACCTGCTAAAATAATCGTCCCCCAAATGAGCCACAAACCGCCTCCAACTAAAGTAAAACGTGAAACTAATGTAAACACCTGTTCTAATAATCTTGAATCCATAATAATTACAATCTCCCTTACTAGTTGATTTTTATTTTTAAAACCTAATTTCAGTATAGCTAAAATTTTCCCTTACTCTCTCACAGTTATTTCTAAGTTCAGAAAATTTTGGAACGTTTCAGAAAACACCTTTCTTAGTCATTTTCACATAAAGAAGGAGTCCCAAAAGAACCCCTCTTTCAATTCATATAGAGCTGCCGTTCATACTTTGTCCCATAATCAAACTGTCTCTCTCAAGGCTTCCTCGTCATAGTTATCGTCATGGTCTTCTTGATACTCGTCATACAAATCAGCTTCCTCATCGATCGTGTCATCTGCTTCGTAGAATGTCTCGTCAAAGTCTGAGAGCAACAGTTCATTTGACTCATAAGGTAACTCCTCTTGTCCAGGAAGCAACTGCTCCTCTTGCTCGGAAAAATCTCGCGTATACATATATTTCTCTGTGACATCTCCGAGTTTTTTATAATTCTTGTGTTTGGTGATGTCATATTTTGAAGATAGGAACGGATGGGCTCCTCGAATTTTCAAGATACATTCTTGCCCTTTCAGACTCGCGACTTCATCAGGATCCATCAGGTTTCTTCCTAGTTTTTGGAAGCTTTCATTGAACGAACCGTTTGCCCCTTTCGTCACACTGATGTTTCGTTGTTCGATCGTCTCTTTACCCAATAATTTAGAGATATATTCATGGGTGCTTTGTTCCATCCCTCCCAAGTACAAGAAGGAGTCACTTGTCCCGATGATCGTTTCCCATGTGTTCTTATACAATGTTTTCAGCTGACTGATATTTTGCAGGATCACACTTGTCGAGATCTCCCGACTTCGGACAACAGATATCACTTTTTCAAAATCTGGGATCTGACCGATATTGGCAAATTCATCAAGAATACAGCGTACGTGAACAGGCAGCCGTCCTTTGTATTCGTTGTCTGCTTTGTAAACCAGCATGTCAAATAACTGCTGGTACATCATGCTAGCCAGAAAGTTGAAACTCGTGTCTGTATCTGGTAATAAGATATACAAGATAGTTTTCTGATCTCCGATCGTATCCAATGCTAATGTGTCTTTGGAAACAAGCTGTCTGACACTCGGTATGTCAAATGGTGCCAGACGAACCCCCAAGCTGACTAAAATACTTTTCGTTGTTTTTCCTGCTGATAATTTAAAGATTTTGTATTGTGCAACAGCAAAATTCTGCGGGTCCTTTTCTTCTAATTCTTGGAATAAAACATCTAATGGACTGACAAAGTTTGGTACGTCTTCATCAATATCAGCTAATCGGACTAATTCGATCACACTTCCTAATGTACGATCTTCCTCCACGACCTCTTGGATCAGATAACTAAAAATGGCCATCAGCAAAGCAGTCTCTGCTTTTTCCCAGAATCCATCTCCACCTTTTTTATCCGGATCAGTTGTATTCTTGATCAAGTTGTTGATGATCTTTAAGATATCATCTTCATTTCTGAGATATTTGAAAGGATTATAGTAGTCGGTTGCTTTCCGGTTGATCAAATCAAAAATCTTGATCTTATACCCCGCTTCTTCAAACATTTTTCCTGTCTCCATCAACAACAATCCTTTGGAGTCACTGACAACATAGGAAGAATGCATCTGCATCAGATTAGGTTTTACAAAGAACCGCGTTTTACCACTTCCGGCTCCTCCTACCACGACGATATTTTTATTACGGTTGAAGTTGTCTCTTTTTGTAATCTTCATTCGACCAGATAAAGACAGACTTTCTGTTTTCGTCAATAAGATATTGAAGTCTTTCTTTTTATCAATAAATGGTCTGATGTCTCCAGGCTTTCCCCATCGCGCACTTCCGTATTCTTCGTTTGGTCTGGTATTTTTACTATCAAATGTCTTATATAAGACAAGCAATATATAAGCAATCCCAAACACAAAACCTGACAGCAACGACATTTGTTCGAATTCGATATGGATGGTGAATTCCGCTATTTCTGCAAAGCTCTGATTGATTGCTTCCATGATCCTATCTGCTAGCTCCAATGAAGCAAATCCTTCACTTAAGAACAGAAAGACGATCCGATTTCCAAAATAAAAAAGTATGCTAAAGACCAATAGATGGAGGCTAAAAATTATAAAGCGTGAATTTTTCACATGAGTCTCCTTTTCGTTTTTTCTTCTGTTTCATTTAATGGACTATCTGCTCCTTTTTTGGAGTTGGTTGACTATTGCTTCTGGTACGTGCTGGGCTGTTTCTATTGCTATCATCTTTTCCGTTTTGATTACCTGCCCGAACAACTGCATCTTGTTTTAAATCTTGAATTTGACGTGGCCCTGTTACTGACGAAATTTGAGAAGGCGCATTTCGATTATTTTCTGACCACTTTTGGTTTATAGGAACTACTTTGTTAGATGCCTTTTCTTGTTCGAGTGACGCTTTCCTATTTGGCTCTGCGTGGATCTCTGCTTTCACTTGTTGGTTATCTTTTGAGTATGCAAACAAGTTGTAGTCTATGGATCCAAGAGAACTTATTGAGCTTCTTTTGGCACCTAAAGCATCCTGAGAAACTACTGGGCTTGTTCGAGAAATATCTGACGAGATGCCTTGTTCTTTTGTTTCTTGCACTTTTGAGTCTTTTGTTGTCTCTTGTACCTCTTTCGCTTTCTCTTCTTTTTGATTCGAGAGGTCAAATGAATGAAGTGCTTTTTCTAATTTTTGATCAAAGTTTTTCTCTTCTCTCTTATTCAAATGATTTTCTACTTTTTTCAATCCAAATTTGTCGATCAGTTGCGCCCCGATACCCACAGAAGCCCCCATCAACGCTACAGTTCCAAGGGTAAATATACCGGCCCCAACTAGTCCAGGTGCGATGATTGGCATGAGGAATACAGAAGCTAATGCAATCAACGTACTTCCGCCTACTATGATCGCGAGTGTCTTCCAATTGTTCTTCAAGAAATCTTTCGTTTTGGCTTTCCAATCTTTTTTTGTGGAAGGTTCCAGACTTGGTTCTGCCGTTTTTTCTCCTTTAAGCGTTTCTTTGCCTTTTTCATTTGTCGTTATATCTGTTTTCTTTGCTTCTTTTTCTGTTTCTTTGACTGCTTCTTTTGTTACTTCTTTCGTTGCTTCTGGCTGCTCTTTTTCTTTTGTCAGTCCTTTATTTAGTTCTTCTTTATCTTTCTGAGCTTCGCGTCGATTGGCTATTTTTTTCCTCGCATAATTGATCAATTTAGGGACATAATAACTGGCACAAAAGAAAGAAAAAGCAGTAATCGCAACTGGTGCCGCATAGAGACTAACCGTCAGAGCTGGTAAAATCATCACTGCCCAACTTACAAATAAAGGGTATGCCGCCAAAGGCCATAGATGCAACGCTCGGCGGAGCCAACGCATTTTTTTAGAATGTGGGAATAGTTCTTTTTTTAAATCTTTGATATCCATGCTTTTGATCTTTTCGATATCTGTTTTGATCTTGTCAGTATCTGCTTTGATATTTTCAACAGTAGCTGATTGCCCCTTTGGCAGTTGGATCATTTCGGGATTCCACGTTTTAGGGTTATCTAACTGGGTCTTCAGCTTTGCGAGTTCGGTTTCATTTTCTTGGATCTTCTTATCTATCGCATTTAATTCTGGTAAATGTTTCGCTTTTTTAGGAATGATACCAATTATTTCTCTTTGTTTTTCAATCGTCACTTGGAGCAGTTCTTGTCTAGCTTTTAAATTTTCGCCGATTGCTGTATGTAAAGCATCTTTAGTTGATTTATCCGGCTCCTCTTTCTTGTCTCTTTCAGGTGTATCTTGCGTCTTTTTACCACTATCTGGTACGTCTGTCCGGGACTCTCCAGGATCGCTAGCAGCTCTTGGACGAGGTCCATTTTCCCGTTTTTGGCTAGGTTGCTCTTGGATGATAACGTTCGGCTCAATAGGATGAGGTGCTTTCTCTGACTTTTGTGTTTCTTGTCTCTGCCATAATTCTTTACTTGGCATAGGTGGTGGTACTGGAATACTCGGCTGTACCTTTTCACTATCAGCTCGATGCAAAGGTACACTTTCTTTGACTATTTGGCTAGGCTGCTCTTTTGGGATATCTTCCTTTTTTGGCAGATCTTTGGAGAATTCTACTTGTGCAGTAGGAACAGTTCGTAAAGTTGCAGCATCAATGGTTTTGATTTGTGATTCAATTACTGTTTTTTCTGCTAATAATTCTTTGTAGTGTATAACTACCTCTTTTTCTTCCCAACTTTTTCTTCGCTCTTTATCTTCAGGAGCTGGAGGTAAAGTGGATTCAAGTTTTGTGATTTCTTGTTCTTTTTTCTCTAAATCTCTAGACAAATGTTTTTTCAGTTGCCTAGATTCCTCTCTTAGTACGTTTACTCTTGTTTCAGCTGCTAGGATAGAATTATTTATGTTGCCGATCAGACGATTGTTTTCTGCCACATTTATTCGAGACAAAATCAGCTTCTCATTTTGATAGGTTTCGGTGTTAAACGTTTGGTCGGATGGATAAACAACCGTGCCTTTTTCTTGTTTGATCTTTTCTTGATGACCAGTGACTTTTTCAAGCTTTTCCTCGAATGTTTTTCTTTCCTGCTCCAACTCAACGAATGGCTTTTTATTTATCTTATTGATGATGCTTTGAAGTTTCTTTTCCTCTGAAAGATAACCATATAACTTTTTTTCTTCCGTTAGAGTTTCGATCTTTTTGTTAATTGCTATTGAAAGGGATTCGTTCAACCCATCGATATCAATATCGATCTTAGTGGTCTTACTTCGTTGTTCTTTGTCGATAATAGACAGATCTTTTGTAAATCTTTTGTCTTTTACGTCATATTCCAGAAGTTCAAATAACTTTTGATTGATTGGTGTAAGCATCTTTTTTACTTCCTCTCAGATTTTTACTCTATATACTGTTACGGCTAGAATGTGCTAGATCTTGTAAAGGTACTTTTATTTTCCTTGACTCATTTGTCCTGTCTGCATCCTTAAAAGCACCTGATACCCGATTGGCAATAGTCCCATACTGTCTATTGCTTTCCCTTGATGATGTAGATGAAATATCTGAAAGATTGCTCTCTCTTTTGTTGGCTTTGCATTCTTTGTAACACTTGTATCCTGCGACTGGTAATAAAACAAGGGTTCTTGCCACGTAATACAATCCTTTGATCATTGAGGCCAATATTCTGAACGTAAAGGATAAAATACAAAATAAACCGATTAACTCTTTCATTTTCGTTCCTCCAGTGTTTTTGTTTTTATCTTAACGCTGAAAATTGTCTATACCACACCTATTTTTTCCGAAATAATAATTTATTGGCAACTCTTTTCTCAAGTAGAATGAAGAAACGTTTCCAAATTATGCCAGAAAGCATCCGTTGGTACTTTAGAAATTTTCAGAATGGCGGAAGATATGCGATTCAAATTCAAATTTACATCGGTCAACACGAGGTCATATTGGTTGATCAGTGTATAGTCTAAAGAAAAAACATCTTTTTCATAAATATCGACTTTCTTAAAAGAAGGGTACTTATTCAAAATCAAGTTCTTATATAAAATAGGAAGTCCCATCTCTTGTGAACTTAATAACAAAATAGACCGTTCTTTTAGTTTTGGCTCCACTCGATGCAATAATTCATTCGAAGAGACAATCAGCTCCAACAGTAATTCTTTTAACAAAAGTTCATTTTTCCGTACAGAGGATAAGTTAGAGATGATCAATGCACTTTGATAAGCTTCCCATATCTGGACTTTTTTCTTCAGGATTTTCTTATAAAAGATATCTGCATAGCTGACTTTGAAAAAAGTCAATTCTTTATAAAAGGTAATAAAACTGGTGAAATGCAAAACCTTTTCATTTGTGACCGTTTCATTGATATTGGAAAGATAATAGAAATGTTTAAGAAACAGTTCTACTCTTCTGAGCATATACTCATCTGTTTCAGCTGGATTGGTAAACAGCAGACTGAGATATGGGCTCAAAATATTTTCTATATTTTCTCTACTGATCACAAATTTATAATTTTGATTGATAAGCGTGCAGAAGACGGTATCGCTCTTGATTGTTTCCATAATTGAGTCAACGACAGCTGGTCGATCTGCCAGTTCCTCTTTGGGAATCAGATGGTCGTTCCCGATTCGAATAATCGAAGTAAAAATATAATAAACTGTATAAATGATTTTAGAAGAGCTAGCATCCCGTCCTTGCTTGATCAAACAGCGTTTCAACATTTTATAAATCATTTCAAAATAAGGAAGATCTTTTTCTTTGCAGATTTCTTTGAACATACTTGAGAAAAATTTGCGAATATAGATTTCATCACCGATGATTTGTAGTCTGGTGGTTAAGATGATTTGTATATCTAATCTTTCTTTTGAAAAGTACGTATTTATTTTGGTAATGATTCTCCTGACACTTGTCTTACTCAAAAATAATTTAGCTGAAATCTCAGTTAAAGACGGTTCTGAAATCAGAATGTATTTTAAGACTTCTATATAGATAGAATTATTTAGGATCTTGATAAAAATATCATCTAAATTGAGGTTACTGGGTATTTTCAACGTTACTTCTTTATACTGATTGACCTCGATGTACGCAGGAAAACAAGAAGAATTAAAATTATCAATATCTGCAATAATTGTTTTATCCGTCACTTTTAGCTCTTCCGCAAGGTCGTTGATCTCAGCCAGATCCATGCTTAACAAGCAGATCAGCATGATTTGTCTCTCTAGTTGCTTTTCCAAAAATCCTACCATTTTTTACTTCCCCTTTTCTAGTTTGCTATTAAATCTATCCTACAGTTATTTACGCTAGAATTTAGTATTATTTTTTTTCTATTTTGGAAAACCTGTTTCTTAAAAACTGTTTTTGTATGTTATAATTATTATTTTTGGATAAACAGTATAAATAACTATATCTAAAGGAATATGTATCAAAAAAATAAAAGAAAACGATCTTTTGTTTTCGGAAACAAAAAATCGAATGAAGAGCAACTCCCTTGAAATATCATTTTCAACCCTCGAAGATATAAATAAAAAAACAATTTTATATAAAATAATTAAAAGTATAGTTGGTTTAATTTTCATTCAGTAGTTATATTTGCTATTATAAATAACAATAATCTAAAAGACATAAGCATGATATTTCTATCTAAGCTTTTTATTTATATTTTATTTTTTTACTGTAAATATAGAGAGTACAAAAAGGTTTTATAAATACATAATTAAAAATAACTAAAACAAAAAAGATAAAACTATTTATTTTATCGTTATTACGTTATTTTAATTAACAAAAATATGAGGTCAAGGCATTCTGTTTTTGCTGTTTATTCTGCCTGTTGCTTAAAATTGTTGAACAAACATACAAACGAATCAATTTTCTCTATAACGTGGGATAATGGTTAAGAACGACCGAAAAGAAAGGAAGTGAAGGAGCGTTTTATCTATTATTTCTTAAAAAACGCAGATGGAAATATGACAGAAGATATAACTATGCTTGAAAAATTATCAGAAAGACAGTTAAGATTAGCCATGCTTTTGAGTATGGATTCATTTTATTTAGAAGACTTAGAGAAGAAAATTGCTGTAACAAAAAAAACACTCTTATCTGATATTGCCGCATTTAATTTTGTTCATTCTCCGGCATCTATTCATATCGACGAGCATCAGAAAGTTTCTTTGAGATTACCTTGTGAATATAATTTAGAAAGCATCACGAGTACTATCTTAAAACATTCAAGCCATATACAAGTGTTGAAAATCATTTTGATGCAAGAACCTTGTATTGCTAAACTAGCTGATCAGTTATTTCTAAGTACAGCAAGTATTCGCAGAATCATTATGTTTCTGAATGAATCCTTTCAAAAACGAGGATTTCTTTTTAGAATCCACACTACTCCATATGTACATATTCAAGGTGAGGAGAGACAAATACGTTTTTTCTACTGCAGTTTATTTGAGGAGATCTATACACCGGATCAACTTCCTCATTACCAAATATTGTCTGCAGCTATCAAACGATACATGAAACTTTATCCGCCATTAAACAAACTATCTGTCCACAAACAGCTTTTTTTGATTTATTATTTTTTGATTTCTATTATCCGGATCGGAAAGAAACATAGATTATCCGATCAGTTGAAACGCCAACCTCTCGAAATGGATATTGATTT
This sequence comes from Enterococcus sp. DIV1283b, assembly GCF_051710965.1. NCBI lineage: Bacteria > Bacillati > Bacillota > Bacilli > Lactobacillales > Enterococcaceae > Enterococcus > Enterococcus sp. DIV1283b. The sequence goes on from NZ_JBIOLR010000001.1 coordinate 2,871,708, forward strand.
ATTTTTTGAGCGAACGAAAAATAACATTACATTTTGCTCCGTTATGGAGAAAAATTATCATTTCTATTTGACTAAAGAAACAGCTAGTGAACTTTTGCGTCCAATCAGTCAGATGACCCATTTTGCTTCTGTAAAGGCACCAGCTCATGAAATCAAAAAATTAAGAAACTTGTCACAAAATTTCTATCGTTCTTTATCTACTGATACGGTGTTATCTGATCAGCAATTAAATTACTTGTATCATTTGATTTCTTTCAAGAAGGAGTTTTTACCTTTTCTAACCAATTCCTTTAAACGGTTCTTTGTGATCGTCTTGAAATCGGACCCACTCATTCTTTCTTTTTATGAACAAGCATTAGCGGAAGAAAATTATTCGTTTATTCTAACCAATCGTTTATTATATGAAGAATTGCTGGAAGAACTGGTTTTGCTGTCTCCAGCTCTTATTGATCGAATCATTCCAAAAAAAAAGACATATACAGTCATGATCCTTTCTTCTCAAGAACCGAAAGTTTGTTTCTTATATAAGGAATTGTTAACTAAAAAATTTCCTGAGATAAAAGAAATAAAAGAATATCAGGATAGCTTTTTTTGTTTGAACTATCGGTTGATCAATCAATATGATTTGGTTTTGACTGACTTTCCTTTAGATAGGAATCAGCTGAATACGAAGATAATCAAAATATCCAACTTCCCTACTTATTCGTTTTGGGAAAATATCGAAGCAATCTTACATAAATAGTTAAAAAACAAAAAACCAGAAAATCAGTATACTGATTTTCTGGTTTTACATTGGTTTATTCAATAAAAAGCTGCTGGAACTGCTAGTATTAAATTATCGCATCGTTACGAATTCTTCCGCCCCTGTTGGATGGATGGCTACTGTATTATCAAAGTCTTCTTTAGTTGCGCCCATCTTGATAGCCACAGCAAAACCTTGTAGCATTTCATCGACACCTACACCAATAGCATGCAAGCCGACAATTTTTTCTTCTTTTCCGACGCAAATCAATTTCATTTCGCATTTTTGGCGATAATCATTCAAAGCAAAGTACATTGGAGTAAAGCGTGAACGATAAACTTTCAGGTCATTTTCTCCGTATTTTTCCAATGCTTCTTCTTCTGTCAATCCAATCGTTGCAATTGGTGGATGCGTAAAGACAACTGTCGGAACAAGATTATAGTCCAGATAAGAATCTTTCTTCCCATTAAACAAACGTTCCGACAAACGTCGGCCAGCTGCGATTGCAACAGGAGTCAAGTCTAATTTACCGATCACATCACCAACCGCAAAAATATGTTCATCCGTTGTGTTTTGGTATTTATCTACTTTGATAAATCCTTTTTCGTCCAATTCGACATTTGTATTTTCCAGACCTAAATTTTCAGTATTCGGCACACGACCGCCTGCAAAAAGCACACAATCACCAGTTAAGGTTTCACCATTTTCAAATAACACCGTGTATTCGTCATTATTTTTAGTGATTTCTTTGGCAATATGATGTGGGTAAGTCTTGATTCCAGCTTCTTGGTACATTTGGATCAGATTGTCCGAAAGCATTTTATCAAACGTTCTAAGTGGACGTTCTTTTCGGTATGCCCACATGACTTCACTACCTAAACCACGAAATACACCTGAAAGTTCAGCTGCGATGTATCCAGCACCTAAAACGATTGCTCTCTTAGGTAATTCCCTTAATTCAAAAAATCCATTTGAATCAATGGCGTACTCGCCACCAGGAATGCTCATCTTGCTTGCACGGCCTCCAGTCGCAATCAAGATTTTAGGCGCATGATAAGTTTCACCGTTTACTTCGATCGTTTGACTATCGATAAAAGTAGCATACCCTTTTATAGCCTCGACATGATTGCTATCTAATCCTCTTTGGTAAGCACCGTGTAGAAAATCAATATATTTTTCTCGTCTTTCTACTAGACCGGCGAAATCGACACTTTTTAAATCTGCTTGGATGCCGTAACTTGGAGCATCACGTTCAATTGTTTCCAAAATCGTACTTGCTTGCCACATGACTTTTTTAGGTACACAACCGACATTGACACAGGTTCCGCCTAATTCATTTGCTTCAATCAGCAAAACGTTTGCGCCATGCATCCCTGCTCTGTTTGCTGAAGCAATACCGCCAGAGCCGCCACCAATTACGATGTAATCATATATTTGCATTTTGTTCCTCCTTATTGAAGAGATCAATCAAAGCATTTATTTAACGATCCTTTTTCTACAGAAAACAAGTGTAACACTTTTCTTGGATTTTGTATGCGGAGATGCTTGAAACAGGACTGTATCAGCTTTTCTTTATTTACGTTTCCGGATCATATCTCCAGGTTTCACTGGTTGTGCGACTGGCATGGTCAAAACCATCATTGGATTTGGTGCTCGGTCAATGGATTCCCCTTCTTCATTATGCATGATTTCGACTGTTTGACTGAAATGACTGAACCCTGGACCATAAAATTCGATTTCATCCCCTACAGAGAATAAGTTTCTCTGACGTATCGTAGCAATCTGTGTTGCCTCATCATAAGATAATACTTCACCGACAAATTTATATACTGGGATTTTACGACGTTCTCCGAATAATTGCTCATTTTCAGTTGGTGTATTGTAATAAAAGCCTGTAGCTAACTCTCGTTGTGCCACTTTCCATAACTCGTCGATCCATTCTTGTTTGCAGACATAGTTTTCAGGATCTTCCATATAGCTGTCTACAGCTGCTTTATAGACGTTTGCCACTGTAGATACATAATGGATCGATTTCATTCTTCCTTCGATCTTGAAGCTGTCTACGCCGTTTTCAATCAATTCTGGAATATGCTCGATCATTGACATATCAACTGCACTCATCGAGAATTCTTCTTCAATTTCTCCTGTATCAGTCAAACTATTCCGTTCTTGACCAAAAGGCATATCAAACAATCCATATTTCCAGCGACAAGATTGAGAGCATCCTCCACGATTCGCGTCCCGCATTGACATATGGTTGGACAATGTGCAGCGACCAGAATAAGAGATACACATGGCACCATGAATAAATGCTTCGATTTCGATATCCGTATTTTTACGGATCTCTGCCACTTCCTCCATTGAAACTTCACGAGCTAAAACGACACGTTCCAACCCTTCCTCTTTCCAGAATTCCAATGTCTCAAAATTGGTTGCTGAAGCTTGAGTGGATAAATGGATCGGCAGACCTGGAGCTTCTGTCGCGCAAATTTCGATCAAAGCTGGATCAGAAACGATCACTGCAGAAATACCGACATCGCGCAGACTGCGGAAAAATTCCCCAGCGCCTTCTTCATTTCCTTCATGGGTGACCATATTAGCAGCAACGTACACTTTTGCATCGTGTTCTTTTGCAAAAGCAACCCCTTCAGCCATTTCTTCATAAGTAAAATTACCTGCACGGCTTCTTAAACCATACGCATTTCCACCAATATATACTGCATCTGCTCCATAATGGATCGCTGTTTTTAACTTTTCCAGTGTTCCTGCTGGCGCTAAGACTTCTGGACGTTTCAATTTTCTTTTTACTGTCATTTCATTCATCATACTCCTTATTTGATAGCAGAAGGATCAATATAAAAGAATCCTGTATCTAATTCACGGTTTTCAGGATGCAATTTGTTGATTTCGCTCGTCAATTTTTCTGCTTTTTCTTGATTCCAGCTACCTTCTAAAATTTGTTTTTTGGCTTCGGCGAATAGTTGAGTGATATTCACGAAATTTTCGCCTGGAGTAAATAACCCGTCCAATTTCCATGTACGGTAATGATGCTGATAAAGTTCATTCAATTCATTCGAAAGATTTAGATCATTACTGGCAAAAATATGTGTGCCATGACTATCTTCATAAATAGAATAATGTGTCTCTTCTTTTTTAGGTTCCGAGATAAAAAGACCTCTTTCACGATCTTTTTGTTCGTCTTGCTTCGTATAGTTATAGTAATTCTGTAGCAGTGGACGTTTGGACTGATGGATGCATGTAGCACCATACACAAGGATTTCTACAGGAATGTCGAGTTTTTCTTCCATCGCCTTCATCTCTTCAAAAGGAACTTCACGAGCAAGTACTGCGCCAACTGCGCCTTTTTTCGCCCAGAAATTGATTTGACGTGCACTCGTTACTAATGTTTCAGCATCATAAATATACGGTATACGCAATTCAGGATTTTTTTTCATCGTATAAATGATACCTGTATCACCAACTGTGATCACATCTACATTTATTTCTTTTAAAAAAGCCAAATATTCAGGTACATTTTTCATTTTCTCAGGATGGATGATCCCATTTACAGCAATATTTGCTTTTTTACCATGCTTGTGTGCTAATTCTACTAATTGTCGCTGTTCTTCTCGTGTGAACGAAGCAGGCAGACGCAATCCAAATTGCTCTTCACCGAAATATAGTGTGTCTGCACCTGCAGCAAGCAACTGTTCTGCTTGTTTGATAGTCTCTACTGTGGTTATGAGTTCGATCATAATTTCCTCCTCCTACAACTTCATAATAGTAGCATAGCTCTAAAAACTTTCCAATACTTCTTCTATTTAAAGTCGGATTTTTGAAAATTATTTCACAAAAAGTCAAAATAAAGTTCGGTATATTCTGTCCAAATATAAAAAGAGATTGTGACAAAAATCTTGTCACAACCTCTTAATCAAGTCTTACTATTATAAAAATTCAGCTACATAGACCAAGTACCTATAAGGAACCTACTGTTTCTTTTTTAGGCCCGCGAACATTCAATGTGATTTTTCCTTTTGAAGCACCTACTGTTACGTGGTCACCTAAACGAATCTCTCCGCCAAGCAACGCCTCGCTCAATCGATCTTCAATTTCTTTTTGAAGTGCGCGACGGATTGGACGTGCACCATATTCAGGATCAAATCCGGCTTTCCCGATCACATCGATTGCAGATGGGGTGATTTTCACTTGAATATCTTGTTCTTTCAATCGTTTGATAATCGCTTTACTCATAATTTGGACGATGGTATGGATTTCATCTTTACTCAATGAGTGGAAGACGACAGTCTCATCAATTCGATTCAAGAATTCAGGTCGGAAAGCTTTCTTTAACTCTTCTAAGATACGTTTTTGCATGGCTTTGTGATCTTTCGTGACATCTTGGACATTAAATCCGACATTTTTTTCTTCTCGAATTTGTGTCGCTCCGATATTTGAAGTCATAATCATGATCGTATTTCTAAAGTCCACTTTTCTACCTTTAGAATCTGTTAAATGACCATCATCCAATACTTGCAGAAGTAAATTGAAAACATCTGGATGTGCTTTCTCCACTTCGTCTAAGAGAATCACTGAATATGGTTTTTGACGAATTTTTTCTGTCAACTGTCCACCTTCATCATACCCTACGTATCCTGGAGGAGATCCGATTAATCGGCTTGTACTGTATTTTTCCATAAATTCTGACATATCAACACGGATCAGGGCATCTTCGCTTCCAAACATGACTTCTGAAAGTGCTTTGGCCAATTCTGTTTTTCCGACACCAGTTGGTCCGAGGAACATAAATGACCCAATTGGACGGTTAGGATCTTTCAAGCCGCTTCGTGCACGACGGATGGCGCGTGAAACTGCTTTGACAGCCTCATCTTGACCAACCACACGTTCATGCAGAAGACCTTCCAATTCTAACAAACGTTCACTTTCTTTTTTCTCCAACTGCTTTAGAGGGACACCAGTCCACTCCGATACAACTGTAGCAACATCTTCTTCTGTTACACGATCAGAATATCCTTGTTCCTGTTTTGCTTCGATTGCAGAAACTTTTTGTAGCTTTTTACGTAGTGCTTTTTCTTGTCTACGTAATTGCGCAGCATTTTCAAAGTCTTGTTTTTGGATTGCTGCTTCTTTTTCTTGTACTAATTCATCAATTTCTAATTTGATTACAGTTGATTTTGTTAAGTGATCGGTTTGATCCAAACGGACTTTCGCTGCTGATTCATCAATCAAATCAATAGCTTTATCAGGTAGTTGACGAGAAGTGATATAACGAACAGAAAGATTCACTGCTGCCCGCACAGCTTCATCTGTAATCTCTACCCCGTGGTGCTCTTCATATCTTGAACGTAATCCTTGAAGAATCTCTTCCGCTTCTTCAGGAGTTGGTTCATCTACTTGAATTCGTGCAAAACGTCGCTCTAATGCAGAATCTTTTTCGATATATTTTTGATATTCATCTAGGGTCGTTGCTCCGATCGTTTGTAATTCTCCTCGAGCTAACGCCGGTTTCAAGATATTCGAAGCATCAATTGCTCCTTCTGCTCCACCTGCACCAATCAAGGTATGCAATTCATCAATGAATAAGATTACTTGACCATCATTATAGATTTCGTCGATGACTTTTTTCATTCGATCTTCAAATTCACCGCGATATTTCGTACCAGCAACCAAAGATCCCATATCAAGCATCATCAGGCGCTTTTCTTGCATGTCTTCTGGTACTTCTCCTAAAATGATTTTTTGCGCTAGTCCTTCAGCAATGGCTGTTTTACCTACACCAGGTTCGCCCACCAGTACAGGGTTGTTCTTTGTCCATCGGCTAAGAATCTGAATAAGCCGTTTGACTTCTCTAGAACGACCAACAACTGGGTCCAACTTGTTTTCTTTTGCTAATTTCGTCAAATCACGTGCTAATGAATCCAGTGTAGGTGTTCCTTGCGGTGTTTGCCGTTTATCTTGTATATTTCTACGACGATTCATTCCCTTTCCACCCGAATCACCAGCTAGTCCCATTTTTTGTTTCAGAACTTGTCGGGCTTTTGAAAGGCTGATACCTAAGTTGATCATGATTCGAGTAGCCATGATACTTTCATCTTTTAATAAGCTCATCAAAATATGTTCTGTTCCAACTTTTTGAGAACCCGTTTTCTTTACTTCGCTGCTAGCTAAAGCAAAAACTTGTTTCATTCTTGGAGAATATGGAAGAAAGACTCCTTTAGGGTAAGAACGGATACCGCCATAACCAATCAGATGTTCAATTTCTTCATAAATTTCTGTCTCATTCAAATCCATTTCACGTAATACTTTTCCAGCAATTCCATTTTGTTCAACTACTAATGCTAGTAAAACATGCTCTGAACTAACTGATTGATGTTTCAATCGTTTTGCTTCTTCTTGTGCAATTTCTAATACCGCTTGGGCTCTTTCAGTAAAAAGTTCTTCCATCTAATCTCACTTCCCATCTTCATAACTTAAACGTTCCAGAAATGCTCGGAGAATCCGAGCACGTGTATGATCTTCAAATTCATTGAAATTCAATGTGTTTTTTGCAATTGCACTTAACATCAAGTTTCCTTCTTTTTTTGTAATTATTTGGTCTTCATAAAGTTTTTGAATAATAGCAAAAGCATTTTTCTCACTGATTGTATCATCAAACAACTGATTTATCTGCTCAAGTAACTGTTTTTTATCTGAAATTCTTACTTTCGCAATTCGTATATAACCGCCACCCCCGCGTTTGCTCTCTACTAAATAACCGCGTTGGATGGTAAAACGGGTATTAATCACATAGTTGATTTGTGAAGGAACACAGTTAAAGAGGTCTGCCATTTCAATCCTTCGAATCTCGATCATTTCACTATTTTCCAGAATTTTCTTTATATATGATTCAATTAAATCCGAGGTATTCTGATGTGCCATCTTATTCATTCCCTTTGACTAATATTGACCTTAATTATAACGAATTTGGTAATAGAAAGAAAGAAGAACGCTTTTTGTTAAATAAATCCTTTAGAATCAACAAAAAAAAATACGGAATATACTATTCCGTATCGACGCGCCCAAGAGGAGTCGAACCCCTAACCTTTTGATCCGTAGTCAAACACTCTATCCAGTTGAGCTATGGGCGCATATTCAATTTAAAAAAATTATAAATCATTTGAAAACAAAAAGCAAGATAAAAAAAATCGGGAAGACAGGATTCGAACCTGCGACCCCTTGGTCCCAAACCAAGTGCTCTACCAAGCTGAGCTACTTCCCGTTAAAAAAATAAAAAAGACTACGCGCCCAAGAGGAGTCGAACCCCTAACCTTTTGATCCGTAGTCAAACACTCTATCCAGTTGAGCTATGGGCGCATATTTGAAATGCCGAGGACCGGAATCGAACCGGTACGGTGATCACTCACCGCAGGATTTTAAGTCCTGTGCGTCTGCCAGTTCCGCCACCCCGGCGCGATTGCTTTGGCAAAGCGGAAAACGGGGTTCGAACCCGCGACCCCCACCTTGGCAAGGTGGTGCTCTACCACTGAGCTATTT
>NZ_JBIOLR010000001.1:2882500-2906581 GCF_051710965.1 Enterococcus sp. DIV1283b
ACTCCCGGATATGAATGAATGGCATTCGGAGTTTATCTGAATTCGGTAACCCGAGATGGGCCCCTAGTCCAAACAGTGCTCTACCTCCATCATTCTCAATTCCGAGGCTAGCCCTAAAGCTATTTCGGAGAGAACCAGCTATCTCCAAGTTCGTTTGGAATTTCTCCGCTACCCACACCTCATCCCCGCACTTTTCAACGTACGTGGGTTCGGTCCTCCAGTGCGTTTTACCGCACCTTCAACCTGGACATGGGTAGATCACATGGTTTCGGGTCTACGACTACATACTCAAACGCCCTATTCAGACTCGCTTTCGCTGCGGCTCCGTCTCTTCAACTTAACCTCGCATGCAATCGTAACTCGCCGGTTCATTCTACAAAAGGCACGCCATCACCCATTAACGGGCTTTGACTTGTTGTAGGCACACGGTTTCAGGTTCTATTTCACTCCCCTTCCGGGGTGCTTTTCACCTTTCCCTCACGGTACTGGTTCACTATCGGTCACTAGGGAGTATTTAGCCTTGGGAGATGGTCCTCCCGGATTCCGACGGAATTTCTCGTGTTCCGCCGTACTCAGGATCCTCCTAGGTGTCTTCCACATTTCGTCTACGGGGTTTTTACCCTCTTTGACTGACTTTTCCAAGTCATTCGACTATCTGAAAGAACTACCATATTGGAGTCCTACAACCCCAACAAGCAAGCTTGTTGGTTTGGGCTTTTCCCGTTTCGCTCGCCGCTACTCAGGGAATCGAATTTTCTTTCTCTTCCTGCAGGTACTTAGATGTTTCAGTTCTCTGCGTCTACCTCGAATGTGCTATGTATTCACACAATCGTAACATCCTATTAAAGATGCTGGGTTCCCCCATTCGGAAATCTCTGGATCATAGCTTACGTACAGCTCCCCAAAGCATATCGGTGTTAGTCCCGTCCTTCATCGGCTCCTAGTGCCAAGGCATCCACCGTGCGCCCTTATTCACTTAACCTTATCAACCTTGCGGTTGGGTTTTGATCCTTCTTCTAGCGATAGAAGTTAGATCAAGAAAATAAGCAATTGAACTTATTAAAAAACTCATTCAACGCGGTGTTCTCGGTTTGTATTACTTACATTTACTTCAAATATCCAGTTTTCAATGAACAAAAGTGTTTGAGAGTAAACCTCTCAAAACTGAACAAAGTAAAAACAAATTGTGTAGTCTCCGTAATATTCCTTAGAAAGGAGGTGATCCAGCCGCACCTTCCGATACGGCTACCTTGTTACGACTTCACCCCAATCATCTATCCCACCTTAGGCGGCTGGCTCCAAAAAGGTTACCTCACCGACTTCGGGTGTTACAAACTCTCGTGGTGTGACGGGCGGTGTGTACAAGGCCCGGGAACGTATTCACCGCGGCGTGCTGATCCGCGATTACTAGCGATTCCGGCTTCATGCAGGCGAGTTGCAGCCTGCAATCCGAACTGAGAGAAGCTTTAAGAGATTAGCTTAGCCTCGCGACTTCGCAACTCGTTGTACTTCCCATTGTAGCACGTGTGTAGCCCAGGTCATAAGGGGCATGATGATTTGACGTCATCCCCACCTTCCTCCGGTTTGTCACCGGCAGTCTTGCTAGAGTGCCCAACTAAATGATGGCAACTAACAATAAGGGTTGCGCTCGTTGCGGGACTTAACCCAACATCTCACGACACGAGCTGACGACAACCATGCACCACCTGTCACTTTGCCCCCGAAGGGGAAGCTCTATCTCTAGAGTGGTCAAAGGATGTCAAGACCTGGTAAGGTTCTTCGCGTTGCTTCGAATTAAACCACATGCTCCACCGCTTGTGCGGGCCCCCGTCAATTCCTTTGAGTTTCAACCTTGCGGTCGTACTCCCCAGGCGGAGTGCTTAATGCGTTAGCTGCAGCACTGAAGGGCGGAAACCCTCCAACACTTAGCACTCATCGTTTACGGCGTGGACTACCAGGGTATCTAATCCTGTTTGCTCCCCACGCTTTCGAGCCTCAGCGTCAGTTACAGACCAGAGAGCCGCCTTCGCCACTGGTGTTCCTCCATATATCTACGCATTTCACCGCTACACATGGAATTCCACTCTCCTCTTCTGCACTCAAGTCTCCCAGTTTCCAATGACCCTCCCCGGTTGAGCCGGGGGCTTTCACATCAGACTTAAGAAACCGCCTGCGCTCGCTTTACGCCCAATAAATCCGGACAACGCTTGCCACCTACGTATTACCGCGGCTGCTGGCACGTAGTTAGCCGTGGCTTTCTGGTTAGATACCGTCAAGGGATGAACAGTTACTCTCATCCTTGTTCTTCTCTAACAACAGAGTTTTACGATCCGAAAACCTTCTTCACTCACGCGGCGTTGCTCGGTCAGACTTTCGTCCATTGCCGAAGATTCCCTACTGCTGCCTCCCGTAGGAGTTTGGGCCGTGTCTCAGTCCCAATGTGGCCGATCACCCTCTCAGGTCGGCTATGCATCGTGGCCTTGGTGAGCCGTTACCTCACCAACTAGCTAATGCACCGCGGGTCCATCCATCAGCGACACCCGAAAGCGCCTTTCAAATCAAAACCATGCGGTTTCGATTGTTATACGGTATTAGCACCTGTTTCCAAGTGTTATCCCCTTCTGATGGGCAGGTTACCCACGTGTTACTCACCCGTTCGCCACTCTTCTTTTTCCGGTGGAGCAAGCTCCGGTGGAAAAAGAAGCGTACGACTTGCATGTATTAGGCACGCCGCCAGCGTTCGTCCTGAGCCAGGATCAAACTCTCATAAAAAGTTCGAACAATCTTACGATTGTTAAGCTCAATTTGTTTGCTAGCATATTGCTTGCTTGTTAAAAATGTTTGTTGTCTTGAATTGAATCAAGACGCCCTACACATTTGGTTTGTCTTACTTTGTTCAGTTTTCAAAGGTCTACTTCATCGGAAGTGTTTCTCCGATTTGTTTTTGGCTGCCGTAGCAACTTTTATATCATATCAGAGTAACAAGTGATTGTCAACTCTTTTTTAAAAGTTTTTTCGATTTCGTTTTTCGAAATCTTTCAGCAACTCATTTATCATAACTTATCGTTTGTTATTTGTCAAGAACTTTTTTGAAGTTTTTTTCGATAGAATCAAGCTTCGCAAGCTGTTCTTTTTTAACTACTCAGTTATCTTATCATGTCATTATCAACATGTCAATAACTTATTTTTTATTATTTTAAGTTATTGGTGTTCTTTTGAACAAATAATAATATATCAACATCACATACGAAAGTCAATAAGAAAATGCTTATTTATCAACATTTCCAGCTTATATGATCGTTAGTTAGTACTGCTTCATTTTTGTTCGTCTTTATAACCTTAAAAAACGAAAAATCCTTTTATTTTCAGTTTAACGTTCATGTTTTTGTCCTATTTATGAGAATCAAATCTCTCACCTTCTAAAATTTTCCTTAACAAAGTGCTGCTTTTATCTATTTCTGCTTTTTTTTGCTAGAATAATAGTAACAATATGACTCTGGAGGATTTATTTATGAAAATTTTGATTGCTGACGATGATAAAGAAATCGTTGAATTATTAAGTATCTATGTTCACAATGAAGGCTATGAAGCAGTAAAGGCTTATGATGGGAAAGAAGCATTATCTAAAATCAGAACAATCCCTGATATTGAATTACTTATTTTAGATATCATGATGCCAGAGATGGACGGGATGCAAGTAGTGAAAGAGCTGCGAAAAGAATCTCAAATCCCAATCATTATGCTGACAGCAAAAACTACTGATATGGATAAGATCAAAGGACTGGTAGCTGGTGCAGATGATTATGTAACCAAACCGTTTAATCCATTAGAAGTAATGGCTAGAGTAAAGTCTTTATTACGGCGTACAAAAATGCAGATTGCCCCAGATCAGCCTGATGTATTAGAAGTAAATGCATTAATCATCAATAAAGACTCTCATGAAGTTAAAACAATCGATGGGAAAGAAATCCAGTTAACAGCTTTGGAATTCGGTATCCTCTACTTGCTTGCTAGTCATCCTAATCGAGTATTTAGCGCGGATGAAATTTTTGAGCGTGTTTGGAAACAAGAAAGTATTGTCTCTGCTAAAACTGTCATGGTTCATGTTAGCCATTTAAGAGATAAGATCGAAGAAGCAACTGGTGGTGAAAAAGTCATTCAAACCGTTTGGGGAGTGGGCTATAAAATTGACGCAAGATAGTAAACGAGCAACTGAAAAACGCCGTCGGATCAACTTGACTTCAAAAGAAATCAGCGAATTGTTAGCGGAAGGAATCATCACGATCATCCTTTTACTTCTATTAAATGTTTCTATTTTGGTTGTTATCAGTTCGGTAATCAATAGTTCACCTTCTTTGACGAATGCGATTTGGGATTCAAAGAATATTTTTGCGGAACGATTGAACACTGATTTATTTTGGAACGGTCGAAACTTTATTATTCCCTTTTTCTTTCTATTAGATATCGGTGTTTTGTATTGGCGTTTGATTCGAAGATATCGCCAAATGCAATTACGACATATCATCAGTGAACTTCATTACATCGCAAATGGAAATTATGATCATCGTATCCCTTTTGAACTTAGTGGTGACTTAAGCCGAGTTGTAACAAGTATCAATGGATTGGTAGATAGCACAGTAGCAGCGATTGAAGACGAACGTAAAATCGAGAAATCAAAAGATGAATTGATCACAAATGTTAGTCACGATATCCGTACCCCTCTTACTTCTATCATTGGATATCTAGGATTGATAGAAGATGGTCAGTATCACTCAGAAGAAGATCTTTTAAAGTATACACATACCGCTTATATTAAAGCAAAGCAGATGAAATCTTTAGTGGACGACTTATTTGAATACACTAAGGTACGCCAACCTGCTGTCCCAGTAAATTTTTCTGCCTTTGATATGATCCAGTTGATCGAACAGTTAGCAGCTGATTTTGAGTTGGAAGCTTCTAAAAAAAATATCCAAATACTTGTGCAGTCAAAAGTAGATTCCCTTATCATGGATGGCGATACAGAAAAACTTGTACGTGTCTTCAATAATCTTTTGACGAATGCGTTGAAATATGGAAAAGGAGCAACGAAGATCGTGATCGAAGTAGAACGTGTCGGTTCAGAAGTTGTTGTAACGGTCAAAAATAATGGAGCAATGATCCCGCAACAGGCAATCGATAATCTATTCGACCGCTTTTATCGTGTAGAAGAATCTCGGTCACAAGCAACTGGAGGAACTGGGCTTGGTTTAGCAATCGCTCAAAGTATTGTGGCTTTACATGGTGGCTACATTTATGCAAAATCAGATAAGCAATGGACTTCTTTCATCATGCACCTTCCAATCAAGAAAAATGAAAAATTACCTATTGATGCACAGGAAGTTATTGACGAAAGCTGAAATATTCGCTATTCTTATTACAATTATTAGAATAAATGAAAAACACAGAACCCAGTACACTTTATTCTTTTTCAGAGAGCTGATGGCAGGTGCAAATCAGCAAAGGATAATTTGGAAGTTCCAGTTCGTTTACGTGCCCTTTCGAAATAAGAAAGGTCGGTTCAACAGCCGTTATGTGTTCAACAAGTGCAGCTTATGCTGAACTTGGGTGGTACCGCGAATTTCAGACTGATTCGTCCCAAGAATAATGGGATGGATCAGTCTTTTTTTATTTTCAAAAAGGAGGAAATCATATGTTAGATGTAAAAATGATGCGACAAAATATCGAAGAAGTACAAGAAAAATTAATGACTCGGGGCGTTAAAAAAGAAACATTAGCTGAATTCATGGAACTAGATGAAAACCGCCGCAAATTACTAGTCAAAAGTGAAGAATTGAAAAAATATCGAAATGACGTTTCTGCTGAGATCGCTCAATTGAAGCGTGCAAAAGAAGAGGCTTCTGCTAAAATCGCTGAAATGAAAGAAGTCGGCGGCAACATCAAGGCATTGGATACCGAAATTGCTGAAGTAGATGAAAAATTGAAACAAATCGCCACTACTTTGCCAAACCTTCCCCATGATTCTGTGCCAGTTGGATCAGATGAAGAGGACAATGTAGAAATCCGTCGTTGGAGCGAACCACGTACATTTGCTTTTGAACCAAAACCACACTGGGAAATTGCAGAAAATCTTGATATTTTAGACTTTGAACGTGGCGCAAAAGTAGCCGGTAGCCGTTTTGTTTATTATAAAGGGTTGGGCGCTCGATTAGAACGTGCAGTCTACAACTTCATGCTTGATCAGCATATTTATGAACACGGCTATACTGAAATGATCACTCCTTATATCGTCAACAGTAAAGCGATGTTTGGTACAGGACAATTTCCAAAATTCAAAGAAGATGTTTTCCAATTGGAGAATACTGATTTAACATTGATTCCGACAGCTGAAGTCCCATTGACTAACTATTATAATGATGAAATTTTAGATGGTGCGGATTTACCTGTTTATTTCACTGCACTAAGTCCTGCTTTTCGTTCTGAAGCTGGAAGTGCCGGTCGGGATACTCGAGGACTGATCCGTCTTCACCAATTCAATAAAGTAGAAATGGTCAAATTCTCGGATGCAGAACATTCTTACGAAGAATTGGAAAAAATGACAGCTGATGCAGAAGATATCTTGAAAAAACTGCATTTGCCTTATCGTGTAATGGCCTTATCAACTGGAGACATGGGCTTTTCTGCAGCTAAAACTTATGATTTAGAAGTATGGATTCCTGCACAAGATACTTATCGTGAAATCAGTTCTTGTTCTAACTGTGAAGATTTCCAAGCACGCCGCGCCATGATTCGTTATCGCGATAATGATGGAAAAATCCACTATGCTCATACTTTGAATGGTTCAGGACTTGCGGTTGGCCGTACAGTAGCTGCCATTTTGGAAAACTACCAAAATGAAGATGGTTCTGTCACAGTTCCAGAAGCGCTCGTTCCTTATATGGGTAATCTGAAAGTTATTAAATAAAGAGGTTGTGAAAAAGCCGCTTAGTTTCGAGTATTAAGAAAAATTTTGTGAAAATGGCTTTCCACATTTTTGCATAAATTGGACTTAATACCGAGAAACTGACTTTTGAACACCGTTTATCGAGAGGTCGTGAGCCTGCCGTTCAGCTCCGAGTCACAAGGAACAATTTCAAAAAACAGCTCCTCATGTTTATTGAATATTGTGACTTGTGACCGAGGAGTTGGCAGGAGAACACCGTTTAGTGGAGAGGTTGTGAAAAAGCTGTCCTGCATCAAGTAATAAGAACTGCCAAACAAAAATAGCTCCTCCTATTTTTCGTTTGGTTGGGCTTATTACCGCAGATGCAAGCTTTTGAACACCGTTTAAGAAAGAAGTCATGAGTCTGCCGTTTCACTCGAAACCACAAGGAGCAATTTCAAAAAACAGCTCTTCATATTTTATGAATGTCGTACTTGTAATTCGGAGTTGGCAAGGGAACACTGTTTATTCAAAAAAAGGAGTGGTGACACATGTTGTGTCACCACTCTTTTTTAGTATTTTTAAGATTCAACTGAATAGTTTGGTGCTTCTTTCGTGATTTGTACATCATGAGGGTGTGATTCTTTTAATCCGCTGCCGCTCATTTGGATGAATTGCGCTTCATCACGTAATTGCTGTAAATTGGCTACCCCAACATAACCCATTCCTGAACGTAAACCGCCGATCATTTGAAAAATAATGTCTGCAACACTTCCTTTGTAAGCAACCCGACCTTCGATTCCTTCTGGTACTAATTTATTTGCTTCATTGACACTACCTTGGAAGTAACGGTCTTTTGAACCTTTTTCCATCGCGCCTAATGAACCCATACCTCGGTATGTTTTGAATCGACGCCCTTGGAAGATTTCGAATTCACCTGGTGATTCATCTGTCCCCGCCAACATGCTGCCTAACATAACTGCATGTCCGCCGGCAGCTAATGCTTTGACGATGTCACCAGAGTACTTGATTCCTCCGTCTGCAATAATCGCTTTGCCATATTGACGAGCAACTGATGCTGCATCATAGATAGCTGTGAGCTGAGGTACACCTACACCGGCTACCACACGTGTCGTACAAATCGATCCTGGTCCGATACCGACTTTTACGACATCCACCCCTGCATCATATAAAGCTTTTGTCGCTTCAGCCGTCGCAACGTTCCCAGCAATCAATGTTGCATCTGCAAAAGTTGAACGGATTTCTTGGATTTTTCGGATTACACCTGCACTATGTCCATGAGCTGTATCGATGATGATTGCATCTACCCCTGCTTCTAATAAAGCATTCGCACGCTCGAATGTATCGCTTGTTACACCAACAGCTGCTGCTACAAGCAATCGACCATGTTCATCTTTTGCTGCATTTGGAAATTCGATCACCTTCTCGATATCTTTGATCGTGATCAATCCGCTTAAACGACCTTCGTTATCAACGATTGGTAATTTTTCGATTTTATGTTTTTGCAAAATCTTTTCTGCATCTTTTAGAGAGGTACCTACTGGGGCAGTCACTAAGTTGTCTTTTGTCATCACATCAGCAATCGGCATGTGGTAATCTGTTACAAAACGCATGTCACGGTTTGTAATGATCCCTACCAATTTTCTGTTTTCAAGTGTTTCAACGATTGGCACACCACTGATACGGTATTTGCTCATCAATTCTTCTGCATCTGCTACAAGATGCTGTGGCGTTAAGAAGAACGGATCAATGATGACGCCACTTTCAGAACGTTTGACTTTTCTTACTTCATCCGCTTGCTGGCTGATTGTCATGTTTTTATGGATCACACCTAATCCGCCTTGTCTTGCCATAGCGATGGCCATCTTGCTGTCGGTAACGGTATCCATACTTGCACTGATGATTGGAATATTCAACTTAATATTTTTAGCTAATTGTACGCTCATATCCACTTCGTTTGGTAACACGTGACTTTCTGCTGGTATCAATAAGACATCATCAAAAGTAAATCCTTTTTTCGTGAACTTTGTTTCCCAGTTGGACATTTTTAGTACCACTCCTCTAATTTAGTTTATCTATTAAAATAATTGATTTTTTCATTTAAGTCAATGATCTACATGGAATCAAATTAGCTTTCTCATAGAACACCAATATAAACCGCTTACATCTGTGTATATACTAAAAGAGAAGGTGACAGAAGTGGTCAGATGATTGAACACTGTTTAGTGGAGAGGTTGTGAAAAAGCTGTCCTACATCAAGTAATAAGAACGGCCAAACAAAAATAGCTCCTCCTATTTTCGTTTGGTTGGGCTTATTACCGCAGATGCAAGCTTTTGAACACCGTTTAAGGAAGAGGTTGTGAAATCAGCGTTTTGACCTGAGTATTAGAGAAACAAACGGAAAAATAGTTCCTCATGTTTTGCCGTTTGTTGAGCTAATGCCGAGGGTCAGATGATTGAACAGCGTTTAAGGAAGAGGTTGTGAGCCTGCCGTTCAGCTCCGAGTCACAAGGAGCAATTTCAAAAAACAGTTTCTCATGTTTGTTGAATATTGTGATTTGTGACCGAGGAGTTGGTAGGAGAACACCGTTTATTCGAAAAAAGGAGCTGCGACAAGACTTTTGTCACAGCCCCTTACTATTATTTAACTATGGATAAACGGAATGAGGTCCTTTACTACCTCTCAATATTTAGTAAAGCTGCTGCTCTGCTTTCTGGTTTATCTTCTTGGAACGGATAAACTTCCAATGATCCCATACTTTTTCTTCAAGTAGTAACGGACGGCTAAAGCAGCTGCTCCGATGATGATAACTACTATCGGATCTAATACTGGATTGATAACTGGCGGCAATAGCGTTGTCGCAGAAAACAGCACGACCCAAAGAAGTGTCGTTCCACCTAGGATAAGCAATGTTTTACCCATTCCTGGTTTCTTGCTTCGATCTGCTCCTGGGTATTCATACTGATAGATGTACTTGTACATCATATAAAAGACCCAGCCACCGATTGCAGAACCTAGAACGAGTGTAGAGAAGCCATAAGCTGGCGTTGTTCCACGTGAAAACAATCCGGTAATCGCGATCATGATACTTAATAGACCAAGCAGTAGTAATGTATTATCCAACCACATCAATAAAGGGGTCGATGTATTTTGTACTTCTGCTGGTTTATTGATGATTGCTTCCGTTCTTTCAGAGACTGTCCCGAACAATTGGCGAGCTGTTTTTCCGCCTTTTTGTTCTGCAACTAAAGTAGGCAGAATGTCATGAAGGGCTTTTACTTTTTCTTCTTCAGACAAATTCGCTGCTTCTAAAGATTTTTTCAAATCAAAAATGTACTGTTGATTTCTTTTGGTTAATTTTGTTTCTAAACTATTGTTTTCTTTTACGATTTCTCGTAATTGTTCTGGTTCCATTATCTAATAGTCCTCCTTAGCCGTTCCTTTTCTCAACGGTCGTCACAAAAGACATTCTACCATATTCTACAGCTAGTTTGATAGCCCTTTTACACATTAAAGCGGAATAACATTACATCGCCATCTTGTACGACATAATCTTTTCCTTCTAATCGAACACGCCCAGCTTCTTTTGCTGCATGCATGTTTCCATAATGATCCAAGTCTTCAAAAGAGACAGTTTCCGCACGGATAAATCCGCGTTCGAAATCTGAATGGATGATTCCTGCTGCTTGTGGCGCTTTGATTCCTTTTTTGAATGTCCAAGCACGTACTTCTTGTTCCCCAGCAGTAAAGTAAGTAGCTAAGCCTAACAAATCGTAGGCGGCACGGATCAACTGATCCAAACCTGATTCTTCGATTCCTAAAGCTTCTAGAAATTCCGCTTTGTCTTCTTCATCTAATTCTGCGATTTCTTCTTCTGCACGAGCACTGACCACGATCACTTCTGCATTTTCTTCTGCAGCAAAGTTGCGCACTTCTTGTACATAATGATTTGCATCTGCATCTGCCACATCATCTTCTGATACATTTGCTACGTAAAGAATTGGTTTTGTCGTCAATAAGAATAGTGATTTAACGATTTTTTGTTCTTCTTCTGTGAATTCGATCGTTCGAGCAGATTTTCCTTCTTCCAGTACAGGTTTGATTTTGTCCAATACAGCTAGCTCTGCCACGGCATCTTTATCTTTGGTTTTAGCAACTTTTGCTACACGAGTATAGCGTTTGTTGATCGATTCCAAGTCTGCTAACACTAGTTCCAAGTTGATTGTATCAATATCTTCTAGTGGATCGACGCGTCCTTCTACGTGAGTGATATTATCATCATCAAAACAGCGGACGACGTGACAAATAGCATCTACTTGGCGGATATGGCTTAAGAATTGATTCCCCAAACCTTCTCCTTTACTTGCGCCTTTTACGATTCCAGCAATATCTGTAAATTCAAAAGTCGTCGGAACAGTTTTTTTCGGATGTACAAGTTCTGTTAAGCGTTGCAAACGCCAGTCAGGTACTTCTACCATCCCTACGTTAGGGTCGATCGTCGCAAAGGGATAGTTTGCTGCTTCTGCTCCTGCTTTTGTGATCGCATTAAACAAAGTTGATTTTCCTACGTTGGGCAACCCAACAATTCCAGCAGTCAATGCCATAAATTTATTCACTCTTTCTCTGCATTTTTTTCAATTACTTTTTTTAATTTCTTTTCAAAATCTCGACGGGTCATCATGACGATATGTCCGCAATTCATACATCTGATTTTGATATCTGCGCCCATTCGAATGACTTCCCAGCGGTTCGTCTGGCAAGCGTGAGGTTTTTTCATTTCAACGATATCGTGCAAGTCGTACATAAAAATAGCCTCCTTTTTGTTTATTCTTCATCAAATTGAATATTCAAGATATCAAGAATTCGTGTCAAATCTTTTTGAGAAAGGTATTCGATCTCGATCTTACCTTTCCCGTTTTTTTCTTGGATAGCTACGCTCGTACCGAATTTATCCATCAAACGATCTTCGCTTTCTCGGATATAATATGGTTTTTCCTTTGCTAGCCTTGGGATTTTTTTCTTTTCTTTTCCATCGTTTTGATTTAACTCAGAAACGATCTGTTCCAGTTGGCGGACAGTTAAATTTTCAGTTACTGCACGATTGGCTAATTTCAAGATCAATGATTTGTTTTTCAAGCCTAACAGCGTACGAGCTTGTCCCATAGATAAACGTTGATCTTGCACCATTTCCTTAACAAGATCTGGTAAAGAAAGCAAGCGCAAATAATTGGCGATATAAGGTCTGCTCTTTCCTAAACGACTAGCCACTTCTGCTTGTGTCAGTTTCAGATTTTTCATCAGCATTTCATACGCTTCTGCTTCTTCTAATGGATTCAGATCTTCCCGTTGCAGGTTTTCCAACACGGCTACTTGCATCATTGCTTCTTCGTCAAAGTCTCTGACGATAGCAGGGATCGTTTCTTTTTCAGCTAGTTTGGACGCTCGAAAACGTCTTTCCCCTGCGATGATCTCATACCCTTTTACTGCAGAACGGCGTACGATGATTGGTTGGAAGACGCCTGATTGTTCAATAGAATTAGCTAGTTCTTGCAAAGATACTTCTTCAAATGTCTTACGAGGCTGATACGGATTTGGACGCAGCTCATTCAATGGCAACTGGACCACGGTATCATCTTTTACATCCACCGTCTCTAAGTTTTCTAAATCTTGAAACAATGCATCGATTCCTCGGCCTAATCCTTTACTTTTCTTCACGACTTACCACTTCCTTTGCCAATGCTTGGTAGACTTCAGCTCCCCGAGAACGTGGATCGTAGTCGATGATCGGTTTTCCATGACTAGGTGCTTCTGATAAACGAATATTTCTTGGGATGATTGTTTCATAGACTTTTTCGCGGAAGTATTTGCGTACTTCTTCTACGACTTCATTTCCCAGATTCGTTCGTGCATCATACATGGTCAGCAAGACACCTTCTATTTCCAATTCTGGATTGAAGTGCTTTTGGACTAAACGAACCGTATTCAGTAATTGGCTTAATCCTTCCAATGCGTAATATTCACACTGAACAGGTATCAAAATCGAATCACTTGCTGTAAATGAATTGATTGTCAAATGGCCAAGAGAAGGCGGGCAGTCGATCAAAATATAATCATACTGGCTGCTGACTTCTGCTAAAGATCCTTTTAATCTTGATTCTCTTGCCATCATTGATGTCAATTCGATCTCTGCTCCTGCTAATTGGAGAGTCGCAGGCACAATACTCAAATTTTCATGTTCAGTGATCAACGTCGCCTCATCAATTGGCAATTCA
Organism: Enterococcus sp. DIV1283b; assembly: GCF_051710965.1. Classification (NCBI taxonomy): domain Bacteria; kingdom Bacillati; phylum Bacillota; class Bacilli; order Lactobacillales; family Enterococcaceae; genus Enterococcus; species Enterococcus sp. DIV1283b. Next base: position 2,895,714 of record NZ_JBIOLR010000001.1, read on the forward strand.
TTGACTAGAACGTCATAGATGTCTTTTGTCACATCGGGTTTTCTGATCCCGACACCACTGGTAGCATTTCCTTGTGCATCCATATCCACTAGTAATACTTTTTTGCCAAGGCTGGCAAGACAAGCACCTAGATTTACCGTCGTCGTTGTTTTGCCGACGCCACCTTTTTGGTTCGCAACAGATATTATTTGTGCCATCTCTTCTCCTCCTATTTGATTGGCTGCTTATTAGGCAGACCGGGCTTTCTTGGGTATTTCTTTGGGGTTATTTTCTTTTTTTGAATGACGATAATATGCCGTTGGTCAGAGACTTTCGGCAAGGTAACTGCCTCTTCTTTGAGGAATTTACCACCTAATAAAGCAATCGCTTGTTTTGCTTCTGTCAGTTCCTCTTCACTTTTTGCTGCTTTCAATGCATAAAAATAGCCTTCTTGTTTAGCCAATGGCAAACACAATTCTGCTAACACATTCAAACGAGCAACTGCACGAGCAGTGACAAGGTCAAATGATGCACGAAATTGAGGATTTTGTCCAAATGTTTCTGCCCGGTCATGATATAAAGAAGCATCGATTCCTAATAATCGAGTTAGTTCAGACAAGAAGGTTATTCGTTTATTCAGAGAATCAACAATCGTTATCTGCAATTCGGGAAAGGCAATTTTTAAAGGTATGCTAGGAAACCCTGCCCCTGAACCGACATCGCATAAAGATAAAGGTTGCGTAAAATCTACTTCAAATGCTAACGTAAGCGAATCGTAAAAATGCTTCAGGTATACGTCTTTTTCGTCCGTAATGGCTGTAAGATTCATTTTTTCGTTCCATTCGACTAATGTCCGATAATAGATAGCAAATTGTTCCATTTGATGATCGGTAAGCTCTATCCCTTTTTCTGCCAAAGATTGGCGAAATTCTTCTGGTATCATAATTATTCCTTTCATTGTGAAACAGCAATTGTTTCACAGATTCTCTCCCTACTTTAACGCAAAATTCCAAGACATGCAATCCTTCCATATGGATTCTTAAAAATTTGAAAAGTAAGAAACGCCGATAGATTTTTTCTTTCTATTATGGCACTTATAAAATACACATAGAAGAGAGAACTAGCTTTGAGCAATTTCTGCAAAAACTGGTTCTCTCTTCTATTTATTATTACGTATTACGCTGGTTCACTGACTTTCGCAATCTTCCCTTGTTCGATATAGACCATTAAGATGCTTAGATCTGCAGGATTTACTCCGCTGATCCGGCTAGCTTGGGCAATCGTTTCTGGTTGGATTTTCTGCAATTTTTGTTTTGCTTCTGTTGCTAATCCGTTGATTGCTGCGTAGTCGATGTTTTCTGGAATCTTTTTCGCTTCCATGCGTTTTAATTTTTCTACTTTTTCCATGGCTTTTTTGATGTAGCCTTCATATTTGATTTGGATTTCTACTTGTTCGATTTCTTTTCGTGTTAATTCTTCATTCTTTGGAATAAACCGTAAAAGATCTGCATAAGTAATCTCAGGGCGTCTTAAAAAGTCGCTTGCTAGTACGCCATCTTTTAGAGGTGCCGCATTAATCGTCGCTAAAAAGGCTTGAACTTCTTCTGTTGGTTTGATCCGTACATTCATCAAACGTTTGATTTCTTGTTCAACTGCTTCTTTTTTCTTTAAATAAGCCTTGTATTGGTCTTCTTTTACTAAGCCCACACGGTGACCCATTTCTGTCAATCGCAAATCTGCATTATCATGACGTAAAAGCAGACGGTATTCAGCACGTGAAGTCAGCAAACGGTAAGGCTCGTTCGTTCCTTTTGTCACCAAATCATCGATCATGACACCGATGTAACCATCACTTCGTTTGATCACTAAAGGCTCTTTTCCTTGAACTTTCAAAGCTGCATTGATACCGGCAATCAGCCCTTGTCCAGCCGCTTCTTCATACCCGCTTGTACCATTTGTTTGTCCAGCTGTATAAAGATTTTCAACGACTTTAGTTTCTAATGTCGGACGGAGTTGGTGTGGTTCTACTACGTCATATTCGATAGCATATCCTGTACGCATCATTTCTACTTTTTCCAAACCGGCGATGGAATGAAGCATGTCGACTTGGACATCTTCTGGTAACGAAGTGGATAACCCTTGAACATAGACTTCTTCCGTATTTAAGCCTTCTGGTTCCAAAAATAGTTGATGACGTGGTTTGTCTGCAAAACGCACGATCTTATCTTCGATGGATGGACAATAGCGAGCACCTACCCCTTCAACGATCCCTGTAAACATTGGGGCACGATGTAAGTTGTCTCGAATGATTTGGTGAGTCGTCTCACCTGTATAGGTCAGCCAGCAAGATTCTTGATCTAGTTTATAGGCACTATCTGGTGTGCTGAAGCTAAAATGATTCGGCTCTTTGTCACCAGGTTGTTCTTCTGTAACAGAATAATCGATCGTACTTGATTTTACTCGAGGCGGTGTTCCTGTTTTGAACCGTTCAATAGCAAAGCCAAGTTCTTTTAGATGATTCGCTAGTCCAATAGAAGGTTGAGAGTTATTCGGACCTGATGAATATTTCAATTCACCGATAATGATTTCTCCTCGAAGTGCTGTTCCGGCTGTAATAACAACTGCTTTTGCCCGATAGCTCGCTCCTGTGGAAGTCACTACACCATGACAAACACCATCTTCGACGATCAGTTCTTCGACGATTCCTTGTCTTAGCGTCAAATTTGGTTCTTTTTCGATCGTATGTTTCATTTCTGTTGAATAAGCATGTTTGTCTGCTTGTGCTCGCAATGCTCGGACAGCTGGGCCTTTTCCTGTGTTCAACATACGCATTTGGATATAGGTTTTATCGATATTCTTACCCATTTCTCCACCTAGCGCATCGATTTCTCGAACAACAACACCTTTAGCTGGTCCGCCTACAGAAGGATTACATGGCATGAATGCTACCATATCCAAATTTATTGTCAGTAATAACGTTTTCGAGCCCATACGTGCAGCAGCAAGTGCAGCTTCTGAACCGGCATGTCCTGCGCCGACAACGATTACGTCATACGCATCTGCTTCATAATGTTTCAATCGTTTGTTCCTCCTTTTATTTTCCTAAACAAAATTGACTGAATAATTGAGTGATCAATTCATCTTGTACACTGTCGCCAACAACTTCTCCTAGATAGTCCCAGCAACGCGTCATATCGATTTGAACGAGATCCACAGGCATTCCTGCATCAATACCTGCAATGACTTCTTCCAGTGACAGGGAAGCTTTTTCTAACAATGCGATATGGCGGGTATTGGAAACATAAGTAGCGTCTCTTTCTCCTGTTTCTCCGCTGAAGAATAAATCAGAAATAGCTGATTCCAAACGATCTAGTCCGTCGTTTTTAGCTACGGAAATTGAAAAAACTGGTTCATTTTCGATCAATTTGTACAATTTTTCTTGTTCCAACTGTGCTGGCAAATCTGTTTTATTTAGAAGAATGATACGTTTCAATCCACTTGTCGCTTCCAGTAATTGTTCATCTTCTGCTGTCAGTGGTTCGCTTTGGTTTAGAACAAGTAAGATCAAGTCTGCTTCTGCTAATGCTTTTCGGCTTCTTTCGACCCCGATACGTTCCACCACATCTTCTGTTTCCCGAATTCCAGCTGTATCGATTAGCTTGAGCGGTACCCCCCGAACATTGACATACTCTTCGATTACATCTCGAGTCGTTCCTGCAATGTCCGTAACGATGGCTTTTTCTTCTCTTAACAAATGGTTCAACAAACTTGATTTGCCGACATTTGGCCGGCCGATGATCGCCGTACTTAGCCCTTCCCGCAGAACCTTTCCTTGCTTGGACGTAGCAAGTAGTGCTTGGATTCTTTGTTGGATCATCTGTGCTTTTTCAAGCAATAACTTCGTAGTCAATTCTTCGACGTCGTCATATTCCGGATAATCAATATTTACTTCTACTTGTGCTAATGTCTCTAAAATCTCTTGTCTCAATGAGCGGATCAAAGCAGACAGATTGCCGTCTAACTGATTAAGTGCTAACCCCATTGCTTTGTCTGTTTTTGCCCGAATCAAATCCATCACAGCTTCTGCCTGTGAAAGGTCAACACGACCATTTAAGAATGCTCGTTTTGTGAATTCGCCTGGCTCAGCTAATCTTGCCCCTTCTCTTAACAATAACTGCAAAATTTGATTGACTACGACGATTCCGCCGTGACAATTGATTTCTACTACATCTTCCCGCGTAAATGTCTTTGGTGCTCTCATCACGGAGACCATGACTTCATCGACTAGCTGATCGCTCTTAGGATCAACGATATGTCCATAATGAATCGTATGGCTTGGTACTTCTGATAGTCGTTTATTCCCAGAATGATAAACTTTATCTGCTAGTTGCACAGCTTGATCGCCACTTAAACGAACGATACTGATTGCTCCTTCTCCAGGCGGGGTAGAAATTGCCGCAATCGTATCAAATTCTAAAGTAATTTCAGCCATTTTTTCACTTCCTTTTTCATTTTGCGCACAAAAAAAGTGCCCACTCCACCCTTTATGTATAATAAACGGTGAACTTCGCACTTTGACTGCTTGTTCTTGATTAAATTCTGGTCATAGGTTATCACACTTGCCATAAGGAATCAAGTGTTTAAAACAAGTTATATGAAGTTGTACCTCACCTGATTCCATTACCTTACATTTAATTGACTTTGGATGTCTCTTTGTGTTCTTTGATTTATTTTTGAATTGGAACCAATAATGATTTTACGCAGTGTTTCTACTTTTTTTTGATCAAATCCATCACACCTGCTTCTTATCGCTTTGATTTCCGCTCCTGTTATGTGACGGGATTCAGGAACTACTTCTTTCCGAGGAACAAATGGGATTGTCCAAATTGCATTGTTATATTTATCACCCCAAAATACTTTATAGACTTTTTTATTCTCCAGTGGAAGCTGTTCTCGCTCTTTTTTTCTATCCAAATAATGATTATAGGCTTTTGAAATAAAATATCTCACTTCTTCTTTACCATATCCCGATTTTTCCAAGTGCATGATCATTAGTTCATTCATTACATAATTGAATTTTTCTGTCGATAATGTTTTGTATTTCGTTTGCCAAAAGTTTCTGTCGTGGATAGTGACTTCTTTTCTGGTTCCCAAAATATATTTTAAAGAAGCATTCATATTATTTATTTCACAGTTTCCTTGAACATACTGAGTAGTAGCAACATGATCCGTACTATATTCTTTTTCTGTGCAGTTACTTAGTTTGTTTAAAATGTGATAAGTTCTTTTAGCTGTAGCAAATGGATTGATTCTTTCTTTAAAGGTAAGATGCTGCCTTCCTATTCGAAGCACTTCTTCCAATCCTTTCTTCTCTACTCCTTCATAGACATAAACTGGGGTGATTTTCAGGGTCTCTTGATCGAACCACAGCTTTTCTTGAATCTTTTTTTTCAATGCCCTTTTGTCAGGATAGTGCATTCTTATTTGTGCTTTATCATAAACTTCTACGTTCAGACGATCTTGCTCTTTTTTTATGATAAAAGTGACGCCATGACCATTTTTGAACCATGAATACCATTTTTCTTTATAAAACATCGAAACTGGTACAACTAAAAAACTATCTTTATGATTATTCTCTAGCTCATTGATGTAATTTCTAAATAATTTTGTATGGATTGAACCATAAACACTTTTTTGAATGGATTCTTTGATTTTGTTGATGTCCCGACCTTCGAATTCATCTGGGTAAACATTGAGGATTTGTTGGTAAACGGTCATAAATTCAATTGTCGGGCTTGTACTGGGTTTCGTCTTAAAAAAAATATCATTTCCGATCATGTTCCAATTTTGTAAAAGCACACTGCACATTTCTGGCACATATTTTTCGCTATTTATGTACTTTTCTCTTTTTTTATCCGCCGATTGAATCAACTTTTCTACTTGTGCTGCATCTAAAAGATCCATCTTTAAACGTTCCTTTCTTTTCTCTCTACCAAATGAACAATACTGTATAAGCAAGGATTTATCTTTTTTCAAAAAAGGGAAGCTAAACAAATATGATAGCGCTATCTTAACATTTCTTTTAAAAAGAAAAATGACCTATTTATCAAACTTCTCTTATAACACCACGCTCTTGTTGTCTTCTTTGTCGTTCAACCACCGTACTAAACGAAGGAGCTGATATTCTTCGGATAATATTGTGTAGTTGTTGTTGCCTAGATTCCGTACACTTTATTTTGACAGAGCAAATTTCAACAGGCGTTAAATGATAACAACTTTTCTGTTTATTTTCGCTAGAAGGCAGTCCATAAGAAAAACAAAGCGTATGGTCGATGGATTTTCTAATTTCAGTGGGGATAGTCCAATGATTATTCTTATTGATTCCTCCCCATTCTGATTTATGTGCTATTTTATCAATCACATCAAGAGCTGATCGCTGACTTTTGGCTTCTTTATAGACTTCATAAGCATTTCTAATGAAATTTTCTGTCGCTTGCCCATAGCCTATTTTTTTCAAATGTGTGAACATCAGCTCATTTATTGTGTGATTTAATCGTTCAGTAGACAACGTTTTATATTTTGTTTGAAAGAATTCTTTACCGTCGATCATAATTTCTGTTTTTGTTCCCAGCACATATTTTAATGCCGCATTCATATTTTTGATTTCACTGTTACTTTTTACATATTGAATCGTTCCTACATGAGAGGTATATCCTTCTATTTCTGCACACTTACTTAATTTATTGTAAATATAATAACTCTTCTTATATTTGGGAAAAGGATCTGCTTTTTCCCGCCAATTGTGATGATTCCTTCCTACACGTAAAACGTCAACTAGTGATTGGACATCATTCAGTTCATATCTGTATATAGGAGTTAATTTTGCTATTTCTTCTTTTACCCATGAATTTTTATGAACACTTTTTTTCTTCGCATGTTTATCTGGACGAATCGATCTTATTTGAACCCTATCATAAATCTGCACGTTTATCTGGTTGTTTTGTTTTTGTATAATAACTGTAGCGTCATATTTTCCTGTTAAATCGGCAGATTGATAACTTGGAAAGTAAAATGAAACGGGTACTACTAAAAAGCTGTCTTGATCATTGTTTTTCAATTCATTGATATAGTTACTGAACAACTCGGTATGAATAGATCCGTAAATACTTTTTTGAATGGATTCTTTGATTTTTTTGCTGTCGCGTCCTTCGAATTCTTCAGGATGAATATCGAGAATTTGCTGATAAATTGCCATAAATTCAATGGTTGGAGTTGTACGTGGCTTTTCTATTAAAAAAGTATCATTGTCGCGCATGTTCCAATTTTGCAGAAGAAGACTGCACATATCCCGCGCATAGATATCACTTTTTAAATAACGATTTCGCTTCCGATTGGCTGATTGGATCAAATCTGCTACTTGTTTTTCAGTCAATGTACTCATTCTATATACCTTTTCCTTCCTTTATTGAGTAAAACAACTTTTAAGACTACGAAATACCCAGTTAATTATAACATCTGTGGTTTCTGTACATTTTCTAGCTTTTTCAAAATAAAGAAATAATTGTTTCTCTTCTATTCATACTTTTTCTTTCTTCATAAAAACGGTAAACTAAAATGGTAACGCTATCTAAACTATTTGTTTTTGAAAGGAGAAAAGGAGTGAGCCAGTTCAACTCTGATGCATTGAAAGAAGAAAGTGATCCTCGGATCAACGATGTTGTTTTATCTACAGGAAATATCAATCAAAAATATATCGTCCGCGATATCGTTTTTGTTGTGGAATGCTTAGAAGCTGATTTGTTTGACCCAGCTTTTCCCAAAGAGGATCTTTTCTTGACAACGAAGAGGAAATTAAAGAGGAAGGTTCTTGAATATGGTGCCAACGCGGTGATCAACTGTCATTTTGAGTATCAGCAAAGAAATCGGGATGGAAAGTATTTTCTGGAACTTTTTGCTTATGGGACAGTGATCCAATTTATCCAAACGACGATTGGTTAAATGAAATAGGCACAAAAAAAGCGGAGCAAAACTGAAAACAGTTTCGTTCCGCTTTTTTCTATCAAAGTTAGTGACTACTTCATCGTATACTCTGATAAGAATGATTTCTAGTAAAATATACTTGGTTTGAAAAACTTTGTCAACGTGATTTATTCAAAAAGTAATGGAATCAATAATATTTTTTAGCAGGTTCAACTACTAAGTAACGATAAGGTTCCTCACCTTCCGAATGTGTTTTTACATGTTCATCTTTACTTAATGCAGCATGGATTTGTTTACGTTCAAAGGCAGGCATTGGTTCTAAGAAAACAGGCTGTCCTGTCCGTTTTACTTTTTCAGCCGTGCGATCAGCTAAACGCTGAATGATCTCTTGGCGCTTTTCACGGTAATTGCCTACATTGACCACTACAGATAGCTTATTTCTTGCTAAACGATGGATGAAGACTTGTGCCAGATATTGCAATGCATTCAACGTTTTTCCATGTTTCCCAATCAGTAACCCTTGCTTTTGTGTTTCTAAATGGAAAACGACCATATTATTGGATTCTCTTTCCATTTTGACAAGAGCTGGAGCATCAAGCTGTTTTGAAATTTCAGTAAGATAGACTGCCAATTCCGTTAAAGCTGCTTCATCACCTAGCTCACTTACTTCTTCTGTTTTTTCTTCAAGAATCGTTTCGTTGACTACCTCGATCTCAGCTGTTGGTTCTTCTTCTAAAATCTCTTCTACCGTCTGTTCTACTGTTTCAGAAATTTTTTCGCTGATACTTGGCTGGATCGAAAGCCGTGCATTCTTTCGGCCCATTCCTAGGAAACCTTTTTTTCCTTCTTCCAGTATTTCGATTTCAACTTGGTCTTTGGCCAAACCCAAATCAGCTAGACCTAGTTGGACAGCTTCATCTATTGTTGCAGCTTCATAAATCGGCATTAGCATTCCCTCCCCTATTATTTCCGTTTTTTCTTAGGACTCTTTGCTTTCTTCAACGCACGTTCTCTTTCGCGGATTTTACGTGCTTCTTCTTCCCGTTCTTTTCGAATTTTGAAAGGATTGTTGATCAGCAGCGTTTGTACAACTTGGAAGGCATTGGAAACCACCCAGTATAATGAAAGACCGCTGGCTAAATTGACACCCATCACTAAAATCATTACAGGCATCACGAAATTCATGATCTTCATTGATGCATTCGATTCAATCTGACTCATGCTAGATAAATACGTACTTGCAAAAGTAAAGATTGCTGCTAGAATCGGCAAGATAAATGTTGGATCCGCGTTCCCTAAGTTCAACCATAAGAAATGGCCTTGTTTCAACTCAGGTACACGGGAAATAGATTGCCATAACGCCATCAAGATTGGCATTTGTACCAATAAAGGAAGACAACCAGCATATGGATTGACTCCATTTTCCGCATATAAACGCTGTTGCTCTTCTCTTAATTTACTTTGTGTTTCTGGGTCTCTTGAACTATATTGTTGCTGCAGTGCTTTTAATTTCGGTTGTAATTCTTGTGTCTTACGCATGCTCTTTGTTTGGAAATGCATCAGCGGCAACAAGATCACACGGATGATTAATGTAAATAAAATGATCCCTATTCCTGCATTACCAAATGACAACGCCTTGATTGCCTCAGCAAAGTAATAAACAATATAACGATCCCAAATTCCTGTACTTTGTGCGCTGACTTCCCCAGTTCCGCAACCGGATAAGACGATGACCAAACTAACGATACCGGCCATCAAAAGTAAACGTTTGTATTTCTTCACTTACTCTTTTCCTCTCTGTCGATTATTTTTGCAAGTTTTAAGACGTGGACTAAATTGGAGCGAACCTCATCATAAGTCAGCCCCTTCACACTTGGTCTAGCAATCACAATAAAATCCAACTCCGGATCAATCTCTTCTTTTATAGAATAAACTGCTGCTCGGATTTTTCGTTTGACTTCATTGCGGCTTACCGCGTTGCCGACCTTTTTTCCTACAGATAAACCAACTCGAAAATGAGGCTGTCCCGGTTTTTTCAAACGGTAAACGACGAATTTGCGGTTAGCAAAAGAATCTCCCGTATGAAACACGGCTTGAAACTCTCGTTCTTTTTTTACTCGATACGCTTTTCTCATTAGTTTTCTTTCCTTTTCTATCTCTCACTTACGCTCATAATCATACCATAATTACGATTGTCCTTTCATCATTTCCCTAAAAAAGAGTATAAAAAAAACCACTGAAACCCCAGTGGCCTAAGCTGAAAGAACTTTTCTTCCTTTACGACGACGGCTAGCTAACACACGACGTCCATTTTTAGTACTCATACGTTTACGGAATCCGTGAACTTTTTGACGTTTACGTTTATTTGGTTGGTATGTTCTTTTCATATATTCCACCTCCAAAATGTTCTTATCTATTTTATAAACACAGACATACTTTGATAGTATAACGACAAAGTAGTGATTTTGTCAATATAAAATAGAAGATCGATTGTCAAAACTTATCCACAAGATTATTTTTTTCTATGGGAATCCCATGTGGAAAAAGTTATACACAGGAATTATCCACAAATAATAACGAGGCACTTTTACACAGAAAACACACGTGTAAAAAAAGTAATCCACAACTAGGCATTTTCCTGTGCATTTCGTCCCTAAACTATTGATAAATATACATTTGTTATCCACAGGTATAGGAGGAAATCTAGTGATTTTTACAAGTTGTCCACCTGTGCATTAGTGGTGTGGAAAACTTTTTTTGACAGCTGTGTTTTTCTCTTTTTTTTATTTGTCGATTATGTGGATAATTGTAATTAAAAAATTTTTTTCTTCGGTTTCTGTGGAAAACTATTGAAAAAAATGCTAAATTAGTACTAGTTATTCACTTTTTAATGAAGGAGGAGGCCTTAT
>NZ_JBIOLR010000002.1:0-214381 GCF_051710965.1 Enterococcus sp. DIV1283b
ATGACTGATTTTAATTTTTTTAAGGCGGATAGAGTTTACAACGAATTATTTTATCAATTTCCAAAAGTCTTTATTGTTTCTGACGAATACAAAAAAATGAAAGATTCAACCAAGATTGCCTATATGCTTTTAAAAGCAAGATTAGAGATCGCAATCAGTAAAAGGCAAATCGATGAAGAAGGCAATGTTTATTTCACTTATACGACAAATGAATTATGCAACGTATTAAACTGCCAAAAACAAAAAGCGATAGCAATCAAAAAAGAGTTGGAATCCTTTGGTTTATTATTACAAAAGCAGATGGGATTTAACAAACAGTTAGGGAAAAATAATCCTAATAGACTGTATCTAGCAGAATTAAAAGTCTCAGAAAATGATATCTACTTACTCGAAAAATTTGATAGAGAAAATAGGGAAAACGTTGATAAATCAGAGGGTATGAAAATCATACCCTCCCCCGACGAAAAATCATACGCTGAATCCCTTGGAGCTCAAGAGGGTATGAAAATCATACCGTGCCAAAACGTTGATAAATCAGAGGGTATGAAAATCATACCAGAACTTAATAATAATATATTAGACACTAATAGACACAATATAGACACTGAAAAAGACCGCCTACAAGATCAATTGTTGTTAGACAATTTTGAGACAATCATGAAAAACGACAGTATTGCTACGTTTGTCCCTGAACGAGTATTAAATTTGATAAAAACATTTTCTTCAAGTTACAGTGAAGCTCAAAAAACCGTCCAGACTATTCATAATGCAAAGAAAAAAGCCGAAATAGAAAGTGGTATTTCGATAGTTTTTGAAGAACTCGATAGTTATTATGTCAATGCAGAACAAGAATTATACACGACACTGTTAAAAGCCTATCAAAAATTAAAAACTGAAAAAGTCGAAAATATCCAGAACCTGATTTTTGTCTATGTAAAAAATTGGTTTATCGAAAAACCAATAGCTGCTAAAGTATCAAGTGAAAAACGTTTGAATTCTGAAAGCTCCCAAAACACTATTACAAAAGACTGGTTAGAGTGAAACTTTACTGATAAAGTGATTGTTGCTTCATGGAGTATCATTAAAATTAAAAAATTTTTATTATTCTAATTATATTACGAATATTACAAAGTAATAGCTATTTTAATAGAATTTATAAGTTAAAATATTATGATAAAAATCACAAACGTAGCTTTTTACGTCATAAGTGTTAAAAGTAATAATTAATTTCAAATATAAAAAAGGGAACGGATGTTTGCATACTCCTTTTTTTGAGTTATAATAATACGCGAAGAGAGGTAATTTCATTTTTTAAACAAGCTAAAAACCTTGATATTATTTCTTTTCAGGCAATACGAATATTATTCGCTTACATTTTTTTGTATAAATTTAGTTGTTTTAAATTTAATTGTCTGCTATGCTTGTGATGAATTGATTTTCGTTCTGCACTTTTGGACGATAAATTTGGACAATTGAAAATACAAAAAAAAGAAAGGCGGTATGAACTCGGAAGGCTGGTAACCTTCGTCAGCGTTCATACACGGCATTAAGCTGAACCCTTAATGCGTTAACCTTTCAGTGTTACGGTATTACCCGCAACGGATTTAGTATAACAGATATTCAAAAGTGATACCACTTTTTTTGGCTGTGTTAAGGTTAAAAATACGTGATATTACGATGAATCTATGCCTAAGCATAATGTTATAAAAATGTCCGTGTGGCTCTTTGCCGTATGACGAACGCTGAAATTAGAGGGAACGCATGTTTGGATGCGTTCCCTCTTTTTTGTTTGTCATGAACGAAAATCAATTCTCTATTTTTGAAAAATAACAAGAAAAACTTGTTAAAAATATTTAAAGAAATTGGGTGGTTTATTTTATGTCATATACAGGAATTTTGAGTCTCAAAGATATTTGTCATTACGGTAAACGGTGTACCGCTACAGAGAAAATCACGAAGAAACTATCAACTGGCCAAAGTAAAACCGTTGTGCAGTGTAAGAAATATATAATCCAGAAAGACAAAGTCTCAGAGGAAATGATTTATTACATTGGGAAACAAAAGCAAATAATTTTAAAAGATCCTATCCCCTTAAAAGAGCTATATCCAACAATCAAACATGTTTATGACCAAAACGGTGTACTGATTGGTCGAAGAAAAAATGGAGTCTTGCGTTGTACCGCAAAAGGGATGGGGCGTTTGATCAGCTGAATTGATCATTCTCATAACTTGTATTTTATCGTTTTTCGCTTGCTTGAAAATATTGTCGAGACTTCTAAAGGAACTTAGAGTCACTAGAAAAATAAGGAGTAGACTTGATCTATCAACAATTCCCTTCGGGGAGTGACGGGGTAGGTTTTAACGATTGGTAACGTAAAAAATTGGTCAATCGAGTAAATGCGCTTGTTTGGATAGTGGTGAAATGAATTTGTGTAAATAATATGCGCAGAGTAAACAAGAGGGAATTTAGAAGTTAGACAAGTTAGAATAGCGTCTAGATTAATCATGAGCAGCTACTAAGGGATCTAGACTTTGACGCAAACTCATGGAATAAGGAGTAGGTCTTCTCGTAATGGGGAGGACGCACAAGAAATTGTGTCGTGTGCTGCAGTACATGTAGATACTTGCGAGGACGTTGATTATTGGATCAATCGAGCATTTACCGCTGTCTACTAGGGTTTCTCGTTTCGGACGCCATAAACGAGTCGAAATTTTTTATGTATTTTTAAGTAAACGAAAAACGATAAAATATGAACAAGTCCTGAATAAAGTGAAAAAATTGATATAAAACATAGAGAAAATGAAATTTACGTAATGGAGGAATGACAAATGAAAAATTATGATCCGAATATACGATTGGGCACACATACTATTAAGGTTTCTTTCCAACGTTGGGATTACAAAGGATTTGTGACGTTTAGAAGGGGCGGAAATTGTAAAGGATTAGATGTTTTAGCATTAGACGAGGATGATTTATACGATCAAACATTGACTGATAATCCAATTGGATTCGGCTTGCTACCTGAAGATGATGAAGGCGATGAGTGGTTTAAAATGACGCTTACGAACGACAAAGGAGACGAATTGTCTGTAGAAGATACCTGGTCATATTTGAGTGATTATATTGTCAGTGTTGAAATCATTGACTTTGTAGCGGATAAAGAAGAATAAAAATTGGAGGAATAGATCATGAAATTTTTCGAAGTAAAATCACCATGCTATTATGCGTTAATCGCAGAAAATAATGAAGAAGAATGTGCAGAAATTACGACGAATAATAAAAAGCTAGTATTATCATTAGACATCGAGTAAAGAATTTATTTAGGAGGCAAATTAGATGACGCGACCAGTTTTAGATGCGATGGATATGGATACTTTGACAAAAGGAAGGTATGTACAGCTGTTAGCTCGTGGTTATTCACCTAAAGATGTATTTAAAGCCTTATCCAAAGGAACAGATATGGAAAAAGAAAGATTACGAAAAGAGTTTGATTATTGGAGAACCTATAATGGAATCAAGGATTTGAAACCAGCAAGGCCAGTAGTTAAAAGAAAGAAAAAGATAACCCAAGAGTGAAGTGTAGAGCGTATGTGATCATAGGCTTTTTTATTTTTATCAAAACAAGGAAGGTAGGAAAACTCATGAATTGTAAAGAAATCGAAAATAGAAAAAAAGTGTCGAAAGAAATGGAAGAAAAGTTACTAAAAACGATGAAACAAAAACACCTTAAAAGGTTATCTGTCATGCAATATATCAATGATATGCAAATAACAGGGAAGGAGAAAGCCTGTCTATTGGGATCAATGAAAAATTTTGAACAGTTGAGACGAACTTATGTGAAAACAAGTTCTAATTGCCAACTATTATTAGAAGTTTCTTGACGATTATGATATGAAAATGATCAATTATGATGTGGCACTGTTATTGAATAAAAAGAATAGTAAAATTTAACGTGGTTTATCTTGGTTAGATGTAGGTAAATTAATTCAAATATAGAAGGTAGATAGATGAATAAAAACAATAAAACTTTATTTAATCCTTACGTAGGCGTAATCATTGTTTTTCTCCTTTTTAGTTATTTTGCTTATCAAGGTTATCAAAAGGACAAAATCGCTGAAAAAGTAGATGGTGTAACAAAAACAATCCATATTCAGGAACAGGCTAAAACCTATCAAGATAATTTAACCAGTTTAACGGATATTTCTAAGAGACAACTGATTACTAATCAAAAACAGGCATTAGAAAAGGATCTCAAAGGTGAAATTGCTGGAAAACTTGTTTTTTCTTCTACAGGATTTATTCTCCCTGTTTTTCAAGGAGCGAATAGCGACACGCTCAGTTTAGGAGTAGCTTCTACTTATTATCCAGATGCTGAAATGGGAAATGGAAATTATATTCTTGCTGGTTATAACGTAGATACACCAAGCGTTTTATTATCCGATATGATTGATTTATCTGAAGGAGAAGAAATTGATCTAATCGATGCTCATTACAAGTATCAGTATGAAGTCTCCAAAAGAGGAAAAATTTCTGATTAC
Source organism: Enterococcus sp. DIV1283b (assembly GCF_051710965.1). Classification (NCBI taxonomy): domain Bacteria; kingdom Bacillati; phylum Bacillota; class Bacilli; order Lactobacillales; family Enterococcaceae; genus Enterococcus; species Enterococcus sp. DIV1283b. The sequence continues at coordinate 4,540 of NZ_JBIOLR010000002.1, forward strand.
AGCCAGGTAGTTCAATCTAAGGAAAACAATTCCTTTTTATCCTTGCCAAAAGCAGGTAAAAAACCACTACTCACACTGTTAGACTTTGAATCAAATAATATGAAAAAGTGCGATGTGATCCAGTGCGAATTAGTCAATGTAGAAAAAATCAATAAATAAGGGAAGTGAGTCAAATTCAAGAACTTGTAGAAAAATTGATCAATAAAATGAGTGCCATTTTTCTGTTACTGTTGGTATCCATTCTATATTTAATATGGACTGTGGGGTTAAATCCTCCTACTGTATTATTTATTTATGATAATGCTGCACAGTTAGTGACGTTTTTCGTAGGCTGTTTGTTTCTTTTGAATCTGTACAAGGTAAAGAGAAACGATCTATTCTTCATTGCAGCAGGTATTCTTTTTTACCTTTTCTTTTCTTTTTTTAGAAGCTACCGAGGAGATACTTTCTATGGTGATCTGATCGTTCCGACAATTATTGCTATTATTTTGATTGTAAAATGGACGGAATTTACTGTAATTGATCGTAGCTTGTATCTTGCAGTATTCTATGTCTTTTTACTCGTAACGGTTTATCGAGTATTTACTGAGATACCAGTACCAGAAGGACAAAGTATTTGGAATCCATCGAACAAATTATCAGATATTTGGATCAATACAAATACGATAGGTAGTTCTTTAATGACATTAGCCCTTCTTATCACAGGATTTGCTAGTTCATTTGGAAAATGGTACATGCGATTGCTATCATTACCAGCGTTGATTCTTGCTGGGGCAACGATTTGGGTTTGCCAATCGAAAGCAGCATTATACGCGCTGGTTATCTTCATTATCTTAGAAATTTTACCTAAGAAGATTTTTCGAAACACACACTTGTCCTTTTGGATGTATGCAGCAGTTTCGGTTCTAGCTTTACCGATTTCTTATTTTGCTGCAATGTCAGACAAAGTTCATCTATTTACAGGACGAGAAGAAATTTGGCGCAAATTCTATGAAACATTAGGCGAAAAAACAGGACAAATATTTGTAGGGATGAAACCTTTCTTTTTCCATAGAGGAAATCAGTTTCTAGGTAACCATAATACGTATCACGCACTCGTCAATCACTATGGATTGATTGGTTTTGCTCTATCGATTATTCTTTTGCTTAGTTTCTTATGGTTGCTCGTAAGAAAATGTGAGCTGACAAACGGACAACTAACATTCTTGTGGGCTTTTTTAGCAATCATGTGTCAATCATTCATGGAAGAAACATTAACTACAATCAGTTGGGTGCCAATTGTATTCTTAATGTTAGCAATGGCTATACACCAATATAAAACCACCAGATAAATGAAATAGAATAGTAATAAGAGAAAACACTTTTTCGTTGTGAAAAAGTGTTTTTTGTTTTGTCTGAAAGGAGGCAGATGGATGAAAAAATGGTTATTTGGTTTTTTAGGAGTCGCTTTAATCGTCTTTTGCAGTGTGTTTGGCTATGTTAGCTACCAAAAACATGAAGGAGAGGTGTTTAAGCAAAATATAGAAAAAAAGATGCCCGTAGATCAAATCAATGCACACGCAAAGAGTTATAAGGAGGATGCAACGAACGTCAATAATGATATGTCTTTGGGGCAAATGTTGTCCATACAAAAAGAAGCAATCGAAATGGGCGTCAATAAACAAGTATTTGCACAAATTCAGATTCCTGCACTTGGTTTAGCATTGCCAATTTTTAAAGGGGCAAATCAATACACTTTGAGTCTTGGAGCGGCTACTTATTTTTATGAAGATGCCGAAATGGGCAAAGGAAACTATGTCCTAGCAGGTCATAACATGGAAATGCCAGGTGTTTTATTTTCTGATATTCAAAAGTTGTCATTAGGGGAGGTGATGGACTTAGTTAGTGACGATGGCGTCTATCGTTACAAGGTAACGCGTAAATTTATCGTACCTGAGTACTTTAAATTAATCGATGGCGTTCCTGAAGAGAACTCTTTCTTGTCTTTGCCAAAGAAAGGAGAGAAACCCTTATTAACGTTGTTTACTTGTGTTTATACGTCACAAGGAAAAGAAAGATACGTGGTACAGGGAGAGCTACAATAACAAGGTTTTAATCAACGCGAGTCGTTGAAATATGAAATGAGGAGATAAAAAAATGGCAATAAATCGGTATGTAAAAAAAGCTGGAATGCTTGTTGGAATGTTAGGAATCATTGCAAGCTGCTTTCAGGGGTATCAAGCACATGCAGAAGATGTCACGCAAAAAACGCCACCAGAGAAGGTCAATATCACGGTTCATAAATTAATGTACGATCAAGGAACGCAATTGAATGTTGATATTGACGGGATCAAAAACGATGGTTATACGCACGATCAATATCCTACAGGTGTAACGAAATACAACAAGGCAGATTATGGTGATGTTGAGTTTACGTTAGGAAATATTACGGATCAAGTATTACCGACTGAAGATTCTGATCTAACCAACGCGAAAGTGGACGAAATCGTTAAAGATGTAGAAGACAAGGGATCTAAAAGTGAATACGTCAAGAATGCAACCAACAAAATTACTTCAGCTGTAGATGAAAATGGTGAGATCACTTTTGCTGATCAACCAGCCTATGTCAATTCCAAAGGGAATGTATATGTGGTTTATGAAAGTAAATCCGCTGCTGGATTAGTCACACAAAAAGCAAAACCAATGGTTGTGATTGCGCCAATGACTGATAATACAGGTTCAGGTTTTTTAAAAGACATTCACTTATATCCTAAAAATATTGTTTCTAAGTTGAGTTTTGAATTAACGAAATTTGGTGACGATGGCACAGCTCAAAGCAAACAAACACCTTTAAAAGGGGCAAAATTTGAGTTATACAAGGGCGAACCTGGAAAAGGAACAAAATTAGGAGATCTTGTATCGGATGATCAAGGAAAGCTGACTGCTACTGATTTGACGTTAGGAAAATACTATTTTGTGGAAGTTCCTTCAGAAGTTGTAGTGGGATCAGATAAAGAACCAACAGCAGATCAATATTTATTAGGCGCAGACGCTCGCAACGATGCGCACAATAAATTAACCTTTGAAATTACGAATGATGGCGTGACAAGTGACTTAAAAGCTTCATACGTAAACTATAAAGCACCAGTGATCGATAAAACAGTAACAAATGGAACTGGACAAGAACATTCTTTCCAAATTGGTGACGCAGTAAATTATCAAGGAACGATTCATATCCCAACAGACATTGCAGGCGGAGCAGACGGTATCACAGTAAACGGAGTGAAAAGCGAAACTTCTCCTTACAGTGTATTTAAATGGGGGGATACAGCAGGACAAGGACTTTCTTATGTCGCTGCTAAAGCAAATATCAAAGTAACAAATAAAGATGGAGCTGTGGTATTAAAAGAAAATACAGATTATAAAATCCAAAATTCAGAAAATGGCTTTGTGATCGATTTTATCGTGAATAATGGCCAAGTAAGTGATACTGTAGCAAGTTTACACGGACAAGATCTTCAAATGACTTATAACATGTATGTAAATGACAGCGCAGCTGTTGCCAATCCATTAACAAATAGCGTGGATTTCGTTTATAACAACAATCCATTTAATCAGGAAGAACACCACGAAAAAACGAAAGCTGACGTTGTGACTTATGGCGCAAAATTCTTAAAAGTCGATAGCGGACTATTTGGAACAGGAATCAAAGCAACACCGCTTGAAGGCGCAGAATTTGCTGCTAAAAACGCAGAAGGAAAATATTATGGTGGATTAGTTGATACGGATAAAGACGGTGTCAAAGAAGCAGTATGGGTAGATGATGTAGCAAATGCAGCGATCCTAAAATCAGATAAAGAAGGTCACTTTGAAATCACTGGTTTAACTGAAGGTGAATATTCATTGGAAGAAACAAAAGCTCCTGAAAACTATCAAAAATTAACGAAAGAGATCTCTTTCAAAGTAGGCAAAGATTCATACAAAGAAGAAAACCGAATCACGATCAAAAACAATCAAAAAGCTTCCGTACCAATGACTGGTAGCAACGGTTTTCAAACGTATGTATTAATCTCTTGCTTGTTGCTAGGAGCAGGGGCACTTTCTGCAGTTGTTTACTTTAAGAAGAAAGCCTAGAAGGATCAAAACCAATGATTATCAGGAAGCCTAAGAAAAAGCGAATCATGGGTAAATGGATCATTGCTTTCTGGTTACTTTCAGCTGCAGGTGTCTTACTTTTGATGCCTGCTGAAGCGAGCGTGGCAAAATACCAACAAAATCAGCAGATTGCCGCAATCGATCGAACAGGAACGGCAGCAGAAACGGATTCTTCTTTGGATGTTGCTAAGATTGAGTTAGGCGATCCCGTTGGTATTCTTACAATTCCAAGTATTTCTTTAAAACTACCAATTTATGACGGAACGTCCGACAAAATTTTAGAAAATGGTGTAGGTATTACGGAAGGAACTGGTGACATTACAGGAGGAAACGGTAAAAATCCTTTAATCGCAGGTCATAGTGGACTTTATAAAGATAATCTTTTTGATGATTTACCTTCAGTAAAAAAAGGAGAAAAGTTTTATATCAAAGTTGATGGTGAGCAGCACGCTTATCAAATCGATCGGATTGAGGAAGTGCAAAAAGATGAACTACAAAGAAACTTTGTCACTTACTTAGAACCAAATCCCAATGAAGATCGAGTAACGCTAATGACATGTACGCCTAAGGGAATCAACACACACCGTTTCCTAGTGTATGGGAAACGAGTATCCTTTACAAAATCAGAATTAAAAGATGAAGAAAATAAAAAACAAAAATTATCTTGGAAATGGCTTTTAGGAAGTACTGTTTTTCTTTCAGTCATGATTATTGGTTCGCTATTTGTTTATAAAAAGAAAAAATAAAGGAGGGTAACCAACATGAGAAATAGAAAATGGCTATTTGTTTGTGCAGCCGCTCTTTTTTCTTTCACTGCCTACACACAATTGACGGTTGCAGACAGTCAAGAAAGCACGGATAGCACAGAACAAACAATCCAAACGTCAGATAGCAGCACGATTCAAAGCAGCGATGAAACCGTCGATTCGTCAACAGTTGATTCTTCAGAAGAACCTAAAATTGCTGAAGACGATCAAATAGTCAAACAGACCATTCACGTTCAAAAGATTATTTCTTCAGAACAATTAGACAACCAGGGGCAAAAGCTTGAAAAACAAGAAGGAGTAAATGGCGCGAAGTTTTCTGTTTATGATGTATCGGACATTTTACAAAAGATGGATGTTAAGGATCTCTCAACTGATCAAATTGAATCCCAATTAAAAAATCGAGTGAAAAAACTATCCAGTGATCAATTGAAGCTAGTTTCTAATGGAGAAACAAAGACAATTGATCAACAAACAGGTGTCTTTGAATTCTCGGTAGAAGTACAGGCAAATCAGAAACAAGCTTATTATATTGTCAATGAATCAAGTCCTGAAAACATTTCTAATAGCGAGGATATTTTGCTATTAACACCTGTTTCTGATAAAAACGGTGAATTCTTAAAGGATGTGTGGATTTATCCTAAATCAGAAGCTTCGCAACCTAAAGAAGAAGTAAAAAAAATCGTTTCTACTGGCGTAAAGAAAAACTTCTTTGAGAATTGTTGGGATTTTGTTACTCACTTGTTTTCTAGAGATTAAGGAAGAAATAAGATGAAACTGATCAAATTATTATTATTCAATCTTTCTTGTTTAACCGCAGTCTTTTTGTACTGCGGTTTATTATTTTCTCAACTATCTATTTTGCCAAGCTACCAACTATACCTAATGAGGATTTTAAACATACCAGCTGCTTCCATGCCGCTAGATATTATGGAAAAGCTCATTAGGAATCCATTATTTACTACGATCAATTTGATCGTTATTGTCGGAATTTCACTAGTCATTTATAAAAAAGAGGGGATGAAGGGATGAATTTTAAACACTCGTGGACAAGACGGTTAAAATATGTTTTTCCCATAATGATGATGTTAGGTACATTGTTTGGGTTAAAAACAGCCAATGTCTTTGCTGAAAAAGTTATTGTCGATCCGTCAAATCCAATCCAGAACGTAAAGAATAATTTTATTATTCCAAAAGATGTTCCTAATGCAAAAACGAATATTACTGTAAACGGAGCGTCCAAAGTTTACAAATATCATGTTGATGCCAACAAAGGTGGTTTTACAGACGACTACGTAGGATTAGTGGAGGGAAACAAAAATATACGCTATCCTTCTTTCCAAAAAGAATACGGTGAAACAAACCTTGTGTTAGAAGGCGTAACAACCAACACCAAAGTCAATATTGACTATGGAAAAATCGGTACGTATAACGGGAAAAAAGTCAATATCAAGCTAGTTTTATCTAATATTCACTTATACTCGGATACGTTGCCGTGGAATCTACTAGATAATAACTATACAAAAACTCATTTTCGAGACGATGGCTATAAAAATACGAATGGTGCAATGAGTAAATCTAAAAAAAGAACAGTACTTTGGATCTCAGACAATCTTTTCTCAGGAATTGTTTACCATTCAACACAAATGAATGTGCAGCTAGTAGCCACATATGAGGACGGTAGCCCCGTTCAATTTTCAGGAGACACGTTTATCAGTTTTAACTCTTTGAACCCTGCAGGAGGAAAAAGCACGGATCTTAAAGGAGAATATGCCCACTATGACAAAATGAATACGACAGATTGGTATGTCAGAAAAGATACGGTTCTTTCAGAATTTAAATCTTTCTACAACAATCTGAACGTGGTAGGTGGCCACCCAGGAGGAAGCTCTAAGCTGACACAAGCGGATAATGATTTCAATAATTTGCATGATAAATTAGGAGATCCGAAGTTTGGTCAAGGTACTGTGTCCTTTAAAATATCTGAAGCAAATCCGACGTTTGTGATTGGTTCTTCTAATGTTCAAACTTGGTTTACTTTATCTTCTGCGACAATCTTTAGTGTTGTTCCTGATCAACCTGAAAAAACAGGGGTTGATAAAAATGGAAATAACGTGAACGATAAAATGTTGCAAGTAGGAGACACGATTCAATATCGAATCAAACAGAAGGTGAATCGATTAGGAGTGGATTTACTAGCGGTTTACGATCGATTTGAGTTAATCGATAATTTACCAAAAGAAGTAGATTACGTCGATGCACACGTTGAAAGTGGTACAAATAAAAAATTCGATGTATCTGGTGAAGTGACCTATGACAAAACAAAACACCAGGTAAAATATGCAGCGAAAGCTGATACATTAAAAAATCGAATGAAGTATAACGGCGAAACTTACGAATTAGTGATCAATGTAAAAGTCAATGAATTGTCAAATCAAAATAGTGTAGCCAAAAATCAAGGAACGTCGATCATTAATAAAGTAGAAAAGGATACAAATATCATTACCGTTTATTTCCCTAAAATTCCAGTGAAAGAAGTACAACAAAATGGAAAAGATGTAAACGGACGAAATGACGGTAAGAAGGGTACGCCGACAGCTCCTTTAAACGCAGGATCTGAGGTACAATATCTAGTCACACAAAAATGGCACACAAAAGGTGTAGACGCTGCGTCAGATCACTACAAACAATTTAGTATTCAAGATCCAATTGAAGCTCGTTTGACATACAAAGAAGGTTCTGCGCAAGTAATCGATAAGAGTACAGGAAAAGATATTACTTCTGAAGGCACACTAACCTATGATAGCAATTCAAGAACGCTGAAGTGGGAAGCTTCCGCTAACTTCTTAAGTAACAATCTTTTAGATGGACGAGAAATTCAGCTGATATTTACAGCTAAAACCCCACTACAATCAGAAAAAAATATTGATAATCAAGCTGTAGCAGCAGTAGATAATGTTTCAAATAAAACGAATGTAGTGACAATTGGTGTTGATCCTAACTTGCCACAAGTTATTGTTCCTAAAACAGGTTCTACACATTTAGTAACGATTTTAGCGGTCAGCTTACTATTACTTGTGTTAGCAACTTTTAGCTACGCAGTTCTGAAGTTCAATTAAACAAAAAAACAAGGCTGAAAATCAGCCTTGTTTTTCTATTTGAAAATTGGATTGGCACTAATAAATACGTTGTCTGAAGAAAGTGATCCGTCTGCAGAAACTTCATAAGCATGGGATAAACCAACGATACTTTGATTGTTGTAAAGCAAGTTTGCGTTATGAGCAGCGCTATCTTTCCACATAACCATAGCATTTACTGCTCCTGTATCTGAAAGGATCTCGTCAACGTAAAGGTAGAAACTATTGATATTTTCTCCTTTAGCACCGTAGCAGCCTAAACTTTCTAAGAGATCTTGGAAAGTACCGCCACCAGGTCGATAATGACTGAAGCTTACTTGTAATTCTTTTGCACGAATATCCGCAGCTTGTTGAACGATATCATTGAATTGCATTGGGGCAACGCCATTTTGTTGACGGTAGCTATTTAACCAAGCAAGTTCTTTTTGACGCACATAGTTGTTTAAATCACTTAGTGAGATATTTTTGTATTTGAAAGTGATCGTTCGATTTTGGTCAACATTATTGATTACACGTTGTCCATTTTTATCAACGGTAACAGATGAATCGTCATTTCTACACAAGAAGTAGTTTTGATCGGTCATATTTTTCCAAGAAGTAGAGAAACTATCTCCCTCGTAAACCGTTTGTGTTTCAGTAGATAAAACAGCGTTTGTGTCAACGTTTATATGGTTCACAGTGACGTTGTATTGATGAGTATAGGCAAAATTGATTCCTTGATTACTTGTAACGTTGTTTAAAGTCACAGTGTTGCTAGAGCTTTCTCTAGGATCAAGAACAAAACTAGTGAACGTAGGTGTTTCAATTGTGATGCTTTGTCCATAAACGACGGGATAACTCTTACTGTAATTATAGAGTTCTTGGATATTTGGATCAGTATCCGAGACTTTATTTGGACGAGCTTTCACTTCAACTAGAAAGACTTCATCATAGTAAAAAGTAAATGTGGTATTTGTGTTAATCGTTTGTGTTTGTGTTTCATTCCCATTTACTTGATACTGTGGTGCTTCAAAGTTAGTCAAGTCGGTTCTAGCTTTTGCAGTGTAACTTGTACCAGCTTTTACTGAGACATGTTCTTCTTTTAGCAGCGTTCCAGTTTGTCGATTCATATGACGGACAGTTACCGCATATTCTGAAGGTTTAGGTTTGTGTTGTAACCCTTTAAATGCAGAATCAAGACTATTTTTAGCATTATTTACTTGGGTTTGAGAAGCTTTAGAATCGTCTAGTACTTTTTTAGCATTGGATAAAGCAGTCTGAAAATTATTCCAAGATCCTTCTGTAAAATCTCCTTTAGCAGTTGATTTTACTTGGTTGTACAAGGCTTGTAATTCCGTTTTGTTCACAGTAGGAGCTGGTTTTTTCTTTAATCCCTTGTAAGCAGAATCTAATGTGTTTTTGGCACTATCCACTTGTTTTTGAGTCGCTTTTGAGTCATTTAACACTTTTTTAGCATTGTTTAAAGCGGTTTGGAATGCGTTCCAGGTATTGTCGGTATAGTCACCTTTTTTAGTTCCCTTAACGCTCGTATACAGAGCTTCTAAAGCTGATTTATTCACTTTGGGTTTAGAGGTGTCAGCGCCATACCAACCAATTCCTTCTTATTTCCAGCCATAGTCTTTGGTTAACCATTGTACTTCTTTCCAACTTGCAGTGTAGTGATGCGAACCAGAGGTGACACCTGGAAGGAAAAGGCGGTAGATCGGTTTATTATTTTTTTCGGCAGAACGCCATGCAGGCCCTTCATAAGTCCAACCGTAATTTTTGGTCAACCATTTCACTTCATCCCAACTAGCTGTGTAATGGTGATCACGAAGGCCTTTATTGTATAAACGATAGACAAGGTGGCCACCGCTAGTCGGTGCTTCCCAAGCGGGGCCTTCATAATTACCCCACTTAATCTTCACTAGGTGATCACGTTCTTTTGTGCTAGAGGTGTAAAAATGTTCATGGTTATTTGGATTATAAAGGCGATACATGACGTTAGTTGAAGCAGCGTCAGCAGATCCAGCAAGAGCAAGTGTGGCAGCAAATGTTCCAATAGCTATAACAGTTTTTGGGTTTAATAATTTCATGTTTTCAACTCCTATTAAATGATTAAATATTTTGTTTACATTCATAATGTACCACGGTGTACCGATGTAGTCAACGGTATACCGTGGAAATTTTGAAATAAAAAAGCCGTCCTATGAAAAGTGTAAGGATGGCTGTTTATATGCTATGAAGAAATGGATTCGGCGTATTTGGTTAGTTTGGCAGCATTATCAAATCGCATTTTTTCAATCGCACTTTTTTTCTTTATTAAATCTGCAATTGTTGATTCTGCGACTGAAGAATGTTTGCTAATTTCATATGCTGTCTTGCCAGTTTCAAATAGTAACCATTCGATTTTCTCTTTATCAGCGTACATTGCAATGCTCCCTCTTGATTTTTTCTTTATTATAGCTCTTTTTTGTAATAAATCACAATATCAAGAGAAAAAGTTTCTATAGAAAGGTGGGAAATTATGAGTATCCGTTCCCCGTGTATCAAAATGAGATTTGTTGCTACTTTCGTTATTTGATATACTAAAAATAAACAACGAAAGAAGGAATAAAATGAAGAAAAAGCAACTATGGTTTGTCTCTATGTTTGCAATATTTTTTATTATTTTAAGTGGATGTTCAAGTAATAAGAAATCGGAAGCTAAAGAAAATAATAGTTTATTGCAACCAGGAACTGTTTGGAAAAGAGAACTAGCTGGAAATTGGTATAAACTTAAAATAATTGATGATACTACTTGGGAATATTCTGAAGAAATGAATCCCGAACCTGTACAGGTAAGTGTAGAAAAACAAAAAGATTATCAAGGATTAGAGAGATATAAAGTAGTAGATTCTGCAGGTGTTAGCGAATTTATCAATAAACCAGATTATCTCTTTGTTGTTGTTCCTTATGAGAAGGATGGCGTACAAAAAATGATTTTGCTCGGATCTAGTAAGGATGAAAAGCGAACGAAAGAGAAATTGATTCATGATGGATCACAATCCAATAAATATAAGTTACAAAAGACTAGCGAGTGATTGCTAGTCTTTTTATTTATCCTAAAGGAGGAATCACAGTGGCAAAAGCTAAAACACCATTTGAAAAAGCCGCGTCTAAAATCTTAGAACGTCGTGGTGTTTCTGAAACACAGTGGAAACAAGAAGTCCTTGAAAAAGCACAATTTGACCTATTACGGGGAAAAGACAAGGACTTAGAAGGATATATCTATCAACGTGAACGTGAAAAACTTGTTTTCGATGAAATTATTAAACACTAAAAGGAGCGAACAATTTTATGTTTGAATCAATTACAATGAATTTTTTAACACAACCGAAAGTAGTAGCTGCAGTTGATATTTTTAGAGCATTACAAACTGCAGCAACTAGTTTCAAAAATAATATGATGATTTTTGCGGCTGCTGCTGCCGTTGCCTCCATTGTTCTTGGGGGTGTTTTCTTCTTATTTGGCCGAAGAGGCGCTGAAAATGGGAAGATGCACGTAGGTTATGTATTGATGGGGGTAGGAATTATTTTAGCTGCTGGTTCTATTGTGCTTTCGTTATTTGGAATGTTTGGTCAAACGCCACAAGGAATTTAAAAACAAAATGAAGGAGTAAAAAGTAGCATTTACTTTTTACTCCTTTTTTATGAAAGGAGAATATTCATGTACTTTACGATTGCAGGCAATACCAAAACAGATAAAGAGTTAATAAAAAAAGCAACGAAGGAAGTAGGAAAGCGTACTTCTTTTTTACCGAAAACAATTAAATATTCTGTCATTGAAACGGAAGAACAGCTACATGTGTTAGGGAAAGTACTGGAACAAGAAAGTCAATCTTCTGTTAAGTTGACTCTCACGTTACATGACACAGAGGGAAAAATAGAGAAAGCTGGTACAGAATACGTTTTTGGGCCGCTGGATTATCAAATTTCAGAAGGTTTCTATCCTACCTTGATGGATTTAATCCGCCTGGATGTGTTTAAAGAAACGGATGAAACCATGAGTGTGGAAGAGTCTTATCGTAACGAGAAACTTCTACAAGTTTTAGAAGAAGAGTTAGAGACCGACCAAAGAAAAGTTAGTCAAGTGAGTGAAGTCGAAGCAAACGAAGAAGTACCATGGGAACGCCCAATCTTTCCAAAGGATGAATCAAAAGAAAAAGAGAAAGGTATTGCTGACGAACAAGTTGACATTTCGACTCATAAATCGATATTTGAGGAAGAGAACGAGGTGATGGGTCAATTGGAGGTAGATCCTTTTGAAGAAACAATGGAGGATGAAGAGACGGCCGAAGTAGAAATTGATCCAGTTGAAGCTAATGAAGAGCCAACATGGACTGAAGGGGATTCTCAGGAATATATTGAACCACTTATCAGTGAAGAAGTAGAGAAAAACGAAACAGAGATACAAAAGGCAACTGTATTTGATTATATTTTGGATCAATATCCGCCAGAGCATGAATGGATGAAAGAAAAAAATAAATTATTTTTAAATGAGCTTTATTCGAAATATAAATTACCCCAAACCTATCAAGCATTTCTAGAGAGTAAAGAAGAATTGATATCACAGGGTAAAGGCACACTTTTAGAACAGTTAGAGTCTGTCCAATCAACAAATTGGCATGAGCTTGCACAAGAAGATTTATTAGCTACTTTTGAAGAACGTCAACAGGAAACAGATCAAGAAATAAATGAGTATGCGACTGAACAGTCGTCGAATTGGGAGAGAGCAAAAGAGGAACTAAATAAAGAAGAACAACGAGTGATTGAAGAAGAAGTACAAAAAATCAAAGAGCGGTACGAAAAGAAACGCGACAATGCTTATTCCTTGTGTGTAGAAAAGATCAACAATTTTACTAAGACGAATCAAGAAGCGCTATCAAAAGAAAAAGAAAACTTGTTAAAAGAACGTATAAGAGAACGAAAAGAAGAATTTTACCGAGGTTTGCGTACAGATAAGCTAAGGATTAGCAAAGAATTAAATGAGCAACTGAATAAGCTATCTCAAACAACGACTGAAGTTCTTATGGAAAAACATGAGCAGATCCAGCAAGAATTACAAGTACAAATTTTAAAATGGAAAAAAGAGTATGAAATTCAACAACAAGAATTGAAAGAACAAGAAGAAAAACAACGGCAAAAAGAAAAAGAGCGTGAACAATTAGAAATAAAAAAACGTGAACAGGATCTTGCTGAACAAAAAATGGCGATAGAAAAGCAACGGTTAGAGCAAGAAAAGGAAAAAGAAGCAGCTGCTCGTAAGGAACGTCAAGAACAAATGGATACATTGCGACAAGCACAGTTAAATTATCTAGCACAACCTCAACCAACGCCTTCAATAGCTGCTGTTCAAACGCCAGTGAACAATCAAACTCCTTCACCACAGCGTTCCTTTAACGGATGGATGGTGGGATGTATTGCAAGTTTAAGCTTGCTTCTAGGTGGAGGAACAGTATTTGCTTTTAATCATATCAATCAATCTTCACAGGCAGATTCTGTAGCCACAACGGCGTCAATCAAGGAAGAAGCCCAGGAACAAGCAAGAAAAGAGTATGAACAACAATTGGAAGAATTATTGAATCGTACCAATCAGTCAACAACAGAGTCAAGTATGGAAAACAGCAAAGAGAGTGATCCTAGTAAGGCTAAAGAAGGATCAAGCGATTCAACTGTACAATCAAACACTTCCGAAAGTTCAGAATCAAATGAGGTGAAATAATGCGTGTTAGAGAAACAACGAAACGAAAAGACAAACCTTTTAATCTAGAAAAAAAGAAATATCTATCACATTTTTATCGCTATGCACCAGCAGGTGAAAGATTACCAGGCAAGCATGATAAGCGAATCAAACAAAAAATAATGTATAGTGGTTTAGTCTATCTCCCTTTAGATTATTTAGTGACAAGAATACCTGAAGCTTTCAGTCGATTTGAAATCATTCAAGGAAGCTTACTCAGTCGATTTGAAATCATTCAAGGAAGCTCACAAGGAATGAATCTTTTTCAGATACAGAAAATACCGCAGATTTTTCATTTTGATTCAGCTGGTTTTTGGAATCCTTTGACCCCAACAACAAGTTTAGGTACACGATTAGTTGTTTCCACCATTTGCGTTGTTCCAGCTGTTCTTATGGGATTGAAAATGGATATGTGGTTTCGTCCGTTAGCCGATGGACAAAAAGGGGATAATCGGTTAATGACGCTAAAAGAAATCCAACAGATCTATCCTCAGATACCGGATACGAAAGGTTCTTTTCCTGGATATGGTGGAATTCCTATCACTCACTATAAAAAGTACTGGTATATCCAAACGGATACCGTCAATACCTGTATTATTGGTACTTCTCGATCAGGGAAAGGGCAGATTGAAGTATTAGCGACTATTGATAATTTATCTCGTGCAGAAAAACAAAGTTCATTGGTCGTCAATGATCCTAAAAATGAGTTGTACGTAGCCAGCAAAGACGAATTAGAAGCCAGAGGCTATGATGTTTATGCTTATAATCTAACTGAACCGTTACAGTCAATGAGTGATAATCCTTTGGCTTTAATTGTGAAATATTGGCAACGAGGAGACGTGGATACCGCTACGCAACTAGCGAATACATTTACAAATACGATTTATTATGACGCGAATGCTTCTGATAATAAATATTTCAACGAAAATGCGCAAAAAGCTGTCAATGCGCTTATTTTTGCGTTGTTAGAACAAGCGGATCAAACAGGGGATTACACCAAATTAACACCAAATAATCTCGTTGAACTACTTTCAGAAATTGGTGGATTCAATTATCAAGATCCTACTAATGAATTTAAGCAACTCAATGCTTTAGATGAGTTTATGAATCAGTTGCCACCTGGAAATCTAGCAAAAAAACAATATGGAGCAACGAAAATTGGATCTGATAAAGCAAAAGGAAATATTTTATCGACGGCAATTACAGGATTGAACCCATTTACCTTAACGAAAATTGCGAAAATGACTTCTCAATCAACCATTGATTATAAATCGGTTGGTTTTCCCAAATATTTAGATTTGAAATTACACGAAAGTCTATTAAATCAACGTATTGGTGTAGAGTTCTATCATGATGGAAAAAAATTTCATGAAGAACGTGTCAAAGTAGGTTATAAAGGATTTTGTGAAATTAATTTTGACTGTCATTTAGAGCAAGGGGATCAAGTTTGCTTAAAATATGATCACCAGGGAAAAGAATATGTGGCCTGGTATGAGTTCTCTCAAAAAGTATTGAAAGATGAAAAGGGAAAAATCGTCTATCGAAAAAAACGAGGAGAAACTCATTTGCCAGAATGGGAAAAAGAAGCGATTCTCAAACTGGATGAAAGTAAAAGTAACTTACTAGTAGAGTCTATTCGGATGCATTATACCGATAAACCAATGGCTATTTTTATGTTAACACCTGATTATGATCCATCTAATCATATCATTGTTAGCATTTTTCTTAGTCAGTTGTATAAAGAATTATCCACACAATGTGTTAAGACTAAAGGTGATAAATGTCACCGTAGAATTCATTTCATTTTAGATGAATTTGGAAATATGCCACCTATGGACAACATGGAAGGAATCATGACGGTTACGGCAGGTCGTAATATGTTATGGGATCTGTTTATTCAATCATATAAACAACTACGTGCGAAATATGGTGAAGATAATGCAGATATCATCAAAGAAAATTGTCAAACACATATCTATATTATGTCTTCAAATACAGATACGATTGAAGAATTTTCTCAAAATGTCGGCAACAAAACAGTGGAACAAGAAAATAGTACGATCAATGCTTTGGGAATGAACACACATATCAATCGTAATGTTGATTCAGATCGTATTTTGCCTCCCGAACGAATTAGGAGTCTTTTAAAAGGAGAGACCATTGTCCTTGCACCGTTAAAGCGTGAAGATCTTAAAGGAAACAAGATAAGACCCTATCCTATTTTTAATTCTGAAAAAACAAATAGTCCTTATGCTTATCAGTATCTTGAAGATTTCGACACCTTAGGACGAACCATTCATGATATCGATATTTATTGTACTCACGCAGATCTCGATTTAAAGGCATTACAGATTGATTATGATTATTTCTTACCAGATGAAGATGCTAGAAATCTCTATCATGGACTGCATGAACAATTGGAAGAAAAAATCGAAGAAAATATGTTTTATAAAATCGTTCAATCTCTTGAAAATGAGACGGCCAAAAAATTGTTAATTCAATTTTACGAAGAACAAGCAACGGATCGTCTTCAAGAATATGTTGAAAAGTTGATCAAGAATCAAGAAATTTCAGAAATGATTGGAAAACGATTGTTATTGGAAGCTGAAAAGGCGGTGAAAGAATGATTATAGGAGGAATATTTTCCGGCATTGCCGACTGGTGGTCAGGCTTATTTGGGGATGGGGATGCAGATCCCAAAACCGTAACGAAAGTCTTACAAGATTATGGTAATTATCTGCAGTATCAAGATGTATTCAGTTGGATTTGTAATACTTTTCTATGGGGTTTGATTAAAGGGTTATATAATCTCAATACTTTACTAGAAAAAACAATTTATCAAAGCTTTGATTTAAAAGACTTATTGAACGCCGCTGGTGTTAATGAACTGTTTCAAAGTTTGATTAGTAAGGTATTGGCTCTTTTTTGTGTCGTCACATTAATTTATTTAGGCTTGAAATTTTTTATGAGTAAACATCCACCAAAAATCAAAAATATCTTGGTTAATCTATTTATGGCCATGATTTTGATTTTTGGTGGTAGTTCTTTAATCGATGAAGGGCTAAATATTAGTAAAAACTTTTACGGAGACGTGACTGCAGCAAATAAAGCGGATAAATCTGGCTCACCTGCTTTTCAAATTATTCAAAATAATGTGATTGATGTGAGTACGCTACTAGAAACTGATCCGAATAAAGTAGAATCCCTACCAACAGATAAAAGAAATGCTCTCACGGCGAAAAACTTTAAAACAGCAAATATTAATTCAGTGATTATTCCTAAGGAAGCCGCTAAGATGGCGGATGAAGATAAGAGCGGGCTATCAGATATACAAAAGGATCGGCTAAGAGCGTTACAATATCGATTAGAACTAGATGATAATGGGAAAGAAATCCCTGTAGAGATTAGTGATGAGGGGTTAGCAAAATATGTGTATACTTCAGGCTATCGCCGATACATTAGTAGTCCAGGTATTATTTTAGCTGGTGAATCTTCTTTGTCGGTTGCCTATTTATTTATCTTGTTTACGATTGTTACTTGCATTATTGAGCTAGTATTTAAAAAATTCTATTTAGTAATTGCCGCGTCAACGGACTTTGAGACAGGACAACGGATGAAAAGTGCTATAGAAGATATTTCTCAATCCTTCTTGTTATTGGCGTTTACGATTTTAGAATTACGAATCTATACATTGATGCTTTCGGGTATTGGTGATTTGCACGCAGCAGGCAAGATCAACGGATTTTTGTATGTTGTCGCTTTGATTGTACTAACCATTGCGCTATTCAAAGGCTCTCAATCAGTTACGAAAATTTTCGGCGTTGATACGAGTCTGAAAAACGGCAGTAATTCTCTTCTTAGCATGTTTGCCTTAGGAAATATTGCGAAAAATGTGGGTAGTGGGGCTAAAAACCTTGCAAGTGCTGGTAAGAGTGGTTTAAGCAATTTAAATGATATTCGTAAAAATGGATTTGGCAATCGAAAAGATGTTACTCCTGATAACGGGGAAGAACAACCAGACGATAAAGTGCCAACTGTGCCAAATAGTAAGAAAACAGTTTCGGAAATGTTTGGGAAAGCGAAGAATGGTGTTTCTAAAGCCGCAGAAGGTCTTGGTTACGTCAATGAACGTGGGTTAAAAGGAACAGCTGAAGATCTTACAGAAAAAGCCAAAGACACCTTAGAAGAGAAATTAGACGGCACGAGAGCTAAAGAATTGGCTGAAGCTGTGAAGAATCCATCCGAAGCGCTAGAAAAACAAAAAGAAAAAGCTTCAGAAGTCAAAGAAGGACTAAAAGATGCGTATGGTGAAGGACAAGTCAATGCAGCAGTGAAGGCAAATACAACAAGTGAAAAAGAAAATCAAGAAGGTGCAGCGATTCCTTCAGCCAAAGATCACCAAGATGAGTTACATTCTAACGAAAATTCGATCGGAGAAAAAGATTCAGAAGAAGGACAACATGGTCAGTTACCAAAAACCGATCCAGAACAATATCGTTATAAATCTAACATTAATTCTGAAAACGAAAAACGCATTTCAGATTTACCAAAACGAAATCAAGAAGTACAAACGGATGAGGATTCCATCGATTTGCCAAATGATAATGGAATCGAAGTTGGAACTGAAAAATCAACGAAAGTTGGTTTGCCTAAGGCAGAAAACTTACCAACGAAAGATAGTCGTTTGAATCAATTCAAAGAGAATGATCAAAGCTTTGTTCACCAATCAACTGCAGGTACTGTTCAAATGAAACCAAGTCGTTTGCCTGAAAATGGGAATTTGACAACTGTTTCTTACAATTTATCTGAAAGTGGTGAGACAGAGAATGCGTCCGTTCAAAATATTGTGACAAGAGAAGCTGCACCAGAACCTATTCAAAACGTTCATAAAGGTTACAAGCCAGCAAATGTGGCATTTACTGCACCAACAAAAATAAATGTGACAAGAGAAACTAAAAACAGGAACAATGAATTGAAAGAACAACTATTGAGGGATATCAAACAGGATATCAAACCATAAAAGGCCTACAAGTTAGGCCTTTTTTCTATGTATGAAAAGGAGAAATCATTTATGGATAAATATATTAACATGAAAAATCCTCCAAGATTTAGTGGGGAATGGAAGTTTTTCGCCTTTTTCTTTTTAGATCTATTAACGCTTGGTGGTTGCTTTTTTTGGGCGAAAATAGTCAATAATCTTGTCCACTTACCACTCTTTTTTGCACTCTTGAATTATGGCTTATGGATTGCGATAGCTCTAGTGATTGTTTGGCGACCCTATAATAACCCAGGTCAACGACAAATTTTTGCGATTATCGAATCTATTTTCTTTACGGATAAGAACCACTATCATGCGTTAGATCCCAACCGAAATTATCATGGTACGTATAAGGAGGATGAATAAATGCGAGTCAAAGGACAAAATTCAGTTGATAAGAAATCTATTTTGCAGTTTGGAAAACCAGAAGAACGATCTATCTTGGATTTATTTCCTTATAAATCCTGTACAGAAGAGGGAGTCTTAGTTACTAAAGAAGATCATTTTCAACGTTATTATCGTGTAGTTTCTACAGACGTGGAAGGATTAAACGAACAAGAGAAACTAGAACGAATGAATCAGTTGACCACCGTCATGCGTACGTATGTGCCAACAATTAAGTTAGTTAGTTTGACCACAGAGACGGATCTAACGGAACAAATCGTGCAAAAGCGGCAGTTATTAGATAAAAATCGTATGGAACAATCCTTAGGAAGAAATCTACAGCGATTAAGAAAATATGAAAAGAAATTAGTAGAGGAAATCCAGGAATTGAAACGAGCAGAACAAGAACGTCCTGACTTAAGCTTCTTTTTCATCATTGAAGGAAAGACAATCAAGGATTTACAAACCAGAAACCGTCAGTTAATGCGATCTAGTGGCATTTTAGGGTTAAAACCACTCTACAAAAAAGAATTGATCAAGATTCTTTATCGAATGAATAATATGAATGATGAGTAGGAATGGAGAAGAGAGAATGAAATATCTGTTGATATGGTTAGAAAAAGATGTTCCGAAGGAAGAGACCACTAGAAAATTTCCTCACACTTTAAGCCTGGGTAAGTTGGGAAAAGGGCAATCTTTTAACCAAGTAAAGAATCAAACAAGAAGAGGTGACTGTACATGTTAGAAGCGATTAAAACAGCTTTTTCACCACAAAATGATCAAAAAGTACTTGATCCATTAAAGCAACTAGAAAATCGGGAAATAGAAATTTTAAAATCCAAAGGGTATGATTTAGATTTTTTAAAACAAGTGATGCCACAAGGTGGATTAAATTTCGATGAAGAGTATGTGACCTATGGAAATGGTTATTCACGGTGTGTGACAGTTTATCACTACACAAAAAATCCTACTCTTTTTTGGTTGGCCAATCTCATGAACAATCCTCATACAGTGGCCACACTCGATGTTAGCACAGATGAAAAACAAAAAGTGATTGATCAAATCAATCGTGCTTTAGATGAATTAAATGATCGATCTGATAATGAACGAAAAGCGACTGACCGAAATAAAAGCGCAGAAGAATACCTGGAACTAGCAGAATATGCTCGAAAATTGACTTCTAATGGGGAAATTTCTAAGCAAGTCAAAGTGAGAGTACATGTTTACGGAAATACGATTCAAGAAGTAGATGAACGAGCGCAGGAACTGATTGAAAATTTAAAAGGGATGGATTATCGTGCAGTGACCTATCTGCACAAAACGAAAAGAGATTGGCAATCGATGTTTACCATGTTCGATGAACAAGCTGAATGGTTCGGAAATATCAAAGGGCAATCACTACCATCGTTAAACATTGGCGGAGGTTTCCCGTTCCACCACCAAACGCTAAAAGATCCAGGAGGTACACAATATGGGGAAACCATGACAGGCGGCCCATTTGTCTGGAATGCGACGTATAAAAATAGTGTACGGTTGTCTACTAATACATTGCTTCTAGGAATGATGGGAGCTGGTAAATCGACCGTTCTTAAAATGATCGCGGAAGCCCATTTAGCTGCAGGAGACTTTATTTGGGGCTTTGAAAAGGGAAAAGACTTTATTCCTTTCTTAAAGGAATATAACGGTATTATGGTGCGTTTAGACGGATCTGACGGGATGATCAATCCTTTAGAGATATTTGCCACACGAACGTATGATGAAGCATCCAGTTTATATGACGATGGATCAGTCAAAGATTTGAAGATCAATGAAGCAGCGTCCTATCAAACGCACTTAGACAAAGTGGTCTATCAGGTACAGTTAGTGAGTCCTCAGCTAAAAGGAACGATGAAAGCAGAATTTAAGACCTACTTAAATCGTTTTTATGAAGAGTATGGAACAGTACCACGCGGCTTTACTTCCTCAAATTCGCGTTCAAATACTGATACGCAAGTCACAGGTAAAGATCCAGAAGCTTATCCGACGTTCAAAGAATTTTTAGACTTTTTAGGACAACTGGAATTACCAGGTGCTTCCCAAGAGAAAAAGAATCGAAAAGAAGAAATGGAATCCATCGTAGAATCCTTATGTGAGACGTATGGCATGATTTTTGATGGTCATAGTACGATTCGACACCTTGACCAACAACAGTTGGTCTTTTTTGACATTGACTCTATTACAGGCTTAGATCGAGGGGTACAACAATGTCAAATGTACATGGCTATGACGTTGATTTGGAATCAGGCATTGATTCAAGGAAGAAGACAACGACGTTTAATTAAAGAAAAACAAATGGAAGAACAAGACTTCAAACGCTTCTTGGCGATGATTGATGAGTGCCATAATGCGATTAATCCAGATTTTATTGAAACGGTAAATTATGTCACAAACTTTCAACGAGAAATGCGTAAAGTAGAAGCAATGACTGTTTTAGCTACACAATCCCCACAAGAAATGGTGCCAGAAAATATGTCTTCTGATAACTTCTCGAAACTGAAGAAAGTCTTTGAATTTTCTTCTACGAAGATCTTTATGCGTATGGATGAATCTATTTTACGTCATATAGAAGGATTAGTTGGTAAATCAATGACGAACTCAGAATTAGAATCCATTCCTCAACAAAATCAAGGAGACGCTGTGATCAATTTTGGCTCAAAAGAAACCATTCGTGTTCATTTTAGTCCGAACAAACGTCAATTAAAATTGTTTGATGGAGGAAAATAATGGAAAACCAAAATGAAAGTTTAATCAAGCAGTATGTTAAGCGTCGTGCAAAGCGACGCTTATTTTTGTGGTTGTTTGGTACTTCTGCAGGTTTGATTACTATTTTGATCACTGTGTTCGTGACCCTTTTTCTAATACTTGCGGCGGGTTCGATTGATAATTCTGATTCAGATTCAAGTAGTGGTGGCGAAGCTTTTACAGGAGAATATTCGGAAGGATTACCCATTTATAAAGAAATCAAAGGAAGAGGCCCTTTTTCCGATGAGATTGCGCAATATGCTGTAGGTGCAGCAGTGAAATATAAATTATTACCAAGTGTGATTCTTTCGCAATACGGTTATGAATCAGCGTTTGGTACGTCGGCGTCCGCAAGAAATGATCTCAACTATTTTGGGATTACTTGGTTTGATGGTTGTCTGTTTCCTAAAGGAACTGCACGAGGAATTGGTGGCATTGAAGGGGGCTGGTACATGAAGTTTCCCAACTCAAAAGCTGCATTCTCCTATTACGGCTTTATGGTAGCCACACAATCAAATTTTAATGCATGTGTAGGAAATAAAAGCCCTGGCGCAAGCTTATTGATCTTAGGACGAGGTGGTTATGCCACTGCAGGAATTACTGAAGATAGTCCGTATTATACAGGTTGTATGTCAATTATCACTTCTAATAAATTAACCGAATATGATGAATTCGCGATGAAACATTGGGGTGAAGGTGGTAATGATAATGGCACAATTACTGGTGAATGGACGAATCCATTCCCTGGCAGCAGTTTAGATAAAAGTACCTTCAGCGGTGGTCAATTATTTGGAACAAATCCAGGCGGTGAATTCCGTCCGAATGGCTTCCATGATGGATTAGATTTTGGTTCAGTTGATCATCCAGGAAGTGAAATTCACGCGGTGCATGGAGGAAAAGTCGTGTACGTTGGCAATCCTGGTATTTCAGGTTTAGGTGCTTGTGTGATCGTGATTAATTACGACGGGTTGAATATGGTATATCAAGAATTTGCGAATAGTACAGGAAATTCTCGTGTGAAGGTTGGAGATCAGGTGAAAGTTGGTCAAGTAATCGGGATCCGAGATACAGCACACTTGCATTTAGGTTTCACTCGAATGGATTGGCGTCAAGCACAAGGACACGCATTCACAGATGATGGTACATGGATTGATCCATTACCATTTTTGAATAGCAGCAAAAAATAGATCAGGAGAAAAAATATGGAAAATAAAACTTTAAAAATTGTCTTAACAGCTGCAATTAGCGTTAGTTTAATCGGCAATATCGCGTTGTTTTGGCAGCTGAAAGAGGAACAAGAGACAAATACCTATAAAATTGAAGAAGTGGCTAAAAACGCGTCTGAGAAGCTCAAAAAAAATTCCTCTGAGACACAGGCGAAGATCGACAAGTTAAATCAAACCATCAATGAGAAAAACCAAGAAATCGATCAGCTGAAGCAACAAGATGGCACAAAAGCAAAAGAGGAAGTAACTGAAGCACAAAGAAAGACGGCAGAAGAATTTGGTAAATTGGCCATTGATAAATCATTAAGTAGAAATGAATTAACGGAAAAACTAAAAGATGTAGCAACCCAAGAAGTGATTGACAAATTAAGTCCTGCAGACGATGATCACCAACATGATGATTACGGAAGTTACTCCTTTACATTAGGTGACGTGCAAACTTACGCTCAAACAAGCAGTGTAAAAGAGGAACAAAATTTTGTCGTATTTGTTGATTATACAATCGGCAATCCTCAATTCAAAGATGTCAAACCGCAAAAAATAAAAGGTGGATTAACTGTCACTGAAAAACAAGTAGATGGTCAATGGAAAGTCACAGACTTTAGTTATTTCACTCGTTAGGAGGAAGAAAATGAGTAAGAAAAAAGGAGCAAGACAACGTTTCAAAAAACGAAAAAGTTATCTTAGATGGCTGGGGATCTTTATGATTCTCGGATTTTTGATTCTTGCTAGTCCGATTTATACTCATAAGAAGGTAGACATACCAGATGAGGTAAGCACGAACGCATTTTTAAACACGAAGGAACTGACGATGGTTTCAAAAGAAAAAGGAGCGAACCAGCAATTAGTTTTTGAATTTGCAATCGACGATGAAGATCAAAGCTTATTAAAAGAACTGGCTAATCTTAATTATCGCGTAGAAGTAAAGACAGCTAAAGGGGATTATCAAGCAATAAAAGCCGAAGTGATCAAAGTTTCTGATGATTATTTTGCAGTGAAGCTATCGCATGTACCAGAAGAATATATTGCTATGCGATTAACCATTATTCCTGAAAAAATTGATTCAAAGGTGGATATGCAAGAACCGCAAGATCTGATTTTTTATATTCACGAAGATAAGGTCAAAGATCACGTGAAAGACGAAGATTATGAACAACATGCGATCAATTACAAAGTGAAAGGATACAAGAAAGAACAAAAAGCAGCACAAAAACAAATTGAATCCTTCCAAGCAACCATTGATTTGAATGAAGAATTAGTGAAGAAACTAAAAGATCAATTGCCTTATCAAGTCGCAGATGATCAGGAAAATACTGAAAATAAGATTAATGGTTACCAGCAAGAAATTGAAACATCGAAAACGCAAATGAAAGATCAAGAAGAGATCATTCAAAAACTTCAAGAAAAAATTGATCGTATTACAAAAGAAAATATTTAGTAGAACAGGTGGAGTGAAAGAAATGAAGCGAGCGAACTTGGTCGGCAAAGATATTTTCGCTGAGCAGAAAGTATTGATTAAAGCCTATCTCAAAGTTGTAAAAGTCAAAGATGTATGTCAAGAAGTGAATTTATCTAACACGACAATATCTGAACTGAAAAATGGTAGAAAGAATTTAGACACATTAAAATTGAGATCTTTTGAATCTCTATATATAGCTGCTAAAAAATATTTTACAGCTGATAATAAATAAAAAATTAAGGTGGGTTCTATGTGAAAAAAACGTATCAAAAGTTTTTATGGATCAGCTATATCGCCCTATTTATCGTTGGGTTTTTCGTCAGTGTGTCCGTGATCGTCGGAACGCTTTTTCTTTTGTTCTCTGACGAAGATCTGTTACTTAAGGGGTTAATGAGTACGTTATCGTGTGTTATGTTACTTTACCTATGCATACAGATCAACGAAATTATGCCTCCTCATTGGCAAGAAAAGAAGAAAGAATTTAAGGAAGAAATCGAAATGAAATCGGACGACTGGATTGAACACACCTGGCTTCCTCTGAAAAGAAATAGCAAACGAAAGGAATTTTGGGTGCTGCAATTATGGGCACTGGGAAACCTTTGTAGTTACGTGGTGCGACTTGTTTTCGATTTAATCATTTATTCTATAGGCATATTTGGAACGGCTTATTACTTAATAAATGATCACAATAGGATTGCAGCAGCAGACATTTTTACAGTGCTAATGACGTTGATTTTTGTCATGCTATTGTCTATTTTTACTCAATTAGTCATGCAATTTACCAGGCAAAAATTAACAACGGGAAAACTTTTCAAAAGCCTATTCGATTTTATTATTGTAAATGCAATCCTAGCGTCTCTAATAAAACAAATCGAACAATCTGGAAGAACAACAAAAGGAGTGAAGGAATTTTTAATGACGTTTGTTCACTTTGTAAATGGACACATGTATTTGTTTGAAGTGGGTATTATTCTCTTTTTGGTAGGGTATGTATCCACGAAACTTATTAAACGTTCAATTGAAAAAGAAATTGAGATTGACCTGATTCCGACACTTCTTGGTTATGAGTATTATGTTGATTTTGGAAGATATGACGAATTGATCAATACGGATATCGTTCACATGAGTATCCATGAATCCACCGTTAAGGGCATCAGATCTATTTTAAAAGATGGCCAGGAAATGAAAGCAATAGACCGAAGAAAAGAGGTCTACAATTTTTATGAAGTCGAAGCAAGCCTACGATATGGCATCGGAAAATTGTGGTTAGATGGAAGTAACATTCGTCAAAATAAACCATACATTTTTTGGAACAGTAGTGATTTAGAACTTCCAATTAAAGATAAATAATTATGGAGAATCTTTTTGAAAATGATTCTTCTATACAGAAATGTGCTTATAGTTGGCATGGGGTTAAAAATCTTAAAGAAGGAGCAGTTATTCAAAGTGAAAGAACGTCATAATCAGTTACTATGTAGTAAAACGGGTACGATGAACGTTGAATACCGAACAGAATATTTAGAATTAATGAATCGAACTGATTTTTTGTCGATTCGAGAGCAACAAGAGCAAGAAAAATTAATGGCTACTTATAGTCAATTGATTGATGAGTGGGAACAATTCAAGGAATCTAAAACATAAAATTCCATTTAAACACCTTATTTATTAAAGAGCATAAGGAAACGTGACCCCACTTTAAAAAAAAGTGGTTGGATAGGCTGTGCCTATCACGTTTCTGAAAAAAATAAATGACCCCAAAATACCAATATATAGGATAGTACAAGGATAGCAAAGGATAGTAAAAGGATAGAGGTAGGATAGCGAAAAGGATAGGCTCCTTTTCACTATCCTATATTATATTGGAGGATATTTATGAATGTTAAAATTAGAGATTTAGATCCAAAATTCATTTCTGAAATTGATCGAAGATGCGTTGAACTAAGTAATCGTACAGGAAATAAATGGAGTCGTAATGATTATTTAAAGCTACTCGTTGAAAATGATTTTGATCGTCCTTTGATGGAATACAAACAAGAAAAGTTTGACCAGTTATTAGAAAAGTTTTCAGAAATTCAAAGTTATAACACAAAGATATTAGAAGAATATGTTAGCCAAAATAATCGTATTATAGAAATCTTGATTGAGCAAAATAGAGGAAGTGAACTTTGATATGGCAAAGGTTATAGACAAACACATTTACTTTCACCAAACACATATCGATGTATTGGATGAAATTATTTCTACTCATGCAGAGGTTAAAAACTATAGTGAAGCTGTTCGCTTTTTATGTATGAACTATGATCCAGAAGTGGAGAAAAAAGTAAATTCCAATCAAGCAAAGTTGAATGGAATGAGTAAAGAAATTTCTATTTTAACCGAAATGGTTTCAGAGTTTGCGGATCTTCATTTGAAAGATACAGGAATATTAATTGGTAAAAATTCAACTGTTTATCAAGAAGCAAAAGAACGAGTGGAAGGAAAAATTAAATCCAATCAAACAAAAAAATATTCCCCTCAGTTGAAGAAACCTGTGAATGAATCTGTTCATGCCAGAGTAGATCCATTTGATCCAACGAAGATTCTAAAAAGATAAAAATGAAGGAGGATAATAATGACTCAATCGCCTTCAGTTATTCTCACTTGTCAATTTACTTTGCCGAATAAAAAGTCATTTTCTACTTATATTGACTATATTACAAGGGAACAGGCTCTTGAAGAACAGGAACGACGTACGCCCGAAGAAGAACAGGAACTTCAACGAATCAAGAATGCTTTAGAGGAGTTTTATATTCCTGAAGGAGAAACTTTTTCGGAGAGTAAGACGGGTAAAGAATTCAGTGAAACGTCGAATGAAGCTCAATCGTTGATGGAACATGGAATCAATTTTGACAAGTTAGAGGAACAAGATTTTACCAATTATCTTTCTTATATGACACGTCACTATGCGTTAGAACAAAAGAAAGAACTTACGCAAAGTGAACAAAAAGAATACCAACGCTTGAACCAAGCAATGAAAAAATATCAAACAGAACCCCATAAAAAAGCTTCAGGAAATCTTCCTGGAGTTTTTTCTATAGCTTCAGACGAAGTAAAAGGAAGTGATCTGAAGGAGATTAAGCAAATCTTCCAAAGAGGACAACAAAAAGGCTCAATCATTTATCAAGATGTTGTCTCTCATGATAATTCGTATCTTGAAAAAATAGGATTGTACGATCCCAAAACAGATACTTTAGATGAAAAAGGATTAAAAGCAGCTGGAAGAAAAATGATGGAGACATTATTCGAGAAAGAGCAACTGAACGAAACAGGCTACTGGATGGCAACGATTCACCGTAATACCAAACATATCCATATTCATTTTGCAGTTGTTGAAAAAGAAAATACGCGTAAACCTTACACGGAGGTTGAAAATGGTGTGAGTTATATCGTACCGAAAGGTAAGAGAAGACAAGCAACATTAGACGCAATGAAGACCAATTATGTACATGAGTTAGAACGTTTTTCTTATGAAAAGGATCGAATGATTGGCATGGAGAAACGAAATTTATTGACGCGGAAAAGTGATTTGCGTAACACCTTAACAAAAGTGGTAAAAGAGCCAGCGCGTTACGATCGACATGCAATGAACTTATTAAATGAAGTATATAAAACCTTACCTGACAAACGTTCGGAATGGCATTATGGGGATGAAAAACGAACTAAACTTTCACCATACACAAGAGAGAAACTCGATGAGTTAACCCAATATGTTTTAACAAAAGAACCTGAATATCAAGAATATATACAGATTTCAAAAGCATTGAAAGAAGAAGCAAAAAATCTTTATGGGGAAAGCAAAAGAGAATCAAAAGATGCAGAGAAAAACGCCCTCTTTGATTTAAAAAAGCGCACAGGAAATGCCATCCTAACAGAACTGAAGAGACAGGATAGTCAAATAAAACCATTAATAGAAAGTGTCGATCAAATGCAATCTATTTACAATGAACGATCCTTTCGAACACTTAAACAGTTGCCAACGAATGAATACAAGTATAGTTACGAAGAATTCATGAAGCGAAGGAAACAATTCCAACAAAGAGTTGTCACGCAACGGAGTTTGCGTCAATTAAATCGAACGATTAATGCCCATGAAGAAAAATACCACGCAAGTAAAGCATACGAAGAGCAACAACGAAGAATTCAAATGGAACAAGAAAGACAGTAGGAGGAATAGCAATGAAACAATATTTAGATCAATGGAAAGTTATAGAAGGATCATTAAGAGAAGAACGAATCGAACAACTTCCCGATTGTTTAGAAAAAGAGCATTTGTTCCAGATAAGAGAAATGTTGAGAAGCGAACAGTTTGATCCAAATCAATTTTTAGTCGTTGAGTACCCAGCTGCTGGTGTGTATTGTTGTAATCATGTGAAGGGTGAAAAATATTTTATCATTCAAGAATATGAGGGCAAGTTAGCGCCTTATTATACTACTTGGGAAATGAATGAAGAGGGAATTAATAACTTTCCATGTAAAAGCATAAAAGAGTCTATTTCACTCACAGAGTGTTAGTTATTAAGTGAAAAAAAGAGTCCTGAACGTGATTGTCCAGGACTCTTTTTTTCAATGAATTGTTTTCCGCTAATTCATTGAGTGGTGCGATTTGCGACTACATTATATCAAAAGAAAGAGAAGGGAGGAAGCAGAAATGGTTCATTCAACGATTGGAGTTGTTGTTGAAAAAAGCAGAGACAATCTCGTTTTTGTGACAGAAATTCAAACGGGCAGAGCTTTTGTCGTCACAGACAAAGCGGCAAAAGCTTATCAAAGTGGCGATATTTTAACGTTAAATCTGACTACGAAGACGTTCGTCGATGCGGCAGAAAATTATCCATTTGTTTAGGAGGAAACGGACATGGCAGAAGAAAAAGAACCACTAGACAATAGTCGCTTGGGAAAATCCAAAAGAAAACTAGTACGATTGCAAAATGAATTAAACGAACAAATTGAAAAGATGTTTGAACACCAAAGAAAGACCAACGGTCAACCAATGAACGATAAGAGAAATGGGCATTCTTGGTTTAGGCAACAAGAACGTTTAGAAAACAAAGTGCATAGTCTGAGAGAAAAGATCAAGCAACAAGAAAAACAGGTAGAAAAACTTGAAAGACAAGAAGAGCTAAAGGAAATGGGCTATAACAAGTACGGCGGACTGGATATGACGATCGAGAATATTCCAAGAATCAGAGAAGAAATTGAACGCTTTGAAAAAGGTGAATCGTCTTTTTCAGCTGCCACGATCCGAAAATATCAACGGAAGTTGGAAACATTAGAACAGCTGAAAGAAAAATCAGAAAAAGGAAAAGAAAATATCCTCACTGAAGTACAAGCGATCATTGACAGCGGACGAGTAACGCAATGGAAAAAAAATCCGACCATTTATTTTCTGAAAGGCTATCGAAAAGTCGCTTTAGAACTGAATGAAAACGGGGAATTTGAGGAATCTAAAAAATACCAAGCCACGTCGGAAGAGGAAAAAGCAGCTGTTCGTGAATTACTTGAAGAGGCTGCGCCAACTGATTCTCTGAAGGAGAAAGAAAACGATCATTTCTATCGAGTAGAATTCAACGAAAATGATCCAGAAAAAGGATTGAAAAGTTATGGTGGGGAGATCGTAACATTCGAATTGATCGATCAACTTAAAACGTTGGATAACCAATACGCTGCAGAAGAAGGTTATTATAAATTCTATTTTGAAGAAGTGAAGAATGGCGAAGTGGTGGATCAGATCCGAATGGATCTAGGGGATGGTGTCAACAGTAATCAACCCATCTATTCAGAGCTAGCTAAATTGTGTGAACAAGTACCTGAGAAGGAACAAAAACAATCGGTCAAAAATGAACCTGTTTCAAAAGAACAAGTGAAGTCGAAAGAAACAAAAACAAAACAAAAGGGCTATCAAAAACGAACGGCAGAAGAGATCAAGCAAGAAGTCAAATCCCTTTCGCAACAGGAGCTGGATGCGGTGAAAAAACATACCCATTCTCCTGAAGACGTCAAAGAACTTCTGAACTTTATGTCGCGTTTTCCAGAACGATCCTTTAGAAATCAGTTATTGATTGAGGAACAATTTCCAGGTGCAACGGCTTGTTTAGGTCGTGCCGCATTGAAAAAAGAAGGAATCTATATCAAAAAAGGGGAACAAGGGAACAAGATCTTTGTCAGAAAAACGGTCAAAGGATTTTATGAGAAAGGCCGTGGCTTTGTTCGAGAAACAGAGGCTACACCAGAAGATAAAAAACGAATCAAAACTGGCCAAATCGAAGTGATCAAAAAACCTTACTACACGATTGAAAAAGTATTTGATATCACACAAACACAGTTAAAACCTGAAGACTATCCGAAAATCTTCCCGAACCGCGTCTTTGATTTTCAATTGGATAAAACAGGGCAGACAGAACTTCAAGTTGGGATTCAAGCGGTAGCCAAAAATATTGGAATTCAAATTCGAGATATGACAGAAAGTGAAGTCTATCAAAGAGAATTAGGACAAGCACGTGGGGCGTACGTTCGTAACGAATTTACTGGCGAAGAAGAAATCGTCATGAATACTCGAAATACTCCTACGCAGCATTTAGCTACAAGTATTCATGAATTAGCCCATGCAAGAATGCACAAATTTTCAGAATTAGATACCGCAACTAAAGAATTGCAGGCAGAAATGACTTCTTATATTGTGTGCAAACATTTTGGAATGGACACGTCGGAGAAAGCTATTCCTTATATTGCAGCATGGACGAAGAATGGTCAGACGTTGGATGATAAGGAAGCTGCGGAACGTGGGAAAATCATGAATGATGTCGGCCGTGTCGCAAATGAATTCATTCAAACCATTTCTAATGAAATCAATCAATACAGAGAAAGAGAACCAGAGATCCAACCAGCAGAAGTGAAGCAGGAGCATAAAAATACTGTAGAAACGGCAGAACAAAAGAATATTGTGCCTGTTGGTTCACTTTGGATCGACAAGAAAGACGGGAAAGTCCTGGAAGAAGATACAGGCCGAACGTTACATTTGAAGGATGCGGCGTTTATTGAAGATCCGCAGCATAATCAAGTGATTTTAAAAGGAAAAAGTTATGGGAAAGAGATCCAAACGGCGTTACCTTCAGAAGAATTTGCGCTAGGAAATCCATTCCATTTTTCAAAAGAAACTGTATCAGAAGTGGCCAAACGAAAAAAGGAAATCTATTATGAACAACAAATGTCACAAAAAGAACGAGTATAAAACAAACAAGAAAGACTATCTGAAAAATGGATAGTCTTTTTTCTTTTGGGAGGTTTGAAAATGACAGAGAAAAAAATGAGTCTCATTGATCGATGCAAGCAAATGGATATTGTGGATTTTGCTCGAAACAATGGTTTAGCGGTAGTCAATAAAGGACGAGACTATCGTTTAGAAGACCATGATTCTTTTGTTTTCGATCGAAGAAAACAGCGATTTTATTGGAACAGTCAAGGTATTGGTGGGGATATTATTGAATTGACTCAATTGTTTTTTATTGACGATTCTATTCAAAACCCAAAGCAACGTTTTAAAGCAGCGCTAGATTATATTATAAAGGACGAAAATAAGGTGGAACGGGTGGAAAATCTTCACTTTGAAACACAAGAATATAAGCACCACCCAATTGATTATCGACCATTGACAGAAAAAGGACGAAGTTACTTAAAAGAACAACGAAAATTTCCTGAATGGTTGATTGATTACGGAGAACAACAAGGGTTGATCCTGGAAATGAAGCCACGCAATGAACGAAAAAATTATATTGTGCAAGATGATCGCTTAGACTATGCGATCGTTTTTCCCTGGAAAGACCGTCATACAGACCAAATATTAGGGGCAACTTATCAAGGGACTATCGTAGACTATGAACGTTTTGGAAAACGGGGTGTTGATAAACGAATAGATATAAATCCTACGCCTAATCACGGGTTTAATGTTCTTCTTGGATCTCCTAAGAATCTGAAATTTTTTGAGAGTCCCATTGATTTATTGAGTTACGCTGCTTTAAATCGCGAGATGATCAAAGACACATGGCTTGTTTCTATGGATGGACTGAAGGATGCAGTAGTGGGGCACTATGTTCGAGAAGCGGTGACAGAATTGGCGCCGAAAGAAGAATTTCCAGAATCGATCGAGATTTGTGTGGATAATGATCGAGCTGGACACGTATTCTGGGATAAGGTACACCGACTTGGTGTATCGAATCCATTTACAGGAAAAGCGGTGTATTTTGAACCGAATCTTCCCAACGATTGGCAAGTACCGAGAGAATATCAAACAATCTATGAAGAAGTAGGGAAAGAAATGAGAGTTGCGCCTGAAGCAATCATGGCTATTCATAAAATCGAAAACAACCTAAAGGATACTAACCAAATCGTATCGTTCGGTGAGATCCAGGGAGTATTTGCCAAAAGACTTGCGCCAAAAGAGAAAGCCCAATCTATTGATGTAAAGGAAAAATGTATAGAAGCAGCTCAGCAGCTAAAATCGTGTGAAAAGTCTGATGGAACATACGATTTTGATCGTTTTTATCGTGGAAAAGGGAAAATTAATGAACAAATTCAATTTTCATTGAAGGCCAAACACTATTTTGAAGGCTATAAAAATCATGAACACGAATTCGTTTCTGAAGTGAAAAAAGATTGGAATGATCAATTGAAGCATGAAATCCAGCAACAAGCAATCAGAAAGCAAAAACGTGCGATGTTGTTTCAACAAGGCAGACAACAAGAAAGGGAGTGAAACCGTCACTATGAAAACCGTCATTTTAGCAGAAAAACCGTCACAAGCGAAGGCTTATGCCGATAGCTTTTCTAAAGCTACCCGAAAAGACGGGTATTTTGAGATCCTAGATCGATTGTTTCCTGGTGAAACTGTGATCACGTATGGTTTTGGTCATTTAGTCGAGTTAAATTCGCCCGATATGTACGATGAAAATTGGAAACAATGGTCCTTAGAGCATTTGCCTATTTTCCCTACACATTATCGCTATCATGTTCCTAAAGATAAGAAAAAGCAATTCAACGTGGTGAAACAGCAACTTCAATCGGCCGACACCATTATTATTGCGACAGATAGCGACCGTGAAGGGGAACTAATAGCTTGGACGATCATTCAACAAGCAGGCGCCGATCATGGAAAGATATTTAAAAGACTTTGGATCAACTCCTTAGAAAAAGAAGCCATTTATCAGGGATTCCATCAATTACGAGACGCAGAAGAGACCTATCCCAAATTTGAAGAAGCACAAGTACGCCAGATCGCTGATTGGTTGATCGGCATGAACGGCAGCCCACTGTATAGTTTACTCTTGCAACAAAAAGGCATACCAGGAAGTTTTTCCTTAGGCAGAGTCCAAACCCCAACGCTCTACATGATTTATCAGTTGCAGGAAAAGATTAGAAACTTCCAAAAAGAGCCTTATTTTGAAGGAAAAGCCCAAGTAATCGCTCAAAATGGCGCATTTGTTGCGAAGCTTGATCCGAATGAAACCCAAGCGACGCAAGAAGCATTTGAAGATTATTTAAAAGAAAAGGGGGGTCAATTGGGAAAACAGCCAGGCACGATTCTTGAAGTCGAAACCGAGAAAAAAAGTGCGGCAAGTCCACGTCTTTTTTCTCTATCCAGCCTTCAGTCTAAAATGAATCAGCTCATGAAAGCTAGTGCCAAAGATACTTTGGAAGCCATGCAAGGGTTGTATGAAGGGAAATATCTAAGCTATCCACGAACAGATACCCCTTATATTACAGAAGGGGAGTATGCGTATCTGTTGGATCACTTAGACGAATACAAACACTTTTTAAAGGCCGAAGCCATTCCTACTCCTATTCATACACCGAATAGTCGATATGTGAATAATAAGAAAGTCCAGGAACATTACGCGATCATTCCTACAAAAACGGTCATGACGGCAGCGGCTTTTGAACAATTAAGTCCACTGCAGCAGGCTATTTATGAACAAGTGTTAAAAACAACGGTGGCCCTGTTTGCGGAAAAGTATACCTATGAAGAAACAACGATCTTGACGCAAGTTCAGCAGCTTCAGTTAAAGGCAATCGGAAAGGTGCCGCTAGATCTAGGTTGGAAGAAGTTATTTGGAAAAGAGAGCGACGGAAAAGAGAAGGAAGAAGAGCCGCTACTTCCTAAAGTGACAAAAGGAGAAATGGTGACCGTGGATCTACAAATTCTTGAAAAAGAAACAAAGCCACCAAAACCTTATACCGAAGGTACGTTGATCACTGCAATGAAAACAGCTGGGAAAACCGTGGATAGTGAAGAAGCGCAATCCATATTGAAAGAAGTGGAAGGAATCGGTACAGAAGCGACACGGGCGAATATTATTGAAACCTTGAAACAAAAGGAATATATCAAGGTAGAGAAAAATAAGCTCGTGGTGACGAATAAAGGGATTTTGCTTTGCCAAGCCGTGGAAAAAGAGCCGCTGCTTACGAGCGCCGAAATGACCGCCAAATGGGAAAGCTACTTGTTAAAGATCGGTGAACGAAAAGGAACACAAACCACTTTTCTAGCCAATATCCAAAAATTTGTCTCTCACTTATTGGAAGTCGTACCAGGGCAAATCCAATCCACTGATTTTGGATCGACGTTACAAGAAGTGAAAGCAGCCAGTGAAAAGCAAGAAGCCGCGCGTCATTTAGGAATTTGTCCAAAATGCCAGGAACAAGAAGTCTTACTCTATCAAAAGGTGGCGGCTTGTACGTCTGAAGTCTGTGATTTTAAATTATGGACAACGATTGCCAAAAAGAAACTCACAGCGACACAGCTGAAGGAGATCATTCAAAATGGCCGAACAAGCCAACCAGTGAAAGGGTTAAAAGGTCAGAAAGGTTCGTTTGAAGCAACAATTATTTTAAAAGAAGACTTCACTACAGGATTTGAATTTTCTGAAAAGAAAAAAACGAACTTCAAGAAAAGAACACGCCGCACTACAAAATAATGGAGGGTTTATCTTATGCGAAATACAACACACAAACAACAAGAAATCGAAAATCAAAAAGCAAAAATTCGTTCAGAACAAGAAAAATTACGTGCCAACAAACGAAGACTGCAGCAATTGAAGAACCAGAAGCGGATACAAAAAGAAATTGAATTAGATCGATAGACATTAACCTTGTTACAAATACACTATCATGATATATTTAATGTAGTGTATTTGTAACGGAGGGAGGGGGAAGTAAATGCAAGTTAAACTGAAAGAATTGCTGGCTATTCGCGATGGAAATTTATCTATGAAGGAAGCTAGAAAATTTGGAATCGCAGCAACCACTGTACAAAGATTGGTGAATCAAGGAAAATTGATCAAAGTTGATCGTGGTTACTATGTAGAGGATGGTCATGGAATAGATGATTTATTTTGGCTTCAGCAACGATTTTCCAGGGGAATCTTCTCTCATGAAACGACTTTAGATATTTACCAGCTTTCTACGAATATGCCGAAATTCATTCACTTAACTTTTCCCCATGGCTATAACGTTGATCGTTCAATTACAAAAGAGCAGCAGTTACAATTTCATTTCGTTAAGAAAGAAGTTTATGAGCTAGGCAAAGTAGAGGGAACTTCTTTTCAAGGAAATCCTATTACTATGTACGATAAAGAGCGTACGCTTTGTGATATTTGGAATCCGAGATATGAAATTGAATACGAAATGAAATTAGAAGCATTAAAGGAGTACATGGGAGATCCATTGAGAGATCCAAGCAAATTAAGAGATTATATGACAAAACTACATGTAGAAAAAGAAATGAAATACCATATGCAAAGCTTATATTGATGGAGGAAAAAGATGACACCGACACAATTTGCAGCAAAAACCAGAAATTTAGCAAAGAGTACAGGATTAAATGCACAGTTAGTACAACGGCATTTTATGATGGATCGTCTAATTGAACAAATTTCTGAATCAAAGTACAAAAATGACTTCATTTTGAAAGGCGGCTTTTTATTAGGATCAAAATATGGAATCGATAGAAGGACAACAATTGATATCGATACGACATTTAGAAATAGCAAATTAACTGAAGAAAAATTGAAGAGCATTTTTAATGATTTAACTAGAAAACCCACAAAAGAAGGCATTGTTTTCTCTATTCAAGGAATGAAGGAAACAAGAGAAGCCGATTTTTATCCTGGATTTCAAATTAAATTGGTGGCTAATTTAGAGAAAGTACGTGTACCGTTTAAAATGGACGTGACAACAGGAGACTCTATTTATCCTGAAGTAGATACACACTATCACCAATTAATGTTTGAAGATAAAAAAGTGGAGATTCCAGCTTATCCAACAGAACAAATTATTGCAGAAAAGCTAAGTGCTACGTTCAGCTTTGGCACAGATAATTCGAGAGCAAAAGATTACTACGACTTATTTACCATTCCGAAACTAGAAAATATCGATACGAAAGAGTTATACAAAAGTGTTCGAAATACATTTACAAAACGTGGAGATACAAAGCCTTTATCCTTTTATTATGAAAGAGAAATGGATAAGATCAGGGGAAACGACTATTTGGAAAAGCAGTGGGAAAAATATCGCTCAGTTAACACGTTTGCGAATTCCATTTTATTTACAGATACAGTCAACGAAATTGATCACCTAATGAAAAGTGTGATCAAAATTGAAAATCAAGAAAGAAAAAGGCAGTTTAAAAGATCACAACAAATAAATCAAGAAATGGAGAGATAAAGATGATCAATAATGTAACTTTAGTAGGACGATTAACTAAAGATCCAGATTTACGTTATACCGCAAGTGGCACAGCAGTGGCGACTTTTACCCTAGCTGTTAACCGCAATTTCACGAATCAAAACGGCAATCGAGAAGCTGATTTTATCAACTGTGTGATTTGGCGTAAACCTGCAGAAACCATGGCAAACTTAGCTAAAAAAGGTAGTTTAACAGGAATTACAGGACGGATTCAAACACGAACTTATGACAACCAGCAAGGGCAACGAGTGTATGTGACAGAAGTTGTGGCCGATAACTTCCAACTATTAGAAAGTAAAACAGCGACAGAGAGCCGTATGCACGCTGATCAATCGTCTAGCAGTCCAAGCCCTACCACCTTTGAACAACGGGATGTAGCTACGCCTAACAACAATGGATTGAACGCTTCACAAAATCCATTTGGCGGACAATCAATCGATATTAGTGATGATGATTTACCATTCTGATTGTAAAAGATCAATAAAGTTGTTATAATGGATACGAAAAGAGGAGTTGCGCTAACAACTCCCCTAACAGCACCGTTTAAGACGGTGACCAGCTTAATATTATTTTTGAAAAATAATCGTCGACCGGCTAAAGCTGACGGTTATTTTTTTTGATTGTTGTTTACAACTGCTAAGATTCCCAAAATGATTGTTGCGATCAAAGAACCGAAACTAATCATTAATCCTAGCGCCGTTTCAACAGGAAAAAGGCTTCTCCTTTCTGTAAGATTTTGGAAGTACGCACATACGCACCACCTCACTTTCAATCGGATAGCCACCGTCACAAACTTTACTGTCTTGATCATTATAACATATCTAAAATCGAATAAAAATTCTCAATTTTAGCTGGTTTTGCTATAATTTTAGCGAGGTGATCGTGATGAACAAATATGTTGGTTTGCTTGATAAAATCCGAGTAATAAAAACACAACCATTATTGGTTCGCTTTACTTTACAAACAATTCATGAATCGATTAATTGTGTAGTTGCAGATATTGAAATTATCGATAAACTGCTAATTATGGATGATGGAAAATACAATATTGCCGTCACAGGTCACTTCAATAAACGAAATCAGCTAGTTATTGCTAGCATGTATGTTAGAAATCCCGATCATTTTACGCGATCGATGGGCATATAAATAAAAGAAGAGTTGTAGTCCTAAATGAGGATTGCAGCTCTTTTTGTTTTACATAGAAACAGGAAAAGACCTTTTTAGGAAGACACAAGTGCCTTCTCAATTGAAAAACCTTTCTCTCACTCCAACCGCCACCGCCGTTCGAGAAGAAAGGAAGTGAACGCTGCACGTTCACTAAGATATGGTGTCTTGCAAAGCAAGACAAAATAGAAAAAACTTCCTCTCACCAAAAGGTTCGTTCCTGTTCGTTATCTCTTTATTGATTTGCCAGACCGGCAACAAGTTGCCTTTTATCACCAAAAAGCGACAAGGACAAGGGTAAATGGCACGCTGCGCGCCCTTGTCCTTGTCGCTTTTAGTTGATTCATTCTGGCCAACAAATCAATAAAGAAAGAACTAACGAAAGGAAGTAAAACCTTTCCTAAGAGGAGGCAAAATCAATCATGCGAAAGAAATTTGATTATTGGGGTGTTCCCTTCAGCGAATTATTCCCAAACTATCATGCACCACATACTGTCGAATGCGATAGTGGAGAAAGAGCGAAATGTATCAAAAGCTATCGTTTGTATCAATGTCCAACATGCGGGAAAAAATATACCTTGTCTTATGGCGATTATATTTTGATTGATGAGAAAGGAAAGAAACACTGATGAAAACACAACACAAATTATTGACTGTAAAAAAAGTCGTTCAAATTTTGGTGGACAAAGAAGTCATTTCTGAAAAAGTAGCGGAAGCTTTACTTATTCCGCGGTACTGGACGATAGAAACCCCTTTAGTAGAGGATGCACCGACTATGCTATTTTAAGACCTAGTGAAGATTGCAGGATATGAACTGCATTATCAAGAAAACTTGGAAACTTATGAAAACGAATATTGGTTAACCAAATTAGAGAACTAAAAAGGAGAAAAAAATATGGCTCAAAATTACTATGACGAATTTGTCAAATTACCTTTGGATAAAATGGCACAAAAAATGGAGGATATGACGTTCCTATACCATGAAACACGTGTACCCAAAAAACATTACAAGGAAAAATTGCCAGTCGCAGTGGAAGAAATGATTGAATCAGGTGTCGAAATGAATCTCATTGCGACGTACTATCGAACATTGGAAGAACTGAAAAAACAAAATGGAAAATGGTTTTTCCAATCCTTACTATGCTTGGAAGCAGGCGTCAAACCAAGCACAATCAAATCTTCTGAATACCAAGCTTTAGAACTAACGTATGGAAAATTTATCGAAACGAAAAAAGCCAAGACTGTTTCAAGTGAATGGTTAGACTACTTTGAAAATGTCAACAAGTATGGCGCCTATTACACCATGAAAAAGGAGGAAAACGAAAATGAGTAATGTGGTTTATCAACTAACAGTGGAAGATGTTTCTCACTTTTTAACAAACAAAGAACATTTGAATGAAGTAGTCAGACGGATTCAAAAAGACTTTAGTTGTATGGAAGAAATGAAGTACTTTATTCAAAGAGTGGAAGAACAGTTGTATATGGAAAGCGAAACGAGTCAAACGAAGGTCACAGTCAGCCATAATCATTTAGACGTGTATAAACGTCGTCCTGAAACGGTAAAAAAAGGAACAGAGCTTCTACGACTAGAAACAGAAAAATACATCATGAATGTGTACCTAGAAAGGAGTGAGCTGGTCGAAAACTTTGTCAGCTACACGATTTGTAGGA
Source organism: Enterococcus sp. DIV1283b (assembly GCF_051710965.1). Classification (NCBI taxonomy): domain Bacteria; kingdom Bacillati; phylum Bacillota; class Bacilli; order Lactobacillales; family Enterococcaceae; genus Enterococcus; species Enterococcus sp. DIV1283b. The sequence goes on from NZ_JBIOLR010000002.1 coordinate 44,829, forward strand.
AACACTATTACTCAGAATCAGAATATTATTCAATTTTTGAGAGCATGGAATTAATGGAAGAAGAAATGGAAGAGCTAAACAGCAAAAATGCGACGGTAGAAGATTATTACCTTGTATTTACTAGATTTTTGACGTGTGGGACGGAATCTATCGTGTTAATGGGAATGGATTATAAACTCGCTGTACCCGAAGCATTTTTGAGGGAATATGTAGAAGAAGTAGATAACCCAGGCGACGACTGGTACACGACTTTAACTGATTTTTTAGATACCTACACTTACGACGATACAGAAGAAATCCAAAATGAGCTTGACTGTAAACGAATGCCATATCAACGATTTGAAAGGAAAAAAGGTCAATAACCATTTATACCGAAAAGTGATAATGTGTGAAATAAGAACAAAAAACCTTGAAATTAAGGGAATGGTTCTTATTTCGCACCAATCGCTCCAACCGCCCCCGCCGCTTAGGTGGTGCGAAATAAGCGGGCAACGCCCGATAACCTAAGAGAAAGAAGGAAATCCATATGAATAAAATTATTCCTCTGTTGTTCGTACTGTTTGTTGGCGAGATACTTATGCGTCATGCTGCAGCTGTACATTTAAACTTCGTAGTATTCTTAGGAATACTGGTATTTTGTTTGATCTTTTGGCGATTTGTATTAGCCCTTGTGAGTCTACTATTCAAGATGATTGCAGCCATATTTTTCATAGGGTTATTTCGATGAAAGGAGAGAGTACTAATACCAATTGCAATAGGAAATAAACGGTTACCCGTCACGTTGGATGAAAAGAGACAAAAAGAATTGCAGGAACTCAAACAGAAGTACGGCAAAAGTGAATCCAGGATTATGTGTATTGCGTTAGATTTATTGATTGCACAAGAAAAATCAGGGTTTGATGTACCAGCACTCAGAAAGTGACGTCACTTTTTATACTAAAACTTAAAAGTGATAGCACTTTTTAAATAATAGAAAAGATTGAAATTATGGGATGAGAGGGAGATTACTATGAAATACAATTTATTAGATCATAAAAGAATGTGGGTAGAGAAATTAGAAGAAGATTTAGAACAACTGGAATTGTTAGGATATAATAAAACTTCTATGGTATACAAAGAAGGACTAAAACGAATGAAAAAAGCACAAAAAGAACTAGCAACACTAGAAAGCAGTGTTCAGAAAAAAAAGTAGGCTTAACACACACGTACCTTTAGGAGAAGAAAATGGCAGACAAGAGAAAAGAGAAGATTCAAAAATTACTGACGCTCGCTGCAGATGCAAACGATGAGGAATCAATGAGCGCATTAGCCAAAGCTCAGCAATTGATGATGGACTATGCCCTTACCGAAGAGGAGGTTTTCAACTATCACGAGCAGCAACGGATAGAATAAGTAGAAACGCACGTGATCTATCATGGACGTCCGCAAAAGTGGCTATATCGTTTAGCGTCAATTATCGCACGAAATTTTAGAACAGAGTTTTATTATCAAAAAGGATTACCTATCGATCTATGTTTCACTGGTCTAGCTTCAGACGTGCAGATTGCTGAAATTACTTTCCAATACGCAAGCGGAGGCGGCTCCTATTGTGCAAGAAAATATATGCAGCAGCCAGAGATCAAACGCAAACGAAAGCGAAAATGGCAATTAAAGCAAGACTATATCGAGGGCTATCTTACTGGATTGTCTAAAGTGTTCACGCAGCAAATACTCACAAACGGTTACGAATTAGCTTTACAGCTTCCTGAAGCCGGGAAGACTTACATGGAAGATCTCAGTTTAGTTCCAGGAAAAGATACTTCACACAAAGTAAAAGACAATGAAGCTTACTTCCATGGATACCAGGAAGGATTAAAATTTAAAAAAGCAGAATTACTAGAATAAGAAAGTGCGACCAACAGGGTAAACCTTATCAGGATTTTTGTAGACTTTCCTTAATCACTAGGGAGAGTCTGTCCAAAACTCGAAAACAAACATATTACTTTCCTTAGCATTGCTCCTGATTGATTGCAAGTCTTTTTTTCGATTTTTATTGCAATTATGCTTTCAAAATAACTTTTTATGATATATTTATCAAATTTTTCTAAAAATTATTTACAATTATTTTAGAAAAAAGGAGGTATTGATTTATGAGAAAAAAATTATTTAGTTTAGCTCTTATTGGAATGTTTGGATTAGTTGTGACGAATTTTGGTACAAAAGTCGATGCAGCTACGCGTTCATATGGTAATGGTGTTTATTGTAATAATAGTAAGTGCTGGGTTAACTGGGGAGAAGCTAAAGAAAATATTGCAGGAATTGTTATTAGCGGCTGGGCTTCTGGCTTGGCAGGTATGGGACATTAATATCCTATTATGAAAAATAATAAATCTTTCAACAAAATTCTAGAATTAACTGAAACTGCATTAGCCACCCCAGAAATTAAAAAAGATAAAAATCTATGTGAAATTTTAGAAAAAATAAAAGATAGTGCTGCTAAAGGTGAATTTTATTATGATTACAAGAAAGAATTTCAACCTGCAATTAGTGGGTTCACTATTAGAAACGGCTTTTCCACACCAAAAGTTTTATTGGAGTTACTTGCTGAAGTAAAAACTCCCAAAGCATGGTCGGGATTTTGAGTTGTAATAAGTGCCATTATATTTTTTTGTAAGAGTATCTAATTGAGTTTAGGTACTCTTACTATATAGGTTCAATTATTTATTTTTGTAATATCTTTGTTTTTTGCTAAGTTTATTATTTCTTTACCAGTTATTCATTTATGTCCATATAGAAGAACACTTCAGGACCAACAGGGTATATCCTGTTGGTATTTTGGTGTGTTCGTTGTTATTTTTCTAGATAAATGGCAAAAAATTAGTTACTTTTGTAATTCTTATTGACTATGACAAAAAAATTAGAAAATTTGTTCTATTTAAATATAAAAATGACACATTAGGTAATTAAACTAAATATGAACATAATTTTTTTTTACCAATATACAAAGCTAATTATTATACTTATTAACAATATAAAAAAGAAATTACCTGATTTAAATAATTATCAGGTAATTAAATAGAAAACTAGAATATATAAAGAGTAATTTACTTGGTAATTTTATTATAAAATATGCTTTATTTTTTTATTCTCTATATTTTTTATATAACAAATAAAATAACATATTTTTAGATATGGAAATAGTTGTAAAAAACTTTTTGAATACACATAATAATGCTATTAATAGTTTAAATTAACGATCTATAATGGTAAAAAATTCAATAAAAAAAGGAGATATAAGAATGATAAATAAAATACTAATTTTAATAACTACAATTTTTGTTATTATTTATTTTAGAGTAAATGTAAAAGCTGAAACTTTTGTTGTTGATTCTAGAAAAACGTATGAAAGTAGTAGTAATAATAATGAAAATTTTTCTGTTTCAAGTGATGTATATTGGCCAACAGAAGAGTCAAGTACGAATACATATAAAGATAATAATAGTAGTAATAGTATCGACAGTGAAGATAATGAAGAACATACGATTTTTACAACCACAAACAACTATTTTCTAGATTGGGAAATAACGGAAACTGAGAGTACAATTATTTTAAATAAATATATTGGAAGTGATATTAATATCATAATTCCAGCAGAAATTAATGGTAAGCAAGTAATTATTCCAAGTATTCAAGGAATTAATTTACCTGGTAATATCAAAAATTTAAAGTTCCTATCAGTTAATAATAAACAAGTGTTAGTAACTTCTAATAGTATGTTCACTTCTTTTCAAAATAATCAATCTATAGAAACTGTAGATTTCTCTGGTTTAAATATGAATAATGTTACTAATATGAGCAGTATGTTTTTTGGATCATCAAATTTACAAAGTGTAAATTTTGGTAGTAATACACTGCCTAATCTTGAAACAGCATTTCAATTATTTTTCAATTGTATAAATTTACAAACTGTTGAAGGAAATCTATTGATGCCTAAAGTAACGAATTTGCAATCTTTATTTGGAAATTGTAGGTCATTACAAAAAATAGATACTAGTCAATGGCATACTGAAAATGTTACAAATATGACACAATTATTTACTGGATGTGAATCATTGGTAAATATAGATGTTGCTAATTGGGATGTATCTAATGTTAACTCTTTTTATTTATCGTTCGCAGATTTACCCAATGTTCATTATTTAGATATGTCTAAGTGGCATTTAAGAGATGATGCTAATTTGGTACAAATGTTTGATTGTACTTCATATAGTCCTCTTTTTTTATTAACAAATGATAATAGGTTATTGAATTATAATTTTATATTAGATTGGAGAATTCCATACGGACCAAAACTAAATGGTAATGGTGGTAAATTTTTAGAAAATAAAGAAGAAATTAATTATTTTGAGTCACCTGCAGTTCGTCCATCTGATCCACGTATTAATACTGAAACATTTAAAAATAAATGGAAAGAATTTATAAGTAATAATTGTCCCAAAAGAAGGAATTATAAGATGAGTGGTTGGGAAGTACAAGGAACAACTATTGATAATGCCCAAGATATAAGTGATTTGTTTAATACGGTTTATAGTGCGCAATGGAAGAACATAAATTATAGTACATCCTTAGATAATACAATATTAAATTCTACTGATAATTTTTCCTTAGCTTATTTTCCAACGGCTTTTACAACTTTTCCAACGCCATTACAAAATTTTGGAAAACAAGAACTACCAATAAATAATATAGAAGGTTTGAATGTTGGAGTAAAAGATTATTCTCTAAATAGCCATTCATGGGAAGTTACAGCTCAATTATTTTGGGATGTGCCAACAATGAGAGATACTTATATTCAATCTACAAATGGGAAAGTGAGTGAAAATATTAGTGATGGTATTAAATCATATAATCCATTAGATGATTTAATACCAAGTAATGATAAAATAGTAGGCTATCCAAATATTATTATTAATACTAAATCTCCAGTATTATTAATGAAAACAAGTTCTAATAGTATCAAAAATGGTGTTTATGACTATAGTTTAAATAATACTAAACTAATAATTCCAGATACATCTAATATTCAAATAGGATCTTATCAAGGGTATATAGAGTGGAATCTTAGGTTGATTCCTAATTAATTCAGTTGTTATCTACTAAAATAAAGTTAGAAGATATTCCATTTTTTATAGTCAGTGAAATATGTTAGTAAATGGTATTTTATTAATGACTTCAGTTAGTTTCGTACGCAAATAATGCGAAACAAAAAACACGCGTTTCTACGCGTGGAAGCAGTATCTTTAGCGATAAAAAACTCCTTTCGATATACTAGTGAGTGGCTACCAACCGCTTATCAGATCGAAAGGATTTTTTTCATGTCACATGACAATAAAAGTTTAGCATATACTCGTTAGAATTGTAAGAATCATATTATATTTACACCTAAATCTCGATGAAAAGTAATCTATGGTCAAAAGATATTGGAAAAATACTTAGGGAGTTGTGATGTGGAAATCATAGAAGCATATGCAATGCCAGATCATATTCACAGGCTTGTTCGAGTATCCCACCAAATAAGTATATCCAGTTTTACGGAGTATATGAAAGATAGTAGTGAGGTACTAATCCATGAGCAGCACATAAATCTCAGATATAAATACGGAAACAAAATCTTTTGGTCGAAGAGATACTATGTGAGTAAAGTTGGATTAAATCAAAAGATAATTGAAAAATACCTCTATGAACAAGAAACTGATGATCGCATTCGAGATAGTAAAAGAGAGTACGTATATCCATTCAAAAAGTAAGCGAGAGAAGATGAGCAGTTGGCGGTCGTCTAAAAAGCAAATTTTAAGGGGAAGCGAGTATCGCTCTCTTTTAAGTAGATTAAAAATCTATCCATATTCACGGGTCTTTAGATTAATTTTGGCAAATCAAGTCCTAGATTAAGTAAATACGATCACCATTAGATACTCGTTTAATAACATTGACTTTATTGTTTGTTTCTTCAAATGTTCCGTTAGTATAAGTTGTTTGAAAGGCATTATGTATTTATTTAAGAAAGTGAGTTTCTTACTTCAAGAAGCTGTGTGTCTAAGGTATTCACCACTTCGAAAAAGTAGTTCGTGATAGAGAAGGAGCTGACAAGCATTATAAGCCAACTTCAATGTGGAATTATAGTTTAGTAATTCATCGACAATAGCTTTTTTAGTCATAGGATGCTTAAGGAAATAATTATAGCGATAGTGTGAGCTATCTAATAGATAATAATATTTTAGAAATAACTTCCAGTAACATTTGAGTCGTTTATACTTCAGGTGATCTTTTCGGTTCTAGAATATTCAGTGTTATATCGCATTTTTTTGAAAGAATTTCTTTATAGTTGTTTTATGTGATTCCATAGTAAGTTCATTTAGTTTCCTTTTGTATAAACATAATTTTTTGTAATTGAAGCATCAGCTAAATTATTATTTTATTAAATATATTTATGTATTTTTATATAAAAACATATTTAATAAAACGATGTATATGATTTATTTTGTATAGTTAAATTATAACTATATAAACTTAGAAATGATGTAAGAAATTTTAGACCAAACGATTTTCTACAAACTAATGTCCACATTTACAATAATCATGAAGTAAAGGCAATAAATGCAGATAAAAAAACAGTTACAGTAACAAGTATTTTTGAAAATCAAACGCAAGATTATGAGTATGATAAGTTGATCTTAAGCTCTGGTGTCAGGCCCAATTCTTTACCAGTACCTGGGAAGGAGTTGAGTAATGTCTTCTTGATGCGTGGTTACAATTGGGCCACAAAAATTAAAAATAAATTAGAAGATCCAGAAGTAAAAAAAGTAGCAGTAATTGGTGCGGGTTATATCGGGATTGAAGCAGCTGTTGCGTTTTGTAAGTCAGGTAAAGAAGTTACACTTCTAGATATAATTGACCGTCCATTAGGTACTTATTTAGATAAAAAAATGACTGATATTCTAGAAAATCATTTAAAAGAAAAAGGAATCAATGTATTAACTGGATCTAAAATAAGTGCGTTTGTGGGAGATGAAAAGGTCAACGCTATTAAAACTGAAAAAGAAGAGATTTCTGTCGATTTAGTAGTTCAGGCAGCAGGTGTCAAAGCAAATACAGAATGGTTAAGAGGCACAGTTGATGTAGATGATCATGGATGGATTTTGACCAATGAATATCTACAAACAAGTCTTTCAGATGTTTATGCAGTAGGTGATGCTACACTTGCTTACTCAATTCCAGCAAGAGCAAAGATTCCGCTTGCTTTAGCAACCGTGGCACGAAGAGAAGCACGATATGTTGTGAAACATCTTTTTGAAAAAGTACCAAGTAAACCATTCGGTGGAGTTGTTGGTTCTTCTGCTCTAAGTGTATTTGATTATCACTTTGCAACTAGTGGCTTAAATAGTTCAACGGCAGAAAAATTGGGGATAACAGTTGATTCTGTTTATTATGAAGACATGATACGTCCCAAATATGTTCCTGAACAACATGGCAACACAAAAGTTTTTGTGCAGTTATTCTTTGATCAAATGACACATCAAATTCTTGGTGGAGCTATTTTATCAACTTATGATATCACAGCTCAAGGAAATATCATTGCATTAGCTGTTCAACAAAAATTAACTATTGAAGATTTAGCTGAAGCTGATTTCTTTTTCCAACCAGGGTTTAATCGTCAATGGAACGTATTAAACCTTACAGCACAAAAAGCTTTAGGTGAAGAATTATTTACTGAATAGTTGTTTAGTTCCATAGTCACATATTTAATGCAAATAAACTATCTAATTGTGTTATTTATAATATTACTTGAATTGAGAGGTCTAAATATGGAATGGATGAATATTGAGAAAATTAGTAGTTTTATATGGGATGAAAGAGAATCTAATTTTTCTGAAATAAAAATAGATAATTACACTTTAAAGAATATTAATGCAGGTTTGGAAGAAATAAGTGACCTAAAACAAAAGTGTTTAAAAAAATTGTTAAATCAAAAAGACAATTATATTGAAAACGTTATGTTAATACTTGAAACTGAAGCTAAGATTTTTAATATATTAGGCATATTAATTTATTGTGAATTTAATAAAAATAATACTTTGCAAACGTATCAGGAAAAAGAATTTAGGTATGCATTTGTGGATTATATAACTGATATAGAAAATTATGCTCACGCTTATGCTGAATTTGGTATCTTACCTTATTTCTATGATAAAAATGTAAACTCTATGAGAGGTAATTTTATGTAATATGATTGTTATTTATACTTCTACAAGTAGTCTTTCATGTAGAAATACTGTGTCTTGGTTTAGGGGACATGGTATTCCATTTATAGAAAGAAAACTTAATAAACAACCTCTAACACCGGATGAGTTAAAACATATATTGTCATCAACGTGTAATGGATTTGATGATATTATATCTACTAGATCTAAGCTTTATAAAAAGATACAAAAAGATTTTGAAAATTATACATTTGAAGAAGCATTTTATTTAATTTTAAATAATTCTTCCCTTATAAAAAAACCCATTATTATGGAAGGAAAAAGAATGTCTATAGGATATAGTGAAGATAAATTATTACCTTTTATTCCTAAAAATCATAAATAAAAAGTATGGATCTTAAAAGTAGGATCATAGTTCAGTTTGTTAATAATTATTTTTTAAGTTCGTTATCGATGAGTTTGTTTTTTTCAATTTGATTATTACAATTGGTTCTCTCTTTTTTCAACTTAAAAAATAGTGTTAGCAGAAGCTAAGATTGTTTTATGAACATTCTAAAATTTATTTTTACGTATAATAAATAACTATTAATATAAAAGGGAAGTTTTATAGTATTATTCTTTCTATCTTAATTAATAGGAGGTAATTTTATGAATAAAAAATATACTTATATCGGAGGGATAATAGTTGCTATACTTATTTTAATAGGTGGATACTTTATATATGAGAATGAAAGGGAAGAATTAAAACTTGTGAGAGAAGAACAAAAATCTTCTGCTGAAATAAAAAATTTATATAAACAATTATCTATAGGAAATAATATAGAAGATATAGAAAAAAAATTGGGAAATCCATTATTTACGGAATCTTCGAGTGATAGTAATGGAAATGCAACTACTATTTATACATGGGGAAGTAACGAGTTGGGAGAAATCGGCTCTCAATTAGTAGTAAATGTAGAAAATAATAAAATAGTCGAAAAATCGGTTTCTGGATTATATGTTCCTTATGATAACAAAAAATTGATTTCTTCGAATTTATTTGAAAATATTAATATAGATAATAATTATTCTATTGAAGATTCAATTAAACAATTTGGGGATCCAAATAAAATATCTGAATATAAAAATAATAGAGCGGAAACTATTCAGATAATGACATGGGAAACTAATACAACAGGTCCGGTTGGTTCGTACTGCACTATTATATTTACGAATGGTGTAGCAACATCTAAAAATGAAGTTGGTTTAATTTAATTTTTCAATAGAATAGTTCGCTAATTACATCAATTTTTGTAATATTTTTCAGATTAAAAATAAACATTATGAAAAAATATATTTTTTCTGGATATTTGTTGAAACGAACTAATAATATTATTTGTGAATGTCAAAGTGGCTCTTTGTCAAATCGGACTAATAAGGTCATCTATCTATAAACATCAAAGTTAGTAAAAGTTACTAGCTTTGATATTTTTTTATGTGTAGCCGATTAACCTGTTGATTAGAAAAATCTGTAAGCGTATATGGGTGAAACTGCGAAATCCATAAGCAATTCGTTTTAACGTTTTGAGATGCGTGTTAAGATTCGCTAATTTTGCGTTAGAATACTTTTTCGAAAACGCTATTTCATATCTGAAAAAGGCTTTTTTGATGTAGTGAAGTTCCGAGGGAACTTCTTTGGGTATTTTTCGAAGTAGTTGGAAAAAAGTATCTTCACTAGAATTTTTAGTAAATACATTCTTTTATTATTCATAAAATAGAGGAATCTTTTTCATTAATTCTCTGTTTTAGTTGATCAGTAATCATTTTTAGGTCTTGATTTATATGATTATTTGACAGAAAATATATATACTTAAATTGTGGTATTTCTGCATAATCTTTAAGAACATTTCGATCACAGAAGATAATTGATTTCGTTAAAATAGTTGGGAATTGAGTCCAACGTATAATACATCGTATCGTCAACTTCAAATTCTTTTTCAAAAATATAACGAATTAAATTTCCTCGATAAAGAATATGTATTGCTTCATCACGTGCTGCTATAAGAATAAACCTCTTATTTTTTGGTTTCTCTATTAGAGTTGGATAAACTTGTAAACAAAAGTAATCTAAATGTCGTTCCATTAAGGTAAATGAATCAGGATAATATTGTTTTTGCCATTCCAGGATTATATGCCGTAATTGTGTTTTGAGTAACTGTTGCTCAGATGTTAAATACACATGTTTTTTAATAAAAATGATTGTGCATTTAAAATCAATGACAAACTAAAGTTAGATATTGCATATTCAAATTCAAATTTTCCTTTTAAAGGTAACTGGAATTTTTGTTCAAATAATAAGATTAATTTTTCCACGTCTGGAAATAATGTACGAAACCATTTTTGTTCTTTAGTAAAAAAAAGCCTACTAATTTGATACTTGCACGTATTGAATGGCATTAAAACTAATAATAGAGTCAAAAATACTCCTTCATCTAACGGGATTTCTTTTTTGGGAAATGTCTCTTGGTATAAAAAATATACTTGATCAAAATATGGATGCTTTTTCACTGAAGAAAATAGCGGTTCTAAATGAATAGTATAACCAGCTGACATTCGCACAATTGATAAATAAATTCCCTTCATCAATAAATCATGATTGATTTCCATAAATTCATTAGCCAATTCCTTTTGAAATAATTCTATTAAGTTTTGACATTGATACCATAAACTTGGATCAATATATTCATCTAATAAATCACAACGCATCCATACAGCTAAAACATAGTAACGAAAATTCAATTCATTAACTGTTTTAGTTTCTTGATTTTGGATGACAGATATTTTTTCTAACAACTTTTCTACTCTTCTTTTCAATTTAAAGATAGTTGTGGTAGAAAGAAATTCCTGGTATTCTAATTCTGCATAATTCGTTTGATTCAAGCTATATCGCGCACAAATTCTTAAAAATTTCGAATTACTATACATTCTCCGCAAGAGATAATAATTACTTTTCTCTTTTTCTAATTTGAAATACGAAACATATCCGTGCTTATTTGTAAGTTTCATTTTTCCATATAATGTCACATTGATATTTTCTATATCATTGAAGATTGTTTGATTAGAAACTGAAAAACGTTTAGCTAAATCAGATATTCGAAGCTTGTCATTATCCAACAAATATTCTACTAAATTGCCGTAAAATATCCTTCTCTACATATTGTTCAAGCATTAGAAACTCCCCTTTTCCCCACTAATCAACCATACCAATTTTGTAAAATAAAAGAAAATAAAAGAGATTACAGTACTTATTTTTTTTATAATCGAGCTTATAGCATGTGAAAACTATAATAATATGAAAAATAAGTCATAAATAGGCAGAAAAATGGATTGATCACAATATAATTATATAAGAAAAGTTGAAACTTTACTGTAAGTATGCTATAGCTTAAATGAAATGTAATTATCATTAATATGTTAAATATAAAAAAGACGTTCTTCTATCCAAGGTCGTTTTTTATACGCTAATGGGATTAAGCATTTGGGTTACATCATCTGCGTTAGTTATACATTAATAATCATCTAATAAATGATAAACTGAAGTAAGAATTAGATTCATAAGAAGTACTTCGATAATTAACGAAATTATTTTGTCAAACACAGCAAATAGCAAATGTAATAAATGTTACGATGTCAACGGTTAAATCTATCTAAAGTATGTCTTAAATATTACAAAATGAGAAAAATAAAAAAAAAATTACCATGTACTGTATGCTATATTACATATTGATTTAAATTTATTTCTTTTTGGAGGGATAACTATGTGTACAGGAATTACTTATTCAACAAAAGATCACTATTTTGGAAGGAATTTTGATTATGAAATTTCTTATAATGAGGTAGTAAAAGTTACACCAAGAAATTATCTATTAGAATTTCGCAAAGTTAAAAATTTAAATAGTCACTATGCAATGATTGGGATTGCAGCTGGAGTAGCAGATTATCCTCTTTACTATGATGCTACAAACGAAAAAGGACTGAGTATGGCTGGATTAAATTTCTCTGGATATGCGGACTATAAGGAATATCAAGAAGGAAAAGAAAATGTTTCCCCATTTGAATTTATTCCTTATATTTTAGGTCAATGCGCAACTGTAAATGAAGCAAAAAAATACCTAGATAATATTAATTTAGTCAATATTGACTTTAGTAAAGACCTACCTTTAGCCTCATTACACTGGATACTAGCAGATAAAGAACAATCAATCGTTATTGAAAGTATGAAAGACGGAATTCATATATATGATAATCCTGTAGGAGTACTAACAAATAATCCATCATTTGATTATCAATTATTTAATTTAAACAATTATCGTGTATTGTCTAGTGAGACGCCCAAAAATAATTTTTCAGATAAAATTGATTTGCAAGATTATAGTCGTGGGATGGGGGGCATAGGATTACCCGGGGACTTATCATCTGTCTCTCGATTTGTTAAAGCAACATTCACTAAACTCAACTCAGTATCAGGTGATTCCGAATCTGAAAGTATTAGTCAATTTTTCCATATTTTAGGTTCAGTTGAACAACAAAAAGGATTATGTGATGTGGGTGATGGAAAATACGAATATACGATCTATTCATCGTGTTGTAACATGGATAAAGGTATCTATTATTATCGCACGTATGAAAACAGCCAAATTACAGCGGTAGACATGAACAAAGAAGATCTAGATAGTGATAAGTTAATCAGTTATCCAATAATAGAAGAACAACAAATTAAGTATGTGAATTAGATTATTGTTGCTAGATAAGTAAATACTGAAAGAGATACGGAGAAGATTTATGCCTTTTATTGTTTATTTCTTTTTGACTTTTCTTATTATTTATATTCCAATTCCTACTATGCTCTTCTTTTTCTTTCAATTGTCTACTCACTATACAGCTATATCTATCATCTATAAGTTGATTATTCTTATTTTATTAATACTCGATATTAAGTTAGGATATGGATTATTGTACAATCATAAAATTAAAATAAGGAACTATCTTTTTTTTCTTTGCCTTAACTTAGTGGAAGAGCTGATTCATCTTTATTTTTTCTACATTTTCCATAAGAGTATTTTATTTATTCTATGTATTGCTCAATTTCTGATGATTGTCTGTGCATTTTTATTTCCAATCTCAAAAAAATTTAGAAAATATTTATTATAAAAACATACAGTGTTCTATAACGTATGTAAAAGGAGAGCGCTATGTTAGATAAGAGTACGAATTATAAGATGAAATTTTAATGCCAGCTATTGAAGCAAGCTAACGTTAAGGTTATGAGTCAGGACATATAAGACCAGATAAAAAATAACTGGGGAAAATTTCTGAAGGTGAGATTCAGATATGAGATAAAACACTAGTGTCTATTTAGAATATAATCAATTGTGAAATAAGAGAACGCCTTAAGTTTTACTTAGGCGTTTCCTTATTTTTTTCTTCTATTTTATTAAGGTAACGATAGATTGTTGTTCTCGAAACATTCCAACGTTCGGCAATGGTCTTAATTGGGGTACCGCTATCTACTAAGGTTTTAAGTAATTCAAGATCTTGTTTAGCTAGCTTTTCAGGACGACCACCAAATCTTCCTCTTGCTCGTGCGGCAGCGCGTCCAGCCGCCGATCTTTCCAAGATTAAATTACGCTCAAATTCTGCAAAAGCTGCGAAGAGGTGAAACATAAGTTGACCAGTAGAGCTAGATTTATCCATCGTGATATTTTCTTGAAGACTATGAAAACTGACACCTCGTTCATTCAAACGATTCACAATCAAAATCAAATCTTCCATATTCCTTCCTAATCGATCTAAACGCCAAATGACAAGTGTATCTCCAGAACGAACAAAATCGATGGCCATTTCTAATCCTGGTCGATTACTTTTTGCCCCACTCATATGATCGGTAAAAATTTTCTCACAGCCAAATTTATTTAAACTATCTTCTTGTAAATCTAAATTTTGTAATCCGGTAGATACCCGGGCGTATCCTATTTTCAAAAAAATCACTCCTCATTAAAATCTATTGTACCATAACTTTATCAATATAGTTTAATTGAACATAGATTTTGTTATGGGTTTATGAACATGAAATGAATTGATTTCTTGAACAATAAAGCTAAAAAATAAAGTGTCCAGAAATGGCTGATTTTATGAACAATTATTTTGAGATAAAAAGATACGTCTGATCTGATTCTAGTTTTGAATAGTAACAAAAATAAAACGAGATTTTAAACTTTTTTACAATAGCTTGCCTTAGAGTTCACTTTAGGGTTTATGATACTTATATAAAAAGATGTGGAGGTTAATTTTAATGAATATTAAAAAAGCAGCGGAAATGTTTGATTTAAGTGTAGACACACTACGCTATTATGAACGGGTTGGTGTCATACCACCTATTCACCGCAATGAGAGCGGCTATCGGGATTATACTACGAATGATCTTAATTGGATTTATCTAGCAAAAAACTTACGAAATGCGGGATTATCGATCGAATCACTCATTGAGTTTGCTCAATTGGCTCAATTACGTGAAACGCAGAATGTAGAAAAAGCTCAGAAGCAGATTTTATCTGATCAATTAGAAGAATTAGACAAGAAGTTAGCAGAAATGCAGGAAGTACGAGACTTACTTATTTATAAGATAGAAACGTATGATGATCACATCGCAAAATTTAAAGCAGGTGAATTAGAGCCTGATAAAGTCGAAAAACTATGGGAACGAAAAAAATAAAACTTTTTTCTTGCTATGGACTTAACTCCAAGGTTTAGGATAGAACATGTAAAGAAAATTAGAGGAGGAAAACAAGATGCAAACAATTACTTTGAACAATGGCGTAGAAATGCCACAATTAGGATTTGGTGTTTATCAAATTCCATTGGAGAAAACAGCTGAAGCAGTCTATCAAGCCATTAAAACAGGATACCGTCTGATCGATACAGCTTCTATTTACGGAAATGAAAAAGAAACAGGTGAAGGAATCAAACGTGCCATCAATGAAGGCCTAGTCACTCGAGAAGAACTTTTTGTTACTTCTAAATTATTTATTCTTCAAGCACCAGAAGAAAAAGCTGCGGAAACGATTGAACATTCTCTTAAAGTAATGGGGTTGGATTATTTGGATCTTTATCTTATTCATCAACCATACGGAGATATTTATGGTGCATGGCGATCAATGGTTGCTGCTCAAAAAGCAGGAAAATTACGTGCCATTGGGATTTCAAATTTCAAATCAGCTAAGATGATCGAGTTTGTTGGTTTGAATGAGGTAAAACCTCAAATTAATCAAATCGAAGTAAATCCTTGGAATCAAAGAGTTGAAGATCAAGAATGGCATGAAAAATATGGCGTACAAGTGGAAGCTTGGGCACCATTTGCTGAAGGTCGTCACGAACTATTCACCAATCCTGTATTAGCAGAAATCGGTAAACAATACGGAAAGACAGTAGGACAAGTTGTATTGCGTTGGTTAATGCAAAGAGGGATTATTGCTTTAGCAAAATCAGTTCGTCCCGAACGAATGGCTGAAAACATTGATATTTTTGATTTTGAGCTTTCAAAAGAAGATATTGAAAAGATAGCGGCTTTAGATAGGGAAGAATCTGCGTTCTTTGATCATGATGCACCCCAACAAGTAGAATGGTTTATGAATCGGATGTTGGATACAGAAAAATGAGCAAAAATATCCTAATTATTGGTGCTGGTGGTCAGATTCCACAGGTATTAATCCCGCTTTTGCAAGAGCAACCTGATTTACATTTGACTTTATTTGGACGTCATGCCGCTGACTTGCCTTATACAAATGTAACAAAGGTTTCTGGAGATGCTGGAAATTTAACTGACTTGATCAAGGTTATGAAAAACCAAGAGGTCATTTATATGAATTTTGATAATAAAAAAGTAACAGAAATCGTGATCGATGCGATGCATAAAACAGGTGTGAAACGAATCATTCAAGCAGGTGTACTTAGCGTGTACGGTGAAGTTGCAGAACCGTTTGCCATATGGAATAGTCGCATGATGGGAGGGTCAGTCGCGCATAATCGGGGTATAGAATCATTGGAAGTTAGTGATTTGGATTACACTTATATGCGTATGACTTGGCTCTACAATGGGAATCGAAAGGATTATATTGCTAGTCCTAAGGGAGAACCATTTTTAGGTGCTCAAATTACGAGACGTGCCATTGCTCAATTTATAATGGACAATATCACAGAAAAAAGAAATGACATACGAGCAAGTATTGGGTTGTGGGAACCTGGTTCAGAAAATAAATCAAAACCTGATTTTTATTGATAGAAGGATACCAGTTTAACCATTTAGCAAAGTAAAAGTGAATACTGTGGCATCAATCATGAGATAGTTGATGCCGCAGTATTTTTATGGGGAAATAATATGTAAAGAGGGCGATTGAGGTGTTTAAGAAACGGATCTCATACTTTTTAATAACGTTTATAAGCCTCATTATTATTGGATTTATTACTTTACCTAAAATGATAAGCAAAAATCAAGAAGGAGGAGAAACGATGAAAAATTCCAAAACATTGATTGTTTATTATTCACGAACTGGAAATACAAAGGCAGTTGCTGAACTGATTCAAGAAAAGGTTGGTGGAGAGCTTGTACAAATCGAAACAGTAGAAAAAAGACCAACAGATTATCAGAAGGAAGTTGAACAAAATGCACAAGAACAGGAAAGAGAGATCTTACCAGAATTAACAACGACCATTCCTGATTTTGACAAGTACGAACGGATTTTTGTTGGGACACCAACGTGGAATATGGCGTTACCCCAAGCCGTTGTTTCTTTTTTAAATAGCTATGATTTCAATGGGAAAACAATCATACCTTTTAATACACATGGTGGTTACGGTGTGGGTTCAACTTTCAGCCAGATAAGTGCTGGTGCCAATGTACTAGAAGGGTACACTGTAAAAGGTGGAGAAGAGACAAACGGTCTCATGCTTATTATTAAAAATAAAAATAGAGAAAAAGTATCAAAAGAAATTGATACATGGTTAGAAACAATCAATTAAAGAAATAGAAAGAAGTTAGGAAATTTGAACAGAGAAAAATTTGGTGTCATTTTACCAATTACATTATTAGCTTATTTTTTGATATTAATGGATAATTCAATCATTTTTACAAGTTCTGTGCAGATAGGTGAAAGTTTAGGGTTATCTGCTGCGGCACTTTCATGGGTATCAAGTGCGTACACACTCACTTTTGGAGGTTTTTTGTTATTAAGTGGACGTCTTTCTGATCTATTAGGGAGAAAACGTATTTTTTTGATAGGATTACTTATTTTTGGTCTCAGTTCTTTAGTGATTGGGCTATCGCAAACAGCTGAAATGGTCATTATGATGCGCGCGGTACAAGGAATTGGTAGTTCCATTATCGCACCGACAACTTTGGCATTGATTATGGATGCTTATCAAAATAATATGAGGCAACGGGCGATTTCTTATTATGGAGCAACCGCTGGAATTGGCTCAAGTATTGGTTTATTAGTTGGTGGTGGACTGACTAGCTTGATTTCATGGCGTGCAGGATTTTTAATAAATGTTCCATTTACTCTTGTATTATTTATCTTAACATTGAAGTATGTGAATCCTTCAATACGTCGAAAAGAAAAAATCGACTATTTAGGAAGTTTATTTTCTATAATTGGTTTGGTTGGTATTATCTATGGTTTTACTGAAGGAAAGCTTAGCTTCGTAGTTATAGGGATGATCTTTATATGTTTGTTTATTTTATGGGAGCGAAAGACTTCTTCACCAATCCTACCTTTAGCACTTTTTCAAAATAAGATTCGTTCTGGTGCTTATGTGACCCGTCTCTTATTTATGATGGCTATGTTGCCATTTTGGTTCTTCTTGCCACAGATGATGCAAAGTCAATATGGTTTTTCAGCGCTAGAATCCGGTTTCGCTTTTTTGCCACTGACAATTGTTAATTTTATAATTGCGATGCAATTACCGAAGTTAACTTCAAAATTTGGAAACAATAAGATATTACTGATTGGAGAAATCACATTATCTATAGGGTTGATTTTACTTGCAATTTCAAATCCAGAAAATGGTTATTGGCAGACTGTTTTTGTACCTATGATCATACTTGGATTAGGCCAAGGTTTAATTTTAGCTCCAGTAACATCTGCGGGTGTTTATGAAGCACCTGATGAATTGGCTGGTATTGCAAGTGGTGTAACAAACACGATGCATCAAATTGGTGGTCCTATCGGATTATCAGTAATTGTCGCAACAACAACTAATTTTCAGACAGAAATTTGGATAATGACAGTATTTACGTTTATTTCTATATTAGTAGTTGCTCTCTTTGTCAATAATAGAAAATAGGTGTTTTTTATTAAAATTCATCCAAAATGAAAACTGAGATTTAAGATTTGATGAGCAATCAAAATTTTAGATCTCAGTTTTTATAAATTATTCTTATATTTGTCATTTATTACCGAAACATTTTGCCATTTAAATAGAAAAGTGACAATATTTTAATAAAGTTTCTTATTTATTTGAAGAGTCTTTTATGACCTATGCTATAGGGGATTACAGGTCATCGTATATTACTTCATATGTAGGTTTTTTACAACAAATAAGGCAAAATATAATAATTTATAAAGAAAATCCCTATTTTGGTATAATAGAAAAAAAAGATACTGAAGAAGAAGAACAATACAGATTAAGAATTGACAAAAAGTGGAACAAGTTAAAAGTAGATTTACAGGATGTTGATAATTGGGAAAATAAACTTATTACTGCTTTAAACGAAAATAGTGATACAAATATATTAAGACTAAATAATGCAGAAAGAACTAAACTTTCCTACTTTAAAAATATTAGGAATGATGCAGTACATGATAAAACAAATGGAATTACTATAGCACAATTACAATCTTTATGGGAGTTCATAATAGAATATGCACATAGGACTAGAATAGGTGGAGATAAGGAAAGCTTTTTAAAAAACTACCAGGAAATTGCTGAATGGTATAGAAAACCTGGTGATATCCCTGAATATAAATTGAGAGTAATCGAAGAGTCTTTTTATTTATTAACAGAAAAAGAAAAAATAGAAATTCTTAGATTTTTTTATGATAGTTTTCGTAATAGTTTTTCCAATAATATATACACTCTGCACACCAAAGAAGTGTTTAATCACTTATTTGAGGATCACCGATCAGATATGTATAATTTGGTAAGTTCTGACCATGAAATAGCTTTATTCTCCATTTTTGTAATTAATAACTTTGATGTAGCTTGTTTGACATGGAGCAGAGATGATAGTGATTCAGTATTACGACTAAATCGAGAAATGATTGATCAAATAATTAACTTCATTTTCATACAGGATACGACGTTATTAAAAGATAAAATAATTGATTTTATTAATGTTTTATCCGAACCTTATAAACTAGATCCCGTTCGGCCAATTAGTTTACGAAATAAACTTGATTATTTTTTTCGAGAATTGCTTACATTTGAAATACTTGAATTAAAAGAGCTAAAAGATATAGCTAGGGATAGTAATTTAACTGAGATACTTATAGATATTGCATTAGAATCAGTAGAAAAAACATATAATTATACAGGATACAACGGAAGAATAAAAAAAATAGACACGTTTTCATGGGATGATATAAATATAAATATGTATTACATTATTTATATATCAGATTTATTATTAGAAAGTGAGTATAAAGAAAATGAAAGAGTGAAGGAAGTTTTTGAAAGATTAAAAAGATTATTTGAACAGAATAACTCAGGTAAAACTAATAAGGATACGAATTTTCTCTCAAACTTTAGCACTCTATTTGAGAAGCTGAATGATTTTCCTCAATTAAAAAGTACATTAGAAGAATCAATTTCGACTATGGAAATACACCAGTCAAAAGAAGAAAAGAATATAACTTAAAAAAATTGTTGAAAAAAACGATAAGAAAGCCTGAGTTTTCGAATAGTACTTAGTTGATAATTGGTTTGGTATTAGTCTATCAGTAGTTGAGCAACGATTGCTGGCTTTATCATATAATTAAATTAATAATCTAAATTTTTATGAGTCTTAAAATAGAAAGAGGATCAACATTTAACCATTCAAGGTAATTTCATAAATTTGAGAAGTAGTGTCAAAAGAAAAAGTTACATTAAAATATATCGATCTAGCCAAGACGAAATTTGGGTTATCTATTTGTCCAAGTAAGAAAATCTATATTGAATATGGAAAATGACATGATATTTAGTGTTCATACGGTGATTCTAAGGTCATTTAGAATCCATAGGTTATATAGTTGGTCAAACAGGGCGAATCGGAACCTAATTATAATAGCTAATTTAGTTGGGAAAATAAAAGTCAGACATTTTTGTCTGATTTTTTTAATTTTAGGAAGTTCCCCTTTGCAAAAACGAATGTATGTTTGTGTAATTGTGATGGAATGGGGGAGATTGTTGTGCTTGATTACTCAAATGAACCGGTAAATGATTACTTTTTGATCGATATAAAAAGTTTTTATGCGAGCGTTGAATGTGTTGAAAGAAATTTAAATCCATTAACAACGGCTTTAGTTGTGATGAGTCGAGCAGATAATACAGGGTCAGGACTTACTTTAGCCGCTTCACCAACTGCCAAAAGTAAATATGGAATCACGAATGTCAGTAGACCTCGTGATCTACCTTATCCTTTGCCTAAAGAATTACACATTGTATCACCAAGGATGAACTTATATATCAAAAAAAATATGGAAGTAAATAGTATTTTTCGGCAATACGTCGCAGATGAAGACTTATTGATTTATTCCATCGATGAGTCGATTCTAAAGGTAACAAAATCGCTGAACTTATTCACGACACCTGGTACAAGAAGTGAGAGACGAAAACAGCTCGCAAGACAGATACAGTTACACGTTTACCGTCAAACAGGTTTGATCGCGACCGTCGGTATTGGTGATAATCCTGTTTTAGCTCAATTAGCCTTAGATAATGAAGCCAAGCATAATAAGGGATTTATAGCGGAATGGACGTATCAAAATTTGCCAGAAAAAATTTGGGCGATTAAAGAAATGACGGACTTTTGGGGTATCGGATCACGCATGAAAAAAAGATTGAACCACATGGGGATTCTGAGTATTAAAGATTTAGCCAATTGGGACCCATACGCGCTCAAGAGACAAATAGGGGTTATTGGGCTACAGCTCTATTTTCATGCGAATGGGATTGATCGAACGGATATCGCAGAACCACCAGAACCAACGAAAGAGAAATCTTATGGCAATTCTCAGGTGCTACCGAAGGATTATACGAGGAAAGAAGAAGTAGAGATCGTGGTAAAAGAAATGGCGGAACAAGTGGCTGCACGTATTCGACAGCATAACTGTAAAACAGGATGTGTCCATTTAAACATTGGTACATCGATCTTAGAAACGAGACCAGGGTTCTCACACCAGATGAAAATCCCTATCACAGACAATACAAAGGAATTGCAGAATTATTGTCTTTTCTTGTTTGATAAGTATTATGAAGGACAAGAAGTAAGGCACGTTGGAATAACCTATAGCAAGCTTGTGTACACCGATTCGCTTCAGCTGGATTTATTTAGTGATCCACAAAAGCAAATTGACGAAGAAAATTTAGATAAAATTATTGACAAGGTTCGGCAAAAATATGGTTTTACGTCGATTGTACATGCTTCTTCGATGTTAGAAGGCGCTAGAAGCATTACTAGAAGCACACTTGTTGGTGGACATGCTGGCGGAAATGGAGAGCTTAATAATGATTGATTACAACGATCGAGGACGTTTGAAATGGGCAGGGTTCTATTTATCAGATCACACGGAAGAAATTGATGCGGACAATGAACAGCGAGCCAATCAAAACTTAGCAAAAGAACAAATGGTGACTGAAGAGATTACGGAAGTATTGAACGCTGCTGTCCTTAAAAGGAAAACTGTTTGTATTCAAAAAGAAGAACAAGATTCTGAAGGCTACTATCCGGATGATATTATAGGTGAAATTATAGGGCATGATGAATTAGGAATATTTGTTGGTGATCATAAAGTTCACTATGATGAAGTACGCTATGCTGAAATCCAAGATCTCGATAAGTGGAGTCAATTATGAATATTATTCAACATTATGAGATAGCAAGGCACTGATTAAAACCTTCGCAGAACGTTGGCATGTTTCTAGGACAACTATTTACCGTTACCTTAATAAAATAGAAGAAAAAAGGAAACTCCTAAGTAAAAATTTGGTATTTACTTATTTTACGATTGATCATATCCTAATCCAAAGTGAATCATCAATCCAACTTCTTCATTCCATGCTCAAATCCTCCCTCAAAATCCACGCTTCACAATACAAAAAAGGCTAGCAAATGATAGCCACTTTTTGTAAAGTTTCGCTTGTTTCATCTTCGGTAAAATTGTTGCTTTTTAAAGATTAGGTAGAGCTATTTTTTTTTAGATAACTTAAATTTTACATATGGAAGAGTAATAAGATAATAAAAAATTAGTCCGTATATTCCTTGATAAAGAAAATCGCGATTAATAATATATTCGATAGCTATTCCTAATAAACTAGAAAGTAAGCCTAATAAAATTACACTAAGATAAGGATGTTTGATTACAAAATGCTTAACTAATACTATGAGTTTATTCATAACGTTTTATACCTAGTTGCCACTACTCTTCCTGCTCCGTCATATCCACGTTGATAGTAAAAACCAATCCAGCCATTTTTGTTTTTATCCCATAAATTTGCTACAGATTGACCTGGTTTAGATCCATATTTTGTCCAACTAGCACCATTTAATAGACCTTGTAATGCCCATGTTGGTATACCACCAAATATCCCTGCAACTGCTCCAATACCAGAATATAGAGCAGCATTGATAGCGTTCGCAGCTACTCCTTTAGAAACGGCAACATTTGTATATTGCCATCCGCCCCATCGAGCTACGGCAGCTCTAGCTTTGCTTTCCATTTTTGTTACAACAATACCTTCGTCCGTTTTTTCGATAATAACTGTAGGATCATTTATTTCTACAAGTGTAGAGTTAGTTGAATCTTCCTCCACTAATTCACTTGCGAATACTACTCCACTAGGAATAACAGTAGCTCCTAAAGTTAAAATAGAAGTGGATAATAAAAATGTTTTGAATAACTGTTTTTTCATCAAAATCACCTCGAACATAAAATATATTTAAAAAAACATTTTCTCAGTGAATTATAAAATATTTTTATTCAAAATGACGATTAACTTCATAAAATACTTTTTTGGATTCATAATCGTCAAAAAACAAATAAATAATTGTTATTTTTAGAGATAGTAGACATAATGTACACTAACCCAAATAGCACCTCTATCGAAGGATACAGGCGCTGATTTTGTGAATTTATATTGGTCTAGGTAAAACGTTATTTTTAAGGAGCAGAGATTAAATTCCATTCCACGTTGCCAGTATAAGAACCCACTTGAATATTTTGTGTTTCCGGAATAACCAGTTTTGCCTCTCCTAATCCATAGTCATAGACGGCATTTTTATTAGTTTGACTATTACTTTCCATGATTGGAATTGGGGCAGAAGTACTAATTTTTACATCAGGTATGCCATTTACGCCATCTTGATTCACAACCAAATCCTTAGATGGATCGTAAGGCGCAGAACCTGTACTAATATTTTGATTCGTTGCGCCACCAGGATTATAGGTTTGAATATACGTGTCTTTTAATTGTGGATTGTCCCACGTTAATTGTGCTGTCACGGACCAGGATTTATTAGTACGTGTACGATCTTTTATTCCAATATTAAATGTTTCTGTTTTTAGCAACGGAATTTCCTGATTTCCAGAATTATTTATAGGTGTAGCTGCTGTTGTAAAACGTGTTGGAATATAGGCAAAATCAAGATTAGCACTAGTCGTCAAAACCGTATTATCTACCGAAGTACTATATTTAGAACTGATCCATTGTGCCGTATAAGTAGTATTAAATAAATCTTTGATTGTTTGAGCATTTTCTAATGATGTTCCACTAACTGTCCATTGTGTAAATGCATAGTCTGTACGATTTGGGATATTTTCGTTCATAAAATTAGATAATTCATTTTTAAATGTATTGTCTTGAATTCGTGGATCCGATGGACGAATAGCAGGAGATCCTAAAAAGCTAAGTGAACTTGCTTTATTATTGAAAGTTCCTCCATTTCCTTTTAGTGTAGGACCATATGGATCTATCCAAGCATCAACATAATCATAATTCAATAATCTTTCATCATTGGTTAATAGAAAAAGTGAGTAATGTTGAGTACTATAAAACATCCCAGAAATATCTGCGCTACTATTTATATTCCAATTTGATAAATCTAATTCGTGTAATGAAAAACAATCACTAAATAAATCGTTAAAATAAGCTACTTTAGAAACATTCCATTTAGAAACATCAACATTTTCTAGACTACTACAATTAAGAAATGTACCATTTAAATTATTTACAGAATCTAAGGTAAATTGTCCAGATATAGATTGTAATTGACTACAATTATAAAAAGTACTTGCAAGACTAGTCACTTTAGGAAGTTTATTTGTTCCAAAAGCTACATTTTCCAAGGTATAACAACCATAAAAAGTTCTATTCATACTATTTACATTATCTAGATTAAGCTGAGACATATCAATTTGTTTCAACTTAACACAATTAGAAAATGTTGAAACTAAACTAGTAAGTTTTGGTAATGTATTATTACCGAAAGAAATAGAAGATAGATTAGTACAATTATAAAATGCGTTAAGCATACTAGTAATATTATCCATATTTAAACCAGAAAAATCAATACTATTAATTTGGTTATTATTTTGAAAAACAGCACTCATGTCTGGATAATTAATAATAACCTGTCTATTATTTTTTGCTTGAAATGCAAGATTTGTCATATTAGTAGGCAATTTAATTGATTGAATACTATAAATAATAACTTGCTTATTATTAAGTTCTCCAGGAATAGTTATTTCACTGCTAGTACCAATATATTTGTTAAGAGTAATAGTATCTGCAGCTTCTGTATATTGCCAATCACTTAGGTTAAAATTAGCTGATTGATTATTTTTAGTATTATCTTTGTTTTCATCTGTCATTTTTTGTACAGTAATGGTGTCTGTTTTAGAATTTTGAGTTGATTGTTCTGTTTCTGATTTTTTTGTCGAAGAGTCTGCATTAATTAAAGAATCAATCGTAGAATTTTCTTCGGATGAAGTGGAAGATACTGTTTGATTTTCTATACTACTATCATATGTAGATAACAATTCTTCTGCTTGGTTATTTTCTGTATGAAAAGATAAAAGATTAAGAATTGTTATTGTACTTAATCCAACTAACATATATTTCCTTTTCAACATAAAATATTCTCCTTTTTATAATTGATTATTTATTATTATATATAAAGATAATTTCTAAAATCAATAATAGAAATAAAATGATTGAATAAATATTTAAAACCAGATAGTTTTTCTTCTCTAAAAAATATAAAGCCTTTTTTGTAAAGTTTTGCTTGTTTTATTTTTGATGGAATGGATGCTTTGCAACGATTAGGTAAAGCTAACTTTTTTCGTTGTTCAAAGATTCTTACGCCATTGACTATTAAAATCGCAGGTATCCCAAAATAAAGGAAGAATTGATTAGTAGGCAATACAAAATATAAAATAATGCCCTCAATAATAGCTAAAATTATAGAAAATTTTGTTAATTTCATAAAATATTCCTCCTAGTTTAAATTTTTTATTATTTTATAACATAATTGGGGTTAGAACTATAATTACAGGTAGTTGTATTCCAGAAATGAGCAATATAATGCCTTTCCTGCTTATAACGGTTGGAATAAATACATTTACAGACATCAGTGAAATAAAAAATCAAATCAACAATATAAATGTAAAGCTATGTAAAGTTAAAATTTCTTTTATTTATTCAATAAGGTAGATAAGATAATTTTGTAATTTTTACGCAAAATATTTTTAGGAGTGAAACAATTATGAAGCATGCTAAATTTATTACTGTTGGATTAGCAACAATTACTTTATTATCTGCTACAATTCCTGTGGGAACAACAATTATACAAGCAGATGAAATTAAAAATGTTTCTGTAGAAAGTGATCAATTTAAAGGTTTGAGCGATAATGAATTGAGAGATTTAGGTTTTTCAGAAGCTGATATTATAAACTATCATGACAATTTAAATAATCCTGTTTATATTCAAGAAGGAATGGTTATAAATAGTAAAGAACAACATAAAGAAAGAGGAAAATTTACTTGGGCAGTAAAGGCTATTAGAAAGGGATATAATAAATTACCTAAATCAGTTAAAAGATATATTGCGGCACATACAGGGCTAGATACTCTTTTAAGTTTTATAGAGAATGCGACTGGTACAATTCAAGATGCTGTATATAATGCATGTAGAAAAGTTGGCATGAGTAAAAATGTAGCAAATATTGTAACTGCAGCTATTATGACGTTAGTATTTTAATAAAAAATCCGATTAGTTTTAACTAATCGGATTTTTTATTAAGTTCATGTAGAATTAGATAAAAACCATAAAGGGTAAAACTAATCCATGATACAAGAAAAGCTATTAAAAAAACATTTTTTTTAGTGATATAGAAAAGGATATAAAATAAAAGTATAACAAAAGCAATAATCCAATAGAACCATTTTTTTTCAGCTATCTTTTTCAAATAATCTCTTCTTTCTTTTTTTCTTTTTATTAATAAAGTAAATAATAGGAATAACAAGTCCTAAAGGAGCTAAAGTTATACTTATAAATATTAAAGTAATACAAAATAAAAATTGATCTTCTTTATCATAGTTTAAATCTTGGTTTAAATTATCTACTTGAGTTTGTATTTGATATATTTTTTGTTCGCATTCTAATAGTTGATCATGATGTACAGATAACCTATTTCTTAATGATTCATTGTCTTTTAATAAGTCTTCTATAGACGTTTGATAAATTCTAGATAAAGCTATTAAATTATCTAAAGAAGGATAAGAATGATCGTTTTCCCAACTAGATATAGATTGACGACTGACATGTAATTTATGTGCAAGCTCAATTTGAGATAAATTTGCTTTTTTTCTATGATATTTTAAAGTACTTCCTACAGTCATTAGTTAATCCTTTTATCAAATAATAGTATTCTAATATTATACAATGATGATATCTGATTTTTAATTATATTTCTTCAATGATTATTTTAAGTTCATAATCGTTTAAATTAAATTCTAAATAGTTATATTAAGAGATAGTAGACATAATGTACAGTATGCCCAGTAGCCCTTCTACCAGTGGATAGAGCAGCTAACTTTGTGATTTTTAATTGGTTTAGTTAAAAAGACTTTCTAAAGCTTAATTTTATACGATTTGTTTCTTTCATTTCTTTGTGTATTTTTATCTGTCACTTTTTAAAGATTTGTTCTTTTTTTGAGCATTTGATCTGCTTTTTTGTACTTTCTCATTTTGCAATATTTTTTATTATTGATGAATAGGATAATATCATTTTGAACTGCTCGTTAGAGCAGTCTTGTTTTGCTTGTCCGATTCTTTTACAAAAAATGCCTCATTAGGACTATTGTAGTAATTTAGATTTATTTTTAATTCACCTTTTTTATTTCCTTGATTGATAACAGACAATAGCATAGGACTAAATCCTAGTATACCTAAAATAATTGAACCAATAAGAAGTTGTGATTTTTTCATCATAAATACTCTCCCTTGCTGTTATCGTGGGATTAAGAACATTGAAAAGATAAGTTTAGCAAGTAATGTTCCAAATATAAATGCTAAAATAATAAACAAAATCTTTCTAAATCTGATCCAACTTAATCTGTTCATTCCTTTTTCCTCCATTGTTATTGACAAAATATTCTTACGATGTAATGCCTACTTTTTTGATAGGTGGTCTAATATTATTATACACGTTGAAAAATATACACTAGTAGAAAAAACTGCTCTAAACAGAGCAGTTTTTGGGAGATAGTGTACTTCCTACTAAATATAACAAACTATGCTTGCTTGAAATTTGGAGTAAATTAAGAATATCAAAAGCTTATAAATAAAACAATATTTTTGACGGGAGATATAAATAAAAAAAGTGTTATTTTTATTATGTTTTCTGATATTGAATACTTGTAAATGTTCATTTAGATAGAAAAATGTCCAATATTATTCACAATATTACTCATATAAATGGAAGAATAGTCCTTCTCTTTCTATTTAAAAAAACAAAAAATATAAAATAAGCTCTCTATCTAGAAATACCATTGATATGATATTATCTATTTATCAAAACATTATTTTTTTCTCACGTAATTATTCGGCTGGCTAGAGTTTATAGCAAAATGTTCCTCTATTGTTGATGCAATAGGGGAATTTTTTTCAGAAAGCTGTTGCTTGAATTGATCCGTAATCATTTTCAACTCTTGATTTACATGATTGTTCGATAAAAAATACACGTACTTCAATTTAGGTATTTCTACGTAATCTTTCACAACATTTCGATCACAAAGAATAATTGAATTTCTTAAATAGTTAGGAATCGATTCCAACGTATAATACATCGTATCATCGACTTCAAATTCTTCTTCATAAATATGACGCATCAAATTTTCTCGATAAAGAATATGCGTGGCTTCATCATGAGCTATTACGAGAATCAGCTGCTTGTGTTTTGGCTTTTCCATTAACGTCGGACAAACTTGTAGACAAAAGAGATCCAAAGGACGTTCCATTAAAGGAAACGCTTGAGGATAGTAGTGTTTTTGCCATTCCAAGATCACCTGACGTAATCGTGTTTTGAGTAATTGTTGTTCGCGTGTTAAATACACGTGCTTTTTCAGTAAAAATGATTGCGCATTCCAAATTAAGGACAAACTAAAGCTGGATACTGCATATTCAAATTCAAATTTTCCCTTCAAAGGTAACTTAAATTTTTGTTCAAATAATAAAATCAGCTGTTCTATTTCTGGTAATACTGTACGAATCCATTCTTGTTCTTTTGTATAAAAAAGTTGACTGATTTGATATTTACAGGTATTTAATGGCATCAAAGCCAATAATAGAGTCAAAAATACCCCTTCCTCTATTGGAATTTCTTTCTTAGGAAAGGCTTTTTGGAATAACTCCCAAACTGGTTGGAAATAAGGATGTTTTTTCGCTGTTAAAAAGAGTGATTCTACATGAAGTTTATAACCAGCTGCCATCCTTACGATCGATAAATAGATACCTTTCATCAATAAATCATGATCGACTTCCATAAATTCATTGGCCAATTCTTTTTGAAATAGATCTACCAAATCTTGACACTGATTCCATAAGTTTGGATCAACATACTCATCTAATAAATCACAACGCATCCACACTGCCAAAACAAAGTAACGAAAATTCAGTTCATGAACTGTCTTGGTTTCTTTATCTTGGATAACAGACATTTCATCCAAAAGCTTTTCTACTCTTTTTTTCAACTTGAATATAGTCGATACGGAAAGAAATTCATGGTATTCTAATTCTGTATAATTAGTTTGGTTCAAACTATATCGTGCACAAATACGTAAAAATTTAGATTCACTATACATTCTTCGCAATAAATCATAATTGCTTTTCTCTTTT
The DNA here is from genome assembly GCF_051710965.1 of Enterococcus sp. DIV1283b. NCBI lineage: Bacteria > Bacillati > Bacillota > Bacilli > Lactobacillales > Enterococcaceae > Enterococcus > Enterococcus sp. DIV1283b. Next base: position 74,754 of record NZ_JBIOLR010000002.1, read on the forward strand.
TCTAATTTGAAATACGACACATACCCATGATAATTAACTAGTTGCATTTTTCCTTCCAATGTCACATTGATATTTTCCATATCATTAAAGATTGTTTGATTGGAGACTGAAAAATGTTTCGCTAAATCAGATACTCGAAGCTTATCATTATCTAACAAATATTCTACAAATTTTATTTGCCGTAAAATATCCTTCTCTATATATTGTTCAATCATTAGAAACTCCCCTTTTATATAAAAGTTCCCCCACATATCAACCATACCAATTTCGATAGAGAAAAGGAAATATAAGAGATTCTTTCCTTGGCGAGTTTTGAAGAGAGGATATATGCTACAAATGAGCAGTAGAGAATTGAAAAGATAGTGGCTGATTTTTTGAAAAAATTGTGATTTCTATATTTTATAGATTTATTTAATAAAAAGTAATTTTTTGTTATCGATTGCTTTCTTTGTTTATTTTTCTTATGATTTATCTGTAATAAATAAAAAAGGAGTGTTTTTTATGGCAAACATTGATAAAAAAGAAGAGAAAGTTGTCGAAAAAATTGTAAAAACGATTGAAAAATTAGATGAAGAATTAACAAAAATTGACAATATTGATGAAGATAAAAAACATGAGTTTAAAAAATGGATTGAAGAGAAAAAAGCTATTCATGAAATCAAACGTTTGCTGCATGAAGTAGATAAATATGATAAATACGACGAAAAAGAAATGGAAAAAATCGAAAAATTTTTTGATGATATGTAAGTATTTTTGAAACATTTCTTTTCTTTATTTTAGTGATAATAATATATATCGTTATTTCTAACCCTTTTCAATATTTTCTCAGACTTCTGTTCTATTATGGGCAGAAGTGTCATTTTTCTAGATAAATGGCATAAATTTTCAGCGCTAAGTGACAAAAGCAACTAATTTTTCATGATAGATTTTTAAATATCTCAATCTATCTCCAAAATTAGTTGCTTTTGTAGCTATAGTTGACTATGAATATGACAAATAATTAGAAAAAAACTGTGCCAATTAAATATAAAAATGACAGGCTACTTTTCCTACTGTACATTATGTCACCTAATCCTTAATATAACATAGTTATCTATTTAGAAATAACTATACCTTTATAACAAAAATGTAAGTTTTTTTGATAGCAGAACATATTGACAAACCTATACCTTTCATTATATGACTTTTACAAAGAAAACGTTTTCTGTTTGTTTTTCTATAACAGGAGGAAGTTCTATGAAAAATTTACTTTAGGGGTAGCTTTGTTAACTATCGGGTCAATTGTTTTACCGTCAACTACTATAGTTTATGCTTCAGAAGATTCCCAAGTGGTATCATTAAACGAAAACAATACCACTGAAAATGTAGTTATTGAGTATACTGAAGATGGTATGGTCGTAACTAAATATGAGGATGGTTATAGTGCGAAAGATTTTGCAAATTCTTCAGATATCATGACAAGAGCTGTAGTTGCAAGATGGGGCAAAAAGGAATATACAAATATTGCTGTAACCACTGGAGTAGCTGCTAATGCTATTAATGCTGCCTTTTGGGCAGGAGGAAAAGCTAGTACTGCTATGTTTGGTATTCCAGGTTGGGCAATTGGGGGCTTGTTAACAGGTGCAAGTTGGACTAAAAAAGGTGCTTCTCCAGGAAATGCAGTTGCAAAAGTATGGGACAAAAATGGTAATGGCTGGATTGGATTTTATTACCAAAGAGGATATAATGCAGCTGGAAGAGTTGTAGCTACTAGATATTCAACGTTATAAGTTAAGGAGTGATGTTTTTGATACCTAAATCATTAAAATCATTTACTAAAAAGAATCCGCAAATAGCTACTATTCGTATTTTTATATTTGCTATAGCTGTTGCTATAATTGTTAATATGCTAAGCGGAGGGCAATTATACAAATCTGGTTTATTTTTAGTGTTAATCTTAGTTGTCTTAGACATAATAAAGTCTAAAAAAAAATAAATTGATATATAAAGTTTAAAATTATTTGTATTCTATATAGTTGTCACTTTTCTTTTTAAATGGCAATATTTTTTGTAAATAAATGTCAAGCAAGAAAATTTAAACGATTATGACATTAAAAATATATTTTATGAATTTTCTAGTATATAACTTGATTTATCTGTTATGATTTATTTAGAGAGCGTTTTCTGAATTTTGATTTCGTGGTGATAGACAATGAAAAATAAGTTTATTTTATCTTTAGGTATTTTAACTATTGGAATTAGTGTAACTGGAACTACAATTCCTACATTTGCTGATAGTGCAAATGAACCAACTACTGTAGTAGATAATAACCAAGAATTAACTCCTTTAGATAGGGACGGAATAGCCATTGGTAGCCCAACTAACGACTTAACTGTTACTGAAAATTATTTAATAGTTTCTCCATTACTTGCTCGAGCAGCTTCTAAAACAATACGAGTGACAGGAACGATGATTTTTGATAAAGTTGGTTGGCCTTCTAGACCTCCTCAATCACGGAATTGGAAAGAAAAAAGAAATGGTTATTGGTACTATGGAAAATTGTATTTACAAAGTTATAAATCAGCTGGAAACAATTGGATTGCGACTTATTCAGGAACATTAACTAGAAAGTAGTGATTTTTTATGCCAGAATTTGTGAACACACCAAATTTTTATCAAGATAGCGATATTCTAAGTAAAATTAATTTACCGAAAGAAGAATCAGTTTTACAAGTTCAGCGAACTTTACAGGAGACGCAAAAAATTCAAAAATCAATTTCTAATCTAGAAGATTCTGAAGAAAAAAGAAAAAAAAGAGACCAAAAAACATATCAAAAAGAAAAATAATGATTTTATAAAAAGAGTGTCTAGTCGACATTCTTTTTTCTAATTGAAAGTGTTCATAAAATCGAAGATTTCAAGAATTTTATAGTCATTGATGTAAATTGGGACAAAAAAGATATAGAAAAAATTTTGAATTATTTTTGTAGCTAATTATTTATTAAGGTAATCTCAGATGAGTTAAAATTGTTCTTAAGAAATACTTGAATTGTTTTTTTGTGTTTGCTAACATAATTATACACTTCTTGAAACTTACAATCATGTCATTTGAAAGCTTTTATCTATTTTTCAGATAAAAGCTTTCTGTTATAAGTTGAAGGGAAAATACGCGTTAAATACATATATAGAGGTACTGCTAATCTTACAGATAGCAGAAATCAAGTAAATTTCAGGTGAAAGAGATATGCAAATAAAAGAAGGAATGAAAATATCTACTGTTGATGTAAATGGGAGCTACTGTACAGGAAAAGTAGTTAGTTTTGAGAAAAATACATTTGTTATTGAGCACAAAACAAATTATGGGAATGAGCGATATCTTATTTCGAAAAATGAGTTCCGAAAAAAAGGATATACATTTCCTAAGTATGATAGAAAAGAAGATTTCAATAATCATAATATTTTGTAGACTGATCTGATATTGAATATTTAAAATTGTTTTGATATAATAAAAAACAACGATATTGTATCGTTGTTGCTAATCCTTACCTTTCAATAGTTTTTTTAGTCTTCTGTTCTAGATAGAACAGAAGTTTTTTGTATTTTGAAAACCACCTACATAGCAGGTGGTTCCGGAAAGTTTCCAACGAGGTATAAAAAAAGTCCTCTAAACTGATAAGATGAAGTAGGTGTTTTTTTATTTTCACTCGGATTATCAATAGGGAACTTTTTTACATAATTTCATATCTAAGAAAAAGGAGAAACAATGATTTGAAAAGAGAGTTTGAAATAAAAAATCGAGAAAGCTATTTAGCAAAAGATCCAAAACTCAATGAATTAGTGACAATTGTCGAAGGAGGAAAAGATAGAAAAACTGTAGCTATTGCAAAACAGGCCTTTGATTATTTCTATTATAAAAATTGTGAAAGTTTTAAGGAGCTAAAAATTTTTTGTTTACCTTACAAACTAAATAAAACTAAAAAATACAATAAAAATAGCGCCGTTAATTTTTTAACTCCTTCTGGTGCGAAATCAATCGTTTATGGGGATTATGTGGTTAAGATTACTGAAGATATTTTTATTATTGTAAATGAAGAAGTATTTCACCAATTATTTTCTATTGAGTGGAATTTAATTGATTAGTGGTGATAATATTTTAAGTCTATTTATCAGCTGTTTTGTGAGTGAGTGGATATGCTATAATTGAGAGGTAGAAAAGTAAAACGATGGTGGCTAATCTCTTAATAAAGGGGTGATGCCTATGGTTCATAGCTTTATCCCTAGAAGGGAGTAAGCAAGTGTCAACTTTTGAAGCAATTCAACTGATGATCGCTTTTGCGACGTTAGTTTTGCTGATTATTGACCATAAAGACCAAAAAAAGTAACCATCTCCTAACTTTGGCGAGTTAAGATGGTTACAATATACACTTAATGAAGCCACCGTCTTTTTAACGGTTCTACAGGAGCTATGTTTTCGCATAGCTCCTTTTTCTTATCTTAAGTATAACAAAGTAAAGTGAGCGTTGCAAATATATCAAAGTAATCTTTTTTACTATTTGTATATTATACTATTAGTAGTAAAATATACAAATAGTATTTATTTATTTTCTTTTTTCTTATTGCGTGCCTCATAATTTTTCATATACATATCAAACATCAACCGCTGTTCTGGAGACATAGAAGTTTCTAGCTTATCTAATAAACTAGAAACTAAATCATCCTGTGTTTCGTAGTCTAATGTATTTTGTAATGCATTCACTAGATTAACGTTATATTTTTGAATCCTAATTGTTCCGTATATTCTATATGTCTCTGCTAGGTTCTTTAGGATAATCAAAGATAGTGGTTTGATTTCCTAACATAGCAATTAGAACATATGTTTCTTTCGGGTGTCAATAATTTTTGATTTCGACTATAGACAATAGTATTCAATTTACTCTAACATTTTTAAAAGTATAACTTATTCTTTATATATTATTGATATATATAGTATAAGTTATGCTTTTTTAATTAAGGTATAACTTATACTATATAAAAATACTGTAATATCAGTGTTTTTACTTAACAGAATAATACGATATATAAAGTATAAAATAAATGTTGAATAAATTTAAAATATAAGTTATACTTTAAATATACATTAATAGAAAGTAGGGAATAGTATGACTGCAACCACTTATACGGTAGGAAATTTTAAAGGCGGAGTTGGAAAAACCAAAATTGTAACTATGTTAGCTTATGACAATGCAGTAATAAATGAAAAAAAGACGCTAGTAATAGATATTGATCCACAAGCAAATGCGTCTCAAATATTAGCTAAAACTGTTGACTTAGAACATATCGATAAAACAATTGTTGATGGAATTAACAATGGAGATCTTTCAACATGTATCACGCCAATAATGGAGAATTTAGATTTAATTGCTTGTGATACAAGTTTTCGTTCATTTTCAAATTTTGTGATTAATAACTATCAAGATGAAAAGGACCAAATAATGGTACTTGAGAATTTGCTGCGCCCTCTTAAAGAAAAATACGATTCTATTTTTATAGATGTACCGCCAACTATTAGTGCATTTTCTGATAATGCAATGGCAGCCTCGGATTACAGTATTATTGCTTTTCAGACTCAAGAAGAATCATTAGATGGAATCAGTAAATATATTGGCTATCAGAAATTTATGATTAATAACTATGATATAGATTTAGAAGTAATCTCTATAATTGCCTGTATGTTAGAACCTGATGATGACCTAGATAAAGATGTTTTAAGTGAAGCAATAAGCTTGTATGGCCCAGCAGTTTCGAAAAATATTGTGAACTTCCAAAAAAGATTAAAAAGATATTCAAGAGAAGGTATTTCATTAAAAAAATATAGAAACGGAAATTATGATCAATGGGACTATCGTGCTCATGAGACATTTATAAAAATATTGTCAGAATTAGAAATTCGTCGACAAGCTTTTGAACAATAATCCTGGAGGTATAGATCTTATGACTAAAAGAAAAGAATTCGAAATAACAAATGAATTCAATACAGAATATGAAGGACTATTAAATCCTGGTGGGAAAAAGAAGAAGAAAAAAGTTTCTATAAGTGGAGAAAATGAGTTCGGACAATCTGCATTCACTAGCCAGAAAAAACTCGTTTTACCAAAAGGAAAAAAAAGAGGACGACCAGTTGAAATTACCGATGAAAGATTTAAAGTTACTAAACCAAAAAAGATCTCACCTGCTCTAGAATCAAAATTAAATGTGTTACAAGACTATGTTGTAGAACTGCAATCAGTTAGTGGACGAATTACCTTTGAAAAATTAATAGATACTTTGGCAGAAGCTTATATTACCCAAAAACTTGGAATGGCAAAAGAAGAACATTTAAGAGAAGAAATAAAAGAGGCTTTTGATAAATTGAAATAATTTTTTTAAAATTATCTATTATTTAAAGTATAAGTTTAATATAAAAAAAAGATATAAAAGTATAACTTATACTTTTATATCTTTTTAAATATTGATAATATGCTATATTAAATAAGGATTTTTGAAGAACAAATTTGTAAAAATACTATATAATAAGGTATAAGTTATACTTTATTGTTTTATAAAGTATAACTTATACCAACAATATATTGGAATAAGTTATACCTAAAATAAAGAAAATCTTGTGAAAAATTTTGGCTTTTGCTATATTTAAAATCAAGAATAACTTCATTTGAAATTTATAAATACAAGAAAAATTTTTCGTTTTTTAGCTTATTTACAAATCTTTCAAGAAAAGGTACTCTAACTATAGAGATTAAAAATTACATAAAAAAAAGAGACGGAAATAATTGACTTTGGTCGGATCAATTATTTCTGAATCACATGAAACAGCCTCATGTGTTCGCGCTCGTCTCAATAAATAAATTAAGCGGTCTACCAAACCACTTAGTTGTTTTACAAATGTGCGTTAATTATAGCACATTTAGAGCGAGCAGTTCAATAGATAGAGCTATAGTTTTCTAGGTTTTTTACAGAAATTTAAGCCGAATATTGAAAGAGAACACAGAACAATTTTTAGAATTGGCATGTGTTCTCTTTTTCAATATAATTCGGAGGAAATTGTAGGATGGAAAATTTAGATCAATGCTATGCAGCTTTGTTGAAACAAGGCATTCGTACATACAAATATCGAAACAGCACCATGAAGCCTGTTGGGTATGAGAATACTAACAGGAATGGTGCGATCTTTGCGTACCGTAGTAAACAATTGATGAATGCAGGACGTGGGATGGTTATTACGTCGGAAGAAGCAATTTTAGAAAATGAATCTAAATTGACCCATTGGACACCGAATGTCTATTGCTATGGAACATATGCAGACGAAAATCGTTCAGTGGTCAAAGGACACTCAGAAAAGAATTTAAGCCAAATCAATACTTTTGTGGTAGATATCGATTCTAAAGAAAATCACCAGGGAGAAATTTTCTTAGCTTGTATGGATGAATTAGGATATATGCCAACAATGATTGTAGAATCAGATCATGGTTATCAAGTTTATTTTGTGCTAAAAACACCTGCCTATGTGACGAAAAAGAGTAACTTTAAAGTGATTGAAGTGGCAAAACGTATTTCTATAACGATTCGCACACAATTAGCTAACCAGTTACCAGGTATTGATATAGGTTGTAACCATTTTGGAATTGCTCGATTCCCAAACAGACAAAATATCGTGTTTTGTGAATTAGAAAATCAATATTCTTTCTCTGACTGGTTGAATTGGTCAATGAAAATGGCGTCTAACCAAAAATCTGAAGCAGAAAGAAACGCTAAATTGATTGTTTTTCCTGAGAAAAAAGAGTATCGACAGGTCGATGAACCTTGGTTTGATTTATTGTTACGTAAAGCAAACATTATTGGAGGAGAAGGTCGTTTAGGACGGAATAACGTGATTTTTACTCTTTCTTTAGCCTATTATTCTTCTAGTTATGGACAAGAAACTTGTGAATATAACATGTTTGAGTTTAACGAACGCTTAAACGAACCATTGTCTGAAGGTGAAGTGCGAAAGATTGTCAAAAGTGCATATTCTGGCAATTATCAAGCAGCCAATCGTGATTTTGTTTTGGAATTATGTCAGGAATGGGTAGCTTCAGATATTCAAGAAAACGAGTTATTTATCCAACGTCGTGGTTGGTGGAAGTTTAAGAAACCACGTGAGCAACGAGAATATAGTCATAAACATGAATGGCAAGAAGATATCATGTGCTATTTGAGCGAAAAAAGTGATCTTCGTATGCCTTATTTGAAACTGTCTAAAAAAGAATTAGCGGAACAATTAAATATGCCCTTAAGAAGTTTGGATCGTGCATTAAGCGCCTTAAAACAAGAACACAAAGTGTTCTACCATGTCAAAAAAGGACGTGGTGGCGGCCTTTTACTTGCTTCTGTACGTGTGTTAGTCGCAAGCTTGATTCAAGCAAAGAAAGAGGAAAAAGAAACTTTTATTCAAAGGATTACTGCGCAGTTTAAGCTAACAATCGATGAATGGAAACGAACCATTCAAACGCTGTTACCTGAGAAAGAAACCCAAGAAATCAGTCTATTTGAAGTCGATACAGGTTGAAAAAATAAAAGACGTCAATTGCCTTTTACATTATATCTTTGATACTCCTTGATTTTTTCGTAGTCTTTTTATCTGCTATTTCTCTTTATTTAGTTTGCTAGTTCTGTGCTATTATTACGTATGTAATGATGTGTAGTTATCTGAAGGAGGGGTTTTTATGTCTATGAAGTTGTATGTGTATTCTCATGCGGTAAATGTTTATATTTTGCGGTATTTAGGTATGCCTGTAGAACAATTTTGTGAACTTTATGGTTTTAATCAGGGAACTGTGGCTAGTTGGGTAACGAGGGATCGGGCAGTTGAGACGTTGCCTGCGTCGTTTATTTATGCGTTGTCTTTAGCTTCTAGTCGTAATATGGGAGAAATTTATGAGGAATTGTTGAAGTTACAAGATGAATATTATCGTTATCGTGAGTGTGTGGGGTTTAAAAGAGGAAAGAAAATAAAAAAAAGATTAGACTAATTTATTATAATTTTATATATTACAATTTTTACAATAGGATTTGTTGTTTTATCTATATTTATTATTAATAAATAATTAGTTTAATTCATAATTATTGGTTTTGGGATCATAATCGTTAATCTTTAAAGTTTTTCGAACTATTGTTCCCTTTTAAAATTTCTGTTATTCTGTTGTTGTAAAGATTTTTACAATAATTCGGTTTATCTCTATCTGTTAAAGTATTTTAATAAGATAATAGACATAAATTTATTATACATTTTTGTTTTTTTAACTTGTTGGATTTTCAGGTGGAAATAAATATATGATGTTAGATGAATAGACCAATTGTTTAAATTCATTCATGAATGAATAATAATCTTAGGAGTAAAGGAGGAGAGAAGTCTACTGTTATCAGCTTTTTTATAGACAAAACAACAAAATTAGTAAATTTATTGCAGATTATCCATGAATATGCTATTTTATTTTTAGATATTCTAAAATTAAAATGAATTTAAAAGTGAATACACTTTTTTTGTTATGATGCGTTGCTGTGCAATGTAGAGCCAAACAAAAAAAGGAGTGGTTTAGAAATCTCGCTTAGAAAGACTCCTACCCCTTTCTAAGGTCATTGATTTCTACCCCGACCGTTAAGAAGACTAACGGTGCTGCTCCTTTTTGCCGCAGGGTTTCCTGCAACATGAACAATAATATCATAAATTTGTGTTAATGAACAATCATGTATTTTATACTTGTATTAGTTTTATTGCCATTTTATGGAGTAGTGTATCTAGTTTTATGAGATATAGTGCGTATATTATTTTTCTGTTATAAGGAAAATTCTGTGACATAAAGAGAGAGACTGTTATTACTTCTTTTGAGGTAGTAGCTAGTTTCTCTCTTTTTTTGTTTGGTTCTTCATTGTTCAACAACAAGTTGAACAATCATAGTTTAACACTTTTAAAGGAGTTTAAGCAATGTTTGAAAGATTTTGTACAGTAGAAGATCTGAAGCGTCAAGCAATTACGATCAAGCTTTATAACAACAGTGTATGGGCTAATTTAGGAGACGGACGGTTTATTAATCGTCAAACGAAGCAAATCCGACCAATTTCTTTGCTTTACCGTTCTACTCGAACTGTTGTGGGTGTGAATCATCAAGTGATTGCGAAGCGTAAAAAGAAACGATAAGGACTCTTGTTTTTGGAGAAACCCTACAAGACAAAACACATGTAAGAACGAAAAGATTTTTCTTGTTTGCAAGTAAATCTCTTTACTTGTGAACACTTTTGATCCTTGACAACTGAATAAAAAGAACACAGTTAAGGGTGTAAGAAAACCGTCTGTTTTCTAAATGAGGAGGTGGAAAAGATTTAGAAGGAGATACGAATGTTTTCTTACCAGTCGTAGATATTCTCGCTGTCTAATCTACGGTCGTGTTTTGAAGGACAGTACCTGAAGGCGTAGTGCCCCTTTGGGATGATTGTGTGAGGGCAAATTGCGAAGAAATAAGTAGAGCAGGTAAGGGTTACTTTGGTAACTATTTGTTAGCAGAAGGATTTCTGATACTTGGTACATTTCGAGTGATTTGTGGTTCACAGGTTGAGCATTTACCTAACATGCCAGGTTATCGTTTTACCTAACAACGAACACTAACTTTTATTTAAATTACTTTACGATTTACTTGTAAACAAGAGGAATTTTTTATCAGGAGGCATCTAAAATGACAGAAATTCAACGATTGATTTGTTTTTTAGAATCTGGAAAACGCAAGGAAATTTCGATGGCTGAATATGTTTCTCTTCAACAAAGAAGAAAGAAATGGTCAGAAAGACGTTATCGTCAGTTATTGGCAGAATTATCGAGAAGTCAGGCGATTCCTCCAAACTATGTTACTCAAAATGGGCAGGTTGTCCGAATACTAAGATTAAGAACTGCTTAGGTTTAAAAAAGTAGAGAGGACACCTGAATATGGGAACAAAGAAAAAAAATTAAGATTGCGGTCACTGAGGAAACCAATCAAAAATTCCAACGGATCATAAGTGAAGATCAAAAGAAAATGAATTAAGAGAAGGAGTAAATGCCTATGGTAAAAATTATGGGGAAAGATACTGGACATGTGTATCATTTTTACCAAAGTAAAACAGAAATAAAGCGATTGAAGAAGATGCCAAAACAATCAGTGAAGAAACGTTAGAACCAATCGGCATGGAAGAAGCCACAAAAGAAATTTTTAGTATTATTGATGAACAAAAAGCTTGTGTATTAAGTATTGACCCTGCACTTGTTTAAGGAGATATGACGATATGAAAATAAATACAAGGAGTCCAATTTCTCTAACTACATTTCGGTTGAAGAAAGAGTATCAGAAGGAATTCATTGGATCTGAAATTCCAAGTTTTGTACAAGAAAGAATCGAATATTTTGCAGAGTATCTTTCAAAAGGGCTGACTTACTCGGATTTGTATTTGTTAGTTATAGCTGAACCAGACGAAGAAGAATTGGCAATGATGTTTGAAGAAATTTTTGCTAGTGCCTATCTTGAAATGAGTTCTGAATTCATGAAATGGTATCGAGATCCAAAGGATTGGAGACAACGACAAGTTGATTTAGTAAATGCAGTTACCCATATATATCAACAAAAAACAAGGAAGGCACGAATGATTGTATAAATTATGATAGAAAAATCCATGAAGATGGAAAAATGAATTTTTCTGTTTTTGTGACGTATAGCAAATTTATACTCATTTTCATTCTTTTCTTTACATGTAGTATCTTACAAGGGAGTTTCCCTCGTAAGTATTGTACGATTATGAACTCAAAACCAACGATTATGACATCTATATACACGTTGAAGATGAATTCTGTTATAATTATTTGGTAATAGTTATTATAAATAAGCGGCACCAATGACTAATCATTATTTGGAAGTCGATAAGCGAAATATTTTTGTTCTTTTTTTGCTAAGCCAAAAGTATCACCTATTTTCAAAGATTTAGAAGCATATTTCAATTTTGGAATTTCAAATAAATTATTCTTTTTGTCAGTTACTTTGATTGGCAATTGAATTTCTTTTCCAGAATCTGGAGAAAGAATAGCGATGTTTTTATCTTGGAAGAGAACAGTAGTAATTTGAGTCTTCCCCAAAATTTGTAAATTATTATCTATAGATTTTGCGTTTATAAGCGCTTTTAATTCGTCTAGTGAGGGATAAATAGAATCTTTAATCACACTACTAGAAGTTGTTGTGGTTGTGGAACTACTTGTTTCTGTTTTTCTAAACAGAGAAAAAGCAATAATAAGTACAGATATCAGTACGACACTGAGTGATAAGATTATGAGGGTTTTTTTCTTCATAATAGTTATTCTCCATGATAAAATTGTTTTTTTCGGTAAAGAAGCAGAAACGACTTATTGTTGTTTCTGCTTTTTAGTTTGTAACTGCTTAGCGTAAGCTTCTATATCACTTTTAAGATATAGACGAACAGTTCCTGTACCTGAACCATATTCTAAAAAGGGTTGAATGTATTTTAAATTTACCGATTGAGAAAAACTACTGTAACTTTGTTTAGTTATTTTTGTAGCTTCTTGTCGAGTTAGCAGATTTTTTAAACACCAATCTTGAATTTCTTGATTTGTTTTTAAATTCATTTACAAATCTCCTTGTCATATTTCATATAATAAATTTATTATACTAAAAAATAAAAAAATAGCAAAAATGCATTTACTTTATACGTTAAGTTTATTATAATAAACTTAACGTATAAAGATGAAATAAATAATTAAAATGAAAGAAGGAATATAGAATGAAATTATTACGAGTATTTGCCATTGGAGCGACTATTGGTGGAGTTGCGTTAGCAACAGCTGACGAGAAAGTAGATGCGGCAGAATGGACACCACGTTCAGTGGAACAAATCAAAGCAGATATGAAAGGTAACGAATATACAATCGTTTGGGGAGATACGCTAAGTGGAATTAGCCAAGCAACAAACATTTCTGTACAAAAATTAGCAGACATGAATAAAATTGCGAATGTAGATTTGATCTATGCAGGCAATAAACTAGTTTTTGATGGAAATGTAGCAACTGTTCAGAATAACAAAGGAGAAACAGTTGCGCAATCAGTGATTCAACCACAAGATAAAGTAGATTCAACTAAACCAGTGGGGCAACCAGCAACTTCACAAGGAACAACCAGCAATAATACAACAAATTCAGCAACTCAAAATACCACAACGTCTTCAACTAATAACACAGTAGCAGGTAACACACAAACTGGTGGTCAAACAACTGGCAATACTGGAACAACAATACCAAGTAAACCAGAAAACAATGGAAGTCAAGGTGGATCAGGTTCAACAGGTGGAACAACTACTCCAAGTAAACCACAGGCTCCTACGATTACTGCAGGAAAGATTGGAAATTCAGGAATGGTATTTGCTACACATGATGAAGCATACGATTGGGCAGATGCTCAATCATCTGATGTTAATTCTCAATGGCACGTTAAAGCTTTCCTTGTTAGTCCAATTATTTATAGTGATGGTTCTCAGAAATATACAGTTGACTTTTTTGATTAATTTATGAAAAAAGATAACATAATTTTTAGAAGAAATGACGATAAGTTATTTCTTCTTTTTTTATATTCATTTATTGGAGGTGATTGATGTGTGATTACCTATTGATTGATATATTTTAGTAATTAATAGAAATATGGAGGAATCAAAAAATATGAGATGTGGAGGATTTAGCAAAGTAAAGAAAAAACTATTTTCGCTTATGTTCTTATTGAGTTTGAGTGGGGCAGTGATTCAACCAACAAGTATATTGGCTGAAGTAGAAGCATTGAATCAAGTACAAAGTAGTGATGCAGTAGAAGAACCACGAAAAGAATTGACGGAAATAAGTAGTTCCGATCACGGAGTGAATCAATCAACACAAGAACAGAAAAGTGATATTTCTGAAATAAATCAGACTACAACAAATGATGGAGAGGTGTCACAAGATAAGTTTCCTAAAGTAATTACTAAAGAAGTACCTAAAGGAACGGAACAGTATTTCTTTGGATTAAAAGATATTCAATCAGCAAATTCTTTTTCTAAACAAGAAGAGCTAGCAAAAAATTCACAGGAATGGCAATCCATTTTAAATAATGAAAGACGTTTACGCTCTGGAATGTCGTTATCGGAAAATGGAAGACAATATGTGAATATGACTAGAATAACGCCGACAGGTACGTATTATACACATGATTATATTGTTCGTTGGCGTTTGAATGGTGAGGATGTATTTTGTCTTCAAGAAGGAGCATTTACGCAATCTGGGATTTCATACAATCAACAATCTTTAGATAGTATTATTAGTAATGTTAACATAAAAAGGAAACTATCTCATTTGGGATATTTTGGTTACTACAGTAATCCTACGATGAGTAATTATGTTCTAACTCAAGTGATGGCTTGGGACACGATTGGAGGTAGTTTTGTCAATTATGGGAATATTGGGCAGAACGCCTATGAAAGTTTTAGAAATACTATTAATAATAAAATTTATAGTTTTGAGCAAAAACCTTCTTTTAATGCTAAAACATATACCATTAAATTAGGTCAGGAGATAGAAATAAGGGATAGTAAAGGTGTTTTTTCAAGTTGGTCTGGTGCTATAACAACAAATACTGCAAATATTCAAGTAAGAAAGTCTGGAAATAGTTTATTTATTAAAGCTACTAATGATTCTAAAGACGGAGTAGTGGATTTGACGTATTTGCCGGTAGGAGTTAGAGGAGTGGGCTCTTCTTATGCTTATGTAAATCCTAACGCACAAAACTTAAGTAGGTTGTATTTAAATGATCCTAATAAAACAACGATAAATGTTAAAGTACTAAAAAACGGGAATGCGAAAATCAAAAAAGTAGATGCAGACACAGGAAAAGCTATTTCTGGTGCGAAATTTAAACTTTCTTATGGTGGAAAACAGGTAGAAGTTGTCACAAATGCAAATGGGGAAGCTGATCTGAAAGACGTTCCTCATGGGACAAAAGTAACGATTCAAGAAATTCAAGCTGCCAATGGCTATGTAATTAATAAAACACCACAAACAGTCACAATTGAAGCCAATCAAACAGTTACGGCTACCTTTAAAAACAAAAAGCAAATTGGACGTTTAGATCTTATTAAGGAAGACAAAGAAACAGGAAACCAACCGCAAGGTTCAGCTCGATTAGATGGTGCAGTATATGGATTATTCGAAACAAATGGTCAGAAGGTAAAAGAAGTAACATTGAAAAAATCTGGAGATAAAGTCACTGGTTCTTTTGAAAACATGCAAATTATGCATGACTATTATGTTCAAGAAGTTAAAGCGCCAGAAGGCTACAATCTGGATCCAACAAAATATCCAGTAAATATTGCGTATGCTGGTCAAGATAAAGAAGTTGCAGTTCAATCAATGACGTTAAAAGATCAAGTCATTAAAGGTGGTATAGAAATCGTTAAAATTGGTGATAAGCCACTTGTAAAAAAAATAATGGACAAAGTGACTGGCAAGTCTGATAACGTGAAACCTAAACTAGAAGGTGCAGAATTTAAAATCACTTCTAAAACGACAGGTAAGCCAGTCAAAGTAATTACAACTGATAAAGACGGAAAAGCAAGTACAGGTAAAACATTGCCGTATGATTCTTATATCATGGAAGAAACAAAAACGCCTGAAGGGTATCTAACGATTGATCCAATCGAATTTACCATTTCAGAAGAAGATCAAAAATTCTTCTGGGTATTGGAAGATAAAATCATTGAAGCTCGTTTGCATTTGGTTAAAGTGGACGCAGAAACAGGAAAGAATATTCCTTTGAGAGATACCACGTTCAAAATTTGGGATCGATGGGCAAACGATGGAAAAGGGGATTACGTTTCAATGTGTGTTCCTAACTCGTTAGAAGTCAGTGACGAGTTTAAAACCAATGAAAAAGGGGAATTGGTCACAAGCGATAGTTTATCATTTGGTAAAGATCGCTATGAAATTCGTGAATTACGTGCGCCAGAAGGATATTTACTTGCAACTGAACCTGTTGTTTTTTCTGTAAATGAAGCTGATGCAGGTGGTGTGATTACAATTAAGTTCGAGAACATGCCACAAAAAGGTCAAGTTAAAATTCATAAAACTGGAGAAAAAGGGATTTCTACTGTCGAAAAAGAAGGTGAATATGGTAAATATGTCGATATTCAATACGATCAAATGGATTTAGCAGGTGTCAAATTCAAAGTTCGTGCGGCAGAAGACATTACAACTCCAGATGGAACAATTCGATTAGCCAAAGGAGAATATATTCAAAAAGATGGAAAAGATCTTGAATTAGTGACAAATGATTTAGGGGATACTCTTTCTGATCCTAATTTGTATTTAGGGAAATATGAAGCTATCGAAGTTGAAGCACCAAATGGATTTGTCATGTCAAAAGCTCCTATTCCTTTTGAAATAAAATACGCAGGTCAATTGATTGAATTAGCTTCCATTGATGTCAAAGTTGAAAATCCATTACAAAAAATTAATGTATACGGCTATAAAAAACAAGAAGTCGTAACTGGTTGGGAGAATGGAAAACCAACGATTGAACTTGAAAATGCGAAAAATGGTCAAGTATTCGGCTTGTATGTCGGTGAAGAAGGATTACAAATTGGTTATGATATCTTACCTGAAGGGAATGCTCTTGCTTATGCAAAAGTAGAAGACGGCAAAATTTCATTTGAAGGATTGACCTTGCCTAATATTTCAAGTAATTACTACTTGCAAGAAGTGAATGCTGGGGAAGATCATGTATTAGATAAAACAAAATATACATTCCAGTATGTTCCTTCAAGCAACGAAAAAGAGCATACGATTCATGTATTTGCAGACGGATACGCCGAAAATAAAGAAATTCTAACAAAAATGTCTCACAAAGAGATCGAAAACAAATTAGCGTATACAGACGTTGAGCTAATCAAATTGGATAACTTAGGAAACAAACCACTTGAAGGTGTTGAGTTCCAATTAATTCGTGTAGATGGTAAAAAAGATACAGTGATCGAGACGTATAAGACAGATAAAGACGGAAAAATCGCTGTGAAGAAGCTACCAACTGGAAGCTACAAATTTAAAGAAACAAAACCGTTAAATTGGTACTATCCAAATACAGATGATTTGAGCTTTAAAGTAACGCCAGAAACGAATGGACAATTGATTACGTTAAAAGCAGTCAATAAACGTCAACCAATGAAAATCACCACACTTTTAGCAACCGTAGACGGCAAAAAAGAAGCTAATCCAACGGTTGATAATACATTGCGTGATAAAGTAGAAATCAAAGGTGCGGAAGTTGGTCATACGTACTATATCGAAACGCCATACGTTGATCCAGAAACGAAAAAAGTAATGACTACTGTTGAGTCTACGTATACCGCAAAAGCTGAGAATGAAACCATTCATGTAGATATTCCAATTGCGAAAAATACAATGAAAGACGGTCAAAAAGGAGTAGCTACTCACTATATTTATTACGACAAAGAAAAAACAAAACTTGTTGGGAAAGAGGACAACTTGGCCAATAAAGACCAAACTGTCACCTTCAAAACACTTAAATTCTTACCAAAAACGAATGAATCAAGCGACGTACTAATAAGTGTGATTGGCTTGGTTCTTTTTGTTTGTGCTAGTGTCGTATGGTTTGTGAGACGTCGTCAGTCATATAAATAGGAAAAATAGAACATGAAGCAATAGGGACAGAGTGTAATAATTCCAGTAATACCACTCAGTAACCTAATACCACTTCCTGCAATCGACCAACAAGATATATTAGCCAATTTAGGAATACAATTTTTCAGGAGTAGAAACAAAAAAATAAAACGAATAAGCGGTTAGGATATTCCTAATCGCTTATTGAGTTTTAAAAGAGAGGATGAAATATAATGTGTTTTCATATGGGGAAGGTTATTTGTAACCCAGAACAATTATTTATAAAAACTTGTTTGGATAATTACAAATTATCAAACTGTAATGTCAATGTATTGATAAAAGAATGGGTGAGTAATTCTTCGTCAGACAATAAATAATCTCTTTTTTTATTTGCTAAAATAACTGAATCACAATGGAAAATATAGAAGAATTTATCGAAATCAGTAGGAAACAATTCACATTTTATTAGTGAGTTAGCATCTATATGTGCAACAGGAATAGTTTGTTTAGTTTTAATTGCTTTTTGTATTCTGTGATTACCATCTATAATAAGCCAATCTTTATATCCCCAAGGATATGGGACAGCAATAATAGGAATTGAATTAGGAGTAGAGCTTAATGAAATATCTGGTTTAGTCCAGTAATATTTTGCGTATTCTCCTAAAAAGTAACTTGTTGGAACATCTAATGCAACATTATTTTCTGCTTTTAGAGCGGATAGAATTTCGGAAACATTAAAATGAATAAATATATCTTGACTATTAAAATGAATTGGTAGTTGGAATACTTCATTTTCAAACCAATATTTTTTAACTTTTTGCTTGATATTTTGATCAAGAAGCGCATGTGTCATTCTTTTATCAGATACTTGTAGTAGTTCAATAAACGTATTTACGTATTTTTCGGTTATTCTTTTTTGAGAAAATAATTTTTTATAACTATTTTCACAAATTTCTTTTGATAATTGTTGATAGTCTAATGTGTACTTTTCTAGAAATGGTAATTTGTAAGGCATAATGATTTACTCCTTTATTTAAATAAGAATTGTAATACTACTATTGATAAATTAGATTATTATTTAAATTTATTTTATCAAAAGATATTTAGAGTGAAAATAAAGAAAAAATTAGTTGTGCCCCATATTGCCTATTAAAAAATTAGATTTAGTTCCTGCTACAAAAAAGGAAGTAGAGTTCTATAGAGCTGTAGAACACATACTTCAATATCAAGAAATGCAGATGTTATAGAAAGTTTCTATGTAAATCATAAAAATTTTTTGAAAAAAATGTGAAGTTACTTTATTGTTGAGAGATTTTGACTAAAATGTAAGGAGAAAAGCATGAAAGATAAAGATAGGACTTACAAAATAGGTTGTTTATATGGTTTTACGTATAATCCACTTATCCAGCCACCATATTGGGTTGATATATTATCTGTAAATTCTATTGAAAGATCAACAGAGTATTTGATTTTATGTTTTCCAACTAAAAATGGTTTCGTAGTTGGTGAGTTCTTAGACAATCAAAGTGGAGAGCTGTTATCTGATAAAATAAACGAATTATACTTAAATACATTTTCTTATGGAGTAATGTTTCCATTAAGAAATGATTGTTCTATGGCTTACAATTTTCAAACAATATTTGACAGAGATAAGATTAAAAAGTTTTTTTATGATCTATCAATTTCATGTGATATGTGGACATATATAAGAGACTTTTTATAATCTGATATAAAAAATGAAGGAAAGGAAGAAAATTTGTAGATGAAGAAAACAAGTAAACTATTGTCTGCTTTATTGTTATTAGGTCAAGTTGTTGGCTATACTCCATCTGTTTTAGCAGACGAAGAACAACCAACTGTTTCGACAGAGCAATCAGCGACAGTGAATGCTGACAATTCTACAACAGCTAGTACAGATACAACTAAGGAAGAAACCACAACTGATTCTTCTATTGAACAACCTGAACAAAAACCAAGTGAATCAACAGATCAACCTACTGATTCTACGACAGATAGTTCACAGACAACAGAGTCCAAACCAGAAACAACTACTCCTGGTACGACAGACTCTAGTCAACCAGAAAATAATACGCAAGAACCTACTAAGCCTTCAGAAACGAAGCCTGTGGAACAGCCAACCACAAAACCAAGTGAATCAGTGAATCAAGAAGTGACACAACCAACAAAACCTGCGGAAGTCACTCCTTCACAACCAGTTTCGAAACAGCCTTCAACCACTGGACAAAATGCACAACCAAAAGCAGAAACAAAGGCACAAACTCAAGCAACTGTGCAAGAAGAGTCAAAAGCTTACCATCAAGCACCAACTGCGCCCATTCAAGAATTAGTACCTTCTAGCAAACAGGACACCGAAGGAAACATTCATTTTGAAAAAGACGAATCAGTCGAAACATTTATTCGTAAAATTGGCGAATCTGCTCGCAAAATTGGACAAGAAAATGATTTGTATGCTTCAGTCATGATTGCACAAGCGATTTTAGAATCGGCTAGTGGTCAAAGTCAGTTAGCCCAAGCGCCAAATTACAATTTATTTGGAATCAAAGGAACACATAACGGAAAAGGTGTCTCTTTTGCGACACAAGAAGATTTAGGTAATGGGACACTCTACACTACCCAATCCACTTTTAGACAGTATGAGAACTACGAGGATAGCTTAAATGACTATGCTCAACTATTAAAAGAAGGTTTGACTGGTAATAGTCAATTTTATAGTGGTGTATGGAAAACAAACGCAAAAACTTATCAAGAAGCAACCAAATTCTTAACTGGTAGATATGCAACGGATACGAAATACAATCAAAAATTAAATGGTTTGATTGAGACCTATCATTTAACGGATTACGATAAGGAAGTCGCAGGACCACAATTAAGTAAAGAAGGATATGTCATTCCCTTAAAGAATTACACGATTTCTAGTCCATTTGGTGCTCGTGGGGGAGAATTTCATCGAGGATTAGATTTGGCAGCACCACAAGGCGAACCAATCTATGCCAGCAAGGCAGGAACGGTTATTAAAGCAGAGTTTCACCCTTCATGGGGCAATGTTGTAGCCATTGAACATGAAGATGGTACAACGGCTTTATATGCGCACCAACAAGAATATCAAGTCAAAGTTGGCGACAAAGTAAAACAAGGGCAGATTATTGGTTATGTTGGTTCTACGGGGAACAGCACAGGTAGTCATTTACACTTTGAACTTTGTTTAGATCATAGCTTAAATCAATCACAATTGGTTGATCCAGAAACAGTCTTATTCTAAGGAATAAGGCTGTTTTTTTAGGAGGAATAACATGCGATTATATATTGTTCAAAAATTTTTTGATAATGAATATCTTGAAGATCATATTATCTTTTATGACGAAGACATGATGATTCAGTATTTAAGAGAGGTCAATCAAGCTAGTTTCTTTATTTATAGAGGAATCGTTGTTGATCCGTTTTTTGAAGATATAAGAAAAACTTTTTTTGATCCTCATAAAAGTATTTCAGAACTTTTTGATGAATTTAGAAAAAATATTAAGCCAGAATATCAATTTTTGGCACAAGAATTGTTTTATAAATTCTGTCCTTTTACGGTTAAAAGTAACTAGAAACAAAGGAGATATCTATTGATAGTAGAAGAAAAATTACGAATTTGTGTGGTTGATGACGGAAAAATCAGTCGGGAAATTCCAGAAGATTTTGGACGTCTATTTTTACAACATTACATGAAATCCAATGGTTGGACAGTATCTGGAGCTGCTTTTGCTAGTAGAAATAATATTCTTGTTTGGCAAAAAGAAGAGGAAAATAAATCACTTCAGGATTTGTTGCCAATTCATATAATAGATTCTAAAATCTATGAACTTCTTGCAAATAAAGCGAATTGGCTAGATATCAAAGTTTCACTCGTAGTGAAAACTATTATTCAATGAATTTGAGTTTATAGGAGAATTGTTGATTGTGGACAATAAACACTTGAACATTAATAAAGACAATAAAAATGAAGTAATAAATAAAATATTGGCAGTATCAGAGTCAACAAAACAACAGATTTATATTGAATATCAACGTTTATTGCTTAATGCTATTATTCAATATATTTTTTATGTTTATCCCAGTGATAAACATACTATTTTGCAATGTTCATATATTCTGAATCAAGAAAACTTAAATCGAGTATTTTTGCATTTGGCTAGCTCTCATCCAGCAAGAATAAGTTACGAAAAGTTTTTAGAACAAATTTCATTTGGAAAAGAAGATGAAAATATCAACAGTATTGAAAATAATAAACTATTTCAACAAACTAAAATTTGCTTAGAAATTATTCTGAAAGAATATGAATAGTTTGTATGATGTTTTTTAGACAAAAAAGGAGAAGTTTATTTTAATGTTATTCATTTTCTGTTTATTTGTGGGTGATATATTTAGAATAGGAATAATGGCACTATTAGTTGCAGGAAAACAAGAAGATCAACACTTCGGAAGAGAATAAAAAACAGATTTATCTAATTTTTAGGAGGAAGTTTTATATTGGAAAACCAAAAATCAAATTTATATCCTGTGAAGGATTTATTATTAGAGGAAAAAGATTACAATTTTTATGCTTATAGTAAAGACATTATCAAATCTAGAGTCTCAAGAAAACTGAGAAAGAAAAAGAGTGGAATAATTGAAACAGAGTATTGTTATTGTTTACCTGATAATGCCATTAAGAATCAACTAAATTATCAAAAACAACTACCAAATGCTAGATATATTAAGAACTTATGTATTTTGGATGATCGAAAAAATATAATTCAAGAAGTACCTATTTTGAGAGTTATTCAATCTCGAAGTGGTGCATTGAACTTTGGAATCGATCGACAAACTTTAACAGAAAAAATGATGAAATAAACGATAAAAGATAAGTAGGTATTATTTGATTTTTAAAATTTTAGTTAGGAGGATGTTTCATTTGGAGAAATCAGATGAATTCAAATTGTTAATAGAAGAATTGCGAGAAGTAGTTAGTGAAGTACAACAATTGCCAGATTTTATTAAAAATTTGGAAAATCAACGAATAATCGGCAACAAATATAATGATTCAATGATAGCCAAGGAAACAAATTATTTTGAGCTAATTGCGCATTTGTTGGCATTTTTTATTCCAGAGTTAGATCCTTCAGGCGAATCCCAAAATCAGACAAAAGAAGAACGAATCAAAGAAATGGATATAATTTGTTCTAAATTGAATCAGTATTTTATACGAAATGTTCTATTTCGCCTTCAGACGACATTAGATTCAAAGGATTTTTTACAGTATATGACAGTGTGTGAGAATTTCTGTCTTCAAAGTGAAAAATTAATAGGTAAGAAGAGTTAAATGAAAAGAGGTGATCATGTTGTTATTAGAACATGTATTGAAACAAGTCATTCAAGAGACCTATCCAGATAAGAAAATTTATCAGGACTTTACAATTAAGATCGTTCCTAAAGAACTAAAATCCAAACATGGTCAATACATTCAAAATGATCGAAAAATCGAAATCTATAATTTGAGTCGTGCGCCTGGCGCAAATTTTTTAACCGCTTTGCATGAAGTGGCTCATCATATAGAAGCGATGGATCTCGGCGAAACAGCGCATAAAGAAACGTTCTATGCTCGTTTCTATCCTTTAGTCTGTACAGCGTTAAATAAAGGATATCTCAATCAAGAAGATCTTTTAATGGATAGTCAAGATTCTTCTGATTATAAGAAACTCTGTCAGTACTATGGCAATTCTTTTGCAAAGGAGTTTACAGAGTCAAAAGAAAAAGATACGGTGGTTGTTTTGGGTGCTTATCACGCACGTGCATTGCTAAAAAGACGTGATTTTTCTTACTTATCTAGTCAACATATGTGGGTAAGAAAATTTGAGAACGAAGCACAAGCCATGAGAGAACGACAAATTTTGGAAAGTTTTCACCAAGATTTTGAGTTGAAAGTCGTTTCCTTCTTAGAGCCAATTTTCATTCAAACGTATTATATTGCTGTTCCTGGTGCTTATCAATATCGTGAAATTTTACGAAAAGAAGGGTTTATCTGGAATGGGTATGGCTATAAAAATGCGTGGATAAAGAAAATTCCGAGTATAGAATACGATAAAGTACGTACTTTTCTAAAAGAACAACGATTGGCAGGAAAACGAGTACCCGAATTACAAAAATAATTGAATCAAGTGTTTTTCATATAGAAGACTCTGTGTCTTCTATTTTTTTATAAAAAAATAAAGGAGAAATGAATATGGCATTATCTGTAGAACAACGAAAAACAAAAGAGGTCGCAATGGCAGTTTTAGAAGCCAACGGCCAAGACTATGATACGGCATTAGATCAGTTCCACCAGAAAATTATTTCCGAAAATCAAGAACTGATTTTAAAAAGCTTGAAAAAACAAGCAAATAACAATCAATTTCAGAAAGGACAATACAATGGAAAATAATCAAATGAATCTTTTAGGACAAAGGAAAAAATATGGCATTTCTTTGTGGATGACATTTAGTTTAAGTGCATTAGCGGTTATTTTGCTCTTTCAACTAGTATTTCCGATGGAAGCATTTGCTGATATCCAAAGTTCAGTAAACCATGCGGGGGATTCAATCACGAAATTAGTACGGAATATTACTGCGGCAGTTGGAACAGCGGTTATTGCAAGTGCCTTTTTAGCC
The DNA here is from genome assembly GCF_051710965.1 of Enterococcus sp. DIV1283b. NCBI lineage: Bacteria > Bacillati > Bacillota > Bacilli > Lactobacillales > Enterococcaceae > Enterococcus > Enterococcus sp. DIV1283b. The sequence goes on from NZ_JBIOLR010000002.1 coordinate 99,178, forward strand.
AACATGCTACCAATTATAGAAATTAGTCAGAAAGCAAAGATGGTTATTATTCGTGCTGGATTTTCTATTTTAGGTATTTCATTTGCGTCACAGATAGTGGATTGGGTTATGTCCATTAAATAGATTGAAAACGAAAGTTGGTGAGAATGTTGATTGAAGTTAAGATTGAAGAATCTAATGCCGTACGAATTAGAAAAGAACGCTATTCGTATGTGGAATTTGAACAACTTTCAGAAGAATTACGTCCAGAAAATTCGGTGACTTATCTCTTGGTACAAGATAAAAAAGTCTTGTATCAAGGGAAATATCAATGTGTTTCAGGTTTATCGTTTCATGAATCCATTCATTATAGTATTGAACAAATGATTCAAGCAGGCACATTAAAACAGCGTAAAGGACAGAAATTATTGGAGTTGTTAGATCAAGAATTAGCTTTTCCTGGTGGAACACAACCTTCGTCTACTTCAGTTTCTTTCACACCGTCTTCTGAAAAGAAGAACAAAAAGTACTTTTCTCTCAACCTTGATTCTTTGCAATCTTTTTTTAAGATTCATTGGAAAAAAATAGGTATAGGAGGAAGTATTTTTTTTCTTCTTTTTATTGGTATTTTGTGGAGTTCAACTCAAAAAATCAAGACGAATCCAATCGATTCTTATCAAACATTGGTTGATAAGAAAGAATATATTGTAGCGTTGAAAGAATACCCACAAAAAGAAGAAGTGTTAGTAAAGCAACTTTATCAGGAAAAAAACAAAGAAGAGTTATCTAAGCTATCAAAAGAAGGAAAATCAACTCTTGCTTTCTTTTATTTACTATTTTTAGAACACCAGTGGAAAAAAATCACAGAAATGACTGATTTGCCTGTGAATGAAGAAACACAAGGTATGCTTGGTTTTGCCTATTTAAAGCAAGGAAAAATCGAAGAAGCAGAACTGATCAACCAAGAAATTAAAAGTAAGGTATTAGACGAGCAGATTCAGCTTGCAAAAAAAGAAGAAGCTTATCAAGCCATTCATGAGAAAGATGTCAAAAAAGCAGAACAAATCAATCAAGAAATTCATGACGAAGAATTAACTGAAGATCTATCTGTGGCTAAAAGTATTGTGAATCTACTTGAAAAATATCAAAAAGACAAAGAGAATACGACACTTTCTGAATCTGAACGTAAAGAAGCAGAAGAAAACTATAAACTTTGGGAAGAAAAATTACAACAATTAGGAGGAGTTTCAAATGACGAATCAAACAACGAACAATAAAGGAAATGGGTTTCAATCGATTCCGAAAAAATGGTGGTTGATCGGATTATGTTCCGTCTCTATTCTAGGCGTAGGAGGTCTTATTACTTATAGTTATAGTACTTCACCACAACAAGAAGTAGCCAAAAAAGAGCAAGTGCATTCTATGGATAGCGATAAAGAAAGTGCAAAAGCATGGGAAAAAGTCATTGAAAAAGAAACAAAAGGTAAAGAAAAATCAACACCAAAGAGAAAAAGTAATATGGATAAGCTTTTAGGTGTATTAACAGGAGAAAATAACGAAGATGATTCAAGTATTTTTGGATTTAAAGTGTCAGATAATGACAAGAAAGATCGAACAAATCTCATTGGGGAATTAGCTAAAGCATTAGATCTACAAGAAAGCAAGGAACAAAAACGGGAAGTTAAATCAAATAGTGAAAATAAGAAAGAACCTTTATTCTTACTGACAGATAAACAACAATCGTCCAAAGAAGAAATGATTGATTTATCGAAACCTATTTTGCCAGATAAAAAGCCAGAAGTCATTTTACCTGAGAAGCCTGAAAACCCTGGAATAGATGACGAAAAACCAATTGTTCCAGATATACCTGTTTTACCAGATGATCCCAATGTACCCGTCATACCAGATATTCCTGATATTCCAGTAGATCCTACTCCCGAGCCAACACCTGATCCAGAACCAGTGCCGCCAGTTACACCAGAAGAACCAGATCACACATTAGATCAACTCATTACTACGAATAAGCTTGCTTTAACCACTGTTAAAAATAAAGCAGAACAATTGAATCAATCATTGAATCAAGTAAAGAAAGAGTTAGAAAACTTAACTATGATTGAAGAAAAAACTGCACAAACTGCAGAACAAGCAACGAATGAATGGCAAAAAGTTTCTGATCTAGTCGATGAATACAATCGTCTATCACAAGAAATCAAAAAATTGATTGAAGTCGATGGACAAGTGTTGCCAATCAATTATGAGTTATATCGCGAAACATATGAACAATTGGCTCAAAAAGTAACTGAAATCAAAGAAGCACAGAACACAGCCAATCAAACAACTACACAAATGAGTGAATCGGTTCAACAAGCACAAGAAACAGCTAATCGGTTACCAGACATGAATCAACAATATCAAGAGTTACAGACACAAATTTCTACAACTAAGGATGAGATCCAAGCTACAGTATCTAATGCACAGTCGAATGAACAAGTAAGCAATGCAGTACAGAATGAAATCACCCAAGTGACACAAGCTTCAGAAACATTAACTACAACAAATCAAGTGGTAGGTAGTCAAATAGAAGAGAGCCAACAAACTGATTATCAACCTGCTTTGGAACAAGCAAGCCAAATTGTCGAAACGGTAACGAATGAAGCGAATCAACAAAATAGCGCTGTAGATTTCGTTTTAAATGATTTTCAATCATTGCCCACTGTAGAAGAGGGAGAAACTCCTTCTACGCCTGAAACAGCTCCAGAAACGCCAGAAATGACTGATTTATCGTTAAATGAACAAAATCAATCAGAATCTTCAATGAACGCAGATACAGGTGATCAATCTACCATTTTGTCAGAAGGGGCTTCTTCGGATAGCGGCACTCAAATAGAAAATGGAGGAATCGTATAATGAGTAAAAACGATTATTATTCGTTAGTTATTCATCGATGCATGCAAGAATTTTTGATTCTTGCATGTATTTTGTTTTCTTTACCAGTGATTTTTTCTGGTTATGATTGTTTGAAATCTTATAAAATTTATTTTAGAGGATTAGGATCTGGTGATTTAGGCAGTTTGTTTCTGCTTGTTGGAATCTATTACGGTATCTTTTTGATAGTAAAAGTATTTTTTTATTATCTAAGAGGAAAATATCATTTATTTTCTTTTATTCGACACCAATTTTTTAAATGGTGGGGGTTCTATTTATTGACAGGTACATTTGGTTATTTTGATGGTTTTATTGCAGGAGATCGTTCTATTTCTGCATTTTGTTCGTTCTTGATTTTATTTATTTTTACATTCTTAGAAATTCGTTTAAATCAAGTATACGATCAGTCAATGATCACCAGTTATCAGTTATATAAGAAACAAACAACGTTGAAGTATCTGAAGTATATAGGATCAAAAAAAGAAATTGATGCAGTGATTGTACAAGACGATAGAAATATTAAGTTAAAACATACCGTTCATTATTATCGAATAAAATATACACCTTTTTTTCTAACTGTTTCTGACCATTACAATCAATCTGATTATTTCAAACGTTGTATATGGAATCTAATATTTAGTTTTTTAATTTTCTATCTAAGTATAAATGGAATGATTGAAGAACAAAACATTTTACGTTATTTAGGTCTTATCCTATTGAGTTTGTTGCTAATTATCGCTGAAGCACCAACTTCATATGAAATGTTTAGAAAAGCGAAAAAACTATTTTTGAATTATCGAAAGAAAGGAAAAAACTAATATGGTTTTAAGTAAAGAAGAAGTACAAGAAGAACTTCTCAAGACGGACTTACGAGAAATCTATCGGCGCTATTGTGAGAGTACAGGATTAACTGAAGAAGAATGTCATATGATCAAAAATTATGACGAAACGCATACTATTGAAAAAGCGATTCAACTTCGCATTGATAGTTTGAAGGAATACCAACAGATTCGTCAAGAAAAATGTAAAGAAATAGAAATTAATCAGTTGATTGATTTACTAGAACATGAAGAACTGGCAGATAAATATTTAACAAAAGAATATGAACAGATGGAACGAGATATAAATAATACAGTGGATGAAACAGTTTCCTCACAACCCGATACTTTTGATTTATGTTCTCAAAAAGAGAGGGAACGAATATGCGATTACTAAATAATTGGAAAAAAGATTTGGTTGGCACTCGATTATGGCGTGATCCTACACGAACACCATATAAATATGTCGAACGTTATCTTGGGCAAAAACGAGTTTTAATTCCGCTATTTGTAGGATTGATAGTTTTGCTTTTTTTCTTTTCTAATTACTTAGTGTCATTACCAACTGCTTTGACAGAAGTCTTTCCAAATGGACTTTTTGGAGAATGTGACTGGAGTCAATTTTTTCAATGGAAATTTTTCTTTCAACTTCCTAATACAAGAATAGGATGGATCTATTTTTTTCTCCTGTTCTTTTTTTGTACGTTCTTATTTGGTCTGAAACTATATCGTATTCGAAAGAGTTTTATGCCATTAGAAGACGTGATGACTGCGGCAACGTCTCGTTGGGCAGATGGAAAAAGCGAACTAGATTATCAGTATCCAGTTATGCCTACAGATGATATGGAAGCCTATGATGGCCCATCAGGTATGGTCGTAGGGACGTCCCCTCGTACAAATGAAGATCGAGAATGCCATCGAGTTCGAGAATATATTTCTAGTGAGCCAACGAATGTGGCTATCGTTGGGGAAACTCGTGTCGGTAAAGGGGTTTTTGGTGTTGAAAAAGCGATCGATGGATACAGTCGGACAACGAATATGAAGGAAAAACGTTCGATGAATATTCACGATCCTTCTGGAGAACTTTATTTAAAATGGAAAAAATTATTGGAAAAAAGAATGTATAAGGTCAAGCTGTTAAATTTAAATGATACAGCTGTTTCAGATACCACGAATCCTTTATCTTTGGTTGTTCATTACTATAAACAATATCTTTTTGGAAAAACAACAATTGAGAGAGATCGAGGACTCGATCAAGCCCAATCTGAACTAGCTACGTTATGTTATACCTATTTTCATGATCCGCATGCAAAAGAACCTTTTTGGCAAAATGCGGCGACTGCTTTATTTACTGCTGGATCTTTGGCATTGATTGAAGAATCTTTATTGATTCAACGAGAAGAACTTTCCAATATGTATACAATTGTGAATATGATTGCGGAAATGAACAGTGATCAAATTACTACTGAATCACACGCTGTTATTCAAAACTATACAGATGATTTAAGAAAAAGAAAACAATTATTCAGTAAATACAAAGGAAAGTCAGTATTAGACTTCTATTTCCAAGAATTGCCTTTAGATCACCCTGCTCATTTGGCTTATTTAGATATTTTGGCTTCTGCCCCTGCAAAATCAACCATTGGGAACGTTGTAACACATATGTTAACGAATTTAAAAGCGTTTCGTAGAACAGGAAATGCCAAGTTAATGGCTCAAAACTCAATCAATTACATGGATTTAGGGTTTGGAGAACAACCAATGGCTGTTTTTGTAGTTGTCTCTGACCAAGATAAATCGAATCACGAGATTGCGGCCAATTATTTCGATCAAAGCTTTAAAGAATTAACAAAAGCGGGATTAAAACAGCCGAATCGTAAGTTGCCACGACAAGTGGTGTTTCTTTATGAAGAAGCAGGAAATATGGTAAAAATCCCTGAATTAGCAACGAAAATGACCGATGGGTTAAAAGTAGGACTTAGTCATGTGATTGTTCTACAAAACTATGAACAATTAGATAAGTATGGTGATGACGCGAATACGATTATTGCAAACTGCGGAAATACCATTGTAGTTAAAACTAAATCAAAGAAAACAAGAGAAATGATTGTCGAAGACTTAGGGAATCGAGCAAACCTTTCCCTTTCACGTCAAGGAAAAGTCGCAGACAGTGAGAAAACACTCACCGATTCCATGGAACGTATCCCTATGTTAACGAAAGATGAATTATCTCGTTTACCTTTTGGACAAACGGTAGTGATTCGAAGCATGAAAACTCATGATTTAAAAGGGAATGTCATTGAAAATATGTATCCTATTTACAATCGCGGGGAAACAAAAATGTTGGAAGCGTGGAAATATCTTCCATATGAAGAAAGTACCTGGGAGGAAATCGAAGAAGAGTATCGCCATGCACCACATACCCAAATCAACTTAAGTAATTTACTTTATTTGGTTGATCCTTTCATGATTGAAGAAAAAGAAGAAAGAAGACAAGCGATTCTTGAAGGAAGAGACTTTGAAGCAGAGAAAGCTTCAAAAAATGAAGGAGAAAATCAGTCAGAAAAAGAGGATTCTGTACGTGTGCCGCAAGAAAAACATGTCGAACCACAAGTTGAAAACTTACGTTTGAAAGAATTAGATACGATTTTTGACGACTATTTTACGGAAGACGTTCAACAACAACGCATACAAGAATTGGATTCAGCCAGTCCATTAAGTTATTTCTTTAAACAGAAATTGAAAAAGGACGTACGAATCTTTTGTGAATCACAGGAAAATCCACAACGAATAGAGGAAGAATATGAACAATTGCTTCAATCAGGGACGATCAAAGATATAAAAAAATGGTTAGCCAATGTTGGTAGAGAGCCCCTTTATGAACGGATGATTCAAAGCGTTGAAAAAAATGGTTTTACTCAAATAGGAGGGGAGGAAAAATAAATGCCGTTTCTGTTAGCAAATATTATCACAGATTTTTTATTTGGAAATAGCATGTCAGATGATCAAGTATTGAAGCTGTTAAATGACTACTCTGATTATTTAACACAAGGAAATCCATGTTGGGATTTTTTACGACCAATAGCCATGAATGTTGCGGAAGGTGGCGCATGGGTTTTAGACGGATTGTATGGTGTGATGGAGAACCTTTTAAAGTTGTTAAATATTTTTGATAATCAAGCTTTCACTGACTTAATGCACAAAATAGATCCACTGAAAGGATTTCTTTTATTGATGGCAGTAGTGGGCTTTTTTATTTTGTTGATGTTTAACAAAGTCAATGGAGCGACACAAGCACCATTAAATTTATTGCTGATTTTGTGTTTAACTTTGATGGCTCCTACGTTATGGTCAACGGCTTCTACTATGACACAAGAAGTTGTGAAAGCTGTTAATACAGTAGAACAAAGTCCTGGTGAGTCGATTATTTTAGAAAATACAACTGATTTAGTCGCTGTGGCAGAAGAAGGTTGGAAACTAAAAAGCGGAGAAAATTTGAATCATTACAAGAGTGTCAAACAAATCAATATGAAAGAAAAAATCGATGAGCCTGATGATATAAAAAATGGAAAAGTTTTTGAAAAAGAAATCAAAACAGATTCCAAAGGAAAGGATTCAGTGGTAGATATTGAACAACCAAGTGGTTTTGCAGATTGGCTAATGTCTAATTTCTTTTCACCAAATTATTATCGCAACAAAGTGCGTTTTTTTAATATTTATCTAACAGAATTGGTAATGATTGTGGCATTAGCAATTACTTCCTTTAAATTTGCGATAATCATTGCCAAAATGTATGGTGATTATGTTTTATTAGTCAAAGGTGGAGTAGCAGATTTCATGGGTATGCAACGAGTGAAAGCTGTTTTTTCTGAGTTAGTTGGTAGTTTTGCTTTGTTAGTCTACGTGCCAATTCTTTTTCAAATCTATATTGTTGCGACAGTTTATATTAAGTCGATGAATTTTGATTTCTTCACTTACATTATTGCGATGGCAGGTGCTGCATGGGCATTGATCGATGGACCAAATGGATTCCAACGTGTGACAGGAATTGACGCAGGTTTGAAAGGAACTGCTGGTGTGATGATGGCAGCCTTCAGTGGGTCAAAACTTGTACGAGGGATCAAAGACTTTGGTGTGAGTACAGCGAAGTCCGCAGGTGGGGCATTAGCTGACGTTGGTGCTTTTGGTTTAGGAATGACTTTAGCTACTGCAGGCGCAGGAAATAATGGCAATGGAAAAGGAATGAAGGGAATTAACGATATGATGAATGGTGGTTCTAACTCAGAGAATAACGAACAGGAAGAAGACGATTCTCAATCAAGTAAAGGGTTTAATGAACAACAACGAGAGAAAGAACAACAAAAAGATCCAAATGATTTACAAAATCAAGAATCCTCTGAGAATGAAGAATCGTCTACAGAATCAGAAGACGTGGGAGAACATACACAAGAATCTCAAGAGACTTCAGAAGAGAATTCAGGATATTCCTCTGAATCTTCAGATTTTGATAGTTTGGAATCGCTCGAACCAACTGAAGAAACGATTGATTCTGATTTTCCACTAGGATTCAATGAAATGGCACGTCAAGAGTCTGAAGAACCGGAAGAAATGACTCATTCAGATGATTTCAATTCTTATTCATCTGGAAAGGAAGAAGCTTGTTTATCAGCTAATAATGAAAAAGAGACTGGTTTCAATCAAGAGTCTGACGATCCAAAATCTTCTAAAACTGAAGAAAAGCCAAAACGAACATTTTCTGCGAAGTCTGACCGATTAAATCAAGAATTGTCTCAACATAAGAAAAATAATCCATTAAAACAAGCAACTAAAAATAAAGTATTTGGCTATGGAAAAGAAGATCCTAGACGTTATCATACTCCTTCTTTTATAGAAAAACGTCAAGATGCCTATGAATTAGGAAAAGACTATGGAGAATACCGTCGAGAAAAGAAACGAATCAAAGGAGAATTGAAAGAAGCTAAAAAAGAAGAATAAGTGATTATATTGGTGTCTGATGAAGAACTCTATTTCTCAATAGGGTTCTTCAATTTTTACTGATAAATGAAAGGAAGGAACAAATATGTTTACTCGACCTAATCGAATCACGGATACAATGCGTGTCGGAGGTGTTTACACTCTAATGGACGCCGCTGTATTTTTTGGTGTATTGCTTTATGGTTGGAATTATATTGCAGCTTTAGTTTATCCACCTTTACGCTTGTGGTTTCGTCTATTTCTTGTATTGGTAACTATTTTTTGGATGTTGCCGTCTCCAATGAAACCAAGTCAAAAGAATATTACCACACTTGTGGATCTTTTAAGAAAGGATCTGACCATTTATCACCCAGATACGATTTATCTTTCGCAACAAGAAGCGTTTGAAGAGAATCAACAACTAATGGAGGCAGAAAAATGATTATCGATGATTCCTTAAAAAAAGAAACAAAGAAGAAAAAGAAACACAAACCAAATTACAAAATCTCAAACAGTGTCTTAAAACTGATGAATCATGTTTCTATGATTGAAGAAGATTGTATTGTCACAAGAAATGGATTTACAGATTATTTATTATTAGAAAACTATTCGATTCGTAAAGAACCAACAGAAATTCAGCGCCAAGGGATTCAAAGCTATGTAGATTTTTTCCGAAGTACTACGTCAGACATTAAATTAATTTTTATGGGGTATGCGGCAGATACAACCCAACAAATTGATTATTTGTATGATCGATTTCCAAAAGAGGGGAGTGCGTATCTGAAAGAACAGCGGGAACACAAAGTATGGGAACTCGAACGGTCACAATCATTGTTAGAAGATATCGTGTATATCCAAATTTTTGGAGAAACAAGAGAAGCGTTGGAGAATGCTCGTTCTGAAGTGTTACACAGCGTGAACAAATATATTCATATTCATCCAATCTCAGTGGCGCAAAAGAAAAGTTTACTTTATCAGTTATACAATTTAGGCGATCGCCCTCCGCAATTTGATGATTCTTTATCTGACCCAGATTATTGTAATAAAGCAAAAGAAGATTGGAAGTTTATGAGTGAGATCATGCCACAAACAGGAATTACTTTTAAGGGAAATTGGTTTAGTCAAACAGGACGGAATTATATCGGTGTCTCTCATTTATATAAATACGCAAAGAAAGAATTTTTTTATTGGGGAGAACAAATTTTTCGTCAACCTGGTGTGATTACCACAGTTGATATTTCTCATTTAGGTTTATCCAAAATCAAAAAAGAGTTGAATAAATCCATTGGAGAGAGTCGTGATAATGCGAGAAAGGGATTCTCAGAGGACATTCGACAAGAAGCAGGTATTGAGTATCAATTGTTAAAAGAATTGATGGAGGACATGATTACAGGGAATGAGAGCGTCAAAGAAGTGACGACACGTTACTATATTTCAGGAAAAACGAAAGAAGACGTCCAGCAACAAGCAGATAAAATCAATCAACGACTTTCTATTAGAGGTTATAAAGCTTCTTTCTTTTTGGGAGAAGAAGATACAGAGTTATTGGCACTTTATCGTTCACATAAAGAACAAAAGCAAGCAAAAAATCGTCAAGGGAAAGAGTTGACGACGAATGATTTAGGAGCAAGTTATCCATTGAATTACAGCCAATTAATTGATCCAAGAGGCCTTTACTTTGGTCGAACCAATACAGGAGGATTGGTTATTTTAGATATGTGGCACAAGGATTATATGCGCCTTTCTTATAATTTTGTGTTGATCGGTATTCCTGGTTCTGGTAAAAGTTCAACGTTGAAAAAAATCGGTAGTCACAATCATTTATTAGGCAACTATACGTATTATTTTATGGCAAATGCCGAGAATAATCGTTTCATGAAAGCTTATGGTGGTTTGTCGTTAGACGCTTCTGGTCGTGATGGAACAGTCAATCCTTTCCAAATATTTGCGACAGTGATTAATGAGTTGACTGGCGAAGTAGATGAACAAGAAAGTTACAACGTTAGTAAGAATAAATTGAAAATTATCTTCGCAAATATTCATGGAGAAAATGATCCGGAGCTAAATACGTCATTGGATATGTATATTGATTTGTTTTATGAAAAATGGTTTTCTGATCACCAAATGGTATTGGAAAATGCCACGCAATATGAAGCGATTCAATATCCTTTATTGGAAGATTTTTCTCAGTTTATTCACAATGAATTGTTTGAAGAGGAAAGGAAATTTCGCTCCTCCCTATCAGAATTTGAAGCCAAAAGGTTAGATAAAATCTATTCAGTTAGTCAAGCCATGTTACGATCAGATGGAAAAATTTTTAATCGACATACGACTTTAAATTTTGAAGATTATTACTCCGTCTCATTTGATTTGAGTAGTTTGTTAAATAAAGGAAAAGCTGTATTCAATGCACAATTTTATAATCTTCTTTTCTTAGTATGGAATCTTGCGATGACACGAGGGATGAGAGAAAAATATTTTGTAGATAATCATTTGAAACGTCCAGAAGAAGCGATACGAAATTTGTTAGTGATCGATGAATTTCATAATATTACCCGACAAGAAAACATGGACGCCATTGATTTACTTGATCGGTATGAACGAGAAGCACGTAAAGCTTTTGGAGGTTTAGGCTTAGCTACGCATGATATTTCAGATTTATTTTCTAAAGGGGCGTCCGACAACTTTAAGGAGAAAGTACGTAAACTTTTGAAGCTGTCGACCTATACTTTTATCATGAAACAAGACCCAAGTTCGATTGACGAATTAAAAGATTCATTCAAAGAAACCCTACGTGAAAGCGAACTAGAAAGTATTCCTAATCTCAATCAAGGACAAGCCATTTTATCTATCAAAGGAAAAGGAAATTTCCAATTGAATATAGATTTATCAAAAGAAGAAATCGAAATTTTTGCCGGTGGGCATTAGTTTAGACGCTTATTTTTTGAGAGGAAGGTGGAACCTTATCGTTACTTTTATTCAACAAAAATGGAAAAAAGCGAAACGATTTTTTGTCGAGCATGCGGATCAATTTTATCGCATGGCTCTTTTTTTAACGTTAGGAATGGTCGTATTTTTTGCGGTACCTTCCATTCTTTTAGGAACAGAAAAAGATTTGGCGGACACGCCTATCGGTGTAAATCATAGTCTTTCTTTGAATGATCTAACCCTTACACAATTAGAACGAGGCTATAACGAAAAGACACATTATGCCGAGATATTATTGAAAGTAGATGGAACAATGCCAGAGGGTGGAAAGTTAGAAATGATTGCTTCTGAATCAAAAACAGAACAAGAAATTCCCCATCATTTGATCCGGTTAACAGAGAACTATTATTTGATTCAGCTCTCTCAAATTCCAGAAAACTGGAAATCCATTGTCATTGATATTGGCATTGTTTCTCCAACAAATCCTGACTTCGATCCAAAAAGTATTCAAGATTTATTTGAAAACTATGGTCGAAAAGAAGTCGATCCAGATGAAGAAACCGTACAAGGTGCTTTGTTTATGAATCGAAAAAAAGTATCAGAAGATTCGAAGGCAGAACCACAAAATGAGGACAAGTATTTGGCAAAATGTTTAGAGTTACAAATCAAAGAATCAGAAAAATTGATCCAAACAAATAAAGATTTGATTCGTCAAAGTCAAAAATTTATTGAAGGAATTAAGAGGGAAATCAATGAGTTAGAAAGCGAAAAGAAATACGAAACAAAGACAGAAATTGAAGAAACCAATCAAGAAATTCAAACGAAACAATCACAAATTAGTGAGTATGAGACAAAAATTACTGAAGCAGAATCTAACAATGAGGAATTGCAGGAGAAGATCCAAAAGCTTCATGAACAGATTCAAGATTACCAGGAGAGAGGGCAATAAAATTAATCATTTGTGAGAAATTGACTGTCACCTAATCGGTTAAAACTGTCATCTGTTAGATGATTAGTGTCACCTATTTTGTGATTCCGTCATCTAAACGGTGAAAACGGCTATTTTAGGGGGTACCTCAAAAAGCCCGACACTGTCGGGTTGGGGGACGTTTAGGCCCCCCTTTTTGTCTTATGCTCTTGCATTAGTAATGGCAAATTACATTTTAGAACGAAAGAGAGGGAGATCATTGATTCGATTTGTATTGTGTTTATTGATCCTTTTTATTTTTATGGGTTGTATTTTTTATGGAAACTATTATTTTTTATCAAACAAAGGAGAAAAATTTCGTCAATTTTTGTCGACTATGAGGTTTAAAAGGAGAAGATGATTAATGGATATAAAAATTAAAAATGTGAATAAAGAAGAGTGGGATCGTTTTGAAGTATTTTGTAAAAAATCAAATCGTAGTCGCTCAGAAATGTTAAAGGAATTTATTCGTGATGCAGGAAAATTTGAAGCAGTACTCGAAACAGAATTACGAATGAAGGCGATAATAGATGATGTGATTGCCCATTTAGATTTAAATACACAAGCTTACTTGTTAAATGTAAAAAAAGGTATTTTACCAATGATAGATACAGAAGAGGAGAATAGCCATGAAGTTTTCAATCAACCCTAATTTACAAACGGAAGAATTATTAAATGAGATGTTGGAGAAATTTGGTGGATCAAAAATTGAAGTGATCAATATTTTAGCGGATCGTTACTTAGCACAAGAAAAAATGATCGAACAACTACAAGAAGAATTAGATGAAGAACGTCGCTTGCGAAAAAGTTTGTTGCGAAATTTAGAAAACAAAATGAATGTGGTGTACGAAATTGAAAACACACGACTTCATTACGAAGATTTTCCCAAAATGAAATCGTCTGATCAAGAGCCCAATCATATTTTAAGAGAAGCAGAAAATCATTTAGAGATGAAACGGAATCAAGAGATTTTTCATCACTTTGAACAGCGAGTGAATGACTGATGGGGGCGTCTCCTGGGATTATTATGACTGGAAAATTTGCTCGACCAGGTTCGTCTGCATTTCAGTCTTATATTGATTATATGGATCGAGAAGAAGCTGTTCGTAATGAAGCCTATGAATCCTACTCTGCTTTTACGAATAGAGAAGGGACGAGTGCGGCGTATGAAGGAGATGAAGACGAAACATTAGAAGGGTACATTCATTATATGGCGAATCCTGTCAAAACGTCTCGCTTGTTTTCCGCAGATAAACACCAATTAAATGAAGAAGATTTAAAAAGAATGAAAGAACAATTTACTGCCGCTGCTAAAAATGGAAGTGTCATGTGGCAAGATGTTTTTTCATTTGATAACCAATGGCTGGTTCAACATGGTTACTTAGATGAACGAACGAATCAATTAAAAGAAGAAAAAATTCATGAAGCCATTCGATTAGCGATGTTTACAATGTTATCAGAAGAAGGAATGACAGATTCCGCTGTGTGGACAGCTTCTATCCATTACAATACAGATAATATTCATGTCCATGTAGCGACTGTCGAACCTTATCCTACTCGAGAAAAGAAAAAGTTTGTCGATCCAGAAACGGGTGAGTTGGTTACTGAAGTCAAAGGATATCGTTCACGTAAGACCATGCGTAAAATGAAATCAGTTTTTGCCAACCAATTGTTAGGTTTACAAAAAGAACGTGCGAAAATTGATGTGTTGCGTAAAGTAATGATTGAGGGAATACGTTCCGAACAAGGACAAGAACAATTGAATCATATGGTTATGGATTTACAACGTGTGGCTGAAAAACTGCCAGAACAAAAAGGTTACCAGAAATATGGTTACGCAGAAAAATATGGATTTAAAAAAGAATTAGACAAAGTGATCCAGTCTTTTATCAACCAAAATTTTCCTGAGTTGTATCAAGAAATGATGGATCGACAAGCATATATTCAGTCAGAAGAAGAGTCTGCATTTGGAGAAGGTCGGAATAGTTCTGAAAATAAATTGCATACCTTATACACACGTCTAGGAAACCATATTTTAAAAGAAATCCAAGCGATGGATCTCGTTCCTAAAAAAAGACAAGTCAACGGTTCATTAGGAGATATGATGATGGAAGATCAGTCAATTGATCTTGACAAAATCACAGAAGAGAATCAGACAAAACCGACTGAAGCTTTTCAACTTGCACTTGAACGAATTGTAAATAATCCTGCACGACACCGAGCCAACGAGCCTCCAGTTTTGGAAAGTTTGTTGGCTTATATTCGTACGGAAGAAGAAAAAATGAATGTAATCGAGGAAGAATCCGATGAACGTGAACAATACAAACAAGAATTAAAAAATGAATGGAAACTTCGCACAAGTAATAACCAAAGAATAACCATTCAGGAAGTGGAAGAAAGTAATTTTCCCCCGATGTTGAAAAAAATGATTTTAACAAGTTCGAGACAAGAAACGATTACAGAAGAAGTATTCAATGAACAAATCAAATACTTTATCGATCATTGTTTACCAAAAAGTTTTGAAGTATCAGAATACCAAAAGGAATTTGTAAAAAGTTTGAAAGAATCAGTTGAGAAAATTGAAAATAATCCTTTCCAACATAAAGAAAATGAACCACCCACAGCGGAAGAATGGCACCGTTACTTTCAATCATTGGAACAATCCAGACCAACAGAAGATTCTTATGACCATTTATTCCAAAATCAGGATGAAGAGGTGCGCTCCATGTATCAACGAACCAAACAATTATCTGACAAACAATCTAAATGGACGAAGAAGCGTCGTTTTCCATTATCCAAAAAAGAACGTGATATGTTACAAAAACAATGGCAGAAAGAAGTAGCTAAGCGAAAACAAGTGTATCAACTGCAACGTGTATTGCGAGAGAATACAGAACAATGGCGAAATGAACGCTTTTATGAACGAAACATTTTAGATCTATCCGTTTGACGAGTGAACAACTTTTATTGAAGTTGTTCTTTTTTTATTACTAAAGGAGGATGTTAGATGAGTTACTATTCACCAAATCAAATAAAGGAAGCACGTAATTCAGATATTTTAGAATATATGATCTCAAAAGGAGAAACTTTCCAACGCCAAGGCAACTATTATCGTCATGCGGAACACTCTAGCTGGGTATATGATAGTCGTCGAAAAGTGATGTTTTTCAATAAAGAAATTGATCAACCTGCAGTTAATAACTGTATCATATTAGCGATGAAACTTTACGATTTTTCTTTTGAAGAAGCCATTGGCGATATTTTAGGCAGTGAAGTCAAGGTGTTGTCTGAAGCCGATTATCAAGTGAAGGAGAATGAACCGTTAAATTATCAACGAGACATTAAAGAACAGTCCAATTTTTCAGAAGTGTTTTCTTATTTGACCAAAGAACGAGAAATTGACCCAACGATTGTGACCTTATTTAATCAAGCCAATTTAATTGGTGAAGATCGCTATCAAAATATTATTTTCAAATTTTTTGATCGAACCCAAATCATGAATCCTACAGTGGTGGGCGTGGAATTAAGAGGAACACGTTTTTTACCAGAAGAAAAACGATTGATCAAGGATCGTCCTTATTTTCTTTTTCAACACCCAGGAAATCAAAAAGATGCGATGTTTTTTGCTAGTTTAAACTCGAAAATGCCTACTGGAGAATTAAAAGTATTTGAAGCACCGATTGAAGTGATGAGTTATCTTTCTTTATATAAAGAAAATTATTTTGGTGCGAAAAAAGTATTGGTAAATACTGATTTTTGTGCTATGTCAGGGTTGAAGCACCAAGTCGTAGAATCCTATTTTAGAAAAGTATTAGAATCCAATCGGAAGATGGCAGAAGGGAAGAAAACGATTGTCCCACGTATTTCGTTGTGTGTGAATAATGATGAAGCAGGAAGAGACTTTGTCGATCGTTTTAAAAAGTATTTGGCACAAAAGGGATATTCAGAAACATTTATCAACTATAATGTTCGTCAAGAATTGCCGGTATCACAATTGGGGAAGTCTGAATCCTTTGACTATAATGATTTATTAAAAGAAACCAATCATTTGAAAACTGTCGATCAATCCATGATGGTTCAAGAAGACAACGTGATGAAACAATCTATATTGGCTAAAGAAGACAACGTGGTGGAACAATCCATAGTAACTGAAGAAGATAACGCAGTAGAACAGTCTTTGATAGTCAAAGAAGATAATGTGATGGAACAGGCGTAGAGGTATCTAAATGAAATGGAAATTAATGGTGTTGGGTTCAGGGGTTCTTCTATTACTTTTACCTTTTTTTATTATGCTAAATATGATTATACAAATGATTGGTTCAGTAGGAGCAACAGAGGAAACAAGCTTTTACTCAGAAGGAATGTTTACAGGTGAGTATACGGAAG
This sequence comes from Enterococcus sp. DIV1283b, assembly GCF_051710965.1. NCBI lineage: Bacteria > Bacillati > Bacillota > Bacilli > Lactobacillales > Enterococcaceae > Enterococcus > Enterococcus sp. DIV1283b. The sequence goes on from NZ_JBIOLR010000002.1 coordinate 116,155, forward strand.
ATTTACCTATTTTTGAAGAAATCAAAGGAAGAGGCCCCATTACAGATGAACATGCGAGATACGCTGTAGGAGCGGCAGTCAAATACAAATTATTACCTTCAGTCATTCTTTCGCAATTAGGATGGGAAAGTGCCTATGGACAATCTTATTCTGGAAAAAATGATAACAATTATTTTGGGATAACTTGGTATTTAGGTTGTCCTTACCCTAAAGGTAGTGCAAGAGGTGTCGGAGGAAGTGAAGGAGGAAATTACATGAAATTTCCTAATGCAAAGGCATGCTATGCATACTATGGATACATGGTGGCTACTCAATCCAATTTTAATGCGTGTGTGGGAAACAAAGATCCTGGACAATGCCTTTTAATTCTAGGCAGGGGAGGATATGCAGCGGCAGGAATTACCGAAGGAAGTGCCTATTATCAAGGAGCTATGGGAATTATTAAATCCTATAATCTAACAGAATACGATGAATTTGCGATCAAAAAATGGGGAAGCATTGGTTCAACTTCTAGTGGCGGAAGTACTGGTAGTTTAGGTGGTGGATGGTACAATCCATTTCCTGGATCAAGTTTAGAGCGAAGTTCATTTTTGGGAGGACAACTTTTTGGAAAAAATCCTGGTGGAGAATTTCGTGTGAATGGTTTCCACAATGGATTAGACTTTGGATCGGTTGATCACCCTGGAAATGAGATACATGCGGTTCATGCAGGAACTGTCGTATTTGCTGGTAATCCAAGTATTGCGGCACTGGGTTCATGCGTCATTGTGATAAAGGATGGTGATTTAAGCATGGTGTATCAGGAATTTGGTTCTTCTCCTTCAAATGCACGTGTGAAAGTGGGGGATAAAGTGAAAGCAGGACAAGTAATAGGAATAAGAGATACGGCACATTTACACTTAGGAGTTACTAAGAGCGATTGGTATGCCGCACAAGCTTCAGCATTTAAAAATGACGGTGTTTGGTTAGATCCATTGCCTTATTTACAACAAAGTGGAAAGTAGGAGAGAAGATTGAAAAAAGTGATATTACTCAGTTTACTAGCGGTTCTTTTTCTTTCGAGCTGTCATAGAAAAGAAGAAAAGACAGTAGAAGAAACAACTACTAGTCAGTCAACTATGGTTTTGGAAGATAAGACGACTGAAGCAAGTAAAGAGCCCGAAAATCCACGTCCGATGTTATTAGCATTTGGAAATAAATTTTTAAATTTCAATTCATTAAAAGAGCGGAATCAATCCGTAAAAGAATATATGACAGAAAAATGCCAAGAAGAGAATGGTATTAATGTCGATTTAGATGCTAAATTTCGTAGCGTAGGAAAAATTATCAAAGTGTTTCAAGATACCGATAATGAAAAGCAATATGCATTATTGGGAGAAGAAGACAGTCGTGGGGTGAAAAACGAAGTACTATTTGTTGTTCAACTGGTTGAAGAAGATGGCCAATATAAAATTAATAATTTTCGCTATGAACAACTCCATGACCACTGAATAATACTAAAAAAGAAATGGAGATGAAATACCAAAACATATGGGAATTTTTACAACAAATAGATCAACCAATTGGTATATTTTTTAGAAGATAAGCCTAATTATTTTAAACTTTGTTCATTTTCAGCTATCGATGATTATATACGTTGTTAAATTTAATTTTACATGGTAAAATCATGTGTGAAGAGGAGGAATGTAGAATGATTAATGTAACAGCTAGAAAAGTTGGTAACTCAATCTCTATTTCAATTCCTAAACAATATCAAGTCGAAGCAGGAACAGAGTATGTCACCTATAAGTCAAAAAATGGAGGATTGATTTTTACACCCAAAATTAAAAATCCATTTTTATCAGATGAATCTTTTCAAAAGACTGAAGAGGAGGAATGGCAATTTTTAGCTCAGGAGGAGATAGAAAAAGATGTATGAACCGCAACAAGGTGATCTCATATGGTTGAATTTTACGCCTTCTTTTGGAAGAGAGATGAGGGGGAAACACCCAGCACTGGTTGTTTCTTCCAATGCGTATAATCGAAAAACGAATTATATTATTGTGTGTCCAATTACTTCAGGCGGAAATGATTTTTCTGGTTATATTCCATTACATGGATATAAGATACATGGAAGAATAAATGCAACACAAATTCATAGCTTTGATACTGAGCGAATTGTAAGCAAAGAATTTATTGATCGATTAAGAGGAGAAGATTTTTTATTAGTGAAACAAATTCTAGATTATTCACTAGAAATTGATTTTTGATTATTGATAAAAACCTAAGGAGGGGCGTATTTGCTCCTTCTTCTTTTATTTTTATGGGAGAATTATGACAGTTAGCTAAGATATATAAATAATTTATTTTCTATAACAAAAACATTTGAGAACGTTAAAACGTACGCTATAATCAGAGGTGAATAAACAAAAAAGGATGTGAACATAATGGAAGTCACTACACCGACAAATGCTCGTAATAATATTTATGGGTTGATTAGGCACGTTGTTTCTGATAATCAACCTGTAGAAATTATCAATACAAAAAATGAGAATGAGAGTGTCGTTATGATCAGTAAATCTGATTGGAATGCGATTCAAGAAACATTATATTTACAAAATACAGGGGTTCTTGATCAAATTAAACGTCACGAAAATGAAGGCACAGAAGAGCTAGGTGAAATTGATTGGGATTCACTATAGAGATTAAGAAAAATGCCAAAAAGGATTTACCAAAATTGAAAGCAGCAGGATTGCATAAAAAATTTGATGAACTGATTCAAGTGATTCGAGAAAATCCTTTTCAAACTCCACCACCATATGAAAAATTAGTTGGTGTTCCATATTATTCAAGAAGAATTAATATACAGCACCGATTAGTTTATAGCGTAGATACAGAAGAAAATGTGGTAGTTATCCTTTATATATGGTCACTTTATGAAAGAGGATTAAATTAGAAAAAATATACTAGTACCATTCAACCCAAAAAGAAAGTTAGAGGTGAGAAAATGACTTATAATTTTTACGATGAGTATTCTATCGCGCGCAATCAATTTCATAACCAGCAATTCCCTTCAGAATACTTAGATGATATTTTAGTTCGATTAGCTTATCATTCAAGTGCTATTGAGGGAAATACTATATCTTTACCTCAAACTGTTTCTATCATTTTGCACAATACAGTTCCAGAAAGAACTTCGCTACGAGAATTGTATGAGGTTGAGAATCATAGAGGTGCTTTTGCATTAATGCTTGAAAAGGTGCAAGAGAAAGAAAAACTATCAGTATCTTTAATTAAGGCTATTCATGAACGTTTGATGGATAAATTAATTATTGACCGAGGTCGATTCAAGTCCAATGAAAATGCGATATTAGGGTCAGATTTTGATACTGCTTCACCACAGGAAACCCTATTGTTAATGCAACAATTGGTTAAAAATCTAAATTTTCGTTTAGACAATGCAAAGACTGAAGGCGAACAACTTGAAGCAATTTTAGATTCACATATCCAATTTGAACGTATACACCCATTTAGTGATGGTAATGGACGTACCGGTCGATTAATTATGAATTATTCTTTACTCAAAGAGGGATTTCCACCTTTAGTGATTCAAACGGAAGATAAAGGTCAATATCTGGAGTTATTAGCTGAACAAAATGTCAGAGGGCTAATGAAGTATGCTCTTGAACAAATGGCGAAGGAAGAAAAACGGCAAGAACAATTCATTGAAAAAGAAAAAGTACAGGAACACGATTTAGAGTTATAAAAAATTGAATAGAAAAGGGTACGCCTTTTCTAAGGAGGGGCGTATCCGCTCCTCCTTCTTTTATCTTTGTGGGAGGAAAACTATGAATTATCAAAAGTACAAAGAATTAGGAGATTTATTCAAGGAAACATTTCGATCGGTTGTTTCTGATAAAAACAATTTATTTGATTTTTTCAACCAGGTTCAGATGTTTCATAAATACGATATTTCTGAGCAGATATTTATTTACGGACAGAAATCGAATGCTACCCATATCGCTGATTTTGATACGTGGAAAAAATTAGGACGATTTGTTAAAAAAGGAGAAAGATCTATTGCTGTCCTCAGTCAGTCAACAGGGAAAATAAATATAAAACATTATTTTGATCTTTCTCAAACAGATGGAAAAGAACTTGATTTTCCAGATTATACGTTAGGAAAGAACGACTGGAATATTTTAGTTAACCAAGAGATAGAAGATTTAATTGATGAAATAGTTGATTTTACTGAAGAACCAGATATTCGTAGATTATCTATAGAAATTAGTTTATTTCTGGTATTTTATTAAAAAGGATGATTTGATAAGATGCTAATATATTTATCCACTATTTAAGGAGAGAGGAATGAAAAGAATAATAACTGTAATTAAAAATAAAAAATACTTATTATTTTTATTAAGTTTGGTAATCGTTTCTTTATTTTCTAATATAATTGATAACAAATTTTCTGACATAATTGATTATTTTATCTTATTCATATTTAGTTTAGATTTCTTTATTAATTTATTTAAGAGCAACAATAAAATGAAATATTTAAATAATCATTTTTTTGATTTGATTTGTTTGATTCCCTTTTACTCTGGGTTTAGACTTTTAAAATTTTTTTCTATAGCAATTTCAATTATTGATTTATCAACAAATAAAAATATTAGATTAAAGAAATTAATTAATAGAAATATTAAATTTTTTGTATGGTTTTTTTTAATTATTATTGTCTTACCCTTACCCTTACTTTGGATTGAAGAAGATATAAAAAGCTATGAAGACTTAATTTGGTGGACTATGCAGACTGTTACGACAGTTGGTTATGGAGATATAGAAATTACAAGTAAATTTGGCAGAATAATAGGAATAATTCTGATGATATTAGGAGTAAGTTTGATTAGTATGTTAACAAGTAATATTTTGAAAATAATGGATTTAGATGGTTCCTAAATATTGATATTATGAACAATGTCTGTTTCTGAAGTAATTTTAAGGGTTATTTTTAAGCATAGATTTTTTCATTCATAGTATATTATTTGATAATTTTCTAATATATTAAATGAAGAGGAAGTGAATTAGTTGTTAATAGAAGCTGTTCATGTTCAACCAGCACATGGAAGGATAAATGATTCCATCTACTTGAAAAATAAGATATTTACTTTTCGTGTAGCTAAAAAATTAGAAAAAAAGATTCAAAAGGGAATGCTTGTTTATTCTAAAGATGGTCAATTGGTTTATGTAAAAAACATAATTAGTGGTAGATCTAAAGAAGAAGAAAACGAGTATACTGCGGTCATTAGTAAAATTTTTAATGAAACCCCTAGTGTTCTCCCTGCACGAAAAGGAGAAGAAACACCTAAAATACGGTTCATAAACCAAAATACGATTTTTGAAGGATTATTGTTGGAATTAAAAGATAAGACCTTACACAAAACTAAACGAAAAGTTTATTTTAAAGTACCACCAACTGTTCATAAGAAAATTGGCATAGGAGATATTGTTATCTTTTCTGTTAAAGGTAAAAAGTATCATGTATTAATTACCCAAGTCTATAAACCAACGCAATTTGATAAAGAAGTATCTATATTTGAACCAAAATTTAAACCATTCTTTTTAAAAAAAGCTGCGAAGGGTTTCAAAAAGACAGATTATATCACTATACCAGAGGAAGAAAATATTGTAACTTCTGAGAAAAATCAACAAATCAATCGTAAACGTCCTTTTACGATAAGAAAAACAAGTAAATAAGATCTTATATTTGAGGTACCAGCACTAAGAAAGTGACGTCACTTTTTATTCTAAAATTTTAAAAGTGATAGCACTTTACGCACGTGTTAATACGTGTTATGATTATTTTGTAAGGAGGTATAGTGCACAATGCCACTTACGGGAAAAGAAATGCTTAAGTTATTGAAAAAAAATGGCTGGGTTGAGCGAAGGCAAGAGGGATCTCATCATCATCTTTATAAGGATGGTGTTAGAATCACTGTTCCTGTTCATGCCAATCAAGATCTTGGCCGAGGACTTGAGCGAAAAATTTTAAAGGATGCGGGATTGAAATAATCTCGCATTCGATTAAAGAAAGGATTGACTGAAATGTTAAGTGAGCCTTTAGCAAAAACCTATCCTGCTATTTTTAGCCCAGAAGAAGGTGGTGGGTACTTTATTGAATTTCCTGATGTTCAAGGTGCTTACACAGGAATTAATGAAGACGATATATCTTATGGAATTGCTATGGCACAAGAGGTGTTAGGTATGGTTTTAGCAGATTATATTGAGCATGAAGATCTACTTCCAGAACCAACACCAATCAATAAGATTTCTGTTGAAGATGATTCTTTTACTACTTTAATTCGTGTAGATGTTGCCAAATATTTGAAAGACACAGAACTTGTCAAAAAAACCTTAACAATTCCTCAATGGGCGGATAAGTTAGGCAAAAGGGCTGGCATAAATTTTTCAGTCCTTCTAACAGAATCAATTGCAGATAAAGCAGATAACATTCTTCGTTCTGGAAGAAATAATTAGAACTCAAAAGGGTCAGAAACTTAATAGTTTTTGATCCTTTTTTAATTGCTAGTTTCATAGATCCTTCATCAGCTCACTTAATTAGGTGCCAATTTAAATTTTAAATGGCAATTACTTTTGTACTTATTCAGCAATTAATATTTTTATTGACTTTTCCAAAAAATAAATGATATACTACTAAAGTATATTTACTGCGTATAATGGTTCAGCGTAAAGCACACAATAATAGTGTCTTTGCGCTTTTTTGTGTAAAGACGAAGAAAGAGGTTAATATTTTGGATTTTTATATGAAGTTACCACGTAATAGGAAAGAATTTGGTTTGTTTTTATTTATTGTTTCAGTACTTTCTGTTAATATTATTGCGCCACTTATTTCTGGTTTTGAAATGGGATTTAGCTTTAAGACATGGAAACATACTTTAAAGGTGTTACCATTCATTTGGATCGTTGTTGTTTTATTGGTTTTGCTAACTCACACACCCGCTTCAAAGATAACAAATTTTTTAATTTCAAAAGAAGATAGTTTTAATTCACATATGATTATCAATTGTTTGGTGAACGTGATGATGATGTCAATTGTTTTAACAGTAGTTGGTAGTTGGATTGGAATGAGAACTATTTCATGGTTACCTGTTGAACAGTTCTTTTACAAGTGGCCTCGTAATTTTACAATTGCTTTTTTAATAGAAGCTTGTATTGCACAACCGTTTGCTCGTTTAATTTTAATGAAAAAACATCAGATGGAAGATAGAAAATCAGTGATGGATATTTAAAAAGCTACCAAGAAACATTAGTATCTTTTGCTATTTATTACTGAAAATTTTTGCCGTTTAAATAAAAAATGACATAACGTAAGAGAGTAATAGTTTTTTGAAATCTGATATTATTAAGTATTGATATTCTATAATTGAGTTTATTATTCGTATATGATAATATAATTATAGAGATAAAGATATCTCTCAATGATCAGGCATTGTAATAACTCGATACTAGAATTGGACTTGGGGCCAATAGTTGGCGAGCAACAGAAAAACTCGATACTAAAATTGAACTTTGGGTCAATAGTTGGCGAGCAATAGAAAAACCTGATTTTTAATGATATTTTGAGAGTCAAGCTTAGCTTGACTCTTTTTAATTTATTGTAGGAGTAAAATGATGATTGAAAAAAAATATTTCGAACTAATTAGAAACGCATTTTCTATTTATGATAAAGAATTCAATAATTATGAATTTACTTATACATACAAACATAGATTAACCAAAAAAATATGCAGATGAAAATTGTATTTACTCCAGGTAATTTCATGCACCTGTGTGGCGTAAAATATGACTATAGTGCTACACAATTTTATAAAGCTATAAAAAGAAAGAAAATTTCATTAAAGAAAATACATGTAAAAGATGACGGATCAACAGGACAAAAACTACAAATTATTCATTTACTGGAATTATTATCTTCGTCAGGTGTTAGGATATGTGATAATGGTTCATTTTATAATTTGAGTTTTGACAAAGCTATTCGTACAAGTAAAATGATAATAGCTTTAACATGTGTTAGGACGGAAAACCAATATGCGCCACAGTCATTATTAGCGTTAAATGGGACAACCAATAAAAACTTATCTAAATTTTTATTAGAATCTCACGAAGTTGTAAAAATCGAGAAAGTAAAAATAGGCACAAATGATATTAGCAAAACTATTTTCGAGAAGACAGTATAAAAAGGTCAAAAAATAAAAAAATTTTGACCTTTATTTTTTTACGCATTTTCTTACTTTTTTAGTAATACATTTAATTTTATTAACTTAGTGAAAAACAAGAAGGTCAATTGAGTATACCCAGTTGGACTTTCTATTTAGCTGTTAAAAACTTAAATTAGAAAATGACACTGAAGTTGAGCAAGAGAAATAAAATAAAAGGGTCAGAAACTTAATAGTTTTTGATCCTTTGTTAATTGCTAGTTTCATAGAACTTTCAGTAGTTCACTTAATTGGGTGTCATTTTTCTAGATAAATGGCATAATTTTTTAGATGCTTTTGTAGCTATTGTTGACTATGAATATGACAAATAAGTTAGAAAAAAATGTGCCAATTAAATATAAAAATGACACCGTTGTTAGAGGGACTACTTAGCATACTGTACATTATGTCTAATAACTCTACAAAAAAACAATTATTTATTTGTTTTTTGCCGATTATGAATCCAAAACAGTATTTTATGAAGGTGGTCGTCATTCTAAATAAAAATATTTTATAATTCACTGAGAAAACGTTTTTTTAAATATCTTATGTTTGAGGTGATTTTGATGAAAAAACAGTTATTTAAAACATTTTTATTATCTACTTCTATTTTAGCTTTTGGTTCTGCTATTACTCCGAGCGGAGCGATATTCGCTAGTGAGGACAGCATTTCTGATATAGCCACTTATTCTGACGATGAGTACTACTATGTGTTAGATGAACCAGTTATTCAAACAAGAACTTGGTCTAAACCTCAAAGCTGGTCAATTGCTAAAGGAAGCCGTACTTATTTGGGTATAGAAACTCATAGTCGAGGTACAAAACTATCTGTCAGTGCAAGTGTTTTTGGGATGAAAATCGAAATAGCTAGAAACACCTCTGCAAGTGGAAAATTTAAAAAATATCGTCAATATGCAAGAATAACTGTAACCTACAGAGTTTATCGTAAGATAGATAATAAATATATTCGTACTCAAACTTCTACAGCAAATACACAATATATTGATTATATTCCTGCCTAATGATAATAAAATGGATAATTAGTATTACTTACTTGATTTTAACCTTTGCTATCCCATCATTAGGAGTACCGTCAAATATATATTTTTTATTTGAACATAGTGATATGTTTTTTTTAGTGCTGATAATTATACTATTTCATTCTACCTTCGCTCGTGAATTCAAAGAAGTAAAACTAAAAAAACTCTTTAAATATAGTTTTTTTTCATTCTCTGCTTTATTCCTAATCAATGTTCTAAATACACCTTTCTCAGAAGGTATAATTCCTAACGAAGTAAATGGTTCTCTCACTTTATTCTTCTTAAATGCTGCTACTTATGGAACGTTTTTAGAAGAAGGAATTTTTCGATTTTGCATGATTGATCCTCAATCAAATAAAAAACAACAATATATTTCAATACTAATTTCTTCTTTTCTATTTTCTATTGTTCATGGGGGAGGTCTAAGTATTTTCTTTATTGGTATTATTTTAAGTTTTGTTTATATACAAACAAATAATATATGGTATTCCATATTTGTCCATGGATGTTATAATACAATCGGCATATTAATCTATTTGATATCTATATAAGATAAAACGAAAAATCAATTAGTTTGTTACAAAAACAGAATTCTACAGAAAACAAGCGAAACTTTACAAAAAGTGGCTAGCATTTGCTAGCTTTTTTGCACTGTCATTATGAAAGATAGTAAAGAAAGCCAATTCTATAATAAATAGAATCGACTTTCTTTTGCTTTTTGGCTATCTCAATTACATCAAAAAATTAATCTGATGTTAAATACTTCCTCCAGAAAGTATTGAAATCGGCAAAATATAATCTTTATTTGTCTTTTCGCCTTTAATTTTTTTTATAAGAATATCAACAATCAGACTTGCGATTTCATCAATTGGTTGTCTGATTGTGGTCAATTGTGGGAAAAATTTCTCGACAAAAGATGTTCCATCATAGCCAATAATTTTTAACTCTTCTGGGATATTAAGTTTAAGCTGATGAGCAATTTTCATAGTAAGAATGGCTGTTAGATCATCAGAAACAAAAATACCATCTGGCTTGTGGCTTAGGAGCGTCGACTTGATTTCCATTTCTCGACGAATCGTAGAGAGAGTATTAGGGATTTTGAAAACTTTGCCATTTGGATTTTGAAAAGAAAAACCAAGTGCACGTAAGCCTGTTGGAGAATCCGTATTGTCATTTCCTGTAATCATAATACTATTTTGACAACCATTTTTTTGTAACGTTTTAGCAGCAAGTTTTCCACCTTCAAAGTTGTCTGAAGAAACAATAGAAACATTAGGAGCTAAATTTCTATCAAAAGCAACAATAGGTGCTCTAACACGTTCATAATCAGCAATTCCAAGATTATGACTAGATGAGATAATCCCATCAACTTGATTTGCCTCAAGCATTTCAATATATTCCCTCTCTTTAGCAGGATCGTTTTGACTATTACAAATAATTGTTTTATAGCCATGTTTAAATAATTCGATTTCAAGATACTCAATGAGTTCAGAGTAAAAGATATTACTAATATTAGGAAAAATAAGTCCAATAAGCTGAGGTGACTTTCCTTGAAGTCCACGTGCTAAATTATTTGGTTTATAACCAAGAGTTTTCATAGCCTCATGAACTTTTTGTTTAGTTTTTTCCGATAAATATCCCTTATTATTAATGACGCGTGAAACGGTTGTTGGGCTAACTCCAGCTAATTCAGCGACATCAGTTAATTTTGCTACCATTTTAATATTTTAATTCAAAGTATTTTCCAGTCGGTTCACCTGATTTGATTTGAATACCACTTTGGTAATTTTCAGGGAATACACGACTAGTAAATACTTTTTCTCCTTTATTAATAAAAATCTCAATGATTGAGTTATCTACAAAAATGTTAGCAGTTGCTTCTTTGGTATCAATTGAGCATTCACGAGTAGTACCAAAATCGGTTGCATATTGAATACCTACTTTGCTACGATCTAGAATTATTTTTCCTTCTTTAGTGTCTACAATTAAGCTAAGTCCATTTCCTTTACTATCGGAGAAAAGAAGTAATTCTGATTTCTGATTTGTGGGAAAAGTCAATTCTAATTCATAAGTATTGTTTGTTTCTACTTTTGATATGAACTCTTCGGAATTAACACGCAGGGATGTAATAGCTTTTACTGGATATTGGTAAAGTTTACCATCTTTAATAGAAAGTTCTTTTACAAGACTCATTGCTCCCTGATAATCATACTTGTCAGTTGGATAATCAATGTCTGGAAGTCCAATCCAACTAACAATTAGAGTACGTCCGTCGGGAGTATTAAACCCTTGAGTCGCATATGCTTCAAATCCATAATCAAGGGTTTGAATTTCAGAAGCACCCACAAGTTTTATATCTTTTGTATCAAACGTTTGATATATTTTAAAAGTATTTGGATAGATATTATCATAATTAAGTTCAGATTTATCTAGTCCTTGAGGACAATAAATTAGAACAGGCTTTTCATCTACAAATAAAAGATTGGGACACTCAATCATATATTCTGAACCAGTGCTGCCAAAATCAAGGTTGCCAACTTCTTCCCATGTTTCTACGTTATTGTCAGTAGCTTTATAAAGTTTGATGCAACCTGATTTTTCTAAATTTTGTGCTCCAACAATCGTATATAATTGTCCTTCATAATTAAAAATTTGGGGATCACGAAAATGATCTGTTACATCATCAGGTTTATGAATAAGAATATTTTTACATTTTATAATGTTATGATTTTTATCCATCCATGCTCCAATTTGTAGTGAGTCTCGTACCCAATTTTTATCCCGAACATTTCCTGTATAAAACAAAAAAAGTTTTCCATCTATTTCATAAGCTGAACCTGAATAAGCACCGTGACTATCGTATTCTGTATCAGGACGTATTTCAGCCCCAGTTTCATAGAAATGAACTAAGTCATCTGACTCTGTATGCACCCATTCTTTTAAACCATGAGCAGCTCCAAATGGCCAATTTTGATAGAAAAGAGTATATTTTCCATTAAAAAAAGAGAATCCATTAGGGTCATTCAATAGTCCAGTTTTAGGTTCAATATGATAACTAGCATGCCAAGGAGATTTTTTTACATTTCTATTGATTTTTGCAATTTCATCTTTACTCCAATCAGAATAAGCTCGATATCGTATTTCTTGAGGTAAGTTCATACATGTTCTCCTTTAATTTTTCTTTTTACAGAAACATAGTAAACGTTTTCTGTTTGAAAATCAATTTTTTTAATAGATAAATAAAAAAATATGACAAACGTTTGACACATTTGATAAATGTGTTAAAATTTATATGCAATTAAGTTAAGCGTTTTCTTAAGTGTGAAAAAATTATAAAGGAGTTATTGTAATGAATTATAGTAAAGTAGCTTCCGACGTAATAAAAGCAGTTGGAAAAAATAATCTTGTTGCAGCTGCACACTGCGCAACAAGACTTCGTCTCGTATTAAAAGATGATACGAAAGTTGACCAAAAAGCATTGGATGAAAATCCAGATGTAAAAGGTACATTTAAAATTGATGGGCAATATCAAGTTATCATTGGAGCCGGTGATGTTAATTTCGTTTATGACGAACTTATCAAAAAAACTGGTCTTTCAGAAATTTCAACTGATGATTTAAAGCAAATTGCTAGTAAAGATAAAAAATTCAATCCTATTATGGCATTAATTAAACTACTATCAGATATTTTTGTACCAATTATTCCTGCTCTTGTTGCAGGCGGTTTATTAATGGCATTACGAAACTTTTTAACGGCTGCTGGACTTTTTGGACCAAAATCAATTGAAGAAATGTATCCTGCTATTCAAGGGATTTCTTCAATGATTCAACTAATGTCAGCAGCACCATTTATGTTTTTGCCTATTCTAGTTGGTATTTCAGCAGCTAAACGTTTTGGCGCAAATCAGTTTCTTGGTGCTGCAATTGGAATGATTATGACAACACCAGATCTTGGTGGTTCTACTGAATATTGGAATATTTTTGGTTATCATGTTTCCCAAACAAACTATGCTTATCAAGTAATTCCAGTATTAGCAGCTGTTTGGCTATTATCGGTATTGGAAAAATTTTTTCACAAAAAACTTCCTTCATCAGTTGACTTTACATTTACCCCTTTATTCTCTGTAATCATTACTGGCTTTCTAACCTTTACAATTATCGGCCCTATAATGTTATTGCTTTCTAATGGAATTACAGACGCAATTGTTTGGCTATATAATGCAACCGGATTTATTGGAATGGGTATTTTTGGTGGAACATACTCGCTAATCGTTATGACAGGTCTTCATCAATCATTTCCTGCAATTGAAACACAGTTACTTTCAGCGTGGACAAATGGCATTGGACATGGAGACTTTATATTTGTAGTTGCTTCTATGGCAAACGTTGCTCAAGGTGCTGCAACATTTGCTATTTGGTTCCTAACTAAAAAATCTAAAACAAAAAGTCTTGCTTCTTCTGCAGGAGTATCGGCTCTTCTTGGAATTACTGAACCAGCTCTGTTTGGTGTCAATTTAAAATATCGTTTCCCATTTTTCTGTGCTTTGATTGGTTCAGGAGTTGCTGCTGCAGTAGCAGGTTTACTTAAAGTTGTTGCAGTGTCACTTGGTTCAGCAGGTTTTCTTGGGTTTCTTTCAATTAATGCAACTTCTGTTTCATTTTACTTATTATGTGAACTAATTAGCTTTGCTATTGCCTTTATACTTACTTACTTTTATGGAAAAACAAAAGCTTCAAGTATTTTTGAAGCAGAAGCTATTACTGAACAAACATTGATTGCTCATTCAGAGAAAACAAAACAAACCGCAGTTACTTCTGGTGAGCCTACAAAGACAAATCGTTCTGCCGAAACAATTGTTAGTCCTCTTGTTGGCAAAGTAATTAATCTTGACTCAGTAACTGATCCAGTATTTTCTTCAGAAACTATGGGGAAAGGTATTGCGATTAAACCAACTGGTAACACTGTTTATTCTCCAGTAGATGGTACTGTTCAAGTTACATTTGAAACCGGACATGCCTATGGACTTAAATCGAATAAAGGCGCTGAAATACTGATTCATATTGGAATTGATACAGTATCAATGGAAGGTAAAGGATTTACACAAAAAGTTATTGCTAATCAAAACGTTAAAAAAGGAGATATACTCGGAACATTTGATAGTACGCTAATTAAAGAAGCAGGACTTGATAATACAACAATGGTTATTGTAACAAATACTAGTGATTACTCAGAAGTAATACCACTTGTTAGAGGAACAATCACTGAAAATACTGATTTACTTGAAGTTAAATAATGGAATAGTCAGTAATAATACTGATTCTTTCTATATTTAAAACATAAATTAACTAACTGATTATTTGAAAGAATGCTTTACTTGATGTATTAACTATCAAACATCGAGTTTCTAAAAGAAATTCAACATTAAAATATGAGATATGGATTTTGAATTCTTTAAAGCTCTGAGAATATTGAGAATATAAGGAGAAATGTCTTATGCTATATGGTGCAATTGAAGCAGGCGGAACAAAGTTTGTATGTGCAGTTGGTAATAAACAATTGGATGTTATTGAAAGAGTGAGTTTTGAAACTTTGACTCCAAAAGAAACAATGCCACAAGTGGTTTCTTTTTTCAAAAAATATGAAGAAGAATTATCTAGTATTGCTGTTGGATCTTTTGGCCCTATCGATATCCATCCTGAATCAAAAACATATGGATATATAACCTCAACACCTAAAATACCGTGGAGAAATTTTGATTTTATTGGTTATCTAAAAAGATATTTCGAAAAAATCCCTTTATATTGGACAACTGATGTAAATGCTGCGGCATATGGAGAATATATAGCTGGAAATGGTCAGGGATATTCATCAGTTGTTTATTATACAGTTGGAACAGGTATAGGTGGTGGTGCGATACAAAATGGAGAATTTATTGAAGGATTTAGTCATCCGGAAATGGGACACATGCTTGTATGTAATCACCCTAACGACTATTTTAAAGGTAACTGTCCGTATCATCAAAATTGTTTAGAAGGTATGGCAGCAGGTCCTGCTATAGAAAAGAGAATAGGGATTAAAGGTCAAGACTTACCTGAAGAACATCCTTTTTGGGAAATCGAAGCTTTTTATGTTGCACAATGCATTTATAATACTACATTGATGTTTTCCCCAGATATTATTATTTTAGGAGGTGGTGTAATGAAACAGGTACATTTACAAAAGAAAATTCACCGTGAATTTACAAAAATTATGAATAATTATGTTGGTCTTCCGAAATTAGAAAAATATATTATTTTTCCAAAATTAAGGGATCAAGCTGGTGTTATAGGTTGCTTAGGATTAGCAAAAAAAATAGCTCCTGTTTAAACAATTTGTTACTTTTCTTTTTGAATGGCAAAAATTATTAAATTTATTTGACACAGATTATAAATATGTACTCACCATGAAAATCACTCAAAAACACCTGAGTGATTTTCTTCAATTTTTATAATTGTATTTTTTTTTGATTTCGTCATACATTTGTATTACGATAAACTTAAAAGGGAGTTGATAACTATGCCAGTAATCAGTATTCGAGTATCTAACGTGTCACTTTTCTTTTTAAATGGCAATATTCCTAGTGCAGGACGAGAAATTCAAAAAAGACGACCAGCTCTAGTTGTTAGCACCGATAACTATAATCTAGTTACTGGATTAGTAGCTGTTTGCCCAATCACAAGCACCAAAAAAGAACATTTTATTCCACTAAATGAAAATCATCAGATAAAAGGTTATGTCAATGCTTTACAAGTAAAAACTTTAGACTATAAAGCACGCCACTGGAAAAAAATAGAAAAAGCAACATTGTCAGAATTTGGCCAAATAGCACAAACAATAAATATGATTTTTAGCTTTGATACTTTATTGGGAGAATAAAAAGCTCATCCTACTACATAGGGTGGGCTTTTTTGTCTCTATAATTTCTAGGATTGATATTTGTTTACAAGTTCATGAATACAAAATAGTATCATAAATTTAAATTATTACATCGAAAAAGATCCGTCCATTAAAAACAGTTTTCTAATATAATGACCTTAATATCTTCTCGAATGGATCGACGAGAAATTGGAAACAAATGTGGATGATTTATTTCGGAAACAGGTAAAATAGATCGTTCACAAATAATGACATGAGGGTTTTTATCACTATACAAAGATAACTGATCTAAAGAATAGTATAGATGGGAATCAATCATATTATAGTCCAAGTTAATCCAATATTTTAACGATTCTCGATAGATAATATGCGATTCTTCATTCTCCGCCACAATAAAAAAAACTCTTTTTTGTTTTCTTTTTAAAGTCAAACTAAAAGACACTTGTGAAACAAACCATTCAATAGCTAAATCATTAAATATAAATGGTGCTTCTGGACATACTTCTTGTTTCCATTCGTATAATACTTTTTTGACACTGTCTCGTAAGTGGAGCTGTTGTTCATTTAAATAATAGTGACGATATAAAATAAAATTTTGTGCATTATGAAACATGGAATAACAAAAAAATATAAATGGTCGTTCGAACATGATTTGATAGAATAAATGATTATGAAATTCTTCTTCAAACTTAAAAATAAGCGATTCAATAGTTGGATGATTTTCAATCACATGTTTTCGTTCATATTGATAATCTAATTCAGTATTTACATACGTGTCTGTATCTAATGGCATATTTTTATAAAGAATAGTTAGAAAAAGAACTTCATCATCATTTAAATGAATTTCTTTAAAATATCTTTTGAGTTGTTGTTTGATTACTCGAAAGGCTAAACTTTCTTTCAAATGAACAGCTTCTGGCACGGATGGAAGGGGATGTTCTTGAAATCGAGTGACTGTCAAATATACACCTAAGGATAAAAAAGTATGTTCCCGTTTATTTCTAGTATGCATATTCGACAGGTGAAGAAATATCTTTTCTACAGTTTCTTTTGCAACATTCAATTTTTCTATATCTAAGTAACGATCAGTGAGGATTTTTCGTGACAAAACGGTTAAGGTAACTAAACGAAAAGTATATTCATCTTCGAGCCACTCTCCATGTTCGTTCCATATGCCAATCGCTGTTAAATAGTTTTCTACTCTTTTTTTTAATTGAAAGGCTTTAGAAGGAGAAACATATTCATTTTTAACAATCGATAAATAATCATCATCTCCATTTAAATAGTTTAAACAAACATTTAAAACTTTCGAATGATCATATAGTTTTAAAATTAAGTCATATCTTGTATAAGTGGAATAAAAATAAATACTAACATGTGTTTTTGCAAATTCAAATTGTTCAATATATTCTTTTAAATGAATAGTTAAACTTTGAATGTCTCGTTTCACCGTATTGTAACTGACATCTAGACGTGTAGCTAAGTCTACAATAGATAATTTTTTGTACTCATAAAGATATTCAACTAGTTTTACTTGTCTCATAATTTCTTTTTCAATATATTTTTCAATCACTTAATCTCCTCTTTCACAAATACTCCTTTTGGTAGATCTTATATAGAATGAAAATAATTGAAGGTGTTTCCCAATTAACCAACAAACTTCACGTAAAAATTAGCTAATGAACAAACAGATTGATATTCTTTGGCATAAAAATCAATATCAATAACATAATCTTTGTAAATATAGTTCTTGTCTTTTTCTAAATAAAAATCAATTGTTTGGTTTTTATTAAAATCTCCATACGTAGCCAAACCAATAATACTTACAATTTCTGCTTCTGTTTTTAGAATCATCATCATGTTGTCCATGATATTTTTTTCTGATAATTGTATTGTGATTAAACATTCTTCTTTGAGTTTTTTTATTTTCTTTAAAGCAAGTTGGATATTTTCTTTGACATATTTATTTTTAAGATCATTGAATTCCTTTTTTCTTAATCTCATCATCATCATTTCTAACTCATTTAAATCCATCCAGTTCATTCTGGTCATTCCTTTCTTTATTTAAATATGCGAGAACAAAAATTTGTTCTCGCATAAATAGTGATTTATGGTGCTTGGATTAAATTCCAGTTTACAGTTCCTTTATAGTTATTCGGCTGAATCATTTTCGCATCAGGAATCACTAAATCTGCTTGTCCAAGAGCATAATCATAGAAACCATTTAAATTCGTTTGATCACTTTTCATGATGGTAGTTTCCGTTTCACTAATGATCACGTCTTTTTCTCCAACCACATCAGTAGTTATTTGGAAATCCGTATCTTTAACGTCGGTCTGTCCATCATTTTGGTTTTCATTCACTTGGCCAGTTGTATTCTTTGTTTGAATATAACTAGTTTCTAGACCAGGAGTATTCCAAACTAGTTGAGCATTTAATTGCCAAGAAGTACCAGATTGGATATCTTTTATTCCCACATGGAAATTATTGCCATTATCAAATGGAATAATTTGTTCACCTGTTTGATTTAATTGTGTAGTTGGTATAGAAAATTGAGTAGGTAAATAATATAAACTCAATAATTCTTGACTATTAGGTAAAGGTTTCACACTTCCTTGCGGGACATTAGGATCTTGTTTCCATTGTGCCATATAAGTAGTTGTTAATTGATCCAATGGATTTGTCACTTGATCAGGTGTGTTTCCTTGAGCATCTTGCCAACCACCAAATCGGACTCCTGATTTTGTAGGAGTGTTATCTTGAATAAACTTCTTAAAATTATCTAATTTTTCTTTTTCTGCATATTCTTCAGTGGTCAATGCGACTTTTTCTAAATAAGATTTTGTTTGTGTGGTTCCACCTGAAAAGGAGCCACCATTAGGATCAAGATTTGGGCCAGCTGGAACTCGATTATCACTTGAATAGTTATAATTTAGTAACTTGGTATTAGACTTGTCTATTTTTATTAAAAGTGGATAAGTAGTACTACTATAATATTGCCAATAAAACATACCGTTCATATTCGTAACATTAGACATATCAAAGCTACTTAAATCTAGACTTGTTAATTTGCTACACTGACTAAACATATAGCTCATATCCGTAACATTCGACGTATTAAAGTTACTTAAATCTAGACTTGTTAATTTGCTACACTGATAAAACATATTGCTCATACTCGTGACATTCGACGTATTAAAGTTACTTAAATCTAGACTTGTTAAGCCACTACAACCACTAAACATAATTACCATATTCGTAACATTCAACGTATTAAAATTACTTACATCTAGATTCGTTAAGCTTGAACACTGACTAAACATCCAGCTCATATCCGTAACATTCGACGTATCAAACTTACTTACATCTAGATTCGTTAAGCTTGAACACTGACTAAACATTTCACTCATATCTGTTACCTTAGATGTATCAAAGTTACTTACATCTAGGCTTATTAATCCTGGACAACTACCAAACATACCGTTCATATTTGTAACATTCGACGTATTAAAGTCACTTACATCTAGACTTGTTAAGCTTGAACACAGATAAAACATATTGCTCATATTCGTAACATTCGACGTATTAAAATTACTTACATCTAGATTTGTTAAATCGCTACAACCTTCAAACATCCAGGTCATATCCGTAACATTCGACGTATCAAACTTACTTACATCTAGACTTGTTAAGCTTGAAAATCTAGCAAACATATAGCTCATATTCGTAACATTCGATGTATCAAAGTTACTTACGTCTAAATTTGTTAAAGTTAATCCATCCCCATACATATCATTGCCAAACATATAGCTCATATCCGTAACATTCGACGTATCAAACTTACTTACATCTAGACTTGTTAATCCTTTACAAACACTAAACATATAACTCATATTCGTGACGTTTGAAGTATTAAAATTGCTTACATCTAAATTTGTTAAGTTCTTACACCAGGAAAACATATAGCTCATATCCGTAACATTCGACGTATCAAACTTACTTACATCTAGACTTGTTAATTTGCTACACTGACTAAACATCCTGCTCATATTCGTAACATTCGACGTATTAAAGTTACTTACATCTAGACTTGTTAAGCTTGAACACAGATAAAACATATTGCTCATACTCGTGACATTCGACGTATCCAAGTTACTTACATCTACATTGGTTAAGCCTGAACAGTCAAAAAACATTCTGCTCATATCCGTAACGTTAGACGTATCTAGATTATTCAAATTTATACTTTTAATTCCTCCGGTGTGACTAAAAGCGGAAGCTAAAGATGTATCTTTCATTTTCACTTTTGATCCATTGGTGCTTATGCTTAATGATGTTGCACCAACCGCTGCATTGCCAAGAATATTGTTTCGAATCACAACTTGTGTACAGCTACCGTAAGTGGCTGGATCAGCTGCTTGCAAGTCTTCCAACGTAGGAATGACACGATCGACATCACTACCTACGTATCCTTCAATTTCTGCATCTGTACCTGAGACTGTAATTTTCCAACCTAGTGTGGTTGCTTCAGCAGCAGTCGCTGTTTTTGTTTTTTCTTCTGAAGAGACTGTTTCTGCCGAATCAGAAGGAACGACAGCCTCTTCTGTAGAAGAATTAGATTCGTTGGCTTCTTCTTTATTGTCTGTTGAACTAGTGCTTGTTTCTTCTTCACCTGTTTCACTTACGGAAGAAGAAGAGGTTTCAAGATTTTCTCCTTTTGGTAGTTCCTCTGTTGTTTCCTTTGCAGAAGGTGTTTCACTTGAAGATAATGGATCCATAAGTGTTTGAGTAGTTCCTTCTGTTGGAATATTGACTTTACTTTCTAGTAAAGTGTTTGGTTCAGTTTGTCCTCCTACAGGAGGAGTCATTTGATTCCATCCATTTTCATCAATACTTTCTGCTATAACAGTAGTAGTTGTTAGAATTGGACTTCCTAATAAAACAGTGGAACATAAACAAACCAGTTTATTTATTTTCATAAAATTCCTACATCTCCTTTATAATTGACTATTCAGAATAAAGAGATAGACGATAGACAATACCGCTACACCTAATGAACTCACGAGTCCTAAATAATTCATATATTTTAATAAACTAGCAGTAGTTGTTTTTCTTTCATAAAAAATCAAGAAATAACGAACTTGTAAAATAAGAAGCAACAGTCCAATCACTAGTAGACAAATAGGAAGAGTATACATTAACGTTCAACTCCTATTTTTTTCTTGTTTTTGTAAATGAAAAAAAATAGTAGGAAACCTAATAATCCTACTCCTAATCCTGTGATCCAATAACTTGCTTGTTCACCTGTTTTTGGCAATGTATCTGTTGATGCAGAAATCGTTACACTTTCTTTTGAATGAGTCCAACGATTTTGACTATCAGAATTAGAACTACTACTATTAGAACTAGTATTGCCACTAGTATTAGTACCATTTATTGGTTCATTGGGGGGTGTTTCTTCTGGAAATACATCGGGGAGAATTTTCCGCTTTAGTTCTATATTAAATTCTGTGGTTGCTTGATCTTGTTGTACAGTATCTGCATGCGTACAAACAGTTAAACCAAATAACAGAAAGCTAAGAAAAACACTCATAAATACTGTCTTTTTCATCATTTTCCTCCTTTAAATACCATAAATAAGGCACTGACAACTGAAAGAATACATCCAACGAATAAACTCCAAATCAGCCAGGAAGGAATTTGTACATTAAATACAGATTTTTTATTGATTTCTTTTGTTTCCTTATCTGTGATCGTAAATGTTTTAGTAAATTCCCATGTATCATTCGCTGTTTTTACACTACCTTTAAAGATATAAGTGCCTGCCTCAAGATTCTCTTTTTCCCAATCAAATTGAAATGGATAAACAGAATATGGAGCCATTCGCACATTTTCTACTTTTCGTTCTTTTAGAACCTTATTTCCTTTTTCCGAAAGAATCTTTCCTTCTACAGTTGATTGTTCAAGCATATAGGGATTATCATTCAAAATATCAGCTTGAACGATTCGTTTTCCGGACACACTTTTCGCCTCAACTTTTTCTAATGTGATATCAATTCCATTATCTACACTTATTTTTCCCTCTTTATCGTTCGTCAAAACAACGCCTAACGTATAGCTATACGTATTTCCTACAGATAATTGACTTTCTTCTGTTTGATTATCAGTAATATCTGAGACAACAATCCCTCCCAAGATGATTCCTGATTGTTTTTTTGGAGGCATAGCTAAATCAAGTGTAGCAATCTTTTCACTATGTGCAGGAACAGTTACATGTTCTTCCTTAGGCTTTAAAAGAGAAGTTAAGGGAGTCTTTAGTGTTTGATGATCAGGAAGTTTTCCAGTATAATCGATCAAACCATTCGAATTAGTATTCGCATTCGTTACTTTTACTTGTAAAATTTTTTCACTATCTGATTGGTTTATTAGTTTCACTTTTAACTGATCTGTAGATCCAGGAGTTTCATATAGATAAAAGTAACTAACATCCGAACTGATTTGATGTTCATTTGCAATTCCTTCGATACTATATCCGCCCTGGGATGATTGATTTTCTTCTGCATGTACTGAACTAGTCAACCAATTACTGAAACAAAGTAACGTAAATAAAATGAAGCTTATTTTTTTCTTCATATTCCCCATCCTTTTTTCTAAAATGTAGCTCTCTTGTTATCAAAATATAGAAACAAGAGAGCTGTGATTATTTGCTTTAAGGATTAGGCACGATAGATAAGTTCCAATCAATCGTTCCAGTATAGGAACCTGCTGGTACCGTACTTGCATCTGGAATATTAATTTTGAAATCATTCACTTGATAATCATATACACCATTTTTCATTTTTCCAGCAGTTGTTTCCATAATGGTAGATGGAGTATCACTAATGGTTAAATCAGCATTTGGCGTTGTGACTAAATCATTGGTAATAGGGGAAAGTTTCCCACTACCATCATTTTCAGTAACAGTAGCATTGCTTCCTTTAATTGTGACTCCATTCAAATCATTACTACCCCAATTTAATGTCGCAGTTAATGTCCATGCATCTTTTTGTCTTAATGTATCTTTTACCCCTACATGGATTTGTGATTGTAATTTAATATCTTGTGCACCATTTTCTTGTAATGTAGCAGATACAGATTGAGCACCTGGATAGTAAACAATGCCTCGACCATTTTGTTGTACAACTGTTGGTGGAACTACAGCCGGTTCACCTGGACCTGGAGTTGGTACACTTGGTGGTGTGACATTTTTATCTGCAGGTAAAGTTAGATTAGCTGCAATGGGGGTTTCTCCTTCAGTATCACTTGTCGCAGCAAATACCATTCCTCCACCAATACTTGCCAACACCGAAATTGACACTAATGAAATAATTGTCTTTTTCATAGTTATTCTCCTTTATCTCTATTTTTGTAAAAAATAATAAGAGCTATTCCTTACGTTCTCAGTGTATCTATAGTCCTGTCATTTTGAAAAGGTTTAACGCTTTGTATTTTGGCAAGCTTTTTCTGATATTTTTCCAAAATAAACAATGAATCAGAATAAGAGAATTAATAAAAAATATCAAATTCTTTCTATTGATCTATAAAAAATTTCTTTTCTATTCTATTAGAACCAAACGCAAAAACTTTTATTCTCATAAAATAGAAAATACGCTAAGGTCGAAATCTTTCAATAGAAAAAATCTTTATTCTAAAAATATATTTTTTCCGTTTATTCATAGTTATAAATCATTAATCTTTGTTTATTTTGGAAAAAAACACATGGATATTTTGACAATATAAAAAAATAAAACAACAATTTACAGCTAAATACTGATAAATTGTTGCTTTATTCAGACTGTAGACAAAAAGGAGTGGCTTAATTGCCAACTCCTTTTTGTCTACAGTCTGAGCATAGTAAATTAATTACTAGGCTTAAAATATATATTGGATAATTTGATCAATTTTAGCCATATCTTTTAAGGGTAAGTTCTCAATTTTTTTTAGTTTTCTTTCTTTGAAATCCAATGACTCCAATTGAGAAATCAGAACTTGTCCTTTGGTATCCAGATCTTCGGGAAGAGAATATCGAGTGGGTAATTTTTTTACAGTAGAAGTAATTGGACAAATAACCGCAACCATTGTTTTACGATTGAATTCATAACGAGAAACAACGACCCCTGCTCTTCTCTTCTGAATCTCATTTCCTGTTGAAAGATCAAAATCAAGCCAAACGATATCTCCTTTTTTAGGAATGTAATTTTTATCTTCTGACACTATAAAATTTCTCTCCCTTCAGAAGTTAAATCTTCCCATTCATCTTTTTCATAATATTCAGATTCTTCTCCTCCACTAAATGGATCATCGATTTTAGGAACTAACGTAATTGTTCCATCATCAGAATATACCACGATATATTCTTGGTTATCTGAAGGTTTTTTGCCATTATCAGACGGAAGAGTAATTACTACAGAACTTCCTTGTAATCTAGATTTTGTAACAAGCATAAATATCACTCCTTTTATTTTAGAATAGTATACAACATTGAGTAACGCAATAGTTTTGAAATATTTATTTAAGCATTCAATGTTCATAAAATCACCCATTTATGGACACTTTATTTTTTAGCTTTATTGTTCGAGAAATCAATTCATTTCATGTTCATAAACCCATAACAAAATCTATGTTCAATTAAACTATATTGATAAAGTTATGGTACAATAGATTTTAATGAGGAGTGATTTTTTTGAAAATAGGATACGCCCGGGTATCTACCGGATTACAAAATTTAGATTTACAAGAAGATAGTTTAAATAAATTTGGCTGTGAGAAAATTTTTACCGATCATATGAGTGGGGCAAAAAGTAATCGACCAGGATTAGAAATGGCCATCGATTTTGTTCGTTCTGGAGATACACTTGTCGTTTGGCGTTTAGATCGATTAGGAAGGAATATGGAAGATTTGATTTTGATTGTGAATCGTTTGAATGAACGAGGTGTCAGTTTTCATAGTCTTCAAGAAAATATCACGATGGATAAATCTAGCTCTACTGGTCAACTTATGTTTCACCTCTTCGCAGCTTTTGCAGAATTTGAGCGTAATTTAATCTTGGAAAGATCGGCGGCTGGACGCGCTGCCGCACGAGCAAGAGGAAGATTTGGTGGTCGTCCTGAAAAGCTAGTTAAACAAGATCTTGAATTACTTAAAACCTTAGTAGATAGCGGTACCCCAATTAAGACCATTGCAGAACGTTGGCATGTTTCTAGAACAACGATTTACCGTTACCTTAATAAAATAGAAGAAAAAAATAAGGAAACTCCTAAGTAAAACTTGGGCATTTCCTTATTTTACGATTAATCATACTCTAATCCAAAGTGAATCATTAAACCAATTGCTTCAGCCCATTCTTAAATCTCCCCTATCCCACGCTTCACAATGCAAAAAAGGCTAGCAAATGCTAGCTACTTTTTGTAAAGTTTCTCTATTTCACTTTCGGTGAAATTGTTGCTTTGCAACAAACCAATTGACTAATTGATTTTTCGTTGCAAGTAAATATAAGTTCCTATTCCTATAATAAGAAATAATACATACAAATAGTTATTAATTACTATTGACTGGATATTTAATAGATCTAATAGCGATATTCCTAAATAAGAAATTAAAAAACATATTATTATACGTTGAAATGTTCTATTTTTATCACGTGCGATTATATAAATAAAATAAGCTTGTAGTCCATAGATAATAGCAACAGGATTGAATAATAAATAGTGATTTTTAATCAAACTACTAGCACTCCAAATGAAGGAAAGTAAAATAAATGTACCAATAAATTGTTTAAGCTCTTTTAAAACTTTTATATTTTTTTTCATTAAATATAAACTCCTTTTAGTATGTCCTATCTTTAGTACCAATAATAGGTCTGCCTTTATAGTTTCTAATATATCATTTGTATAAGATGTTCATTATCGTTACTATCTACACATTGAGCTAATGTCATACTGCTTCTGAATCCCATAAAATCAGAATGCAACTTTAGATTCAAAAAATGAAACTGTAAGTTTACTTATTGCGATTCTTGTAACTATGAAAAAAGCATTTCTCCTAACATATACATGAGTGTATGACCAACCAAAATAAACTTCTCATGAACTAAAGCATTAAAAATATTCGTTAATAAAGCTATAAAATGTATCCTAATCATACAAGAAAACACCAAATTTTCAACATTATATAATTAGGATAAAATAATTTGTAAAGATCTAGAAATCAATGATAAAGGGGAAAGTGAATATAAAAAGACTGCTCTTACGAGCAGCCAGTTAAAATAATGAGAGTTTATTCTTGAAAAAGCAACGCTTTTATAAAGCGCTATCAAAATTATAACAAATCTTTCGTAAAATAACAAGACCTAAAAAATGACCGGTCAAAATGTCAAAAAAAGGAAAAAAGTACAGAGCAGAAACCAAGTATTCACTGTTGTGTTGGAGATAAACCAATATAAAATCACAAAATCATCGCCTGTATTGCTTCATACAAACACTACTTGGTATACTGGTCATTATATCAATCAACTATTAAAATAACATTTTTATAAAAATACTCCTGTTGACAATGTTAAATTTTCTGATTATTTTAAATATATAAAAAATATTTTCTATGCTCGAGGTAATTTTTATGAAAAAACAGATGAAGGTATTGTTGTAACAAAAATGGAAAGCAAAGCGAGAGCTGTCGTAGCTCGATGGGGCAGATGGCAATATACAAATGTTTCCGTTTCTAAAGGAGTAGCTACCAACGCTATCAATACTGCTCTATATTCTGGTATTGGATCAGTTGCAGGGATATTTGGTGGTATATCAACATGGGCATTACAAGGTCTATTAAATGGTGCTAGCTGGACAAAATATGGATCTAAACCAGGGCAAGCTGTAGCAAATTTATGGGATAAAAACAAAAATGGCTGGATTGGCTTTTACTATCAACGTGGATATGACGGAGCAGGAAGAGTAGTGGATACTAGGTATAAAACATTATGAATAAACTCATAGTATTAGTTAAGCATTTTGTAATCAAACATCCATATTTTAGTGTGATTTTACTAAGCTTATTTTCTATTTTATTAGGGATAGCTATCGAATATATTATTAACCGCGATTTTATTTATCAAGGAATATACGGACTAATTTTTATTATCTTATTACTCTTCCATATGTAAAATTTAAGTTATCTAAAAAAAGAAAAAAATGTAGCTCTGCCTAATCATTGCAAAACAACAATTTTGTCGAAGGTGAAACAAGCGAAACTTTACAAAAACATACTAAGATTAGAGGGCATTATAATGAATGTTTTTTTGATTCCAGAAATGTTTGGTTTAGTTGAATTTATATAATTAATTTTTAATATAATATGATTTAAATGAATAATAAAGAATATTTGGATTTCGTCCGAGATCAAGATATTTTTATTGTGGAAGCTATTGATCGACTTGGAAGAAATTAGCAATCCTCTTTTGGATAAATTCATTAAAGATTTAATCATCCAAATTTTGGCCATGATTGCAGATCAAGAGCGTATCGAATCTAAACGACGCTAGGCGCAAAGTATTTCAAAAAGAGTGATTTCAATTATAAAAGGGTCAGCGTACCAACTGCGTAGGAATTTCTGTTCAGTTGGTACGCTGACCCTTTTAGGGAAGTTTTGTTCGTTTAGCTCGTAAATTTTGAATTCTTTAGATCACTTCAATCAGTTCATTGACAAAAATAAACTCAAAATACCATTTCTTTAAATAAATGTAATTTTAAAATTATTTAATCATGTATTCTAATGAGTATAAAGTTATTTCTGTTTTCAAAATATAGTATCCAAAAAAGTATTACAACAAGAAGGGCATTGCTTTCCAGAATATAAGGGGCACTATCCTTATAATAATCAAGTGAGTTTATGGGTACCTATTATTTGATTTTTATTTAAACGTTATCTACAATAAATTTAGAATAACTCAAGGAGGAATTTTAATGACTAATTATGAAAAGAAGGAAGAAAAAGTAGTCGAAGAAATGGTTAAAGTAATCGAAAAATTAGATATAGAGTTGGATAAAATAGATTCTCTTGACGAAGAAAAAAATAAAAAACATAAATTGAAAAAATGGTTTGAAGAAAAAAAATCACTTCATGAAATGAAACGTTTATTACACGAAATAGGGAAATACGATAAATATGATGAAAAAGAAATGGAAAAAATAGAAGAAGAGTTTGAATTGAAATAATAGATACGTTCATTCTTTATATTTTTTGATTGTCAAAATCTTCTGTCATTTTTTTAACATCTTAGAGTCTTCTGTTCTACTATGGACAGAAGACTTTTTATTTGTACAATCTCAACTATCATTATAAAAACAGAGGGAAACAAGGAAATACCCGAATTGGTTACTCATTATACAATATTTTTCAGTTAAGTAATCTAAATAAACTTCTTTTTATGCTACAATGAATTTGTAAAATAACTTACAAACAAATGTGAATAAACGAATCTGTAGGAGGAATGTTTGATGTGTACGTCTATTACTTATGTAACAAGGGATCATTATTTTGGAAGAAATTTTGACTATGAAATATCCTACAATGAAGTTGTTACTATTACTCCAAGAAATTATAAGCTAAATTTTCGCAAGGTAAATGATTTGGATACTCACTACGCTATGATTGGTATTGCCGCTGGGATAGCTGACTATCCGTTGTACTATGATGCGACAAATGAAAAAGGATTAAGTATAGCTGGGCTAAATTTTTCTGGATATGCAGATTATAAAGAGATTCAAGAAGGAAAAGATAATGTATCACCATTTGAGTTTATTCCTTGGATTCTAGGACAATGTGCAACTGTAGAAGAAGCTAAAAAATTATTAGAAAGTATTAATTTAGCCAATATTAATTATAGTGATGAACTTCCGTTATCACCTCTACATTGGTTATTAGCTGATAAGGAAAAATCGATTGTCATTGAAAGTATGAAAGACGGGATCCATATATATGATAATCCAGTAGGTGTTCTTACAAATAATCCTTCATTTGACTATCAATTATTTAATTTAAACAACTATCGTGTATTATCGAGTGAAACTCCTAAAAATAGTTTTTCAGATCAAATCAATTTGAATGCCTATAGTCGTGGGATGGGAGGAATAGGTTTGCCTGGAGATCTATCTTCAGTTTCTCGTTTTGTTAAAGCAACTTTTACTAAACTCAACTCAGTATCTGGTAATTCTGAGTCTGAAAGTATTAGTCAATTCTTCCATATATTAGGTTCAGTAGAACAACAAAAAGGGCTATGTGATGTTGGTGAAGGAAAATATGAATATACGATTTACTCTTCTTGTTGCAATGTCGACAAAGGAATCTATTATTACCGAACATATGAAGATAGTCAAATTACTGCAGTGGATATGAATAAAGAAGATTTAAATAGTCAACAACTAATTAGTTATCCAATAGTAGAGGAACAACAAATTAAATATATGAATTAGTTAGTGTGTTGTGACTAGATGTATTTAATAATAGTTTTATAATTTATGAGGATGAAGAATCATAATTGATTCTCCATCCTCATAAAAAATATTAATTATTTACTTGATTAAAATCAGAGATAATATCATTCAACTTCGTTTGAAGCGTTAAAACAACCAAATGAAAATTTTCTTCTTCAGTTTTATCGTAAGGAGCAGTTTTTGTTGTATAAAGTAACTTTTCATTCTCTATTTTTATTAAAATTTGTGTTGCAGTTTGAACTTTTTTTGATAGTCAAAAGCAGACATTCCACTTTGAATAATCGTAATAATTGCTGAAGCTATTGATACAACTAGTAGAAAAGACTTATATTCAGAAGCTCCATGAATTAATATTGGAATACTAGCAGATAATATTATCTTTATAATGTTTCCCGTACCTATAATCCTATTATACAATCGAATGTCTTTTTTTAGCTTATTGATTGTAAGATCAATGGATTTAATAAATTCTTCTTGGTTCATAGATTTCTCTCCTACTTTATTTAATTAAAATCAGAATAATTAGTTAACTTGTAAATATTCTACATAACATATAAAGCATCTAATACTAGTTTTTGATTATTGTTTTCTAAATGTGCGTACTCATAAATCCCTACTTATTTACTTTGGTCCCATAAGAAATACCATCTACTATTTGAGAATTAAATCTTTTGTTTGTATAAAATTAATTTAACTGTTCTTTTGATAACTAAGAAAAAACTGCTCTAAACAGAGCAGTTTTTGGGAGATAGTGTACTTCCTACTAAATATAACAAACTATGCTTGCTTGAAATTTGGAGTAAATTAAGAATATCAAAAGCTTATAAATAAAACAATATTTTTGACGGGAGATATAAATAAAAAAAGTGTTATTTTTATTATGTTTTCTGATATTGAATACTTGTAAATGTTCATTTAGATAGAAAAATGTCCAATATTATTCACAATATTACTCATATAAATGGAAGAATAGTCCTTCTCTTTCTATTTAAAAAAACAAAAAATATAAAATAAGCTCTCTATCTAGAAATACCATTGATATGATATTATCTATTTATCAAAACATTATTTTTTTCTCACGTAATTATTCGGCTGGCTAGAGTTTATAGCAAAATGTTCCTCTATTGTTGATGCAATAGGGGAATTTTTTTCAGAAAGCTGTTGCTTGAATTGATCCGTAATCATTTTCAACTCTTGATTTACATGATTGTTCGATAAAAAATACACGTACTTCAATTTAGGTATTTCTACGTAATCTTTCACAACATTTCGATCACAAAGAATAATTGAATTTCTTAAATAGTTAGGAATCGATTCCAACGTATAATACATCGTATCATCGACTTCAAATTCTTCTTCATAAATATGACGCATCAAATTTTCTCGATAAAGAATATGCGTGGCTTCATCATGAGCTATTACGAGAATCAGCTGCTTGTGTTTTGGCTTTTCCATTAACGTCGGACAAACTTGTAGACAAAAGAGATCCAAAGGACGTTCCATTAAAGGAAACGCTTGAGGATAGTAGTGTTTTTGCCATTCCAAGATCACCTGACGTAATCGTGTTTTGAGTAATTGTTGTTCGCGTGTTAAATACACGTGCTTTTTCAGTAAAAATGATTGCGCATTCCAAATTAAGGACAAACTAAAGCTGGATACTGCATATTCAAATTCAAATTTTCCCTTCAAAGGTAACTTAAATTTTTGTTCAAATAATAAAATCAGCTGTTCTATTTCTGGTAATACTGTACGAATCCATTCTTGTTCTTTTGTATAAAAAAGTTGACTGATTTGATATTTACAGGTATTTAATGGCATCAAAGCCAATAATAGAGTCAAAAATACCCCTTCCTCTATTGGAATTTCTTTCTTAGGAAAGGCTTTTTGGAATAACTCCCAAACTGGTTGGAAATAAGGATGTTTTTTCGCTGTTAAAAAGAGTGATTCTACATGAAGTTTATAACCAGCTGCCATCCTTACGATCGATAAATAGATACCTTTCATCAATAAATCATGATCGACTTCCATAAATTCATTGGCCAATTCTTTTTGAAATAGATCTACCAAATCTTGACACTGATTCCATAAGTTTGGATCAACATACTCATCTAATAAATCACAACGCATCCACACTGCCAAAACAAAGTAACGAAAATTCAGTTCATGAACTGTCTTGGTTTCTTTATCTTGGATAACAGACATTTCATCCAAAAGCTTTTCTACTCTTTTTTTCAACTTGAATATAGTCGATACGGAAAGAAATTCATGGTATTCTAATTCTGTATAATTAGTTTGGTTCAAACTATATCGTGCACAAATACGTAAAAATTTAGATTCACTATACATTCTTCGCAATAAATCATAATTGCTTTTCTCTTTTTCTAATTTGAAATACGACACATACCCATGATAATTAACTAGTTGCATTTTTCCTTCCAATGTCACATTGATATTTTCCATATCATTAAAGATTGTTTGATTGGAGACTGAAAAATGTTTCGCTAAATCAGATACTCGAAGCTTATCATTATCTAACAAATATTCTACAAATTTTATTTGCCGTAAAATATCCTTCTCTATATATTGTTCAATCATTAGAAACTCCCCTTTTATATAAAAGTTCCCCCACATATCAACCATACCAATTTCGATAGAGAAAAGGAAATATAAGAGATTCTTTCCTTGGCGAGTTTTGAAGAGAGGATATATGCTACAAATGAGCAGTAGAGAATTGAAAAGATAGTGGCTGATTTTTTGAAAAAATTGTGATTTCTATATTTTATAGATTTATTTAATAAAAAGTAATTTTTTGTTATCGATTGCTTTCTTTGTTTATTTTTCTTATGATTTATCTGTAATAAATAAAAAAGGAGTGTTTTTTATGGCAAACATTGATAAAAAAGAAGAGAAAGTTGTCGAAAAAATTGTAAAAACGATTGAAAAATTAGATGAAGAATTAACAAAAATTGACAATATTGATGAAGATAAAAAACATGAGTTTAAAAAATGGATTGAAGAGAAAAAAGCTATTCATGAAATCAAACGTTTGCTGCATGAAGTAGATAAATATGATAAATATGACGAAAAAGAAATGGAAAAAATCGAAAAATTTTTTGATGATATGTAAGTATTTTTGAAATGTTTCTTTTCTTTATTTTAGTGATAATGATATATCGTTATTCCTAACCCTTTTCAATATTTTCTCAGACTTCTGTTCTATTATGAGCAGAAATTTTTTGACGTAATTTTTAAAAAGCCAAATGGCAATACAAACAATTATTTGAACTGCCATTTGTAGAAACTTGATGGGGATCTTCTATAATTCCTTTATCCATTGTATGAGTTAGTATAGAAATAGGGTAATATATTTTCAAAAAGAAATTCCTTTAACAGTTATTAAAAATATACTGCATAGAAAGGATAAAGTAATGAAAAAAGAAGAGAAAACACTGATTTTCTGGACACTACTTATAATGATTGATTGAAATACTAATTTTACGATATTATAGAATATAAGAATACATTTAAAAGGAAGATGATAAACATGGGATTATTAATTCAAAAATCTAATTTTTATTCTATCCCACTATATAAACGTCAACTAATAGCTACAAGATATCATAGAATTACTAAAGCAATAAATAGAGCATTTTGGAATTCTGAAAGCGATTCTGCTCATAGCTTATATGTAGGATCTTATGGAAGAGGAACTGCAATAAGCACTAGTGATATAGATATATTAGTTGAATTACCAATGTCAGAATTGGATAGATTTAAGAGTTATTCGTCAAATGGACCATCTAGATTATTACAAGTTATACGAAAAACAATTCTAGAGATATTACCAAGTAGTGATATTAGAGCTGATGGACAAATTGTTAAAATAAATTTTCATGATGGAATTAAGTTTGAAATAGTGCCAGCATTTAATGAAAAAGATTATTTTGGAAATTCAAAAGGATTTATCTATCCAGATTCAAATATGGGTGGAAACTGGAAGGCTACTAATCCTAAAAAAGAGCAAGAAGCTATGAAACTAAAAAATATCCAAAGTAATAATTTGTTACACGATACTTGTAATCGTTTTCGTAATGTAAGAGATACAGAATTTAAAAGCTATCACCTTTCAGGAATAGTCATTGATAGTTTTGTTTATGAAGCTATAGGGAGCTGGAAATATGTAGACAATAATAATGGGCAAGTTGTAAATTCAGGAGAATACGAAAAAACTTTATTAAATTACTTTAATTTACATAATATGTTTGGCTTTTTAAATTTATATTCTCCTGGAAGTAATCAATTTGTTGATACAGAAAATAGTATTGTATGCCTTGAAAAAGTTTTAAAAAAAATAGCTTTATAAAGTGTAGTGGGAGATAATATGGAAGAAGAAAAAAAGTGTTTAGAAATTCAACTACGTGAAGCTTATGGTCGAGTAACTTATACTTATACGACTCATTTAAAACAAGCAGATAGAATCATTTCTAAAAATAAACGTTTAAAATGTGTTCAGATAGGATTATCAGCTGTCACTACTGGAGGATTTTTTGGGACTATCATTACTACTAATAATATTTCAACAATTATTGCTGGTCTATGTTCTACAATTTCTCTTGGATTGAATTTATACTTTAAAAATTTTAATCTTGCTGAAGAAGCTAAAAATCATCAAATTATTGCTGATAAATTATGGTTAATTAGAGAAAAATATATAAGTTTACTAACAGATTTAAATCGTTTGAGCATTAATGATATCACAAATGAAAGAGATAAATTAATGAACGAAACCCATGAAATCTATATAAATGCTCCAAAAACAGATAGTACAAGTTATAAATTAGCACTAAAAGCACTAAAATCTGAAGAAGAGCAATTTTTTTCAGAAGAAGAATTAGATAAAATGTTACCAGATCACCTTAGAAAAAAGGGTTCTAACTACTGAACTCTTTTTTCTAAGGTGATTTTTTGCCATTTATTAAATAAAATATTCGCCATTTAAAAAGAAAAATGACAACTAGATTTTTCAATGATTGACTAGTGTCTATTTAGGGTACACTCAAAATTAACACTAATTTTTTTATACACTATAAAGCATATAATTATTTATAATCTATACAGTGTATAAAAGTTGATTAATATGTCAGAAAAGAAATATGATTTACATGACAACGATTTAATGACTGCGACTGAAGCTAGTTTAAGATGGGGATATGATTCAGGATATGTAAGACAAATGAAGAAAAAATATCCTAACAAAATATCTGGAGGGGAAATCAGATTATTTGGAAAAACTTTAGTAATAACTAGAAAGGGTATGGAAACTTTAACAGGTAGAAAAGAACCCATACAACGTTTTTTTGTTATTGAAGAAGGAAAAGAGATACTTAAGCAATGGATATTAAATAATTTAGAATTTTTAAACTTATATCAAGTCGTACTCAAATATATTGATCTAGCAAAGCAGAAATTTGGACTATCAATACATGCGATAGACGATTGTGCCCAAAGAATTAACATAAGCCACATGAATTATGTGGTGGATGTGGATATTAAAGGGTTCTTTGATGAAGTAAATCACAGCAAACTAATAAGGCAATTGGGTCACTTGGTATACAGGATAAACAATTACTTGTTATTATTCGTAGAATGTTAAAGGCGCCAATTATGCTTACAGATGGACAAATTCTATACCCAAAGAAAGGTACCCCTCAAGGGGGAATTCTGAGTCCCCTACTAGCCAATATCAATCTAAATGAGTTCGATTGGTGGGCAACAAATCAATGGGAGAATCGGTACTGTGAAGAAATCAAAAGGGTTTACAACCAAAATGGATCAGAGGATAAGGGACACCACTATAGAAAACTAAGAAGTTCAACAAAACTGAAAGAATTCTATTTGGTTCGTTATGCAGATGACTTCAAGTTGTTCTGCGTAAACCGAAGAACAGCGTGGAAAGTATTTTACGCAACAAGAAAATGGTTAGCCACACGGTTGAAACTCCCTATCTCAGAAGAAAAATCGAAGGTTACTAATCTCAAAAAACAAGATAGTGAATTTCTAGGTTTTACAATAAAAAAGATGCAGAGTAAAAACAGGAATATTATGCGCTCGCATATCTCTCCTAAGGCGTTGAAAGCTATAGAGTATCAATTAAAGGAACAGATTAAGAAAATTCAAAGAAACCCTAACAGCCAAAAAACAATTGAGGAAATTAGAAGATACAACAGCAAAGTCATTGGAATTCACCAATACTACAGAATAGCAACGTGTGTATCCATTGACTTAAAAAAAGTTCATTACAGATGTCTTCTTTTGATGAAAAATAGATTGAGTGGGAATGGATTAACCAAAAATGGGAAATACATGGGGACGGATAAAGGAATTATTCCCTATGCTCGCTCGCCAATGATGCGATATTTACAGAGACAACCATTACTACCCATCGGGTTAATAAAAACTAAGAATGCATTGTTTAAGAAAAGAAGCATTTGTAAATACACAGAAGCTGGTAGGAAAGAAATGCATTCTAAACAAAGTAGTGTGTCAAAATTTAAATTAGGTATCCTTCGTAATCTACCAATCAAAGGTGTTAGAGGAACAACTGAACTAAATGATAACAGAATCTCATTATTTATAGCTCAAAAAGGTTTGTGCGGAATTATGGGTCAAGAACTAGAGATACATGATATGCATTGTCACCATAAAATACCATATCATCTTACTAACGATGATTCTTACAATAATCTCATACTATTAGGTTCTCTCCCTCATCGTTTGATCCACGTGATAAAGGAAGAGACAATTAGAAAATACATGAATGTAGTTAACCCTAATAGTGAACAACTTGAGAAATTAAACAAGTTACGAGAGATGGCAGGAAACGAAAAAATATTCCTTAATTAGATAATTGTATACAGTAAAGATAATTATGTAAAAACTACACAGAGGATTGAAGGAAAATGATGAAATTTACTAAACTGATGGAGCGCCGTATGAGGCGAAAGTCTCACGTACGGTGTGGGCCGGGGGAAAAGCTGGAGATTAGTTCAAAGGCTTACCTATCGGTATTTTTGGCTAAACTAGCCTTAGACAATGAAGCAAAGCATAATGAAGGATTTGTTGCGGAATGGACGTACGAAAACGTTCCTGAAAAAGTATGGAATATTCCTGAAATGACGGACTTTTGGGGCATTGGCTCTCGAATGAAAAAAAGACTCAACCAAATGGGTATCATGAGTATTAAAGACTTAGCTAATTGGAATCCATACACTATTAAGAACCGGTTAGGTGTGATTGGCTTACAGCTGTACTTCCATGCTAACGGGATCGATCGAACAGATATAGCGATCCCACCAGAACCAACCAAAGAGAAATCCTATGGTAATTCACAAGTTTTGCTACGAGACTATACCAGGAGAAATGAAATCGAACTGGTCGTAAAAGAAATGGCAGAACAAGTAGCCATTCGTATTAGGCAGCATAACTGTAAAACAGGATGTGTCCATTTAAACATTGGTACATCGATCTTAGAAACGAGACCAGGGTTCTCACACCAGATGAAAATCCCTATCACAGACAATACAAAGGAATTGCAGAATTATTGTCTTTTCTTGTTTGATAAGTATTATGAAGGACAAGAAGTAAGGCACGTTGGAATAACCTATAGCAAGCTTGTGTACACCGATTCGCTTCAGCTGGATTTATTTAGTGATCCACAAAAGCAAATTGACGAAGAAAATTTAGATAAAATTATTGACAAGGTTCGGCAAAAATATGGTTTTACGTCGATTGTACATGCTTCTTCGATGTTAGAAGGCGCTAGAAGCATTACTAGAAGCACACTTGTTGGTGGACATGCTGGCGGAAATGGAGAGCTTAATAATGATTGATTACAACGATCGAGGACGTTTGAAATGGGCAGGGTTCTATTTATCAGATCACACGGAAGAAATTGATGCGGACAATGAACAGCGAGCCAATCAAAACTTAGCAAAAGAACAAATGGTGACTGAAGATATTTCAAAAATATTGAAGACGGCGCTAATAAAAAATAGATCTGTCTGTATCCAAAAAGAAGAACGAAATGCTGAGGGATACTATCCAGACGATATCATCGGCAAGATATTAGGTAGTGTTGAGCTGGGGATCTATGTTGGAAAAAACAAAGTTCACTACGACGAAATACGCATATTGAATTTTACCAGGAACAAAAATGGAGTCATTTAGAATGAACATAATCCAGTAATTTGAGCTAAGGTATATAACATGTGCAGTGAGAAATAAATATTTGACTTTTTAAAAAGCTTCGGTTGGTATAAACTTAATAAGTGACTTTTTGAGCCAATAGTAAGGAATTATAAAAGAGAAAGAAGAGAAGAAAGAATGAAAAAGGTAATACTTGCGGTTAGTTTAGTTGCTAATATAGCACTAGCAGGAGGATTATTTTATACTATTACAGAAATGAATAAGCTTGATGACCAACGGGAAAGCTTAGCAATCAGTAACGAACAATACCAAAGGAAACTAGATGAAGCTAGCAGCACCAGCGTGGTCACTCGAGAAGCCGTAGAATCCTCTACAAGTGTTTATAGCAAATAGTTTGACAATAGAACACGATCCTAGCAGAACAGGAAAAATGACCGAGATTTCTCATGAATTTCCAGTGATTGTTACTACTCCTAGTGCTACCCTTAACGGTGTACTGGTGCAAGACAATAATGATAATAATTGCTATATAATGGTAGACGGTCAAACTCTATACAGAGGAACATACCAATAAATTTTGAGTCTTGCTTATAGTCTTAATATGACTGATATTTATGGAAAACTCCTGTTATTAGAACAAGAATATGCTGTCTTCAAATGTATAATATTACAATAGCACGATATAACAATATTGTTATATCGTGTTTCATAATAATTATGAGCTTTAAAATCAGTATTTATTAGATATTTAAAGATATTTTAGTATTGATAAATTGTTATTAGATTTTACTAGCAACAAAAAAGAAGTTATTTAGGACTAACTTTTGAGCAGCTACTAGAGGAGAAAGGATATGACTATTTATCCTGTAACTTTTCTATATTGTATCTTCTAGGAAGGGGGTAATTCTCTTAAACATCCAAGTATATAGAAAATTTACGTTTTCTATATACTTGGATGTTTACAAGTTATATCTGGTTTAATAAGATTTTTTCTGTTAGTCATGGCATGTTTTATTGTGCTGGTTCATCAATATATTGAAATGTACTAAAATGAAATTTTCAGTTATGGTATAATATTTATGCTGTCTGCTACCCCGGCCTATTCTGGCAAGGGGAGGAGGTTGTATTATGAATTACCTTTTCGATATGTTTTTTGCAATCTTAGCAGAAGTATCCGCGCATTACATCTGTAAATGGCTTGATTGCAAAATTATTGCCAAAAAAGACAGTAAGCCTACCCGTTAATCTGAATAGAACGTAAAAGAAAACCACTAGCCCGCCAGCTAGTGGTTTTTGGTGTATCATGAAATTACCTTTTCGTTAAAACAATTATACCATATTTACTAAAAAATACAATTAATAGATGAATTATCATTACCACTTTGATGAAAAAAGCTGACATAAATTTTTCTTTTATTTTTATAATGAATAAACATTTATCAATAAGCTCTTGAAAGGCAGGATCGTACTTTGTTGATGATTGAGATATTGCTACATCAATCTCAGCAGTTAAGCTTTTTTTGAATTGCTGCTTGAATTTTTTCCTCATCTAAAAAAATTGTATCTCCAGGATGCAAACCATTTTCTTTAAGAAATTCCTTTTAAATTGTTAAAACTACTGAGTGCACCACTTCTCTGAATTTTCTTTCTTTAATTGCCATAGTCTTCTCCCGCCCCCTTTTTTCTTTGTATATACCGGTATATACGTTTGTTGATATCAGATCAACCGTAGTCTCTCTTATGTCTAATTATATAGAAAGATTGTTCTTTCTGTATAATTGGGGAATCTATAAATTAAAAAGTATATAATAAGCCCTATCTGATAGTATGGCTTATTATATGCTTTTGTTTGTGATAAATTTTGTTTACCAAAAAGAATTCTATTATTTTCCAAGTAACCAGTCAACAATATATATAATATGAATTCCATCGATTTGAGTAGTATCATAATAACGTCCTGTGATAACTATTTTTTTGTAGTTATCTTTTATATGAAGTAAATTATCAGTTTCATGGTTATTTTGAGGTAATTCATAAGTGACTTGAATGTAGACTGTTTCATCTAATTTTTTTGCAATAAAATCGATTTCTTTATTATCAAGTCTACCGACATCTATACTATATCCTCGTTTAAGTAATTCAATATAAACAATATTCTCTAGTCTATTGCTATAGTTACCATCTTTTCTACCTATGGCATTTCTGCGTAGTCCCGAATCAACTATGAAATATTTACCATTTGTCCTCAGGTAATCTCTTCCTCTAATATCGTATTGTTGTGCACGATAAAACAAGTAACCATTTTCTAACATATCTAAATATCGATTGACGGTATGCACACTTGTTTTTATTCCTTCACTTTTAAGTGTATTAGCTATTTTAGAAGAATTGACTAGCTGACCAACATTATCGGCTAAAAAACGAATAATGGCTTTTAAAACAGCAGGATCTTTTATACCTGAGCGTAATGCGACATCGTTTAAAACAATTGTATCAAATATGCCAGACAGGATTGTATCTTTTATATTTTCATAAGCGAGAACAACACTTGGAAAACCACCATATTTTTCATATTCTTCATATGCTTGATCAATTAATCTTGAGTTCTTATCAATGTTCTTAAACAGTAAAAATTCACTAAAGGATAATGGATAAATAGGAATTTCGATATATCTACCACTTAATAGTGTAGCTATTTCTCCAGAAAGCATATTTGCATTAGAGCCAGTAACTACTATATCGCTGTTAAAGCTAACACGCAATCCATTTATTACACGTTGCCATCCTTCAACAAGTTGGATTTCATCAAACAAAAAATAAATTTTGTTATCATCGTGAGGTATTAATTTAGTCAGAGCCTCTCTCAACATATTTTCATTGTTAATTGTCTGATAAGTAAAACTCTCAAAGTTTATATATATTATATGATCTTTATCAATCCCATTTTTAATCAAATATTCCTTATAAAGCATTATGAGAACTGATTTTCCTGAACGTCTTACTCCAGTAATGATTTTGATAAAATCTGTATCTTTAAATTCGATTAGTTTTGATAAATAATACGGTCTTTGAAACATTAGTCCCATCCTTCCTAATGAAGTATTCAAATATATCTCTTATTATACATTATTTGAAGTTACCTTCAAATAATTTTTTATTTACGTTTTATTTGAAAATTTCTTCAAAAAATTAGATTTATAGTAAGTTTATTCGTTAACTAACATAGAAACATAAAAGAAAACCATTGTCCTACCCACTAGTAGTTTATGGTTATAATCATCATAAAAATTCTTTTTTTGCAATTATATAGAAAGATTGCTCTTTTATATAATTAATTAAGAAAATTCAAAAAATTTAGATTTCACCCTTCTATTTCCCTTCCTATTCATATATACCATTTATTTTAAATTATTAAATTTATACCTATTTATCTGCTTTTTTTGAATAAATCAATAAATTTCAGAGTATACCAATTGACAAAACAGTCCATGATTGGTATAGTCCAATTATAGGGATGCTCCTCTCCCCTACTTATCGAAAGGATGAATAACATGAAAAATACAGAAATATATCAAAAAATAGATACAATCATACTTCATATGCCCGATTATATAAAAGATTTTGTTCAAGATCGTGAGGATAAAGATCAATCACCTCGAACTACTTTAGAATATCTAAAAAATTATAAGCTCTTTTATGAATGGCTTCTGAGTGAGTCTATCGTTCCTGATACTTCAATCACCTCGATAAGACAGTTAACCGCCTATGACCTAAATCTGTACAAATCTCATTTGAAACGTCGCGCAAAAGAAAACGTCAAAAAAGATACAACAAAAACTAAGCTCAAAGATAATAATAACTTAGGTCTATCTACTTCTACTATCAATAGAAATATCACAGCATTAAAGGTTCTATTTAAATATCTTTCGAAAAGTTCCAATAATCCTTTAGGAAAACCATACTTAGACAATAATCCTATGGATCAAGTAGCAACTATCACAGATAAAACTACGTTAGCTGCCCGTGCAAACGCAATCGAGAAAAAATTATTTCTAGACGAAGATACACAAAATTATCTAGATTATATTGCCAATGAATATAAAAAAACTTTGAGCAAACGAGCTTTGATTTACTACCATCGAGATGTAGAAAGAGACCTAGCGATCAATGCACTGATTTTAGGATCTGGATTGAGACTCTCCGAAGTTGTAAATATTAATATAGATGACCTATCTTTAGATAAGAATAATGTGGTAGTAACAAGAAAAGGAAATAAGAGAGATGCGGTCAATATAGCAGCATTCGCAATGGAATATATAGCTAATTATCTAGCTATTCGGAAAGAACGATATAAAGTAAAAGAACACGAAAAAGCTTTATTTCTAGCAATTTACCAAGGTGAAGCCAAGCGTATATCCGGTATTGCAATCGAACGGATGGTAGCAAAATATTCGAAAGGATTCAGAGTCCAAGTCAGTCCACATAAATTACGCCACACATTAGCTACTAGACTCTATCAACAGACAAATTCTTTGGTATTAACTGCCCAACAATTGGGACATTCAAGTACCAATACAACTACTTTATATACCCATATAGACAATGCAGCTACAATTGATGCATTGAATGCTTTATGAGTATAATATATAAATAGGCGGAAACAAGAAACAACACGCTAGAAAAGCCTGTATTATAGTTTTTCTAGTGTGTTTCTTTTGGTGTGATCCTACTTTTGTTTATCATTAATTTTTTATCATCGTAAATAGGTGTCGGTTTGATTTTAGAAAAATTAGTTGGGATAGAATCTATGAGATCATTTGTTATCTCTCTCAATGAATTTAGATAC
Source organism: Enterococcus sp. DIV1283b (assembly GCF_051710965.1). NCBI lineage: Bacteria > Bacillati > Bacillota > Bacilli > Lactobacillales > Enterococcaceae > Enterococcus > Enterococcus sp. DIV1283b. Next base: position 158,940 of record NZ_JBIOLR010000002.1, read on the forward strand.
AAATGACCATAAGTTCCTAAAGTCGTTTGTACATCAGCATGTCCTAACCTTTCCTTAATTCGAAGTGCATCTTTTTGTTGTGATATAAGCAAAGAAGCATGACTATGCCTTAATCCGTGTATGCGGATTATATGAACACCAGCAATCGTTGCATGTCTTCTCATAATATGACGGATTGTATATTTCTGAGTAGGTGTTCCATTATAAGAAAGTACAAACGACATGCCTCCTATTGAAACTTGACGCTCCTTCCAAGCTTTTAAAAAGGTAATTGTATCGTCGTCTAGTTCGATTGTACGAATACTAGAAGCTGTTTTGGGTTCTACAAACTCATAGGTTTTGGCTCTCTTATAATAGAGTGTTTTATTCACACGCAAGTTTTTATTTTCAAAATCAATATCTTTCCAAGTTAATGCAGTGGCTTCTCCCAAACGCATACCGGTCATAAAAAGTAACCAAATACAAATAAAACCAAAATGTTGGTACAAATCATCAATATAAAAAGTTGAAATAACTTTTTCAAGTTCTTCTTTTGTCCAAAAATCAACTGTAGTTTTCCTTTTCTTCACATTTCCAATAACTTTTGCAGGATTTTTTTCAAGTAGTCCCAAAACAACTGCTCGATCTAATGACATCTGAAAAATCCCATATATGTTGCTTACATAAGAGTTTTTATATTTGCTCAATAAATTATTTTGCCACTTTTGAATGTCAATTGGACGTATTTCTCTTAACTCCATTTTAAAGAAATAAGAAAAAGTTTTTTTGATTGTAGATAACCGATTTTTATATGTTCTTTCTTCCACTTTCCCTTGATAATAAGGTAGGAATAATTTATAAAAAAACTCCTCAAACAACATAGTACTTTGAGAAGTTTCTGCTTCTTTTCCATAATTAGAAATAAGTTCGGCATACGCTTTTTTTGCTTCTTTAATTGTTTTAAATCCCCTACGTTTTTTTTGTACTCTTTTCCCTGTTCGTTTGTCGAATCCCAAACTAGCAGTAAAATAATATTTCCCGTTTTTATCTTTTTTAAAATTAACCATGATTCTGAAAATCCTCCTCTACCTCTATCTTCATACCTAAAACTTCTTCTACAGATTCAACAGGTACTAGTCCTAATCTTCTATTTTCGTAATAGGTATAGCCTTTTGAAACCATAATTGCTTTTGCCTGTCGTATGATTCTTTCAGACTGATACTTCCCATAACCTAATTTCATTAATTCATTTTTTGTTATAACTACCATTTAAACACCTCATTTTTTATTCAAATATAAAAAAGAACACTACTAAAAATAGTAGCGTTCCTGCATATTTTTATTCAAATTTAATCAGCTTCATAAATTTTTGTATACTTGCTCCTTAATACTCAAAAAATGCACATTAGAAATCTAATTCTAAAAAATATACTTTTTTGAGGTTTTCTGTTACAAAATCTGTAACAGATTGATTTCTACTCTTAGTCATAAAGGTCACACCTAGACCTTACGGGTCAATAAATTTGCTTTTTGTTTACAAATAGCTTGAAAGTAGGAAATAATTATTAGCGAACACTTAAATTTCATAGTTTTCCAAATATTTCATATAATTTTAGATATTAAAGTATAATTATTATTCATTTAATTATCTTTAATTTAATATAAGAAATAAGGAAATTACTAATAACCATATCTTATATTAGATATAGACATCAATTCTTTTAATTTTTTTGATTGCTTTGCATTTAAAGATACACCGTCTTTTTTTATTGCATTTGATATTTCTAAATTCATACGACTTAAAATTAAAGGTACTGAAGTTCCTTCATTTTTCAGATTTCCAAGGTAGGTTTGCAATACCATTCGAAGGGAATCATTTCCTAAATCTGTCTCTAAATCATCTAATAATTCAGTAATAATTATTTCTGCTCTTTTGCTTCGATCATCTCCGCCAGAAAACCATTTTAAATTACTCATTTATTAATCCTCCTTGATTTTAATTTACTTTTAAATAATTTTATTATAATTTCTCGAAGTCACTTTTTATCTAAATCAATTATCAAATCGCACTTGTTTATTAAGTTAAGGTTATGGGATATCATTATTAATGTCTTATTAGAGTATGTTAATAACTTATCAAAAATTCGCATTTCAGTTTTAGAATCTAGAGCACTCGTAGCTTCATCTAACAATAAAACTTTACTTTCTGATAATAAAACTCTTGCTAGAGCTATTCTTTGCTTTTGACCACCTGATAAATTCGTTCCATTTTCTTCTAGGTACGTATCAAGACCCAGAGGAAGCTCATTAATAAAACTCCACAAACAAGTATCTTTCAATACTTTGTCAAATTCTTTTTCATTAGGGACACTTTCTAAACCTAAAACTAAATTATCTTTAATAGATCCACTCACAATAAAAGATTCTTGAGGAACATAAGTAATTAATTTACGTAAGTCTTTTCTATTAATATTTTCAATATTTTTCTCATTTATACAAATTTTCCCGCTATCTGGTACATAAAATCCAGCTAGAAGTTGTGCTAAAGTTGACTTTCCCACCCCACTATAACCTTTTATTCCTATGTTTTTGTTTAGAGGTAAAGAAAGATTTATATTATCTAATACGTTAGAATATTTGGAAGAATAAGTAAAATATACATTTTCAAATGTAATTATTGAATTTTCAGGTAATCTTTCCAAATGAATAAGCTTATCTTTGTCTTCATGATCTATAGAAAATACATCATTAAGTCGAGTATTTGCCACTTGTGCTTTTTGAAATTTTTCTTGTAGATTTATTATGTTTTGTATAGGTGCAGAGAAAAATATAGATAATGAATTGAAAGATATTAATTCTCCTATTGTAATTTTACCATTAATAATATCATATGAACCAATCCACAATACAAACGCCGACGTTAAAAAAGATATCATTATTTTTAAATTTTGAGTTACAGAATCATACATATTTCGTTTTAATGATACATCAAAAAAATCATTTAAACTTTTATATATTTGGTTTACAATTTTTTTCTCACTACAAAGTGCTTTTATAGTATATATACCGTTTAATGATTCAATAAAGTTTGAATCTAATATTGAATTCTTTTGCATCTCTTCTACATTTAATCGAATCATCTTTTTATTCGATCCTAAAATAATTATAATATAAAAAGGTATAGAACTTAAAGTTATTAAAAACAATTGTTTATTAATGTTAATCAGTATCAGCCCTACAACTATAACTGAACTTAAATCTAATAAAATAGATATTGTAAAGCTAGCTAAAGCTTCTATGATTTTATTAGCATCAGAGAATCTAGATACTATATCTCCAGTTTTCCTTTTAGAAAAAAAGGAAACAGGTAAAACAAAAATATGTTCTAAATATTTAAATAAAATATCTCTACCTACATCTTGCCCTAATTTTTCTAAAATATATCTTCTGGCTATTTCAAATATTGTTGTTATAAATATACCTATAATATAACTAATTGATATCATAAAAAGATTTAAAAAATCTCTATCAGGAACCAACCAATCTATCAAAATTCTAAAATAATAACTAGATAGTATCCCTATAATCGTTATTATAAATGAAATAAATGTTACAAATAATAATTTTTTATATTGTTTTTTTAACAACTTTATTGATGAAAAGATACTTTTTGATTTATTATCTATAGCTTGGAAATTAGGCATTTTTTTAGGTACTAAAATAACACCAGTCCATTTTTTATCAAATGTTTCTATCGATTCTTTGTATTTTCCAATTGCAGGATCAGCTATTAATAATTTATTTTTTTTTACGCCGTATACAATACAATAATGAAGATATTGATTATCTGTTACTATGTTAGCAATTACTGGATAATTAAACTTATTTTCTTTCCACACATTATTGCGAGCTTTATATGCTTCACAATTTATCCCTACTTTAGAAAAACCGCTCACTATCCCTAATGCACTGGTACCTTCAGAATCAGTTTCTGTTAAGTCTCTTAATATTTCTACAGAAACCCATGAATGATAGTTATTTAAGATCATCTGCATACAAGCAATACCACAGTCAACTTCATTATATTGTTTTATCAATTTTATTCTCAAAAAATCACCTATAAATATGAATACTCATCCATATATTTTAATGAATGAGTGTTCGAAAATGTATTCATATACAAAACAAAATGACTAAATTAACCTTTCCACCCTGCTTTTCCGCCAGTAGCTAAATTAGCAGCAGCATTATTTCCAATAATACCAATAGCTTTTCCCCAATCAACACTACATCCCTTTTTATTACATGATACTCCGTTACCATAGTACTTTCCGCCAACTACTTGAGACATTTCTTTCACAGTTAATTTTTCCATACTTCATTCCTTCTTTCATTTTTGAACAATATATAATTGTTCTTATTTAGAATGGTAGCACATTATTTATATTAAAATAACTTACATTTAAGTTATTTTAACTAACGTTTTTGTCACCCAAAATTTTAAATTCATAGAATATGAAACCGGATTTCATAAACATAGATTTTGAATTCATAAAAGTTATTTTTAGCATCATAATCGTAAATATATTTTTTGTGAAATTACGTAGTATTACAATATTTCATTTTCTCTTTAAAGACTGAGTTATCCCTATTGAAATTAACCAAAAAATTTTTTAAATATATTCGTCCATAAAAAATGCAAATCATAAATTCACTTCATATTCTTGTCATAATACTTTATGTCTTAACTTTTTTACCATGTGATCAACTACCTAATTTAAAATTGATCATTAGAGAGAAGCAAACTGCTATTTATCTTACGCTATCCTTCATCGTTTGCCCATTATTCTTTAGAAGCTTGATTAGATTTAAATTCCAATTCAATTAAACGATTATGATCAATCATGATATCATACTTTTTTTCTACTTTCTCCATTCAAATCCTCTCCTAATTTTATATAAAAAAATTGCTGTATAAGCAATGTTCTTAATTTCTATTTATTATTCTTGATAAATTTTCTCGAAATGATTACTTTTATCTTTAATCAATTGTTCAAATTCTTTATCATTGATTAAATGTGGTTTACTATTTTTATACATATAATAGTCAGTAACTTTATTTTTCTTTTTCCTTTAATTGTGGATTAGAATATAATTGTTTTTCTACAACAAATTTTTTGCTTTTTTATCTAATTTGGTTCCTACTATTCCAAATAACCACTGCTTCAATGGTAATTTTTGGTTCACTGCGAATTGTCTATTAGGTCCTGCAATTAAACTAAGTAGTTTGCTCATGATCAATTTCCTTCTCCCGAATAGTATCAATGATGAAATCAACCCCAGTAGTTTTCTTTGAACAATTACTTATAATACAAGATGCTTAGCTATAGGAACAGCCATTTATGTTAGAGGAAGAGTACAAAAAAATAAGGCGTCTAAAACTACGGTATGACTGTTTCCGAATATGAATAATATTTAGTACAAGAAGAAAAGGAAAATAAAAAACGACTTAAACTTGAAGAATTGGAAAGACCAAATGAATTCAATAAAAAATATCCTAATTTGCAAAAGATAAATGTCAATAATACAACATCTCGAAAAAAAGTCCTAAAATTTTTATACGAATTAGCTTACAGAAAAGAATTTTATAAAGCAAAAATTTCACTTATTAGAGATGGAACTATTAGAAGAACTAAACGATATACTTTAAAAATGTTTATCTCTGGAATTTTATTAGAAAAAAACAATTTTGAAAAGTTTGTTTTTCATTGATTTTAAGAAGTTCAACTAACTAAAAAACCTTCAAGAATATCTTGGAGGTTTTTAATTCTTTTTGAAATAGGATGATTGATTCAATATCTTAATTTTTGTTACAATCATGTACTTACTAAACACCTAGTTTAAAGCCTTTTAAAGAAGCGCCGATTTCGTCTTCTGTTATTCCAATATATCTTTTAGTAATCGATTGAGAACTATGATTAAAAATAAACATTAAGGTAGCAATGTCTCTAGTTTTCTTGTAGTAGTGATACCCAAAAGTTTTTCTTAAGGTATGTGTTCCTATATCATCTCTTCCTAATTTTTCTGCTATATCCGCATATATCTGATAGACACGATCCCTTGTTATATGTCGACCTTGCTGCCGACTTGGAAATAACCAATCATTTTCTTCTTTACCTTCAGTATATAATAAAATCTCTTCTCTCAAATTATCTATAAAAATCGGTTTTCGCTTACCTGTTTTATGTTCAACAATAATAGGCTTACTTTTACCTCGTATATCTCCAACTTTTAATCCTATAATATCTGACATACGTAACCCATTATTGATTCCAAACAAAAATAAAAAACTATCTCTTTCCGGATTGCTTGTTCTTCTTAGCCAAAACTGAAAATCTTGTATCTCTTCATTTGTCCTTAATGGTTGTACATTATAGCTCACTACTGTTTCCCTTCTTAAAAATATTCTGAGTTTATGATTATGTATGTATTTTACCATAATCATGAACTTATATATATAAACTTTTAAAAGTCAATGAAATCAAGGGGTTTAGTTTATGATTTTATATCATTTTATTAACTCAGAATATTCTGATTTTTTATGCGAAAAAATTTCCTTTTCTTATATGAAGATTCTAAGCCTTTGTTTAAAATTTAGACGGTCAGATCTCCGTAGAAGTTCTTAGAACCCCTAGTTTACATAATTAATTTATATTAAATTTAAATTTGAATAATATACTAAGGACTCTCCTTACTACAAAGTGAAATAAAGAACACATGATTAAAAGAGCTAACACGTTTGTCATTAACAAAGTATTTTTTTATTATTTTACGAGAAGTTTATAATCTCAAAAGTATAAAAAATACATTATATCATTAAAAACAATAAGTTTTAATGACTTCATTTATATTATTAGCTATATCGTTAAATTTTTCCTGTAAAAAAACTAAACGTAATTAATAAAGGAGTCACTTATTTTATTTATATTATACTACTAATAAATGGTAGTTTATTGGTAGTATAATATTGCACACTAATATAATTTAAATACAAAAAATAAAGTACTACCCTTAGTTGGTAGTACTTTATTTTTTGTATTGTGCTAACTATTTTAAATTATGATCATCCTTTTAAATTGATATAAATTCTTAACACTGGATATTATCTTCGTTACTTTTGTCTATATTAAAAGAATTTCCTTTCTTTAACTAACCACTAAGTAACCGATTATTAAAACTTACCATCTAAGATTTTGAAGAACACCATATCTTATAATTTGAGGTAATTAATACAGTTATTGATAAGTTCTGTAAATTCATGATTTAAGAAAATACATTTATTTGGTTTCAAGTAAATCATTATCTTCAATAGCTATATCTTCAACGTTAGGTTAATAGCAATACTTTTACCTATAATTTCTGAAGTATTAACCGTTTTTTGTTATGATATTTCTTCTGACATATAATTAAAAATAGTATTATATAGTTTTGTTAAAATTTAATATAGTTCAATTTGTTACTTGATATAAAGTTTGACGTTCTTTAAATATTGACATAAATAGGACATTTATCTTCTGAATAAAAAAATTCTTCTATTTATTAACCAAATAGAAGAATTTTTTTATTTTACAATTACTTAAAAAAGAAAGAGATTGAACCTATCCATATGACATAATCTTATAATACTTATTATCTACTTTTTTGACTATATATGCTATTTTATTTTTTTTGTTTTTATTTATATTTTTTAATAAATTTAACAAAATCATAAAAGCCATTTTTTCCTTTGTATTGGTTATTAGGTGCTATTTATCCTATTTTTAGCTTCTTTTTCTATTACACAAGTGATTATAAAGAATAATAGCAGTTCTATAAGTAAATAATAAAAGAATAAGTTGTTTCTAAACATCCTTGGTTTGTTTAAAAATGTTAGTAATATACTTTTTAAATTAATATTTTTTATAATTATTTATCATAAGAGATGTTGTTCCACTAATAAATAGTTACTATTCTTAACATGTTCTAAATAGTCTAATAAATACGGTTAATTATTTATCGGAGGATTTTAATATGTGTACATCTATTACTTATATTACCAAGGATCATTATTTTGGAAGAAACTTTGATTACGAGGTGTCTTACAATGAAGCAATTACTATCACTCCAAGAAATTATCCATTGGGATTTCGAAAGGTCAATAACTTAGACAAACATTATGCCATAATTGGAATTGCAGCTGGAATAGCAAGTTATCCACTTTATTATGATGCTACAAACGAAAAGGGGCTAAGTATGGCAGGATTAAACTTTGCTGGCTATGCAGACTATCAAACAATACAATCAGGAAAAGAAAATGTCTCCCCTTTCGAGTTAATACCTTGAATTTTAGGGCAATGTGCAACTGTAGAAGAAGCTAAAAAAAGACTAGAAAGTATCAATTTAGCAAATATTAATTTTAGCGAAGAACTCCCGTTATCACCATTACATTGGCTATTAGCAGATAAAAATCAGTCAATAGTTATTGAAAATATAACAGATGGGCTGTATATCTATGATAATCCTGTAGGCGTTTTGACCAATAATTCTTCGTTTAATTATCAATTATTTAATTTGAATAATTATCGCGTATTATCAAGCAAAAATCCCCAAAATAATTTTTCAAATAAAATCGATTTGCAAGATTATAGTCGTGGGATGGGGGGAATTGGATTACCTGGAGATTTGTCATCAGTTTCTCGGTTTGTTAAAGCAACTTTTACTAAACTCAACTCAGTATCTGGTAGCTCTGAGTCTGAAAGTATTAGTCAATTTTTTCATATTCTTGGATCTGTTGAACAACAAAAGGGATTGTGTAATGTAGGTGATGGAGAATATGAATATACAATCTATTCGTCCTGTTGTAATATGGATAAGGGTATTTATTATTACCGAACATATCAAAATAGCCAAATTACGGCAGTAGTTCTAAATAGAGAGAATTTAGATAGTGAGCAATTAATTAGTTATCCAATAATAGGAGAATAAAAAATTAAGTATATGAATTAATCAGTAAAACCACCTTGATTGTTTTGTATATCTATTGAGCAACAAGGAAAGTATAAACAGATGGTATCATTATACGTTAGGACAGTAGATCGAATAATTCTAGAGCTTGACAACCTAATATCTATAAAAAATTACGTTTTCTATTAACAATAAAGTACTCCGAAATCATATAACGTTCATGATTTCGAAGTAATTTTAACATAAGTTTATATTATTTAAATTTTATTAACAGTTCAGACTACTTATGGAGATTTCATTGACTAGTTTATTCAGTTCCACTATTTTTTTAATATAATTGTTATTTGATGTATTACTTTTTTTCGTGAATAATGCAATAACAAGAATATAATGCTTTAAACAATGATTTTTTGTTGTAGACTACATATTTTCTTGCCAATTTGGTTTGAACTTTTCTTTATATTTTTGTAATCCTTTAAAAGAAATAAAACTGTTTCGAATTAGAATGTACACTAGAAAAAATCGTATCTTTCTATGTGTTTGTATTCTCATAGGAACGAGATAACGATGCCATTCCCAAATTAAATGGACTGAATCGCTCCTCTTGAGACGATTGTAATATTTTAAGATAAAGTATATCCATCATGACAATATTTGAATTTTCTTTCCAACGAATCAAATCAACAGATATGGTATGTGCTGTTATTAGTCGGCATAAGAGACACAAAACCGATGATCCTACTACCTTCTTTTATCACTCCTATAGAGGAGTGATTTATAGTATTCCGCATATTTTCCTACAGAAAATGTCATTTCTGATCGTTCAGCTAACGACTCATTCGAAATATCTTCTAATTCCTGATAGACATAACTATCAAATGGAGGATCAATTGTTTCAAATTTATATCCCAGTTTGTCTGCTTGATTCCAAGTCGATCGAAATCCTCCTTTGCTTTTTCCTGATAACGACCAATTTTTTAAGTCAATTACTCCTTCTTCACCTAATTTAAACATACTAAAATTTAATTCATTGTAATAATTAAAAAACCTTATAGATGCTTGATAAAAAATAAGATATTTTCCTTTTATTTCTGCCATAATTAAGAGTCTATTTAGAAACTCAAATATGTTTTTTGAATTCCCAATTGGATATCCTAAAATAAAGATATTGTGCTCATATTCTTGAAATATAATACCAACTTCTAAATCTTACTCAAGGATAAAATAATTGTCTTTTAAATAGATAAGATAGGATAAATAATTTCCTCCAAATTTTCCAAAGAGCTTTTTTGCTTTAGTTTTGTTAATATAATCTAATAATCTTCTTTATGCAATAGTTTTACTTTATAAAATAAATAACGTACAAACAAGAATAATAGAGTTCCTAAGCTTATGAATAAAGATAAAATCATTGTTATTGGATAAGTTGATGAAACTTCAACTATATTTAATCCTCTATTACTTTTAATAGATACTAAACCATTGTCATTTTCTAAATTTGTTTTTTTTCCATTTATTTTTACGACTGTTCCCCAATAATTAAATACTGGTAATGTGACTTTTAAGTCCTCAGCGCCTTCTACTACATATACTATTTTTGAATTGTAAACTTTATAAGTTGACTTTTCCCATTTGTTTCCAATTTTCACTTCATGTTTTTTTAAATGTTGTTTATATTTCAATGCATTTAATGGAGCATAATCATAAAGTCCTACAGTACATGAGGTAGTATAACGGGTAACATCTTTTTTTGTCATAATCAAATTACCTTTATACGATTCAATTTTTTGTGAATAGTTTATTTCCGTTGCCATAGTTACAACAAAAAGCAAAATAAGTATTCCTACAATACTATATATACTGTTTCTCCTATCCATTCTCCATTTAGAAAATACTAAAGTTAAAATCAATGAACCAAATAATACTTGCAATCCCAGAATTCTCCAAGGGAATTGTATCAACAGAAAAGGTGTTTTTTGTAAAACTTTCCACGGAAAAAGATTAGTTGATAAGAACCAAGTAATTATTGTAAAAAAATAAATGACTTTTTCTTTCATACCAAATTTCTTAAAAAAGAAAATTGGGAGAATCAATGATATCATTCCAATTGATCCCATAGTGAATGTTGTTAGATCATTATTTATCGAACCAATTAAGCTTTCAGATAAGTCTAATGCTCTTTTTTGAAGATTTGTAGTAAAAGGTCGATTAATTTTTTGGTATAATACTTGCTGTAACATAGGATACCAAACATAAGCAGTTAACAGAATTGTCCAACTGATAGCTTTTAACATACTTATTATTAAATAAAAAATTGCTTTTTTATCTTTTATATTAGAAATAATGGTTCCTATGAATATACTTCCTATAACAAACACACTCAAGAAAGTAGAAATAACGTGAGTATAAATGAGTAAACTCATACTAATAGCTAAACAAATCACACAATTTTTCTTTTCAAAAATAAGGCAGTATGTGTAGTACAAAACGACTGGGATAATTGTCAAAGCAATTGCTTCTGATATTGCTGAACGCTGATATATATCAATTAAACGATAACCGTAAAAACTATATAGGCAGCTGAACATAAAAGCAGCGTCTATGCTTTTGAAAAAATTTTTTCCATAATGATAGATTACCACGATTGTACAAACATTAAGAACCCAAACATACAAAATATAGCTTAAAATCAAGTTATTTGTAACCCAATAAAAAATTACAGCTGGAAATAATGTGAGATAAGGATAAAAGAAATTTACTCCTCCACCATAATTATTAAATGTACTAAAGTTTACCGGACCTGATAATACAGATGTTAATCCTTTTATTCTAGAAAAATGAAAGGATAGATCCCCCGTTGTTGAGATTTTTTGTGCATTTTTAAAAAATAAAAAAGAATAAAGACTAGCAATAACTACAAGTAAAGTAAGTAATACTATTTTTTTATTTATTTTCAAAATGTTACTATTCCTCCTTCTATTTCTATTTATAATTAATGTTAACAAATATTAGACATTTATGTTATTTGATCTTTTTTATTCGTCATAAACATCGAAACATAAAAAGTAACTGTTACGTCTGATATCTGTCATTCTTGACTCTGTTATTGGCTTTGATGCCATTAAATACCTGTAATAAACTTTCTTATACAAAAGAACAAGAATTGATTTGTACAGTATTACCAGAAGTGGAACAACTGATTTTATTATTTGAAGAAAAATTTGAAGTTGATTATATGATGTACTACACGTTAGAATAGACTCCTAATTATTTAAAAGAATTAATCAATTAATTTAATAATAGTAGTGTCACTATTTTGTCTATATTTTATTCCATGTTGAAAAACAATTATAGAAAAGTAAATGGTACATTGAAAATATATAAAAAACTACATATATACTTACATTTTTTAGTTATTAAAAATGTTTGTTAAATGTTATAAAATAACATTTTATATATATGTGTTTGCTAAAAGAATAATTGTGTTATGTATCGATATTTGATATTATTGATTTACTCCAAAATAAAGTATGCAAGTTTGTTATATTATCATATAAGAAACGTCGTACCTCTAAAAAACTGTTCTAAACAGATCAGTTTTAGACTGTAGGCAAAGAAATTTTTTCTTTGCCTACAGTTTTTTGTTACAATTAAAGAAAAGACTTAGTTTCGAGAAAAAATATATATTCGTTCAATACATTAGACCATTAAAGAAGTTGAAACAAGACCAGCTTATTGTTTATTTCTTGGAATTATTTTAATTGATAAAGTTCCTGATTTTTCACATTTGGGTAAGCATTTCAGAAAAAATGATTTATTTAAACAAATATTTATCATTATTATCAAATGAGTAGTTGGTGCTAGATTTATTTATGAAGAAATTTTGGAGGTAAGGATTCCCTCTTTTTGATTCAACCAGTCGTCAGGAAGTGGTAGAAAGACAAACTATATTAAGTCAATCACAAAATGAAAAGCTTGAATAACGTAGTTGTTTGGATATGCTTTGAAGTATGGCAAAAAAACTTAGGCAAAGAGAATTTTTGAAAAGGTCAGTTAACAATCATTTTCTGCTCTTCATAAGTTTTATTATCTTTCAGTAGTTGGTAAATGATCCGCAGCAGCTTTTTAACAATATGACTGAGTGCGAGTTGTAGTATTTTCCTTCAGCTATTTTTTCTGGAAATAGAAACGCGCATAGACGGTGACCAAATAGTGCTTTATGTAAGGACTAACGTAATTGAGAAGAACCTCGTTTGATTATTCGACCAGTTTCAGTCTTGATTCATTTCAGAAGTAGAAACTGAAGGGACTGAAGGTTCTGCACCTGTATAGACCAGTAATTGATTCGGAGAACGGAAATTATTAATATCTCAAAATTCGGCTAGAATGACACTCCCTTATTTAAAACCAATACCAAAAATCGTTAAAATAGGTGAATCGATTTCACTTATTAATCGATCAACTTCCTTATCTGCTGCGTCTCGCATAGTTGTAAGGTACTGAATGACATCAATGGTTTGAAGTATTTCAAATTCTAACGCTAGCACTAGTGTTTTTAGTTTTCTAGCAGAGGGTTATTCTTTTAAGAATGCTTACACATAGAATTGGTGCTTCGCAAAAGAAGAACAAAAAGAAGATAACAGCTCTGAAAAGAAATAGAATATATAAAATGCGGATGTAACTTAATTTTTTTCAAATACAGTACTCTTTTAATCTGATTGTATGTCGAATTAAATACTTCAACTTAATTATCAAAGGTTGGGTGGTAAAACGTTGTTTATCAAGATATGTAGTTTTCGAGTAATCTTCATGGTGTCTTTTTCATCGTTTTTGTTTTTCGCAAGTTTTGATTTTTGGCAAATTCTTTAATTACGGAGTATAGCTACCTTTGCGTCTTGTTTTCTGCAGATTCGCAAGCGTCATTTGAAAATTCGTAAATCCTTCACTGTTATTTTCGATCTGAAGATGACGGATAAATATCTTTTCTTCAGTATTAATAACAGATAAGTCATTCTTGTGATTGCAATATCTATTCCAACATACAACATAAGAACCACTCCTGACAGATAAACTTTACACTGTGCTCTACTTATTCTTTGCCTATGTAACCTTGCGTTACAAACAAATAACCTGCGCTAACAAACTTATTAACAATTAAAAATATGTATCTACATCTTTTATTTGTAAAAGTTGTCTATTATTGAAAAATTGTACAAAAAGCCAGAAACACCAAAAAGAAATATACCGACACATTTGGGAAGACTACTTAGATGAAACAGAGCATTTACTCCATACAGTGTACAATCGCGAAAAATATAAAACAGAAAAGAAATAATTGAGTATGTTTTGCCACAATGAATTTTACAAAATTGATAACTTTATCTGGCTGTATCTTTTATAAAAAATAGACAAAAACATTAATCTAAATTCTTAGCAAAGAGAAAACTGATACTGTTGTCTTTAGAATCTAAATATTTTAGATATTATCTTAAATTTAAATGATCAAGTACCATATTTAAATAATTTAAATCATTACTTATAGTATTTTTTAATTTTGGATTATAAAATATAGAAGCAGGATGAAATAATGGAAATACGTAATAATTATTTCTGGTATAAGTATATAACTGTTTTTTAGAGTCTAATTTTTTTATTCTTGTGTATAATAATTGACCATGCATGGATGAAATTTTATATTTTTTATTTAAAATTCTTTTTAAAGCTGTATCTCCTAAGGTAATAATCATTTTGGGATTGACTTCTTTTATCTCAAAGTCTAATAAAGGGCTAAAAGTAATTAGCTCATAAGATGTGGGTTTACGGTTAGGAAAAGTTATACCTTTAGAGCAGTATTTTATTTTATATGGTCTACTTCTAAGTGTACTGGTAAGATAAATGTCTTTTCTGTATAGACCTATTCCTTCTAGATAATTGTCTAATATTTTTCCAGATTTACCACTAAAAGGAATATTCGTCATAACTTCAGTCTTTCCAGGAGCTTCTCCTATAAGCATTATTTTAGCATTTTCATTACCATATCCAGGTAAAAAACCTTCTAATTGTTTATTTTTGATTTTTTCAAATAAATTATCTAACAGTGAGGTAGGATAAATCATCTTTTCTCCTATAAATTCTTTTTTCTTGATGAATAAATGGTAAAGTTTCCTCGACAATATATAAATTTTAATTACATATTGTTATATGCAACTATTTCTTGTAACAGTATGTGACGAACCTACACATACTCTGTATCTAGAAAATTTGATACATCAGATGTACTATACGTTAGAATCAACCATTCTTTGTGATCGAAATATTGTGAAAGATTAAATAGAAATACCCAGATTGAAGCATGTATATTTAATCATATGAACCAAGATTTGAAAAATGATTACAGATCAACTCAAGCAACAGTTTTCTGAAAAAAATCCCTCTATTGCATTAACAATAGAGGAACATTTTACTAGAAATTCTAGTAAGCCTAATAATAAGATAATAAAAGAATAATTCGTTTGGTGTAAATAAATAATAGCATATTCATAGTATTTATAGATATAGCTTTAATTTTATATTTTTTGTTATTATTATATATATCTTAATCAAATAAAAACATAAATATAAATACTATTGATTTATTTACACAAAAATTTTTGATTTATACTGAAATAATAAATATATAGGAGCTATTTTCTACGAATTTTATTTATTTTTTAATATTTGTTTTATTACTTAAAATTTCACTTTTCGGAATAATTAACGTATTTCCTCGTAAGCAAAAAAGAAAACGAATTTTTCTTAGCCAAATAAATAAGTCATTTTAAAATAACAATCATTTACTACCATAATTTCAGATCAATCAAATTCTAAAATACCATCTTAAGTTTCGGATAACTACGTTAAAATATCTAATAATGATATTTTAGTGTATTTTTTTATCTTATCTCCAGTTTTTCCATTATTTAAAAGGCTCTATCACTTTTGGATTTTAGTACGAAAAGTGACTGCAATTTCTTAGTGCTATCCTTACCCCCCTTAGGCAGCACACTCTTGTATATCCAGATTATCGAAAACCATTCCTGCACTTTTTCTTTTTAAATATCCCTTAAAACTTTAAAAATTAATTTTTGATGGAATAATCAATAACAAATGAACATGGTCTAGTATCATATATCCTTCGATTATTTCTACTCCTTTATATTTGCACAATCTCTTGATGTTCTCCTGAATACTGGCTAGATATTGATTATAAATTATTTTTCTTCTATACTTTGGTATAAATACAAATGGTATTTACACATCCACTTTGTAATGGGCTAAACTATTTGTTTTATTAGCCATTTTTAGCCCTACAACTCGTAAAAATATGACCTGAACAATTATATTTTTACGAGTTGTAGGGATTTTTGGTAGAATTCTTTATTTCCTCTCACGGCATAGCAAGTGTTTTTTGTTTCACACGCTACGATAGCTCGAACTGTATCTAAAAACAATAATAAAAAAACTACTCTAAAAAGAGCAGTTTTCAGGGATATGGAGCTTCCTATATGCTTATGCTATGGAAAATATCTTATAATCTTATGATTTTTGGAGTGATTTAAGATTATCAAATATTTATCAATAAAACAATATATGTAATGATAAATAATTACAAAAAAAATGTAATTTAAACAATAGATCCTCTATATTTTCAACAAAAAAATAATAATATATATTGTCGAAATTGAATTTTATATGTTATTATTAATTTCATATTAAATGGATTATTCTTTTCTCACATATCTACTAGGCTTACTAGATGGAAATTCTAGAAAAAAATTCCTCTATTGTATCAACAATAGAGGAATTTTTTTCTACTTGAGCTAATTCGTATTTTTTGACGAAATCTGTAGTGCTTTTAAAGTAGTAAACTAGAACCAAGATTAACAAATAATAAAATGAAGAATAAGTTCCATATTTAAAAATACAATTAGTATACTATTATTTACGTAAAACGAATTACTTTTTTATTATCTAACTACTAGGTTTATTAGAATTTCTAGTAGAATGTTCCTCTATTGTTGATGCAATAGGGGTATTTTTTTCAGAAAGCCGTTGCTTGAGTTGATCTGTAATCATTTTCAAGTCTTGATTCACATGATTGTTTGATAGAAAATACACATGCTTCAATCGGGGTATTTTTACATAATCTTTTACAACATTTCGATCACAAAGAATAATTGATTCTTTTAAATAATTAGGAATCGATTCCAATGTATAATACATCGTATCATCAACTTCAAATTCTTCTTCATAAATATGACGCATCAAATTTTCTCGATAAAGAATATGCGTGGCTTCATCACGAGCTATTACAAGAATCAGCTGCTTGTATTTTGGTTTTTCCATTAACGTTGGACAAACTTGTAGACAAAAGAGATCCAAAGGACGTTCCATTAAAGGAAACGCTTGAGGATAGTAGTGTTTCTGCCATTCCAAGATTACCTGACGTAATCGTGTTTTGAGTAATTGTTGTTCGCGTGTTAAATACACGTGCTTTTTCAGTAAAAATGATTGTGCATTCCAAATTAAGGACAAACTAAAGCTGGATACTGCATATTCAAATTCAAATTTCCCCTTCAAAGGTAACTGAAATTTTTGTTCAAACAATAAAATCAGCTGTTCTATTTCTGGAAATACTGTACGAATCCATTCTTGTTCTTTTGTATAAAAAAGTTGACTGATTTGATATTTACAGGTATTTAATGGCATCAAAGCCAATAACAGAGTCAAAAATACCCCTTCCTCTATTGGAATTTCTTTCTTAGGAAAGGCTTTTTGGAATAACTCTCAAACTGGTTGGAAATAAGGATGTTTTTTTGCTGTTAAAAAGAGTGATTCTACATGAAGTTTATAACCAGCTTCCATCCTTACGGTCGATAAATAGATCCCTTTCATCAATAAATCATGATCGATCTCCATAAACTCATTGGCCAATTCCTTTTGGAATAACTCTACCAAATCTTGACATTGATTCCATAAGTTTGGATCAACATACTCATCTAATAAATCACAACGCATCCATACTGCCAAAACAAAGTAACGAAAGTTCAGTTCATGAACTGTTTTAGTTTCTTTATCTTGGATAACAGACATTTCATCCAATAGCTTTTCTACTCTTCTTTTCAACTTGAATATAGTCGATACGGAAAGAAACTCATGGTATTCTAATTCTGTATAATTGATTTGGTTCAAACTATATCGTGCACAAATACGTAAAAATTTAGATTCGCTATACATTCTTCGCAACAAAGAATAATTGCTTTTCTCTTTTTCTAATTTGAAATACGACACATACCCATGATGATTAACTAGCTGCATTTTTCCCTCTAATGTCACATTGATATTCTCTATATCATTAAAGATGGTTTGATTAGAAACCGAAAAATGTTTCGCTAAATCAGATACTCGAAGCTTATCATTATCCAACAAATATTCTACCAATTTTATTTGCCTCAAAATATCCTTCTCTACATATTGTTCAATCATTAGAAACTCCCCTTTTATATAAAAATTCCCCCACATATCAACCATACCAATTTCGAAAGATAAAAGGAAATAAAAAAGATTACAATACTTATAAAACACAATTACCAATAAATACTATTTTAGAAAACATCATATCTTGTCATTTTCTCTTGTATCAAAAAATTTAGGCTCTACAATTTATGGGACTGAAGAATCATAATTGATTCTTCAGTCCTGATTGAAAAAGAGTCAAAGTTTATATGTACAATCTATGGTCTAACATAAATTCTTATATATTTATTTAAATAAATATTTAATAGAAAACTCCTCTATTTTATCAACGATAGAGGAGTCTTCTATTAAAGTTTAATTACACAAATATATTACTGAAACTTATTATTTGTATAACAGCATTTTATTTTGACTACTAATCTAAAAACAAACTAAATATAGCTTAATAAAATAAATAGCAGCGAGAAATCTATCTGACAAAATAACTGAAACGAATAATCTTATTAGTTTGCTTATTTTATTATATATACTTTTTGGAATCACTCAAAGAATTTGTTATTTCCTACTTTTTTCTGCAATTATTCGGTATATTACTTAAGAAAAATAGAATCAAAGAATTATAATCCTGTATAATACAGTGTTCGAAGTTAGATAATCTAATGAAGAGAATTAAAAATTGGGAAACTAGCCATCTTTTTCTTATTATCGTACTTCTCTTATTTTTTTAATGTATTCTTTTAGATTAATTCATTAATCCTGCTACATTCTTAGATACTTATACAAAAAATTTTTATTTCCATACTTTTATTTTAAATTTATATGTTTATCGAAAAAAATTAATGCACTTTTTCTTTTAATAGACCATTAAATAAAATGTACTCATTTAGTGTGTCATACTTAATAACATATTACTTACATTCAATATCTTGAACATATTTAACATAAAAACTTGGAAGAATTCCTAATTCATAATAGTCAGTAGCATAATATTCTATACTCTCTAAATATTCTTTAAAAGCATACTTACCATCATTTGAGAGATACGTATTGAAGTCATTATTTTTATCAAATTGTGCATACGAAAGTATTCCTATTATATTTAATATTTTTGCTTCAGTTTCTAAAATATTATCAAATAACTCTATAGTATAAGTGCCTTGCTTACTGAAATCATTTTTCAAACAATTACTTTTTAGTTCCTTTATTTTTTCTAAACCTGAAGTTATATTAGATTTGACTAATTTATTCTGTTCTTTTCCAAATACACCTAGACGAGTATTAACAACAAGTTTGTAAATTTTATCGATATTCATCCATTCCATTATTTAAACCTCTTTAAATTTAGTACTTATTTTTTATTAAATAAATTCATAGTATTTAAATATAATTAACTATACAATATTTTTCCTGATTATTTTTTTTATTTTCATATTATAAAATCTAGTATTATTTAAATTAAAAATAATATTTTATAAAATATTATTTAAAATAATAATTTTAGATACATTGAGATTAATAATTGTAAATGCCCTGGAAAACATATTTGTTTCATATAATTATATATAAGTTACCATTTTTTTAATAAACTTAATTCACGTTCTATTATAGTTTTTACAGATATTTAAACTATAGAATTAATAGTATATTTTTGCTAATCAAATAAAAATAGTGAACTAGAATGCCAATTTAGAGGGCTTTGTGCTAAAAAATTACGTTCCATACAGTGGTATCCATTTCAAATTTTTTAAAATATCTTTTAGCCTACAAAATAGACATAGACCATAATAAATTATTATTAGGAACAAAAAAGTATTGATATAATACTTAAGTTCTATTCTAGTAAAAAACATCAAATATAAAAGTGAAAAAAAGATAAAAGCAAAGAATTTATTATTTAGCATTATACTTTTAGGAAATCTAGCGGGTGCCAACACAATAGTGCTAGCTGAAGAAACGACAGAAACAATAACAACCCAGACAATGGGTTCTTCAGAAATAGGAATTGAAAACGACGATACAGAAAGTACATTGCAGTCAGCTACTGTCTCCGAAAATACGGTTTCGACTGAATAATCAACATCAGGGACAACAAAACAACCACAAACAGAAAAACTTACGAACCAATTGATAGATGGACAAACATTGACACATATCCATCAAGCATCTTTACCTGAATTCGAAAACTATACTGACTACACTTTTATGCCCATTCATCTGCTAATTCTCAACAAGCATTCATTGATAGTATTGCATACACTGCATAGAGCACCAAACAATAGACAGCCTGTCTACCCATTTACACAATCCTTACAGCAGAGACAATTGTTGCACAATGTCGCAATCTGAAATCACTTCTTTAACAATAAAATTCGGTTGGTGCTATGAAGTTCTAAGTTTCAATCCAAATGAAATAAATGGTAACAATCACTATATCTTAAGTGTGAAAGAAAGAGATTGGCTAACGCCAATGAGCTATAAATATGAAGGAATATAATTCTATGATTATTAAAATCATCATTAACGTTACCCATAAAATAGCAAATATATAAAAAACTATTCCAATGCAACTTTTTTTACAAAAATTTCTTTAATAAAAAACAATCAAGTTAACAAATATTACCTTGATTGTTTTTTGCAACTATTCATATAAATTTAAAACCATTTATTATTTAAATTACTCTACAAATGGTTCTTCTCCTAGTGTTTGTTGAGCGGCTAGATTCAACATGCTCCATTGTCGGTCAAAACCTGGTTGGAAGAAGAAGTCGGCTTCTGCCAGTTCTTCTAAAGTCAGTTTATTTTGGATCGCTAGTGCCAACACATTTCCTTGACCTGTAACATCATAGGTAGATAATACTGCTCCTCCTAGCAATTGATGGGTCATTGGGTCTGAGAATAATTGGATGGACACTTTTGGATTTCCTTGTTCTTCTGGTACATATTTTGGTCGTAACGTATCTTCATAATAAGACACTCGTACATCTACTCCTGCTTTTGCTGCAGTGAAGCTATTTAATCCACTTGCTGCAAAATGGTAGTCGAAGACACTTAATGCGGAGGAACCTACGACTCCGCCGAACGGTTTATTTGGTACTTCTTCAAAAAGATGTTTTACTACATAACGTGCTTCTCTACGTGCAACAGTCGCTAAAGCGATCGGCATTTTTTTGCGTGCTGGGATAGAATAAGCAAGTGTAGCATCTCCTACTGCATACACATCTGGAAGATTCGTTTGCAAGTATTCATTCGTTTGGATCCAGCCACGTTCATCTAAGTCGACGATCCCTTTTAACCATTCAGTATTTGCCTTCACACCAGCAGCTTGGATGACTAGATCTGCTGGGATTTCTTTTTCACTTGTTTTGATTGCTTCCACTTTTCCGTTTCCGGTAAAGGCTTCGATTTTGGCGTTTGTCAAAACTTCAATACCGTTTTCATTTAGGTGTTGTTCTAAAATGTCTGTCATTTCAGCATCTAAATATGTGCCTAAGGGTCTGTCGATCACATCAAGCAAGACGACTTCTTTTCCAGCTTTTCGGCTTGCTTCTGCTGCTTCGATCCCAATGTAACCAGCACCTACGACAGCAATTTTTTTAATAGCCGGATCATTTAATTTTTCTTTGATTTTGGTTGCCCAATTGTATCCACGCATCAAATAGACATTTTCTAAATCTGCCCCTGGTACTGGCAAATTATTTGGTTTGACACCAGAACTCAAGATCAATTTATCATAAGGATATTCTTTTGTTTCGTTATCTGATGCACTAGTAACCGTTACTGTTTTTTTATCTGCATTGATCGTTTTTACTTCGTGATTATTTAGAATATGAACATTGGATTGCGGAAAGTTTTCTGGTCTGAAATTACGTACATCATTTACATCTGTTACCTTGTCTTCTAGATACAGCTCCATACCGCATGACATGAAGGAAACATAGTCTCCTGCTTCAAATAGCGTGATATCTACATTTTCACCATATCGTGTCAATAGTTCCAAGATCGATTGATGCCCTCCATGAGATGCACCTACAATAATTATTCGTTTTCTTATCATACATATTGCAACTCCTTTATTTATATTTATTATAAACAAAAATGAATTTAACACTATTCACTTTATAAATCAAAGATTTGATATCATAAATTTGTTTTTTTATTTAATTATACATAATATTAAAAACACAAAAAAAAGAAGATTGAAAAAATAACAATATAATTCTTTTATATTTTTAGATTTAATTTCTCGAAATTCTAACAAAAAAATTGAAAAAAATTTTTCAAAAAATACATTATTATTAATTAAAAGAATAATTAGTTACATTACTATGAACTAGCTATTTTTGTATTTTATATAAAAGGAGAGATTTTTTTGAAAAAACATAAATTAGTAGTTGTTTCTACTGTTGTTGCTTTTATTGTGGTGGTTTTAGGAATTTGTTTCTGGGTTGCTAGAAACCAAGAAAAACAAGAGTTTAAGAATGTAATAAAAGAAGAAACTATATCAGCTAAAGAAATAAAAAATAAATATGATACAGTGAATATAGGCGAATCAATAGATGATATTACAAAAACATTAGGAACTCCGGTTTATACTGAATCTTCTACTACACAATCGGGAAGTGGGTCTACACTATATACTTGGGGAAGTAATAATTCAGATGAAGTCGGAGCTCAATTAACTATAAACACACAAAATGATAAGATTATCAATAAATCAGTATCTGGACTATATGTTCAATATGATCCGAATAATTTAATTTCTTCAAAAAAATATGCAGATATTAAACTAAATAATAATTTTACTTTCAACAACGCAGTTAAAGAATTTGGAAAGCCAAATGATATGTCTGAATATAAAAATCCAAATAACGATTTAATACAAACTATCACTTGGAATACAAATACTACTGGTCCAGTAGGATCATATATGACTATAGTTTTTACCAACAATATAGCTACATCAAAAAATGAAGTTGGTTTAATATAACCCTCTATCAATAGTCTTACTTTTACTATTTATTTTAACTGATTACCTTTACTAGATATTTTAGATATGAACATCAAGTACAGGAAAGATCAAATGTAAATTTCATCCTGTATTTTATAGCTCTATAATCTATGGGACTGATAAATCAAAATTGATTATTCAGTCCCATTTTCATTTTATATCATCTTTAGTATGATTAAACCATAAGAGTTAATCTAGCAAAAATATTGATGGTTGATTAACTTTATTATCACACTTTCGCTAAGTATAAAATGAGCTTTATTTTCTCAAATGGAGCAATAGGAATTTTAATTGATATTTCTTAGGCTACGCTAATTCTTAAAAAGTAGCATGATTACATAACTGCTACCCACTTTCAGTTTACCAATATGTTCCGACAAATACGAAATTTGTGAAATGAAAGAACTATGTGAAGCAGTTTAAAATTTGTCCGCTTTTCACTAAAGCGATGATCTATTCTTACTCCAAAACAAAAAATAAAGTGAAGAATTCCTCTATAAAGACAATTAAACGTAATTTTACAGCCTTAAATCATTTGAAAATATGAACGGCATAATCTTTTCGATAAATCAATTAATCAGGGTTAAATATCAATCAAAACCTCTCGTGTGAATGAATGTTTTATTTTGCAGCTGAAAGTTTCCTTTATCGTCCTAATCCTAAAAGGATTACCGAATCAGTTCCTCCTTGCACCATATTTACTCGCTACTTCTCACATTTTTTTCGTCAGCAAACGGATCAACTCCTTCAACCCATATAAGCTGATTCGCTACGTGGTTTTCTCGTAATTGATTACCAATATATTCTGCTATTTTTTCTTGTTTTGTCTTAATGTTTCCACATAATATCAACTACATACAAACTTTCCATTTCCATAACGATATTTGTGTTCTGCATGTTGATCAAAAATCATTAGACTACTTTTTATTTTTAGTGGGATACTTACTAACATGTATATATGATCTGAACAAGCATATGCTTCTAAAATCTCAACGCCCTTTCTTTCTCATGATTCACGTATAACCTCTCCAATACTTACGTTGTATTTGCCATAAATTATTTGGCGGCGATATTTTGGAACGGAAACTATATGAATTTCCAAACTATGTGTGATAAACTTTCTGTAGCTTTTTTTATAACTTACTGGAAGCTTTCCGGAACTATCTGCTATGCAGGTAGTTTTCAAAACACAAAAAAATCTGGATCAGAATACGGTTCATTCTGACCCAGATTTGATCTTAAATAAATCATCAGTCATTACTGACAAAAAAACCATTTTATTTATTGAATGTGAATTATTTATGAATTAGCTTAATCTACTACAAATCATATATTAAAAATAGAATTAGAAAAGTCATTTGTAGAAAACTGATATTGCTTAAATATTTCACTTTTTAAGTCATCTATAAAATGTTCGTTTCTATTGTTTTTAATCAATGATATATCTAAAGATACAGCTTCCCTAAACAGATTTAACATTGTTTCATAAGAATCAATATTAATATCTTGCCCTTTCCATCGAATAGTTATACTTTTAATTTTGTCTTTCTTATCAATTCTTTCTTTAAACATTTCTTTTTTAAATTCTGCATAGCTAGAATATTTACCATTAAATATTTTATTGAATATATAACTATCTGAAAATGTTTGTCCTTCACGAATAGCTTGATCTCTATACTGATTAGATGCATAAGCTACAAATCCATTATCCCAACCATTAGATGCTAACAATTCAAAAGCAGTTTTTCTAAATACAATTCCTCCCATAGTTCCATCCCGATTTTCTATTCCTGCATATATAGGGGCAAATAAAGATATAGTATAATAATTGTTTCTTCCTACTGATGCATTGTTGTAATAACGTTTAGAAATCACATTGTTATCTATTAAATCATTGATATCTACCATTTGCATATTATTCCATTCATTATCAGTGAATACTACTACTCTGTCTGTTCCATTTGTAGAATCAAAAGTTAGCTTTCTATACAGTAACTTCTTATCATCCTTTGTCCTTTCCAAACTTGCCTCTGCTTCAGCATAATCTAATAAATACGTTACATCAAATACTCCGTGCATATATTTTTGTAGACTTCGATCATTAATAAATTCAGAAGGCGTTGCATTGTGAACTCTATTTTCTTTATTTTCCCAATCATAAATCTGATTTAACCCATATATTTTATTTGAAGAATTAGATGGTACCTGTAATAATCCCATAGCAAAATTTTCTGCACCTTGTCCTTCTCTGCGGCCAAATCCATTTAAATAAATTCCACCGTCAAAATTATGAGTCATTTCATGAGTTAAAGTAGATGTTCCGTACTCTGTTACCACAGCATCTACCACAAAATGAACTAGATTTCCATTTGCATATGCCCCTGATCCATTTGGTGCATACCATTTCCCAATAGCTCCAAAAAACTCAGTCATAGCAGGAATGGTTTCATCATATTTAGATACCCATCTATTTTTCCAATAGCCACTCTGAGTATTATCAATAATCCAATATCCATCCCATACAGGTATATCTCGAGTCAATAATTGATTTTTCACATTATTATCAACAATTCTATACCAAGTATCGTAATAGACAGCATACATGTTAGCAAATTTATTAATTACATTGTGAAATTCTTTTACTTTTTGCTCATATACAGATGGGGTGCTTTTAAAGGCTTCATCAATATATCGTTCATATAATCCAAATGTTATCGTAGACATATTAGTAATGATAAAGACATCATCACTTTTCAAATTTAGCAATGGTAATATAAAGTTTTTATATTCTTGTCGATATATTCCTTTTAATCTAGGATATATTTGAACAATTGCATTAGGAACTTCTTTAGAAGTAGTTTCACATATATATGCTTTAGTTGCTGATTTAAACCATGTATTTTCATCCATTTCTGGAGAAAATAACTGTCTATTTTTATCTAAGAAATCAATTAAATTAGATATCCCTGTTACATAAGACATTTGACTAGTGTAGGTGTTATAGTTATTTTTAACTTTTAAACTTTCATATCCCATATTTCCCAAAGAAATGATCCAATCTAAAGGATCTACATAATTACCGTAGAAATCTGGGCGATACATTATTATATTTTTTATATTTGTAGTTCCAAAGTCAATATCATATAAACGATCGATATATGACAAACCAAGTAAAATTTCTAAAGAATGACTTTCAATCTTATCAACTATTGCTTGTTTAATTGCCATAGAGTGTGTAGAATCCAGATCTAAAACTGTTCCATTAGTTAATAATCCTATTAAATGTTGGACAATATTATTCTTAACATTTGAAAATGAATTAGTAAGATACATATCTCTAATCTGATTATATTTTTCATTCTCTAAATTATTTTTTGCCTGATTTTTCAATTCCTGTTCTTTATCGGGTGAAATTTTAACGCCAGGATGTTGGTTTCTGTAATCATTGATTGCATTATTTTCTGCAATTATTAACTCCGTATCTGTCCATAGCAATCCTAATTTAGTCAATATTTCCTTAGACAATAAATTAATTGAATCAAATTTTGATTGAACTTGACTAATTATCTCTGAATAATCATTTTCAAATTGCATTGGAGTATAAAGCAATCCATTTGATAGAGTAAATTCATTAATTTTGGTATTTAAAAATTGATTATCTGAAGTAACCTGAATTTTTTCAATTGTTCCATCTGCGTAATAAAATAATAATTGATTGATATTATCTTTATTTGCAAATATATTAGCAGTAATTTTTCCATTACTTAAAGGTAAAATTGATAGTAATCTTGTTTTATAAATTTTACTATTTAAATCTACTAGATTTCCGTACCTGATGATAGTATATCTATCATAAAAAGGTAACATTTTTTCTATGTTATGGTATGCTACTTCTCTACTAGATTGAAATCCAGTTAACACACTATAATCTATTTTAGAATCAATTACAGTATTATCTGGCTCACTAATTCCCCACAAATTAATTAGTTCTTTGGCTCTATCTATAGTAATAGATGTTGTACCAACATTGTATGGATTACCTGTAGCACTATGTTCTACATAAAATACATTCTGAAATGGTGGATTAGTATAATTTGTATCTCCATGAATAATATTACCTGCAGCAACCGATACAAAGCTAATAACATTTTCTAAATGTCCATACCACCAAGCACTTCCAAGTACTCCTCCTACACGTAGTGCTTGTCCTACACTGTTAATTTTTCCTTTAACATATGATTTTCTTATAAAACTATTATTATTTGCTTGCCCTACTAGCCCCCCTACGTCTTCATTCGTTGTATTAGCAATTACATTAATAACTATATTAGCATATGATTTGTCTAAAACAGAATTATTATCAAGAAAACCTATTAACCCTCCTACATAATGATAGTTATTTCCTTTGATAGAAATATTGCCAGAATATGAAATATTAGTTATTCGTGATCTTTGAGTAGCATTATAAATCACGCCTCCAGTAGAATAACCAGAAGAAATATTTCCTATTACATGAACATTATCAATCGTTCCCTCAATAACCGTTCTTGCCAGAGATCCGACGTTCCCATAATTTCTAGAAATATCTACATCTACCAACTTGATATTATTAATAGTTCCATGAGTAACTGAGTCAAATAATGGTTTTTCTAAATTATAAATACTAAAAATATTTCCTGCTTTACTAGATAATGTTCCTGTAAAATTGCTAGTAATATACGAACTTGAATTGTTTCGCACATCATTGGCAGAAAGATTTGATCCTATTATAAAGTTGCCAGATGGATTTGTATTAATAGCATTAACAAGATCTTTAAAATTTGTATATACTCCACTCTCTGGTATTATTTTATCAATTAAAAAACTATAATTATTCTTAAAAATATTATTTTGTGGATCATAAGTTACTAATTCTGGATAAGAAATAGTTACTTTATATTTGTTCTGACTAGGAATTTCTATAAAGGAAGAGACCGGCAATAGAATATCCTTATCATGTTCAGTACTTACTTTAACTAAATAATTCTGTAGATTTGATGGAATATCAGTTAGTCCTATGACCCTATTTAGTTTTTTATCCCTAAGTTCATACAGATTTACATTTTTTATATTTTTTAATTCTATTTTCTTTGGTAAAAGATCAAATGTTGTTTTTGGAGGTAATATTTGAATAGTATTATGTTCAGTACCTATATTATAGGTTATTATTGTCTCAATATTATATTCTGTGTTATAGTTCAAACCACTAAAAGTAACAGTATAATTTTGTAAATTTAAATCCTTCGTTTGTTCCAAATTTTTATTTTTATACACATTAACTTTTATATTCTGTATAGAATGTTGGGGATCAGTTACACTGTAAGTGACATTCACACTTCTATTATTAATGTCTTTGTATATATTATTCACCGTAACAGTAGGAGCTGTTTTAAGGACTTCTAAATTATTTAATGCGTTCTGAAGATCGCTAGTTACTTGATCAACTTGATTCTGAGTAACATTTTTATCAGATACTACATCTTTTGCTTGAAGTAGTATTTTTTGAAGATTGTTCCAACTACTAAAAGTATACATATTAGAATTGTGACTCTCAGCTTCATTTATAAGTTGAATTAGTTTATCTTTATTAACTTTTATCTTCGTCCCTCGTTCAATCACTTCCTCTACTGCCGCTTTCGTGATCGTATTGCTTATTTCTACTCTTCCTACTTCTTTTCCTGCCCCATCATACGTGACTCGGTATACTATTGTGCGTATCCCATTTTCTCCTGGTGTCTGCACCCTCGTTGTTCCCTCTTCCAAATCAGGGTTATCTACCGTCTTAGTAGTATAAGGTATTGTCTCTGTAACCGCTTCTTCCTTTTCTGTCGTGGTTACTTTCGGTTTCGTCCCTCGTTCAATCACTTCCTCTACTGCCGCTTTCGTGATCGTATTGCTTATTTCTACTCTTCCTACTTCTTTTCCTGCCCCATCATACGTGACTCGGTATACTATTGTGCGTATCCCATTTTCTCCTGGTGTCTGCACCCTCGTTGTTCCCTCTTCCAAATCAGGGTTATCTACTGTCTTAGTAGTATAAGGTATTGTCTCTGTAACCGCTTCTTCCTTTTCTGTCGTGGTTACTTTCGGTTTCGTCCCTCGTTCAATCACTTCCTCTACTGCCGCTTTCGTGATCGTATTGCTTATTTCTACTCTTCCTACTTCTTTTCCTGCCCCATCATACGTGACTCGGTATACTATTGTGCGTATCCCATTTTCTCCTGGTGTCTGCACCCTCGTTGTTCCCTCTTCCAAATCAGGGTTATCTACCGTCTTAGTAGTATAAGGTATTGTCTCTGTAACCGCTTCTTCCTTTTCTGTCGTGGTTACTTTCGGTTTCGTCCCTCGTTCAATCACTTCCTCTACTGCCGCTTTCGTGATCGTATTGCTTATTTCTACTCTTCCTACTTCTTTTCCTGCCCCATCATACGTGACTCGGTATACTATTGTGCGTATCCCATTTTCTCCTGGTGTCTGCACCCTCGTTGTTCCCTCTTCCAAATCAGGGTTATCTACCGTCTTAGTAGTATAAGGTATTGTCTCTGTAACCGCTTCTTCCTTTTCTGTCGTGGTTACTTTCGGTTTCGTCCCTCGTTCAATCACTTCCTCTACTGCCGCTTTCGTGATCGTATTGCTTATTTCTACTCTTCCTACTTCTTTTCCTGCCCCATCATACGTGACTCGGTATACTATTGTGCGTATCCCATTTTCTCCTGGTGTCTGCACCCTCGTTGTTCCCTCTTCCAAATCAGGGTTATCTACTGTCTTAGTAGTATAAGGTATTGTCTCTGTAACCGCTTCTTCCTTTTCTGTCGTGGTTACTTTCGGTTTCGTCCCTCGTTCAATCACTTCCTCTACTGCCGCTTTCGTGATCGTATTGCTTATTTCTACTCTTCCTACTTCTTTTCCTGCCCCATCATACGTGACTCGGTATACTATTGTGCGTATCTCATTTTCTCCTGGTGTCTGCACCCTCGTTGTTCCCTCTTCCAAATCAGGGTTATCTACCGTCTTAGTAGTATAAGGTATTGTCTCTGTAACCGCTTCTTCCTTTTCTGTCGTGGTTACTTTCGGTTTCGTCCCTCGTTCAATCACTTCCTCTACTGCCGCTTTCGTGATCGTATTGCTTATTTCTACTCTTCCTACTTCTTTTCCTGCCCCATCATACGTGACTCGGTATACTATTGTGCGTATCCCATTTTCTCCTGGTGTCTGCACCCTCGTTGTTCCCTCTTCCAAATCAGGGTTATCTACCGTCTTAGTAGTATAAGGTATTGTCTCTGTAACCGCTTCTTCCTTTTCTGTTGATAAAGGATTTCTTAATTCTTTAATCTTTGCTTCTTCTGAATTTTTGTTACCAATATTAGTTGTTAATGTATCATTGTTTCCTGAATAATTTTCAACAGGTATACAGCCTAAAAATTCATATCCAGGAATATTTACATCAATATTAGAAAAAGAACTTCCTACAGGAACTTCTATAGTTTGATTATATCTACTTAAAAATGGATCATTCCCTATATTCAGACCTAATACCTGTACACCACTAAATGAATTAAGTAAAAGTACACTGAATAAAAATTTATATTTCTTTGCTTTTTTAGAAAGTAAGATCCAACTTGCTAAAACAATACTAGATCCTATAAATAAATAATTTATTGATGATTCTACTTCATTAGTTTTCGGTAAAATGTTTTGTGAGTTCTTTTGATAAACTAAATAGTATTTTTGATCTTTATTTACAGTTATCTTGGATAAATTCTTAGTAATATTAGATTTTTCATTATTATTCAACTCAGATTTTAGAATGGGGATGAGTTGAATCTTAGCTAAATTACTATCTTTATTTTGTAATCCATATGTTACTTTATTAGCGTTTGGAATAGCATCTGCGTGAACATTGTTGATAATTGGAACACTATAAAATAATGCAGACCCTATAGCAACTGAAAACACACCCTGAGACAATTTTCTTAAAGAGTATTTTACTTTTTTTTCGCCACTCTTATACTTATTCCTATTCATTTTTAATCTCCTTACTTATTATTTATAGTTTAATCTATTAAAGAAATTATATATTTTTTTATTACTATATTTTTCTTTTTTTTAAAGTTAAAGTTTATAACAAAAAATTCTCTACACTAGCTATTTGAAATTAAATAGTGTAGAGAATTTTTTTTTACTATTTATTTACTAGTTTAATTTCCTTATCTACATTTCCTCTAATAGCTTTAGAATAAGGGCAGACTAAATCAGCTTCTGTTATTACTTCCATAGCTAATTCTTTTGATAGACCTTCAATCAAAATCTCTAAAACAACTGATATACTATAACTTTCTTTTTCATTTTCATTCAATGAAACCTTAGCTGTAACAATACTCTTATTCATTAGACCTCTTTTTGACAGTATTAATTCTAAAGCACCATTAAAACAAGAACTATATGCAGCTGCAAATAGTTCTTCCGGATTAGTAGCATTTTTTACGTTGGAAGTTGGAGAAACTACTCTATACATAAAACTTTCATCAGGAGAATAGACTTCCCCAATTCTTCCTCCATTATTAGAAATTATCGCTTCATAAATTTTAGACAATATCTTCTACCTCCTCAAAAATTATCTTATATAAAGTAAAACACTATTAAACTTAATACAAAATTTCATATAAATTTTTTAATTTATATGTTTTTAATAATGTTTAAATACATAAAATAAATAACCATCTAAGGAGCGGAGATTAAATTCCATTCCACATTTCCAGTATAAGAACCAACTTGAATATTTTGTGTTTCCGGAATAACCAGTTTTGCCTCTCCTAATCCATAGTCATAGACGGCATTTTTATTAGTTTGACTATTACTTTCCATGATTGGAATTGGGGAAGAAGTACTAATTTTTACATCAGACATGCCATTTACGCCATCTTGATTCACAACCAAATCTTTTGTTGGATCATAAGTGGAAGAACCTGTACTAATATTTTGATTCGTTGCACCACCAGGATTATAGGTTTGAATATACGTGTCTTTTAATTGTGGATTGTCCCACGTTAATTGTGCTGTCACGGACCAAGATTTATTAGTACGTGTACGATCTTTTATTCCAATATTAAATGTTTCTGTTTTTAGCAACGGAATTTCCTGATTTCCATAATTATTTATAGGTGTAGCTGCTGTTGTAAAACGTGTTGGAATATAGGCAAAAGCAAGATTAGCACTAGTAGTCAAAACCGTATTATCTACCGAAGTACTATATTTAGAACTTACCCATTGAGCCGTATAGGTAGTATCAAATAGATCTCTGAATGTATTTGCATTTTCCAATGGTGTCCCACTCACATTCCATTGTGTAAACGCATAGTCTTTACGAGTGGGAATACTATTTATAACTTCAGAGAATTTTTGTTTGAATGTACTATCTTGTATTCTTGGATCATCTGGACGAATAGCTGGAGAACCTAAATAGCAATACTTACCATATTCGTTATTATAGGGAATATTTGTTCCTAACGTCCCACCATTAGGATTTAGATATGGACCATAAGGAAAACGCCAATCAGATTCATAATCATAATTTAGAATTTGAGGATCTTCCGTAATTATCATTAACCGAAATCCAAATCTTGAAGTATAGAACCATCCATCTAGATTAATTGTCTGACTGAAGTGCCAGTTACTCATATCTAATGTGTTAATTGATCGACAATCAGTAAATAAATTAGTCACATTAGTAACTTTTGCTACATTCCAATTAGATACATCTATATTAGCTAAATTAACACAATTTTGAAATGTACAGTATAAATTAGTAATATTAGAGGTGTCCCAACTGGATGTATCAAGCTTTTGAAGATTATTACAATTAGAGAATAACTGTGCCAAACTGGAAACTTGCTTTAAATTCCACCTACTAACATCCACATTTTTTAAAAGGGTACAATTCAAAAATACGTTTTCCATTTTTCTCACAGAATCTAACGTCCATGATCCCAATACATTAATTAAGTTAGAACAGTTTTGAAACATAGCAGTTATATCAGTCACTTGGGGTAATGTATTGCTCCCAAAATCGACAGTTTGTAAGTTAGAACAGCCAGAAAATATAAAATTTATATCTGTAATATTATCCATATTTAACCCAGAAAAATCAACATTTTCAATTACTTTATTATTTTGAAAAACAACAGACATATCTGAAGAATTCACAATGACTTGTCTATTATTTTTTGCTTGAAATGAAAGATTTGTCATAGTGCTAGGCAATTGAATTGCTTGGATACTAGGAATAACAACTTGTTTATTATTACTTTCTGCGGGAATAGTTATATCACTACTAGTTCCAGTATATTTATTAAGAGTAATAGTATCTGCAGTTTCTGTATATTGCCAATCGCTTAGGTTAAAATTAGCTACTCGACTATTTTGAGTGGCATCTTTGTTTTCTTTTATTGTCTGTTCTGATACTTTTGTTTCATCTGTAGTTTCTTGTACGACACTGGTATCTGTTGTAGAATCTTGAGTTGATGATTCTGTTTCTGATTCTTCTGTCGAAGAATCTGTAGTCGTTGAAGAATCAACCGTAGGTTTTTCTTCGGATGAAGTAGAAGACATTGTGGAATCTTCTGTACTACTATATGCAGCTAACAATTCTTCTGCTTGTGTAGTTCTTGTATGAAAAGACAAAAGATTCAAAATGGTCATCGTACTTAATCCAACTAACATATATTTCCTTTTCAACATTTGATTTTCTCCTTTCTATAATTGATTATTGATTATTACCACGTAGATAATTCCCAAAAGGAATAATAATAGAGATAAAATAATCGAAGAAACATTTAAGAACAGATAGCTTTTCTTCCCTTTATTCATCAATACAGTTTTATAATCCATTAAAAATAAAGCAATACTACCTACAAAGAAAATAAAACCGATAATGATATAACTGATAGGTAATAGATACATATTAGCTTTCCTCTCTTTTTTCCGTTTTCTTATACAAGCCAACTAAACAACATAAAACAAATAGAAACATGCCTAGTAGAAAGATAGTATGATTAGAATGTTCACTTGTTTGCGGCAAAAATCCATAATTATTTGTAGGAATACTTGGATTTCCCTCTATTATTTGTTGAGGTGTACCTGCAATGGGACGTTTTAACATGACAGATACCTCTGTTTTTGTTTGTTGACTGGTTTGTTCTGCATAGACGTTTGATTGAATCGCAAAAGATAGGAGTAAGGTTAGCGTCAATAGTAGTTTAAAAACATTATTTTTCATGAGGCTTCCTCCCTGAATATTTGGATCTTCTTATTAGTAATAAAATGATATTAACAATCGATAGAATGAGTAATAGGATACAACTGATGTTCAACCAAGTAGGAATTTGTAGTTTAAACACTGATTCTTTATTGATTTTTTTCGCTTGATCCTCTTTTATTTCAAATTCTTTTTCAAATCTCCATGTTTTTTCTTTCGTTTTTACGGTACCCTTAAATAAATATTTTCCTGGTTTTAACTCCTCTTTATTCCAATCAAATTGAAAAGGAAAAGAAGAGTAGGGAGCAATACTTACATTCTCCATTTTTTTCGACTTGACAACTTTATTATCTTTAAGGTAAGTGATGTCCCCAGTTACTTCTGCTTGAGAAAACACATACGGATTAGGATTTAAAATATCTGCTTGAATGATTTTTCGTCCATCGAATAAAGTCGGGCCTACTTTTTCTAATTCTACAGATACATTTTTTTTAATAGGAGTTTCTGCATGGTTAGTCAAAGCGATACCAATGGTATAACTATAAGTATTACCTACTGATAATCCTTTATTTTTTTCATTATCTTCTTGTTTTTCAGAAACGACAACTCCACCTAAAATGATTCCTTCAACTGGATCTTTAGGCATGGTCACATTCAAAGTTGTCTCCACAGAACTATTTTTAGGTACTACTACTTCTTTTTGTGTGGCATGTACAATAGAGGTTAATGGTACTTTCAGCAATGAGTGATTCTTTAATTGACCAGTATAATCAACAATACCATTAATATTTGTGTTGGCATCTGTTACTTTGACCAATAAAGTTTTATCTTTTCCGGAGCTATTTGTCAATTTAACTTTTATTTCATCTTTATAACCTGGACTTTCCTCTAAATAAAAATAACCTGAAGCAGGATCAATTTGATGTTCATTAGGAATACCTTCTATAGTATATCCTCCTGGTTGTTCATTACTGCTTACATTTTCAGCAAAAACTAGAGAAGTATTCATTCCAAAAAAAATTGTTATAAATAATCCCAACATAACTAAAAATTTTTTCAAGACAGTTCTCTCCCTTATATATCTTCTATAATAAAAAAGAACAATATTGTGAAAACATTGCCCTTTTTTATTATAGAAGAATGATCACATTATCATTCTTCTATAATAATTACTTTTTATCGAGTGAATATATTATGGATTAGTAGGGGTAACAGAGAGGTTCCAATCAACATTTCCTGAATATTGACCAGCAGAAACAACACTCGTATCTGGAATTTTTAATGATACATCTCCCAATGCATAATCATAAACAGTATTATGAATTACTCCTTCTTTACCAGTCATCACTATTTGAGCAGCATTATTAATCGATAAGTTTGCCGTACCAGTAGCATCTGTAGTAGGGACTAAATCAGTAGAAGCAGTGAAATCACCACCAGTATTGATGTTTTTGTTCACAGCTCCATTAGCATTTTTTGTCTCAATTGTAGCACCTGTAATAGAAGATCCAGTCCAATTTAGCTGAGCAGTCAATGTCCATCCTCTAGTATCATGAGTCATATCTTTTACCCCAACATTATAAGTAGATCCAGCATGTGGATTAGATACTGGAATCACCTGTTCCCCAGTAGAACT
Source organism: Enterococcus sp. DIV1283b (assembly GCF_051710965.1). Lineage (NCBI taxonomy): Bacteria > Bacillati > Bacillota > Bacilli > Lactobacillales > Enterococcaceae > Enterococcus > Enterococcus sp. DIV1283b. The sequence continues at coordinate 195,375 of NZ_JBIOLR010000002.1, forward strand.
TAAATTGTCAGTAGTAAATGAAAAAGATTTAGGTTGATAAGCAATACCAAAAGTACCAGAAACATTATTATTCGTATTATTTGAATTTCCACCTTGGTTAGGTCCATCTGGTTGTGGAGGAGTTGGATTAGTAGGATTTGAAGGTGCTTGTAATGTAGTTGTTACAGGAGTATTTTGTTGTGATGAAGCACCTCCAGTTGTTGCTGCAAATACACTACCAGATCCAATTAAAGTTGTTCCCATTAAAGATACTAGACTGAATAATGTTTTACTTTTTTTCAATGTTAATCATCCTCTTCTTTCCTATTTTATTAACTAGCAAGTTTATTTCCATATAAAACTTACTATAGTAATCTTACACATTTACAATTATATATTTTATTTTTTTTTCAACATTGATAACTTCCTTTGTCAAAAAAAAAATTACTCTTTTGTATCAAAATAAATCTTAGTAAATATATTTTTCAAATCTGTATCCAAGTGGCTTAATGATATGGGGAAAATCAGATTATTCTGGAATATTTTAGACTCATTTAGCAGATGGCGTTCACAAATAATAATATAATTTTCATAGTACTCTGGCAGTTCATCTAACGAGTAATACATCGCATTATCTAAGATCATATCTGTTCCCGTGATATAAGTAGATATGCTTTCTCTATACTCTATATGTGAATCATCATTTTCAGCTACAACAACTATAAAACGATAATGAATAAATTGAGGTACTAACATGGAAGAGACTTCTATACAAAAACGGTCGAGAGCAATTGGAGAAAACATATATTTTTTTTCAATATTAAAATTATTCCATCGTCCAAATATATCTAATATTCTATTTTTTAAAATCTTTCTATCTTTCGATAAGAAATAGTGCTTATCTACCACAAAATTTTGGGTTTCTAACAAGCTAGATAATATGAAAGTCAGCATTGGCTTTTCAAACCTAATATTTTTAAGTAATGGGACTTTAAACTCTTGCTCAAAAGAAAATATCAGTTGAGAAATATCAGGAAATGCTTCAATTAACCTTTGTCTCTGATATTCATAGTCCATCTTTAATAATGTATAATTTTGTACATTATATGGAACCATACGAAATATAATAGAAAGATAGATAACTTCCTGTTTAGTTATACCATTTAATATATCTAATTCAAAAAAATTTCGAACCAAATTATCCATTTTATCTACTACTACACTAGTTTTCATATAATCATATGCCACTTTAGGTATTACTAGTTTACTATTGGGGGAATAATGCAACATAAGATAAACACTCTTTACAAAAAAAATATATTCTCTTTTATTTAAATGGCTAGAAAAGTTATTGAGAGTAGCATCAGTAAATTCCTGAGATAGTTTCCAATAACGGTCATTTACCATACTATCTAACAAATCACATCTCATCCAAATGGACAGTATCAAAAACCTTTTCTTGAATTCATCAAAATCTTCTCCTCCGTCAGCAAAACATATGGTTTGTGAAAAAAAAGCTTCTACTTTTTTCTTCAGTTGAAAGGCTTTAGATACAGATATAAATTCCTCCTCTACTATAGATAAATAATCTTTAATTCCCATTATATATCTAGAACAAACTCTTAAAAATCTGGAGTCTTGATATATTTCTTTTACTAGATCATATCTTGTAAATTCAGGTAAAAACTGTATATGGCAAATAGAAAGCTCTATTTCAATACACTCAATTTGCTCTTGTAAAACGGTTTTAATTCTTGAAAAGTCTCTTCTAATTGTTTCAGATGTAACATCTAGATTTTCAGATAAATCTTTTAAACTAATATATTCTTGATCAAAAAAGTACTCTATTATTTTTACTTGTCTCAAGATATCTTTCTCAATATAATCTTCTATCATTGCTATATCTCTCCTATAATTATCTCATTTAACATTAATAAAAAAAGAACAGGATGTTTTTTTTATTTTTGTTTTCAAAAAAACAAAAAAACAAAAAAAATGAAATGATCGAGTTGGAAATAATATTAAACTTTTAAATAAAAAAATTATCAGAAATAGAAATTAACTTTTCTACTTCTGATAATTTTTTTATTGTATCTATTTTATTTTAAATTAACTACTATTTACAAATAAACTCATAAATTATTTCTTCGGTATGTTCTAGAGAAATAGGAATTATAGTCGTATTGTGGCTTTTTTTATAAGGGTAATATAGTTTATTTTCACAGAAAACTAATCTTTTTCCCTTATATAACGAGTCATCTTCTAAGTCATCCAAACTCTTATAAATATTATTACTAATATTCTTATACCACGTATTCTCTAATTTTTCTCTAAAATACAAATATCTAATATCACTACTTGCTATAATAATAACTTCTTCTCTCTGTCATAATCACATTAACGATTTAAACCATTAATTGAATATTTATGTTCACATAGACTCGCTATTTTCTATGCAGTTCCCTTATGAACTTCTTACATTTTCATGTAAGCACAGACTATATCTTCATCCTCAGCTAACCTGTTAGGAGCCACCCGCTTCAGTATGCTTATACTTACTCCGTTAAGGATAGTCGTTGAACTTTACTCTATTCGAGTATTAGCTGCAGATTTCCCATTAATTCAACACTTAGGATTTAACCATATGTCATCTAGTAAATTTTTTCTGTTTTCACAACATTCACGCTTGCCTTATTTCAATGCTACGTTGTAGTTTCACTAGCTTTAGGGACTTTCCGCAATTCAAGTGGTTTTTTACATAATAATTTCTTATTATGAAGACTGATATAATAAGAGTTATATTCAATCTAATATTGTCATTGATCTTGATAAATAAAGAGCAAAAACTAAACTATTCACCATATTTGAATTAAAATAAACAAAAGAATTTCTTAGTTTCCATAAATTTAGACATTTCACTAATCTTTGTTTTATTTTCTGCTTTTCTTTATCTAATAAACAAATTGGAGTCACAACATACTTTTGAATATTTCCCCACAATGTACGTGAAAAATTAATAAATGCTTTTTTAAATATTAAGCTATCAAATAGTGACTCTCCAAATTCTTTTTCTAATATTTTTTTCAATTCAAATATCTTCTGATTTTCTATAACTATAGCGCTATATACTACATCAAAATCTTTAAGCAAGAACTCTATATTTTCAGAAGAATAATCTTTAGTATTAAACAATGTAAAAATATAAAATATTTCATCCTCTGATATTTTATTTATATCATAAACTTCCTGTATTCCTTCTACTACAAACTTGTACAAAGGTTGTTTTCTGGCATTTATTTTATCTATCTCAGATATAGATATAGAAGATTTTTTATTACGCAGTGCCCCAATCTCTATTCCTCTGTAAACCAAATATTTATCTATTTCTTTGTATGTTCTATTAAAAAAGTGACACTCTACGTATTCTATTAGCTCTTCTGAAAATTTCTTTATACGATCATTATGTGTTTGATACCCTTCCCAATCCGTCAAATGTATTAACATCATTAGCAAATAGCGATAATCTAATTCAGGTATAACAATTTGATTGTTACTAGTATATCCATAATAATCAAAAAATTCATAGACCATATTTTTTATATCATATGCTTTGCTTAAAGAAACATGATCTGACTCGGTAATATGAATACTAGTAAAATTACCTTCAAAAAAATGTTTTAATCCTCTAAGAAAATATGATTCTGAGTATAAAATTTGCGTTACATCTGTTAAAGAAACCCCTCGTTTAAAAATAATTCCATATTTATTTCTTTTCTTATATTCATCATCAATATAATCCCATAGCTTTTCTGAAATCTCTCCCAAATCATTAATGACTGTACCTGAACAAACTCCTAACAAATTACTCATTTCACGAACATTTATTTCTTGAAGTTCATATAATTGTTCACACAAGAAAACTTGTCTGTATATACTCTGCTCCAAAAACTGTCCTAACAAAATTAACTCCTCCCATTTATTATGAATAATCTAAAAAAACAATTCTATTATAAAGAAAGGAAAATATATTTTCTATACTTTTGAAAAAAATATTGGTTTTTATAAAAATACCAATAGGCATAAAGGAAAAACATTTAGATATTCATTTTAATTCAGCTATATCACATATCTTAGCTAGTGCAGTTTTATTTTCCTCATCTATTAAATTAACTACAACTGTACGTTCTAAAATTGAAATAATTTGAACTTTATGTTGCTGCTCTTTTGAATCTCCTATAATTTTAGCAAGATATACATCAGATTTTTTCAAAATTATCACCTCTACATTCTATATAAATAATATTTCTAACAAAAAAAACTTTTTTTGTTATTTTGAGTTATACATCATTTAAAGTAAAAAATATTCATAAATAGATTTTTTACTTTATTTTTTCCACGATTTTAATCCCCAACTTTTTCTGATAGATTCTTCAGTATTTTTTTTATTTGATCAACAGTTTGTATTATAGTTCCATCCTTAGATACTTCAGGAAGAATAGGATTTTTTTTTCTAAATAATTCTAATTCTTTAATTACATCACAAAATAAATCTTGTTTATCTTCTTGGGTAAGATTTTTTCTGATATAATTATCTAAAGATTTTCTTAATAATTCGTCTCTTGTTGTATCAGTTTCGTATTTTTCGACTAATAATTTAGAAGTTATATTTAATAGAACAGATAATTTTAAAGGATTCTTAGTAATATAAACTCTATCCACCTTTTGTGTCCGCCGTTTTAAATTATCAAGTATTATACAATTTTCATCATTTTGATTTATATTCTGATTGTTGGGAGATATTTCAATAGCATTATTACTCAAATCTGTTCTCTTCAGATAAGTTTCCTCTTTGTTTACTTTTTTTATAATTATTTCCCCTCTATTTTGATATCTACATTTTGTATATTCTTCAATTGTTTAACATTCAAACAAAGATTACTAATAATAACTCTTTCATTTTATAATCTTTAGGTAATGAGTAATTACTTTTTTGATGTAATTCAGACATAAAAGCGATAGACTCGAACCCATAAAGCAATCGATGAAATAAGCATAATTAACATGACAACATCTAAAACAGAAATAATTACATTTTCTAAATGTATAGGAACTAACCACCCAATGATATAAATAGTTACTAAAATAATCATATTACCTAAAATTGAAATTCCTAAATCCTTAAATGTCGATTGTCCTGTATAATTGAAGCTATTTTTCCAAAAATTTAAATATTCTCTCAAAATAATCCTTCCTTTTATTGTCTTATTGTCATTTTGTATAAGTAAAATTTACTATGAAATTCTAAATATTTTTGTTTTTTATTACGAAAAAAAGAAGAATTTTGTCAATTAAAATATTAAATAGCCTATAGTACTCGTGTATAGGAAGACCAAGTTTATAATTTTTATTCTAGCTATGTGACAAGTGGACTTATGTATTTTTTGAAAAATTTCATTGTTAAATATCCCCTAGAGACATATTATATTTTTTTTAACAAATTTTTTTAATATTATGACTATACAAGTTATAAAAAATATAAATTTTATATTATTATAAAATTGTATGAGGAGGATGAAAAATGCTAAATATAAAATACAAGTATACTAAAAGTATACTAATTTTTATTTCTATTTTAACCCTGAACTTTATCACAAAAAAATACGAGAACATTACTGTAGGAGAAATAAGGAAACAAATTATCAGAAAATCTAATTATTCAGAGTATGGGAGTTATTATCCTAATATATATAACTCAATAATACAAAAACCAAATCCTCGTTTGGTAAAACCGCATACACTTTCTTTCAAAAAAGATAATACTGAAAAATCCTCTATGGATATACTCTCTTCTGAATCAACTTTACACGATTGGCAATATATTGAAAAAGAAAATACTATTATTTTAAACAACTATGTTGGCAATAACATAAATATAATAATACCATCAGAAATCAATGGTAAACAAGTAATCATACCTAGCATACAAAATATCAATCTACCATCTAATATTACCACTCTTATTTTTAAAGAAATCAATCATAAAAAAGTTATAATAGAATCTTCAAGTATGTATATTGCCTTTCAAAACAATACATCAATACAAAAAGTAGATTTTTCAGGATTAAATATGGATAATATCACCAGTATGGAAAACTCATTCTTTGGTTGTTCTCATTTAAAAAATATCAACTTTGGTGATAATACTTTACCCAATTTGACTTCTGCATACCAATGTTTTTTTAATTGCACAAACTTAACCGAAATTATCGGAAAATTAGAGATGCCATTAGTGACTAATTTACAATCCTTTGTAGCTAATTGTAAACTATTAACAAATTTAGATACTAGTCAATGGAACACACAGAATGTAACAAATATGGTTCAGCTATTTACTAATTGTACTTCTCTTACCAATATTGATGTTTCAGGATGGAATGTGTCTAGAGTTTCTTCCTTTTATCTTTCTTTTGCTAATATTCCTAATATTCATTGGCTCAATATGACTAATTGGAATTTAAAAAACAATGCTGATATGACACAGATGTTCAGTTCAACCTCATATAGTCCACTATTTCTATTAACTAATGATTCTAAACTATTGAGTTATGACTTCTTATCAGACTGGAGAATACCGTATGGTCCTCATTTAAACAGCGGAGCTGGTTTTTTCAAAGGAAATATAAAACAACTAAATTTTTTAGAAACGCCAGCCATACGACCTTCTGATCCAAGAATTCAAAATAATAAGTTTAAAGATAAATTTGAGGAATTCATAACCAATAATATCCCACATCAAACAGATTATGTATTTACTGAATGGGTACCAGAAGGAAAAACAGTAGAAAGTGCTAAAAATATTAGTGATTTATTTAATACTACCTATACTGCTCAATGGAAAAGTGCAAAATACAGTACTTCTGTTGATAACACTATTTTAACACCTTCGGGAGAACTTTCATTAGCTTATTTTCCAACAAATTTTGAAACACCTGCTACTTCTATAAAAAATTCAGGTAGACAGATTATTCCATTTAAGAAGGTCGATACATTCAACATTGGAGTAAAAGACCTAACTAGGAAAAATATAGTATGGTCAATTACAGCTCAGTTAAAGTGGATAGATTCTAAAATGAATGGTTCATATATTCAAACTAATAGTAGTGGATTAGTTTCTCAAAATATTAGTATGGGATCATCTCTATATGATCCTGATAAAGACCTTATTCCTAACAAAGATGGTGTAATAGGAAATAGGGATATTAAAATTACAACATTATTTCCTACTATAATAATGGAAAGTAATAACCAATATAAAAAAAATGCAATTTATGATTATAATCTAGGAAATGTATCTTTAGTAATTCCTGAAACAGCCGACATACAAATCGGTTCATATAAAGGAAGCGTTGAATGGAATTTAATTTTATCTCCTTAATCTTATGTGTACGTATCTAGTAATTTTTTTACTGCCAAATTTTTTATTAAAAATTTGATTCATAATTCTTCTATTTATTGTTTTTAATATGAATATTAAATCAATATTACTAAAATTTCTACTATTAGAATATACTTTACATCCTAACCTTTTTTGAGTGCTGACATCAATGGAACGATCTTCTCACAATTCGAATGAAGTTGAGAAATTTAAAGTGATTCGATTCATATTATAATTAATATTCATTTTGTCTAGTCCTTTCTAGATTAAATGAGTTGAAGTATGAGCTTCCTATCCATACTTCTTTTATTAAGCTTTTAGACTTTAGATCCAGTTAAACTAGCGCAGCGTGCGAAACAAAAAAACACCTGCTATGCGGGTCGGGAAAGAACGGGATAAAAAATAGATAATAAAACAAATAGTTTATCCCATACAAAGTGGATGAGTAAATACTACATTGTATTCACACCAAAATATAGAATAAAAATAATTTATAATCAATATCTAGCCAGTATTCAGGAGAGCATCAAGAGATTGTGTAAATATAAAGAAGTAGAAATAATCGAAGGACATATGATGCCAGATCATGTTCATCTGCTATAGAGTATTCCATCAAAGATTAATATTTCAATTTTTATGGGATATTTAACAAAAGTCTATGAATGATTTTCGATAAGCATGCAAATCTAAAATATAAATTTGGGAATCGACACTTTTGAGTGGAAGGATACTATATGACAATAGTAGGACTAAAGGAAGTGACCATCAAAAAGTACATTCCAGAACAATAAAAACATGATAGTACGTTAGATAAGCTGAATATACGAACGCAGGATGCTCCTTTTTTAAGGGTTAAGGACTAGTTCACAAACCTTTTAAAAGTAGCAAAGATAATATGGCTTAAATATAAAATATGAAAGCCTGAATCTTTAGGGTCTGACCGGTGATTTGGGTTCATAGACCTAGAGAAAACCTCCCTTTCTGAAGGGAGGTTTTCTCTAGAAATTTATGTTACAGTACCAATTTCCACTTCTATTAATCACTAATTTTCAAGTATTTTATTCTTCTTTCGATAAGATAAACTATATTATTATTTAAGTTATTAGGAGAGGAAATATTTTTATGTGTATTATGTTTAAACAAACAATATATAACTAAAAGAATCCTCCGTAACAGATATTGTCTTTTTTTGTTCCATATTTCTAACTGTGTAATAGATTTCCTTTTAGAAATCAATATTTTTTCTTCTATATATTGACTATTTACATGAGTTAACTGGTATTCTCTGTTCTTATCTGAATTTTCTATAATATAGATATTTAGTGGTTTATTATTGATATTTTTAATTCTATCCATGCTGATATTCTTTTTTATCTCTATATTAGTTTGATAATCATTAACTAATAGCATAGATGCAGAACTTACTATTTGTTCACAAAACAGTAAAATAGAACAGACTAAAGTTACTTTTAACAATACACCATCTCCAGTTTATTCATTATAAACAGGTTTCCCCGACAAATTATTTCATTTCGTAATAAATGCCATTAGAAATTTCAATTATTAATATTTAATAATTGAAATTTCTTTATTTTACAAAATTCATCTTTAATAACTAAAAATATAAAACAAATCTGGATTTTATACATGTATAATAAATTTATCTTGTTGTTAAAGTGCTCATATCTCTTGTTTTTATGCTTACTCTAAAATAAATCTAATAATCGATATTTCTTATCATAGTATGTTTTTAATCAAACTTTTTTGTCGAGAATAAAAATATATTCAACGGAGATTATTTATGCCATTTATAATTTATTTTGTCTTGATTTTTATTATTATATACATTCCATTACCTACAATATTATTTCTATTTTTCAATTTAACAAACGAATATTCAGGAGTTACCGTAATTTATAAAATCATTATTTTTATTTTATTATTACTTGATATCAAATTAGGACATGGCTTATTGTATAATCAAAAAATTAAAAAAAATATCTATATTATTTTTCTTTGTCTTAACTTAGCTGAGGAATTAATCCATATTTATTTTTTTTGTGTTTTTCATATAAGCATCCTCTTTATCCTATGTATTATTCAAATATTACTAATAATATGTGCACTTCTATTTCCCATATCTAAAAAATTTAGAAACTTTCTATTTTAATATCGCTTAAGATCATATAAGACGTATAATCTTTACTAATAGAAAAATATACTACTTTTTAAGGAGTTAGATTATTAATATTATCCACATTTGTTATTAATCCTTTAAACTTTTGAAACGAATGAATCTTATAACTCATATTAAAAATTTCTTTCACCCACACCCTAGTATGTTGGTGTCTTAACATCTACTATTATCTATATTCCACAACTTATTTTTAGTACTGACTATTTTTTTATTTTTATAACAGATAGCCAATAATCAAACAATGATCCGACTTTGAATACTTGCTGTTTTTAGTCAAATATATCAATAATATATCCTATAATTTTCCAAAAATAAAAACTAAATAAAAAATTTAATATATATATGATTACTAAAGTTCCAGTACATAACATTAAAGTGAATAGTTTCTTGTTTGTCACACTATTTAGCCCCTACTTAATTTTATTCTAATAAACCTAATTGTATTTAATAATAAAATACATATTTCTAATATAATCTATTTTCTATTGGAGTTCTTGATAATAATAGCTAAGTTCACTATCCTTTTGAGCACCATTATAAATTACACCTAAAACATTTGCTTTTGCGATTTCCAATAATTCTTTTGCTTTTACTAACTCTTTCTTCTCTGTCATTCTCTCTCTGACAATAATCAAAGTCCCATCGGTTTTAGATGCTAATATCTGAGCATCTGTTACAATTGCTACTGGAGGAACATCAAATATAATAAGATCAAAATCTATAGACAATTTTGCTATCATCTCTTCCATTCTTTTTGTTTCTAAAATCTCTGAAGGATTCGGTGGCTTTGGACCACTTGGTAATATCCATAAATTTTCTATATTTGTTTTCAAGATGTACTCATCAGCAGTTGTTTCATAGTCGCTCAACAAATTACTCAGTCCTTCATTTGTTGGTAAATGAAAAGTCATGGCTATAGTAGGATTTCTCAAATCAGCATCTACAAGTAAAATTTGTTTTTTAGTATTTGCAAAAGCAATCGCCAAATTGGCAGCAGTTATTGATTTTCCTTCATTTGGTCCTGGAGAAGTAACGACTAGAGTGTTCAAATCTTTATCAATTGCTGAAAATTGGATATTAGTTCGAATTGTTCGGTATTTCTCTGCAATAATAGACTGATTACATAAGGACACTAAAGAAATAGATAATTCAGTAATCTTATTTCTTTTTATCTCTACCTTCTGATCTTTTTTCGTTTTTGATTTCAATAGTTTAAACAAACTCTCCACTTTTCTAATCAAAAAAAACATTCCTTTATTATATTGGATAAATTTCTAATAAAAAATAGATGTAATTCATATAACAACTATATAATTTACTACATTATTAGAGAAAAAAATTTTTTTTATATTTAACATGAAAATAAAATAACAACTAAAATAAAAAAATGGGGATTCTTTAATAGTCAACTGTATTTATTCATTAAAATAAATTACATATTGTCTAAAAACTCTTTCTTAAAAATGTGTATGGTGTATATAAAAGAAAATAATTAAAAAATAGACACTTGGCAGTGGTAGCATATATCTTAATATCTTTTATTATAAAAAAATAAACAAAATTATCAGTTTAAATTCTTAGTAAAGAAGAAACTGATAAATTTGTCTGTAGTCTGAAATAAAGTACTACCTATTTAGGGTAGTACTTTATTTTTTCTATCTAATTTTATTATTCATTCCCCAGCCTTTTCGAATGGATTCTTCCGTATCTTTCTTAATTTGTGCTGTTGTTCTTATTATCTCACCATGATCATCTAGTTCTGGAACGATGGGATACTTTTCTCTAAACAAATCTAGTTCTTTCACCACATCATTAAACAAGTCCTGTTTATCTTCTTGCGTAAGGTTTTGCTTGATGTATTCATCTAATGCTTTCCTTAACAATTCATCTCTTGTCATATTTGTTTCATACTTCTCTACTAAAACTCTGGAAGTCGCGTTTAACAAAGTTGACAGTTTTAAAGGGTGCTTGGTGGAATAAACCTTATCAAACTTTCTGATTGGTGCGCCAACTTTTTTTGCCCTTCCTCTCCCTTGTCTTTCTATATTGGAAGAAGCTTTTATTTCTGGAAGTTGACTCACTTCTAATTGCTTATTTTCAGATGGTGTAATTGTTTGCTGCTTTTTCTTTGCTTCTGCTTCTTTTTTTATTTTAGCAAGCCCTTTGTTGTTCCCAAAAATATCAAGTCCTTTTATGTCAGCCAATTACTCCACCTCCGCATACCAATTCTCGTGTTCTTCCAATTCTTTCAAAATACTGATAAATAATTCGTGGCTTTTGCGATCCCATTGTTTTAAGAGACCTTTCTTTGTCTTCTCCATCGTAATACCCGAACCATCATATCGTTTTAAACGTGCATTTTTTAGTACCACATTTTTAATCAAATGTTCTCCATAAATCTCTTGGGCTTGTTTATACATTTCCTGATCTACTGCGTCACCACTTTCCAACATGAAAGGAATGACACCAGCAACATATAAGTTCGTGTCAAATTCTTTTACAAAAAAGTCCATGTACTCAAGATATTGCATCGCATTTCTCATCGATTTTACTTGGGTCTGTAAGACGACGATTGCCCAGTCCGCAATGTACATCGCGGATTTACTATATACAGAAATAGAAGGTGGAACATCTAAATAGATGACATCAAACTCATCAAATAATGGTTCTAGCTTTTCTTTCATATATTTGAATTGGGATAATGAATCATTATATTGGTCTTTGATCCAATCATCATACATTTCAAAAGACATGTCTGCTGGAAGTATATAGAGGTTATTTATTACTTTATAGACAGCCTCTTTAGGTGAAAGATTATTTATCAACACGTCAGTCACAGTATTTTCGTAAACAATCGGTTCACCTTCTCCCCCTCCTTCTTCGTTAGTAAAGTTCATATGTGTTAAGTTCATCACATCAGAAGTATTTCCTTGCATATCCAAGTCAATTATCAAGGTTCTTTTTCCTTCATTAACTGCTGATTCAAACCCTAACATCTGTGCGCACGTACTTTTACCTACGCCACCTTTAAAATTACCGATTACATATTTCTTCGCTACCACGTTCCTACCTCTTTTCTTTTAGCAATATTCATTTGATACTATTATAACACATTTATTTTTAGTTACTACCAAAAAAAAGATAAATAAGTACTACCTTATAATCAATAAGTGAAAGGTAGTACATAACTAAAAAAGAGAAACGATTTATTCGTTTCTCATCATACATTTCTTATTATAAAAAGAACTATAGCAAATATGTCAAACTACATGAATAAGAAAAAGAAGAAATATATTATTCTATAGCCCCCTTCAAAGTGATGACACTATTAGTTTATATTTTAAGTCTCGATAATTGTTTTAAATTCTGTTTATTCCAATCTTTTTTTAATAATTATCAAGTTTAATGTTTGGCATTTTATATACTAGTAGCAAACTATTTGTAGACAGGTTACCAGCCCTGAGCGGAAAGCCTTCCTTCATTTTTTTGTTTTCAAACGTACACAATTGTTCATTTTTACATAAAAAAGAAGCCGTTCTTTTGACGAACGACCTCTCTTTTGATTTGTAGTATCCAAATATATTGTAACATTTTCATTTCTACATTCCATATGTTCCTTAAAATTAAAAGGAAAAAGCTATGCTAGTAAACATAAGTTTTTCCTTCTTTACTCATGTCATGTATAAATTAAGCACCTAATTTTTCACGCATAATCGCATCTGTCAGTGTTTTAGAAAAGTTCAAATTCAATTCTTTTCCCATTTTGTCTGCCCATTTTGGAATAGTCAAAGTTTTCTTTGTCGGTTCATCTAAGCCTAAGTATTCTTCTAAATCAACAGAAACCATAGATATAAACGACTTTTCACTATCATACTCCAACGTAAAATCAGTATCATCTTTAAAAGGATTATTTTTTTCCAACGATAAGGAACTGATAAGAGAAGGTTTTGACAAGTTACGACCTGCTTCAATGTCATCGGCTAACAAAATACCCAAAAAATCAGACGCATTTTCTATCGCTTCAGAGACATCAGAACCACTTGTACCAGCTACATCTGGGAAATCAGGAAAAAACACAGAAAATCCTGATTCATAACCTTCACTAACTTCAAAATAAAATAATGCAGGATAAGAAACAAGCATATCCATTCTCCTTTCTTTCTATGAAGCACAGCAGAGTTACTTTAACCCTGCCTGCTTCAATATACCGTTTTTCGTCCCTTTTGGTAATTTTTGGGGAACGATAATCGGTCGGTTAACTCCTGGGAACTTCACTTTCACGTGAGAACCTTTCCCACCTTTGACTTTTACGCCACCATGAGAAACTAAGAGCTTAACCATTTCATTTTATGTCATTCGCATTGTGCACTATACCTCCTGACAAAGTTATTATAGCACGTATAACACGTATAACCAACGATTAAATACGTGTTGTACGTGTTATATTCCAATCTAAAATATTAGAAATCTAATTCTTTTATCAAATTGTCAAAAGAAAAAAAACTGCCATGTACCTTGCCACTTTTCACATCTTTTTTGCTTTTAGAGTAGCAAGCTTCCCATTCCCAATCTTAAAATGGATCGTTCCTTTGCTACTGGTTGCTTTCTTATATACTCCAATACCTCTAATTCTGCTATATTTTGAGCTAACGCATGTTTGTACCCGTATAAACCACCTCCAATAGCTGCAAAACAGGCTAACAAAGAAATTATTATGTTAACACCTACAGAATGAATATCTCTTATGACTATTCCTGTAAGAGATCTAATAAAAAAAGAGAGATAAAAAGTCAAAAATAAATTATAAAAAACTTTGTCTTTATTCACTTCTGCTCTTTTCCCAGCAATCAGCCAATCCAGATCAATTGAATCATCATTTTTTATTTTCTCGCAATACTTTTTCATTTCCTCTTCGCTCATGACAAAACCACCTAAAAATGTTATTTAACTATCTAGTTTACATAATCGTTACTATCCCAAGTTCCAACTCTACCAAGCCTTTTTTCAGCTAACTTTGTGAAATAAAATCGGTCTAGGTAAACTCAACTGAAATTCCCTGCTTTTTGATTTTCAAAAGTTTGTAAAATTCCTTTTTTACAAACTAACCATATCGTTATATTAAGGTATTTTTTTAGCCATTTTCATAAAATCAGCAAAAGAAACCCTTAGAGTAGCTTCCACAGCATCTAAGACCTCTCAAAGGACTAGTTTCATTTGTTTAGATTGGAAAATACGTACTACAAGTATCTTTTTTTTCTCATGGTCAATCCGATAAAATAAGGCATAGCTTTTGCCGATCGCGATCCGATATGTTGGGATATCCATTCCATAGATTTCGGAAACTTCCTCATGCATAGTTGGAAAATTTTTGGTTAGTTCTAAATCCTTCTGGATCGCACCTACAAATCTTTTTATGCTGGCTGGGGAAAGAGCAAGCTCATTTTCCCATTCTTCTATTATCGTTTCAAGGCTGGTCTGGAAACTTTTAGAATAAACTAGCGTGTACTCTACCATCTATTCACTCCAACCGTATTTTCCGAAAGCTTTTACCATTTCAATTTCTGAAACTGTCAACCCTTTCTCAAAGTCTTGGAAACTTTCTTCAATCAATTTACGATCGTGTTCTTTTGCTATCGGAGTGGTATCTAATATGAATAAGTTGCCTTCTTGTTTGGCTTGGACAATGTCTCCGTTTTTTAATCCAAGAGAGCTTGGAAGGATCACTCCCACGCTATTGCCGATCTTTCTAACCTTTAGTTCTTTTCCCATGTTATCACGCTCCTTTTAGCTTTTGACGAATAAATTATAACACGTTATAACATCGGTTGCTATCGGTACTGTTTAAGGCGTCTCATTCCATATTATTATTTGATAAAATAAGCCACTTATAACGCTGAAAACATATACAAACGATATCAAAATACAAGTGAACTACTCACCATACACTTCCGTTAACAACCATTTAAGTAGATATTTTTATCAAAAAGCCGAGAATACTCGCGACTTTAGTCGTGCAGATGAATCGGCTTCGGTTGAGGTATAGCCTTAGCTATATCAATCAACCGACATAGGTTAAATCTATATATTGTTAAAACGCCTAGAACAATGGATATCAACGGAAACGTACGTTAAAATTGTTAAGAGGTGCTTTTTGTATATCAGAAATCCATTATGGACGTGGCTACGTCTATTCTATTCAGTATCATCTTGTTTGGTGTGTAAAATACCGACATGATATTTTGTATGGTCATGTAGACATTGATGTTAAACAGTTATTGAAACAAATCGCTGATGATAATAATGTAAAAATTACGGAATATTCTAAAACCACTTCTGCGATTGGTATTGACTTGGGTATTACTGACTTTGCGATTCTTTCTGATGGTTAAAAAATTGATAATAATAAATTCACGGACAAAATACAAAAGAAACTTAAACGTGAACAACGCAAGTTGTCTAAACGTGCATTATTAGCTAAACAGAAAGGTATTAATCTATTTGAAGCTAAAAATTACCAAAAACAAAAACGTAAAGTAGCTAGATTACACGAAAAAGTAATGAATTAACGTACTGATTTTCTGAATAAGTTGAGTACAGAAATGATCAAAACTCACGATATTATCTGTATGGAAGACTTAAACACAAAAAGTATGTTGCGTAATCATAAATTAGCAAAAAGCATTTCCGATGTTTCTTGGTCAAGTTTTGTGACTAAATTACAATACAAAGCTGACTGGCACGGACGCAAAATCATCAAGATAGATAAATGGTTTCCGTCTAGTCAAGTTTGTTCAGAATGTGGACACAGAGACGGCAAGAAGTCACTCAAAATTAGAGAATGGACTTGTCCTATTTACCATACGCACCACGATCGAGACATCAACGCTAGTATAAATATTTTGACCGAAGGTTTACGAATAGAAGCATTAGCTTAGGAATAATCAAGAACCGTAGGAACTACGAGGATAGCTTGGTAAATAAGAGACACCGCTATTTTCTTGAATCTCGTAAGCAACTCTATACACGGTGCCCGCATACTTAAATCCATTAGACCAAATACCTGATAAATCTCCAGTTTTTTGTTCTCCCTTATATGGATCAATCGCAATTTCATCACCAACCTATAGAGGATGAGCGACTTCTGCCTACTTACGTTAAAAAATATTGTAAGTAACCCTATGTAGCAAAAAATATCCAGGATTTCATTTTCTCAAAACTGGTCGATATTGTATCTAAAAATATATACTACTTATTTTAGGTAGTATATATTAAAAAATGTTCTTTTGTTAGAAAAATCAATACATAAATTATCATATCTGTATACGTCATTTAGATATTTCAGTTATGCTATAATAGTTTTGCTGTCTGCTACCCCGGCCTAATCTGGCAAGGGAGGAGGAGATATAATGAAATACCTTTTTGATTTTGTTTTTGTAATCTTGGCAGAGGTAGCTGCACACTACATCTGCAAATGGCTTGATTGCAAAATTGCCAAAAAAGACAGTAAGCCTACTCGTTAATTCTATAATATAGAAACGTAAAAAAAACCCATCAGCCTGCACGCTGATGGGTTTTGGTGATATAATGAAATACCTCTTTGTTACTTATAATTATATCATAATTAGTCACGAATGCAACTAATATAAAAAAATCTTTTTTATCATATTATTTCACAAAAAAGATTTTTTTAGTTTCATAGTTTTTTGCTTGATCAAGAGGATAGGCAACTTCTGCCTACTTACGTTAAAAAATATATACTACCTATTTTAGGTAGTATATATTAAAGTATGCGCTTTTGTTAGAAAAATCAATACATAAATTATCATATCTGTATATGTCATTTAGATATTTCAATTATGCTATAATAATTTTGCTGTCTGCTACCCCGGCCTAAGCTGGCAAGGGAAGGAGGTCGTAATTAATGAGTCTGTTTTTTGATTTTATTTTTGCAATTGCGGCAGAACTAGCAGCCCACTAGTGGTTTTCGGTCGTAATATGAATCTGTTTTTTGTTACTTTGATTATATCATAATTAGTCACGAATGCAACCAATAGAAAAAACTGCTTAGAAGGGTAGATGATCATCACTAATATCGATTGATTGTCCACTAAATGGATTTTGTGAAGCATCAAATTCACTGTTAATAGAGTTGTCGTTATTCCATATTGTTAGAAGGCGAAGGCTTAGAATTACTATTAACGATTGCTCAACTAGTTTACGACTCTCCGTCGCTGCTTTTAACTAGGCCTCTCCCCTTCTCTTATAAAAAAAGATATATATTATTTCTTAATTATATACTACCTCAAATATCCATTTAAGCACTACCGTATTTAGGTAGTACTTAAACAACCTGAAAAAATAGTTATCTCAACTGTTATGCTTATATAAAACGATTCTTTGAAAAAATGAATACTATATAATTAAACACTACCTTATTTAGGTAGTGTTTATTATTAGCAAAACAAAAAATATTTATTCTATTCTCTTAACTTCAACTAAGTTATGCTGCACACCTTTATATAAATCATATGCAACTTATTAGCTAGACAAACTACAAGCATGTAGTTTTATCTGTTAATTATGTACTACCTAAATAAAGTAGTTTATAATTAACAAGTATATATATTTAAAAATTTAAGATTAATTTTTTTATGACTTGTACAAATTTATCTGATATTTCTCTTATTAAGAACTACCTAATTTGGATAGTTCTTATTTTTTACATTTTAAGTAGTATTTAATTGCAATTTGGTAGTATTTTTTTATTATCTTATTCCTAGAACGGTAGTACTTAATATAAATATAGGTAGTATCTAATTTAAGTATTAATGGTAGTATCTAATTTAATAGGTAGTATGTAACTACTTTAAAGTAATTTTTTTCAGATTAACACGGTAGTATCTTATTAAATAAGTTAATTTTAATGGTAGTACATAATTATTATATATATCTGACATTGGTAGTACTTATTGTATTTTTTAGTAGTATATAATCTATTGTTTTCTATCCTAAAGCCTTGTCTTATAAGAATAATATAATATATACTACTGAAATAAGGTAGTATATATTACTAGTAATGGTAGTATGTTTTATATGCATAAGGTAGTTCTTAATTTATTTTTTATTTTGACACTGGTAGTACATAATTATCTTTCATTTTAAAACTAAATTTTAATCATACATTATTTTGGTAGTATTTAATTATAGATAATATTTATTTAAAGTAGTTCTTAACAACTTAAAAGGTAGTACATAATTAATTTTATTTCTGATTTCAGGTAGTATTTAATTAAAAAACAGTTTTAATGCGTTTGCATTTTTTATTTATCTTTGCTATTTTCGAAAAGAGTAGGTAATTTTACATAAATAAAACAACGTGAAAGTAGAGGATCTACA
>NZ_JBIOLR010000003.1:0-99956 GCF_051710965.1 Enterococcus sp. DIV1283b
ACAACGAAGAAGCTCTCTTTTTTTATTGTCTGCTCCTTTATTGACCGTTCTGAATCTTTTTCTATTTGTATCAGTGATCCCTAGAGGCTATTTATCCTGTTATCTACTCTTTCCCTTAAATCTATTTCATACGACATTAAGGTTCGGTTTTCCAACGATTTGCGCGTTGATTGTTGGTGGATTAGGTACAGGAAGTTGGTTAATTTATTATGCTTCTTTTGTAGAAAAACGAAAAGTAATTTCGAAAGAAGAACGGCAACAAGAGATTCTAAATTCGAAAGAATATAAAGCAAGGTTGAAAAATAAGTACAAAGAATCACAAAAATATACCAAAGAATATCAACGAGAATATGCTCTAGCCATCGTTATCAAAGACGTTGCCCTTCGAAATAAACGACTAGAAGAACTGTCTAAAGTATTGTTATTGGGAACGGATGAATACGGCTTGTCTTATGTTATGACGTTTAAAGAATTGAACCAACATGCCATCTTACCTGCGACAACCGGCTCAGGTAAAACGACTTTGATTCAAGTCCTAATAGAACATGCGGCGAAGTTTTCGATGCCAGTTATTTTGATTGATGGAAAGGGTGCATTAGATACTTTAGAAACTGTTCGAGAGATTGCGGAAGCCTATGATCGTCCATTTCGGGCATTTGTCGACCATGGAGATATGCGTTATAACCCAGTGAAAAATGGGAATGATGTTGCCGTTCGAGACAAATTGATTGGACTAGCAGAAACAGAAAGTGTTTATTATTCGACAGCTGCTAAATCGTTATTAATGGTCACTATCCAGCTAATCGACGAATTCAAAAAGACACATCCAATTGAACGAAGTCTGCCTTTTATTCAAGAATATTTCTTACCTAGAAACGTCTTAAAGCTTTTTGCGGATCGAATTTTAGAAAAGAACCCTAAGCTATTTGAAATGGAAGTGGAAGCAAAATCTGAAAAGAAAACGAAAGAAAAAGACGAAAAAAACAACGAAGAAAATCATAATGAATTTGACTTGATGATGGAAGAACAAGAGGATTCTTTAGAAGTAGAGGTCATTACTTTAAATCCAGATACGCTTCGTTTATTGGATTTTTACTATTTGATCAAACAAAATAGGAGATATATGAGTGCAAAAGAACAAGATATTTTTAATCGGTTGTTTGTACGTTATGAACATAAGAAAGATCCATTTTATTTGTATGTCACATCGGAAAACTTACAAAATAATATCAATATGTTATTGGACAGTGAATTAGGAGAACTATTCCAAACAATGGGCGCAACCGATGAATTAGATATCAAAGAAGTGGTGAATCAAAATGAAATTCTTTATATCTCTTTAGATGGTTTGTTATATAGCGAGTACATTAGTGTTTTAGCACAAATGATCGTTGGAGACATTAATTTCTTTTGTTCAGAAGTCTATAAAAAAGCCAAAGAGCAACAAGAAATCAAGGATGTATTAGTCATTTTTGATGAACCTTCTTCTTATTTGAACGACGATTTCATCAGTCTTGTGAACAAAGGAAGAGGAGCAGGAATTCATGCTATCTTTGCCCCACAAACGATGGCAGATATCGACAAAATCAATATTCATTTAAAAAATCAATTGGTGGGAAATGTGAATACTTTCTTTATAGGAAAGACCAATGCACCGAATGAAATCGAATTTTGGGGAAATGTCATGGGAACTTACAGTGATATTGATGTGACAGATGTGGTCACACAAGAAGCTGGATTTTCGGATGCAAGTAAGCTTTCTTGGGAAGGAGATAAGGGAACAAAACGCCAAGTTGATCGTTTCAAAATCAATCCCAATCGACTACGAGATTTGCGACAAGGAGAGTTTGTCGTCTATCGAACTGCCTTAAATGTACGAGAGATTCCTCGTGTCGTTTATATTCGTAAGCCAAAAGTAAAGGAGTAAACAAAGGATGAAAAAGAGCTTTTTTCTTTGGAGGCTTGTATTTATCTCCGCTGTTTTTGTTTGGGTAGTGTCCATTTCTTTTAAAGGAAATGGGCATTTTTATCCAGAGAATTCTTTTCAAGAAGTGATAAAAAAGAAAGAGGAAAAGCAAACCTTTTATCTTTATCTTGGAAGAAAAGATTGCAAAGAATGTCAACGAGTCACTAAAAAAATCGAAAAACAATCTCAATTATTGCCTATGGATGTTTACTATGTAGACACGAAAGAAGAGACACAACAAAATCTTTTAAGACAATTTTTATCTAACTATCAAATCAAGACAGTGCCGACTTTTTTAGAAATCAAAAGAGGAAAAGTTCGAGTAGTAGAAGAAAAAGTTGTACTACATGATGGGTGGATCAATCAAATTTTTATGAGAAAGAAAAAATAATTTACAACTGTAAACAATTGATGTTTATAGTTGTAGACTATCAAACTATATGGTGACTTATTGTTTAAAATAGGTTGAAATTTCACTCAAGTTTTGGTGGAAAAACAAAATAAATTTTAATCAATTTTGTTGAAAAAATCATAAAAAAACAAACATAATTTTAACGAAATTTCAAAAAATTCATTTGAAATTTCGTTTATTTTTTTGGAGAATTTTGATCATCGTAGGGTCATTGTAGGATCATTATGAGATCATCGTAGGATCATCGAATAAAGTATGGGAGAGGCTTGCGGCGCTTGGTATTAAAGGCATTCTTCGCCTCCCAGGTTCCTGACCATTTTCTCTCAACGTGGTAAAAATCCCACTTATGAGAGAAAATGGTCAGGAACCTAAACGGTCGGCGAAGAAAACATACCAAGCGCCGCAAGCCAAACAAGATAGAGAAACAATAAGAAAAGTAAAATGAAATAGTAAAAGATAGCATAAAATACAAGGGAAAAGATCAACCCCTACCCCAGTCTTTGGGGTCTCAAAACTAACTCCCCCTAACCCCTCTTTCAACCTCTTTTGAAAGAGGGGAGAATCAACCCCTGGGACAGCGCCCCAATGTTCTTGGGGCTGTCCAAAATGAAGAAATTTGTAAGAGAGTAAAACTTAAAACAGATATAGAGAAAATAAAATAGAATTGGAAGAGATTAACGAATGAAATATCTATTGCATGGTTATTATATTGACTATCATTCAGAAAATAAGGCGAAACTTTGTGTATTATGTTTACTTCATGAGTTGCGAGTGATTTCTAGAACACAGTTATTGGATTTATTGAATTTAGAAATCTCTTTTAGAAGCAGTAGTCTGACAAAGGTATTACGCTACCTAAAAGCTAATAATTTAATTGATAAAAAGAAAAATGGAAAAGAGGTATATTATTTTCTGACAAAAGAAGGTCATCTTAGTATCGGTGGATTTTATACTTTTCCAAAAGTTCCAGAATATAATTTAAATCATCATCTTCAAATCAATAATTATTTAATAAAAACGATTCGTTTGGTAAAAGATCATGAACATCTAAAGCGAATTATTTCCGAACGAAGAATTGTTTATGAAGCCAAAGATTTAAATAGTCATGCGAAAGGTCGAAAATTTTTTGTGCCAGATTTTCGCGTGCGATTTCGAGATAAAAATCGATTAGAAATCAACTGGTCTTTTGAAATTGAGCTGACGATGAAAACACGAAGACGTTATCGAAGTTCGATTTTTCCTAAATATATCAAAGAACTTGAAAAAAATAGAAACGCTCATGTCATTTACGTAACACCGAGTGGAGCAATTCGTGAAGAGTTAGAAGCATTCAAACGAGTTTTTTATCAAGCAGAAACGAAAAAAGATGCTCGTTTAGGAGAACTGTTCGATCGTTTCCATATTTTGTCTGATAAAAACTTTGAGACTGAATTAAAATATTTGCTTGAAACAGATCCTGGAATCAATTGGTTACCAGAAAAAGAAAATAATCTCTATCAGGATGGATCGGTTCAGGAGACATTAGAATTATTTGTGGAAGAGAAAAAAGGAGAAGAGAAAGAGGAAACTGAAAAAGAAGAAAATAAATCGAGCAAATCAAAAATGAAATTCAATCCAGAGGCATTTTGATGGAGATTGATTGTTTTTTGTTAGGAAGGCATGCTATAATAAAAATGAAAAGAGGAGTTGCGTCAACAACTCCCCTTTGGACAGCACCGCTAAAGACGGTGGCGAGGTTAACTATTTATAAAAAGAAATAGCTTGTCGTCTCGCTAAAGTGACGGCTATTTCTTTTTGCTTTTTTTAGCTTCGATCAATGCTTGAATTAGTTTCACGACTGCAGTTAAAAACTCAAATAGAGCTTTGCCACAAGGCGCAAGAACTAAAATCAAAGCAGTGATTTCCGCAAGATGCAAAAGGCGTCTCCTTTCTATCAGATTTTGGAAGTACGCACATACGCACCACCTCACTTTCGATTGGATAGCCACCGCCATTAAACTTTACTGTCTTTAAAAATTATAACACAGAAATATGACCTCTAAAGAGAAATCTTTGGAGGTTTTTTTGTATAAAAACATGGAACAAAAGAGGTATTTCGCCAGCGGTGCAGTAGCCCTTGGCTCAGAACATACCTCTTTTTCGTTTGTTGGTTCATTGTCCATTAAATTCTTGGTGACTTCGTTCCTCCGTCAGTCGAATTTGCCTTTGTTTGCGCCGTTCCTCTACAAAGTCGGCACATGGACACTGCCCCATTTTTGTGCGAGTCACAAAAAGCCAAACGAGTAGATTGAAAGTGTGCGTTCGCTGCCCTCACGCGAAAAAGGAAATAATCCTTTCAGGATTATCCCATTCTCAATTTTTTGGTTTTGCGCTCCATTTTTACCATTTCCTACGCTTTCTAACTGCGAAAGCAGGTCGAAGCTTCAGCGCAAGCGCTGTTCAACCTGTTTCTCGTAAGAAGCTTCAAAAAAGGACAAGGGCAAGGCAAGTCGCTGCGCGCCCCTTGTCCTTTTTTTGAGGAAATGGTAAAAGCTCCGCAACAAAACGCAAAAAATTCAGCCTTTTGGCTCACGCTAGGCGTAGCGTAAAACCAAAAATTTGAGAAAAGAGGGTCATATATGTCGAAAGAAATAAAGACAATAAAAGACTTACAAGAACAATTAGATACTTATGAATCAAATCTATTACTTTCGATTGTAGATGATAAAAATGGATACTCAGATATTGAGTGGATTAAGGAAAAAGGTAGAAAACAGAATGTATTGTATCAATGGATCAAATTAGTAGCAAATCATTCTTTGAACTTAAATACCGTCGAAACCTTTAAAGAAAAAATCGCTCAATATCCTGAACAAATGATTGTGACGTTGAGAAATAGAGAGGGAAAATATTCACGACTATTTTTAGTTTTAGAAGAACTAGATAATCAAAAATGGGTCATGATTGTAGATGACTTGACGTATCAAGATTATTATCAGGAAAACGAAATCAATTGGAAAAATAAAGCCTTAGAAAAAATGTTAGAGGAAATGAAGCAAGAACATTCAGATACGGAAGATTGTATCCATACATGGTTGTGCCAACAACAAGATGAAAAATTATTTCAAGGTATTTTAAAAGAAGACCGTACAATCAAGGGTGCTGTTATGTATTGTTTATCTGAAGCCAAAAAACAAGCTGGAACAAATCAATCAGCAATGGTTTCTGATGAGGTAGTTTTTTCTTGGATAAGGGAATACTTTTTATTAGAAAAGGTAGAAGTAACACCTATTCAAGGCTCAGTTGATATGAATAAACCAAAAGAGAGAAAGTCGAAAAAGAAAGAAGAAAAGGTGGTGGACGGACAAGTTAGCTTGTTCGAGGAAGTATGAAGGATAATTTAACGAAAAAAATTGGAAACCCTTTAACACCACCAAAAGCTTTTATTGATTGGTGTTACGCTCAATTACCTATTTATGAATGGAAAAATAATCAAGAAACACTTCGTTCGTCGAATCGAGCGAATGGTTTCTTGATAAAAAAAAGACTAACAAAAGCTTCAAAATTAACCTTTCCGACTAAGTTTTACTCGTTTTCGATTATTTTAGTTTCCTCTACCAGAATAGAAATACAGTCTCATGATTTTTGGCTAGAAATTGTGAATGGAAAAGAAGAATTACATTATGAAATGACTAATTTTGAACGGTTTTCTAAAGGGGAACATTTAAAAGCACACTGTTTAAAAGGAAAATGGTATGAAGGACTTTTGAGCAATTATGGCATGATGAGTGGGGCTTATACCAATACTATTTTTTATCCAAATAAGTGGAATGAACAATTACGAAAAAGGTCAGAATTGCGTTATTTAGACTTACCGATATTAGATTTTAGAGAAATTGCCAATATCTATAAATATCGGTTAGAAATCGAATTTTGCCAAAAAATCAATGCACCTGTATTGGCAGATGAAATCATGTTTCCTTCTTATCGTTTTATTGGTGGAGAATATCGAAAACGTGTAGATATGCGTGTTTTGACAATGAAATGGCTGAAACAAAATAAATGGCGAATTAAGAATACAAAAAAGACTTTCTCTCAATTAAAAATGGAAGAAATCGCGCAACAGAGAAAAAGTCACATTGTACAAGGGATTGAGCAATACCTTGACTATCATGATTTCTCAAAAATTCCTCAACATGTCGGATTCAGAAAATTTCAACGTTGGATAATCGAAAATGAAGTGAATTTCAAGTATTATTTAGACTACATTTCAATCTTAAAATTATTGGATACGCCTCTAACCAATAGTTTAGTTTTAATGCCGAGAAATTTACAAGAGAAGCATGACGAAGCAGTAAATACTTTTAACCAGCTAAAAATCGAATTGGAAGAAAAAGCATACAAAAAACGATTAGAAAAACTAAAAAAATTAGAACAAGAGATTGATGAATATGCTTTCCTTGTGCCTAAAAAGCTTGAAGAGATTGTTGAGGAAGGAAAAAATTTAAATCATTGCGTAGGTGGTTATGTAGAAAGACATAAGAATGGGGAAACAACGATTATATTTATGCGCAAAAAAGAAGCACAAAACCAATCACTATATACGATTGAATACAAAAATAAACATATTGTACAAATTCAAGGTTATCAGAACAAAGAAGTCATACCAGAAAAGGTGCGAGAAGTAGCAAACAAGTGGGTAAAAAAAATTAGTTAAGATGTTTTCCAGTATAGAGAACAAAGAGAAGCAAAAGAGGAACACGATACTGAAGTATGAGTAGCCATTTTTTTATTTTATGGGTAATCAGCTAAAAAGAATATTTTGCATTTGTTCATTTTTATGAGTATAATATAATCAAATAATGCGTATTTTATATTTTTTTGAGTATAATACACTCCTAAGGAGAGAAGAAAATGAAAACCAAAGAAAAAGGAAGAATACAAGTAGGAATCGATAAAGAGTTAAAAGAAAATGCAGAACAAATTTTAGAAGAACTTGGTTTAAATGCTACCACAGCTATTACAATTCTATATAAGCAAGTGGTATCAAGAGGGGAATTTCCAATGGAAATCAAATTAAGTGAAGAAGAAAAGCAAGCAATCAAGTTACGTCAGTTAGCACAAAATATGCCTGTACAATTACTTGATACACAGGAAAAGCTAAATGAGTGGTTCAATGAAGACGAATGAAATAGTAACAGTTTATGTTGCATTTGCCGATAAAGAAGGTGGAAAAAGAAGACCTATATTAGTTGTACAAGATAGAAATGATCGTATTGACTTTTTTAGTATTACCAGTAAATATAAAAATAAATCCAAAAAGATACAACGAGTATATTTTCCAATAAAAAATTGGAAACAATCAGGACTAAATAAACCATCGTGGATAGATGTAGGTATTCTTAAAGCGATACCTAAAGATAATGATGAAATAAAATATACTAAAGTAGGTATGTTGACAAGCGAAGATAGCCAAAATTTGATTGATTTTATCAAGAACTTACAATAAAAATGAAATATAAAGTACGAGATAGGACAAGTAATTGCTTGTCCTTTTTTGTTTGAAATAGATAGAAGGAACAAAAGAGATATTTCGCCAGCGGTGCAGTAGCCCTTGGCTCAGAACATACCTCTTTTTCGTTTGTTGGTTCATTGTCCATTAAATTCTTGGTGACTTCGTTCCTCCGTCAGTCGAATTTACCTTTGTTTGCGCCGTTCCTCTGCAAAGTCGGTACATGGACACTGCCCCATTTTTGTGCAAGGCACAAAAAACCAAACGAGGGATTGAAAGTTGTTCGCTAAAGCTCACTCAAAAAAGGAAAAGAATAAATGTGCCATTTATTCTGATTGGTTTCGTCGTCAAGGACGACGAGGGGGTTGGACGCCTAAGCGTCCAAAAAATAGTTTTTCACGCACACAACTCCTTTCGTGAGAAATCTGTTTTCAAGGAACAAGAAATCTAAACATTTCCTAATCGTCTATCAGTCATTCGGCAAGTATAACCTAAAACATAACCTGCCAATTGCCAAGGGTAAAATGTACGCTGCGCGCCCTTGGCAATCGTCAGAACATGTTTTCGAGACGGTTATGCCGAACGACTGCTATACGAAAAGGAAATGTAAATGGCATTTCTCAGTGATCCTTGAAAACTAAATCAATTTCTCAAGAAAAGAAAGGAGTGGTGTAAAAACTATTCATTTTTAAGACCTTAGGGGCTGCCGCCCCACCCCCCGCGCCTCCGACGAACTACCGAAAAGGTTGGGGGACAGGATCAATCACAAAATATTTATTTTAAACAGGAGTTGAGCGAAATGGCAAAAAATCAAATGTATCAAATTGGAGATATCTTTTACAGCAGTTGGGGTTATGAACAAACCAATGTGACCTTTTGGCAAATTGTAAAACTAACGGAAAAAACAGCGTGGTTTCGCCCGATAAAGAAACAAAGCGTAGAATCCTATACTTCAATGAGTGGTAAAACTATCCCACTACCAAATGAATTTACTGATTATCCATTAGCCAAAACAAAAGATAGCATCGTAAGAAAGCGAATCAACTTAGAGCATCCGAATGAGTTCTACGGTACAGATGGTTGGAATACCTTTTATCGTTATAATGGTCAACCAGTCTATGAAAGTAGCTACTATTAAGGGGATTTTTCTCCTTTCAAAAATAAAAAGAGAAACGGAGAAAATAGCACATGATAATGACAGAAGAACAAGCAATATATCACTAAATATTTAGGAAAAACTTGCCAAATTGGCTATGCTTAAAAATTAATAGAAAAAGGAAAGTAGAGAAAAAAAGATGAAAAAACAACAATTAATTCAAGAAAAGAAAAAGCTATATGCAATATTTACTGAAGCAATTCCTTCTTTTCTATGTGCGCTTATGGGATTGACTGTTTCTTTTGTAGCGTATTTTCGGTATCAATGGAAGTTCCTTTGGTTTTTAATTAGCTTTTTTGGTTTGTATATAGGAGTTATTCTTCTTCTGTTTATCGTTTTTGTAGTAATCGTTAAACGAAAAGAACGAAGAATTGAAGACGAAGATGACGAACTAAAATTTTAGAAAGAGGGAAACATCATGTTAAACACAGTACATTTAATCGGAAGACTAACAGAAACAGTAGATTTAAGTTATACACCATCAGGAAATGCGGTAGGAAAATTCTTACTTGCAGTAAATCGTAACTACAAGAAGCAAAATGGTGAACGTGAAGCCGATTTTCTTCGTTGTGTCATATGGAAAAAAGGTGCTGAATTATTAGCAGATATGGCAGTCAAAGGAAGTCTAGTACGAATAAGCGGACGATTACAAACACGTACCTATGAGAATAAAAATGGACAGAAAGTTTATGTGACAGAAATTTTAGTCATAGAGTTTGAAGTATTAGAATCAAGAGAAATGACTGAAAAACGTAAAAGTAACCAAGAAAATGGTGTGAAAGAAGAACCGTCTATCAATTATCCAGATAGAGAAGAAATTGAAGTAGAAAATGATGATTTGCCTTTTTAAATCAAAGAAAAGAAAGTAGCTAAGAGAAATTAGCTACTTCCTTTTTGCGCCAAAATGGAACAAAAGAGGTATTTCGCCGGCGGTGCAGTAGCCCTTGGCTCAGAGCATACCTCTTTTTCGTTTGTTGGTTCATTGTCCATTAAATTCTTAGTGACTTCGTTCCTCCGTCAGTCGAATTTGCCTTTGTTTGCGCCGTTCCTCTGCAAAGTCGGCACATGGACACTGCCCCATTTTTATGCAGAGCATAAAAAACCAAACGAGTGATTGAAAGATGTTCGCTAAAGCTCACTAAAAAGGAAGGGAATAAATGTCCCATTTATTCTGATTGTTTCGTCGGCAAGCCAACGAAAGGTTTTCGTCCGCCTAAGCGTCCGAAAAATTTATTTTTCATAGACAATCCATACATAAGGAATCAATTTTCCAAGATAAAGAAACGACAAACATTTCCTAATCGTCTATCAGTCATTCGGCTAGATTAACCTAAAACATAACCTGCCAATTGCCAAGGGTAAAATGCACGCTACGCGCCCTTGGCAATCGTCAGAACATGTTTTCGAGACGGTTATGCCGAACGACCGATAGACGAAAAGGAAATGTAATGTTCATTTCTCATTTGATCTTTGAAAACTGAATAATTTCCTGATGAATGAATAGGATTCGTCTAAAAATCAATCATTTTTCAAGACCTTAGGGGGCGCACCCCCTAAAACCCTGCGCCTCACTCTCTCAACCGAAAAGGTGGGAGGGGTGGCAACCAAATCAAAAAATTACTTTTTCAGGAGTGAAGCAAACATGACAAAATTAATACAAGCAAAAAATAAGTTGGAACGTTTACAAAAAGAACAAGAACTAGTTTGTCAGTCAATTAGAAATGAGTATAGTGAAATTCCTCTCGGACAGCCGAATATTATCGGGCGTCCCAATATTTATAAACAAGTTAATCGCTATTTTGACAAGTCTTGTCAGTTAATGAAAGAAGAGAAAAAACAACAAGATCGTGTAGCCATGCTAGAAAAGGAGGAAAAATTAAAAAAAGAAAATGAATTATTGAAGGATACCCATGTTGTAGGAAAAACAGCTTACGCTACTATTGGAGCGAAAACGAGCGTGAATAACTTAGACTATTTCAAACAAAAATTAGTTGATTTAGAACAAAAGAATGAAGACGCAAAAGCTTACAACAAGACAAAGCCACCGATTAAGAAAAAGACATATGGGGCAGAAATTACGAAATTGAAAAGAAAAATTTCCTATTTAGAAGAAATGATAGAAAAAGACCAAAAGAAAGTTTTGAGTGAGAAAACGCAACAACTGATAGATAGTGGGGCAGTAAAGCAATGGCAAAAGAAACCCATTTATTATTTTGTTCAGGGACTGAGAAAAGTAGCCTTGGAAATTGATGAGAAAGGAAATTTTTATACTTCTGAACGTTATCCAGCCTATACAGAAAGTGAAAAACAATTTGTCAAAGAGTTACTAAAATAGCGTTGCAAGAGGTTATTCTCTTGTAACAATCAATGAAATAAGGTGAACGAAATGACGTTAAAAGAAAAAATTTTATTTTTAGAAGAAAAAACTGGAATTGATATGACAGGAATCAAAGAACAAAAGATCAATTGGTACATGGATCTTTTGAAAGATCCCTTTCCGCTATTACAAAGTGATTTAATACCAGTTATTAGAAATGATGTTTATTTTACTAGACTTTACGGACATAAATAAAATTGATCCTCGACACACTACCAAGGATAGTGTGTCGAGATAATTAATCAAATAATGATGAATTTTTAGGAGGATAAAAATGGGAATTATTGATGTATATGACGAGGTAACATTGGAATATATTGGTTCTTTTGAAAACACAAACCAAAATATTGTTAACTATGTCGCAGGACTTTTACCATTTGAGAACAGAAGATTAATTGATTATTCGAGTGATGAAATCGTGTTAACAACGATTGGTAATTTTTTAGATCACGTTCCTGACCAGTTATGGTTAGAAGAGATTCGTCCGTTATTGGTTGCGAAACAAATGGGGGAGGTTTCTATAGAAAAGGTAAAACTATTTGATCATTATGAGAAAGAAAATGAAGGATTTTGATGAAAAGGAGAGATTGTAGACGTGTTTTCAAATCGTGCATGTTTTTGGGGAAGATACAAAATCCCTGTTGACCAATTTAATCAGCAGTATTGTTGGCCACCTACTTATATCAAATGTGATTGTTCTGAATTAGCGAAACATAAAACTTATATGAAAAGTGGTCATTTTTATGATACGTATATTTGGGAATGTCCACGCTGCCAAAAAGAATATCGATTGATACGAGGAACAAAAAATTTTGAGCGATTTTCTGAAGAAAAGAGCCTTTAGGAAAGGAGTATTTTGATGGAGTTACAAGAGTATGTTGATCGCTACATTGACATGATCAAAATAGCTATCAAACGTTTATATCCTGAGTGTGACTTGACTAGCAAACATTCGAAGGAACTTTTGCATAACGAGTATCTAGTAGCCGTTCAAGATTTTGAAGACTTTGTATCCCTTCACGGACGTACTCCAGATCATTGTATTCTAATGGCTTATTTTGAACGTTGGGGGGTGAATAGATCTGATTTATTTTCGGAAAATGAACGAATTATCTCGGAAGATAATTTTGTTAATTATTATTTAAATCATGTAAAAAATAGTATGTTACTAAAAGCAACAGATTTTACAGAAGAAGATTATCATTTTATTTTACAGCGTGAAAAATATTTAGCACGCCAGATGTTTCAACAAAATTGCCCTGGTGTATATGGCTATCAAGAACTAAATATTCGTCAATCGAAAAAAAGACAAGAATATTGCTTAAAAGCATTAAAAAGACGGTTTGAAGTAGATTGTTCCGGTTTTTATGTTGGAATGAAAATCAATGCGGAAAGGGCTTATTGTGGTAGCAGCTGTTAGAAGAAAGGTGTGAGAATGAATTAGAACAAAAAAATCTTATAGAGGAGAATAATATTGAAAAAATTTCTTTCAGGTATTGTCTTATTTATTGGTGCAATAGGTATTGGAATTAGCGTATTTCAACCACAAGAAGTGAAGCAAGTCACTTCGATTGTTGATCAAATATTTAACAAGCTATCTGACAAAGAAGTTGAACAGACTTCAGATCAAGTAGAAGTAAAAAATCAAAATAAGCCAACTTTTTCTTCTAAAGACGTGTCTTTAGATAAGGGTAATTGGCAAGTATTTTCTGATTTAGATTCGCTAAATCGAGTCGGAGAAGCGAATGCGATGTTACACAAAAGTATGATGCCGACTGAAGAGAGAGAACGGTTATATATCAAACCTACAGGCTGGAAACAAAAGAAGATGAAAAATGGTGATTATCTATATAATCGTTGTCATTTGATTGGTTATCAGTTGACTGGAGAAAATAATAATCCAAGAAATCTAATGACAGGTACACGCTCGTTTAATACTCCTGCAATGGTAGAGTATGAAAACAAAGTAGCAGAGTATCTAAGAGCTACTGGAAATCATGTCCGTTATCGTGTCACACCAGATTTTCGAGGAAGTGAACTAGTTGCTAGAGGAATCCAAATGGAAGCTCAAAGCATAGAAGATAATGAAATTTCTTTCAATGTTTATATTCATAATATTCAGGAAGGCTATGTCATTGATTATCAAACAGGAAATTCTAGAGTTCAAAACTAATTAAGGGCGTAAAAATAGAGGTTACTTCCGCAAAAAGTAACCTCTGTACAATATAGAACCTACGCCCTATTCTAACAAGAGAATGGAGAGAAATCAAGATGAAGAAAATAAATAGTAATTTAGCAATGCTTATATTAACAGTAGGTATTTGGATTAGCTTTTTATCCATTGAATGGAAAGTTATTTTATCTGGAGGAACAATGACTTACTTGTTTTGTTCGTGGGATGAATATATTGTAGAAGAACTACCGAGAATTTGTAAGAAGTCATTGGAAAATCTTCAGATAAAATAAGTGGAAGAAGGTAGTTTGTGATATGGAAAATAAGCAGATAAAATTAGAATACCGGCAGCAATTATTAGATTTATTAAATAAATATCCTTATCCAGAATGGTATGAAAGGCAAGATATTAGAAAAAAAGTAGAGCATCTTGGAATGTTATTGAGTAAGAATAAAATGGATAAATGTCATCCGTTGAAATCAGGGTCAATTCAGGTATTAACTACTCAACATATTCATGATTTACTTGAGTTAGGGTACACCAAAAAACATATATGTCAAGCAGCAGGAATCTCAAAACATGAGTTTTCAAAGTTAAAGATTACTAGAAAGGAATGATTAAAATATATGGAAAAGAAATATCGAGCAAAATTATCTTCTACATTGTCTAAAAGAAAAGACGAACGTTATGTTATGATCAATTTAGAAACTGGAGAAATAGTAGACGATTGTCGAGGATATGGTTATAAGACGAAGCAATCTGCTTATGCTTGTTTTGGATATAAACTAACACGAATGAAGCGAGGAGAACCATTTTAAAGAATTGTAGGATACTTTCTTTATTCCGAAAAGTGAATAGCTCTTTTAATAAAATAGATAACTTGAAATGAACATCATTTTTGATAAACTAGTATTAGTAAGTATCCATACTCTAGACTTTTTAGGTACTGTTCGTTAGTGAAGTTTCAGGTAGTGCCTATCTTTTTAATTGATTCATAGAGGCTATACTCAAGATGCAGTAAGGTAGCATTTTTTATCTATTTCTGAAACAATTTTAGGAGCTATGTTTGTGCATAGCTTTTTTTCATGCATAGTATATTCTTTGGTAAGTGGCCAATATATTTGATGAAGGGGAAGTGAATTAGTTGTTAGTAGAAGCTGTTCATGTTCAGCCAGCACATGGAAGGATAAATGATTCCGTTTATTTGAAAAATAAAGTATTTACTTTTCGTGTAGCAAAAAAATTAGAAAAAAAGATTCAAAAGGGAATGCTTGTTTATTCTAAAGATGGCCAATTGGTTTATGTAAAAAACATAATTAGTGGTAGATCCAAAGAAGAAGAAAATGAGTATACTGCGGTCATTAGTAAAATTTTTAACGAAAACCCTAGTGTTCTCCCTGCGCGAAAAGGAGAAGGAACACCTAAAATACGGTTCATAAACAAAAATACGATTTTTGAAGGATTATTGTTGGAGTTAAAAGATAAGACCTTATACAAAACTAAATGAAAAGTTTATTTTAAAGCACCACCAACTGTTCATAAGAAAATTGGCATAGGGGATATTGTGATTTTTTCTGTTAAAGGTAAAAAGTATCATGTATTAATTATCCAAGTCTATAAACCAACAGAATTGGATAAAGGAGTATCTTTTATCCAACCAAAATTTAAATCATTCTTTTTAAAAAAAGCTGCGAAAGGTTTCCAAAAGACCCAATATGTCACTATGCCAGAAGAGGAAAGTATTGTAACTTCTGATAAAAATCAAGAAATCAATCGTAAACGTCCTTTTATAATAAGGAAAACAAGTAAATAATGTGTGCATTTGGGACGAAGAAACTATAATTCAATTCTTAAATATGAAAATTTTATACAAAAGAAGCACAAAGACAAGTTTACAGCGAATAGATTTGTCTTTTTTCATTTGTTGTACCCTTAGATTAGGTTGGGTGGCAAGTATTGATTATTCAATAGACGTTTTTAGGTTTACTATGTATGTACATTGTACATACATAGTATGTACAATGTGTTTGGTTTGTGATATAATATAATTATTAAAGGGAGTGATAAGGTGTCAAGACTAAGTATTCGAATTGATGATGAATTAAAAGAACAAGCGAGAGAAGTTTACGAAGAAATCGGGATGGACTTATCAACTGCAGTCATTGTTTTTCTGAAGCAAAGTGTACGAGAGAGAAAATTACCTTTTCAACCAGGTAATGAACCTAGAGAAGATATCATAGCTAGATATGAAGCAGAAAATGGTATTACTACAAAAGTTTCTTCTGTAGATGAGTTGATGGAGAAATTAGATGCTGACGATTGAGTTTACGTCAAGTTTCAAACATGATTATAAACGAATGATGAAAAAGCATTACAATGAAACAGAATTTAGAAAAGTGATTAATCTGTTAGTTAATCAAGAGCAGGAAGTATTGAGAACGAAATATAAAGATCATGCTCTTCAAGGCAACTGGAAAGGTTTTAGAGAATTACACGTACAGTCAGATTGGTTGCTTATTTATAAAATAGATGGTAAAAAACTAATTCTTACGTTAGTTAGAACAGGTAGTCATGACAAAATTCTATAAAAACTTGAAGTGGGGGAAGAAACTTAAAAGTTTCTTCCTCATTTTTGATTCTTCATTCCACAAATCTTTCAGTAGTCCAAATAATTAAGTCAGAAAGTCCCACTTTATAGAGTCTAACAGAGTATACTTTGTTGGACTAAACGTTGGAATAGGTACTTCATTTACAACTGATCCTTTTGTCAGTATTTGTTTTGATATAAGTACTGGTAAAGTGATTTGATTTGTATTGCCTCATCTTTGAATAGTTGAAAAAAATGTCAAATTCCGTTCTCAACAGTCCATATTCATTCTATGATCCATGTACTCATGAAGCTGATTTTAAAAAACAGCAACAAACCGAAAAAGAAGAAACGGAAAAACAAGCAATATCAAACGAGCTTAAACAAGATTTATTAGAAAACTTACAAAACTTATTCGATTGAAGCATAAGGAGTATTTATGACAGATAAAACGATCAAAGAACTCGCGGAAGAATTTCATGTTTCAAAACAAGCAATTAGGAAAAGGCTATCAGCTGATTTTAGAGAAAACTATGTGCAAACTGTTACTAGGAACGGAGTGAAAATCTTAGTTGTCAGCTACAAAGGATATTTGCTTTTAAAACAACATTTTTTAGGTAGTAACACCACTGGTAACCAAGTAGAAACCGTTACTAGTAACGATGAAAACTCGATTATTGTTTTTTTACATGAACAGCTCCAAGAAAAAGATACTCAAATAAAACAAATGCAAAAGTTACTCGACCAGCAACAACAACTCACCTTGCAGGCAAATCAACAGATAGAAAAACTGCAAGAACAGTTACAATTAGCTTATACGGAAGAACCTGAAGAAGAGGAATTAACTTCTGTCAATAAAGAAAACAACAATGCAATAACAACAGAAAAAAAGTGGTGGAAATTTTGGTAACAATTACCAACTTTCCATAAAGAAGAAATCAATTTCTATAGACTTTATCTTTCTAAAAATAAAAAATATGTTTAGGTGATCAAATGACTATAAGTAAAGTAATCAAACAAAAAAGAATAGAAAAACAACTAACTCAAGAAGATTTAGCTGAAATGCTTTTAGTATCTAAAAAAACCATTTCTAATTGGGAAAATGGTAGAACAATACCAGATACAGAAAATTTAATTCAATTTGCTAAGTTATTTGATTTATCACTAGACAATATTTTGTTAGGAGAAGAAAAATTTATGTTAAAAAATCATACAAAGACACTAATACTATTATTTCATTTTGTAATTTTTTTAAGTTTATTTTTTACCTTAATTCAGTCCAAATTCTTTTATTTTAGCCATTCAATTGCCACTTGTTTATTAATATTTTTTCTAAGTTCGCTATTAATCATCAATACTTTGATTATTATTTTTAATAAACATAAAAATTTATTTCTTCATAGTGTTTTTCCAATTATTTTGCTGAGTTTTTTATACTTTGTATAAAGTATAAAAAAAGACTGCTCTTCCGAGCAGCCAGTTAAAAAAATAATGAGAGTTTATTCTTGAAAAAGCAACGCGCTTATGAAGCGCTACCAAAAATTTATCATATTTTATGAAAAATAACAACCCAGTAAAAAATGACTGGTAAAAATTCACAAAGAAACGGAAAGAAGCAACTGTAGAAAATCAAGCCTTAAAAAGAGCTTTTTACCTAGACCAATCCAAAATCACAAAGTGAGCCCCTGTATCGGTTGATACAAGGGCTACTTGGCATACTATACATTATGTAAGCTAACTTTTAATATAACATATTTTTCTAGTCCATTATAACTATACCAGACTAACAAAAGTGTAAGCATTATCCTTATTAAACAACCATTGACAAGACTATACCTTTTATTTTATGATTTTTACATAGAAAACGCTTTCTCTAATATTTTTTATTTAGAGGTGATTTTTTATGATTTGCAAGAACAAGAAAAAAATTATTGCTATTATTGCTAGTTTCTCTTTGATTTTTAGTACTACATGTACTGTCTTATTAACAAATACTGCTAATGTTGAAGCTGCAAGCTCTTCTTACAAACATAATCATGCTGGCTATAGATGTTACAAAATGAGTTATTATGTAAGTCCTTCTAAATGCAAACAAATAGCTCGCCAAACCAATAAACTTAATACCGTCTCAGCTATTGCAAACTTTATTGGATTATCTGGATTAACACCTGGGATTATATCATTAGTTTTCGGATCAGCAGTTAGTGCTAATAATGTATTTGTTACAGCCGCTAGAAGAGGAAAAGGTGTTCAATTAAATTATATTGCTCATTTCAGTAATACAACTACCTATAATTATAGTTCTAACCAAAATTATGTTATAAGATAATTAAAACTTTAAACTAGGAGGAATACTCTATGAAATTAACAAAAATTGCTGTAATTTTAGCTGTTATTGCTGGCATTATTTTATATTTTGTATTGCCTGCTAATCAATTCTTCCTTTACTTTGGAATACCTGCGATTTTAATAGTAAATGGCGTAAGAATCTTTGAACAACGAAAAAAATGTAGCTCTAGCTAATCGTTACAAAGCAACAATTTCACCGAAGGTGAAACAAGCGAAACTTTACAAAAAGTGGCTAGCATTTGCTAGCCTTTTTTGTATTGTGGAGCGTGGGTTTTGAGGGGGATTCAAGGGGGAGCTTGCGCCAAGTTGACTATTTCCATAAGATGCTTCTTTTAAAACAGAGCAAGTTGAATCGTCTGTCATAAAGCAAGCATCTAATTTTTCAGAACTAACGTCTAAACCGACAAATAGTTTCATGTGGAAGGACCTCCTTTCATTGATTATTCGGAAATTGCTTGGGTACTGTGGGATATCCCAGAATCACGTTGTCTAACGACAGCCTCGCATAATAGAGTTTCATTCATTAAACCTCTAAGCCACCCAATCTCTACTAGGATTGGTAGAGGTCAATGGACTCAGCTAGTGTGTTGGAGGTTATACCAACGGTTCGAGTCACAGACTTTCTGTCACAGTAAAACTGCAGAAGGTGATAGCGTCTTCCCGTAAGTCCTTTCCAAGACTTATTATTCAGGAATATCCTACAGTATCCAAGTAGTAATCGTTATTTTATTTAAACATATTAGGAATAGCCCCTAAGGGCGATTGAAGGAATGAAAGTTTCTTCAAAATATATATTACGAGCAAGGTGAATTTATGTTGGATAATGAAAAAAATCGAATGGTTTATTCCTACAAAATTCTGATTAGTAAAGAGGCAGTAAGAGAAAAATATGATTCGTATTCGTTGAAAAATCATATTATGTTCAAATTACATGGATATACGTATAATCCGTATGATCGGATTAACTATACGATCAAACTTTCTCTAAAAGAAATGGTATTGACGATGACTAAAAAAGATGGACGTCCATTTTCTAAAAATGAAAGAGCATTTTTTGATCGAATTCTTTCTGAATTTTTTGAGGAGTCAGAAGTAGAGTTTATACAAGAAAAAGAAATGAGGGAGAATGAAGAGGAAGATCTGAGTGAATGCCACGGTCTCAGACTGTAGACAAAAGACGTCTCGAACTCGTAATTTGAGTTTGGGACGTCTTTTGTCTACAGTCTGCAATATTTCTAGAAAAATACCAATTAATAATCTGCTTTTATAGTAATTGATAGAAGTTATAAAGATTGATGATTAGTACCAGGAAAATCACTGTCTGAAAGACCAGTGTCACTTTTTGGGGTGAGAGAACATTGCTGACTTTTGCCCCTAACAAACCGCCAACAATCGCGGCTGGAATCACGAACCACAAAATCTTTAAGTCATAGAGGACAAATCCAGTGGTCCCAGCGATTGTCACGATTTTCGCTAATTGAGAGAAAAAAATCGTACAAATCGAATAGACTGTCGCTTCTTTGATGGGTAAAGCAAACATCAGCATCAGCAAAGAAACATTGATCGGTCCGCCGCCGATTCCTAGAAGACTGGCTAGAAAACCAAGGACTAGACCACAGAAGCAATACCAGAAGTTTTTTTTCAGTTGGAATCCGGGCCAGTCATATTTGGTATAAAAGAAAGCAAACAGCAGTGTCACAACGGTCAAAAAGATCTGAATCATTTGTACCTGATCTTCATTCTGAAATAAAAGCAGCAGGTGATCAAAAGCGACATTGCCCAAGATACCTCCTAAGACGGCGCCGCCTGAAACCCAAAGGACGATTTGCCAATTGATTTTACGTCCGCTAGCCAACTGTCTTGCGGTCGAAACCAGCGACATGGTAAACACGGCTACGGCAGAATAAAACGAGATGGCCGCAACAGAATGGGCACCGATAAAATCAAAAATAGGTTTGATCAGAACGCCGCCCCCCATGCCTGAAACGGCACCAACCGTATTCGCCAACACGATCACTATAAAATAAATGAACCCAATCACACACTTACCCCCTGTAACAAACCTAAAATCCGATTAATCTGCGGCACAAATTCCTGCAAAAGTTGCTGATAACCACAATAGTCCCCATCCACATAGATGGCATCTTTCATTCGTTTGCAGCCGCCACGACACATTTTTTGAAACGGGCAGCTCAGACATTTCTTTGGCATTTCGGGCCGTTGACACACAAACGTTTTTGCAATGTCCTGTTCAAATAACTGACGCAAGGTCTGTTCTTGAATAAACCCCATTCGATAGTCATCTAACACATAGAAATCACAAGGATAAACACTGCCATCTGCTTCAATGACATATTGCACTTGACAGTTTCCTAAGATCCCGCAGGCGGTGACTTGTTGCTTGACCAATAGATTCAAAAGATCATCAAAAAGCTTGATACTCACATAATGCCCCTCCGCTAATTCTTGCAGCCATAACTGCAAAAGCTGGTGGTAAAATCCCGCAAAACGTTTTGGTGTGAGGGCATAACTATTTCTTTCTTTCGCATCTAAATCATCTAAACAAGGAATAAACTGGACAAAATCGATTTTTTGTTCTTTTAGAAAGCGAAAGACTTTCTTAGCCTCTTTAGCCAATGGATTGGTCAGGACACAAAGCACATTGTAGTCAATCTCAAAGTGGTCAAACAGCTGCTTTGTTTGTAGCACCCGCTGAAAAGTGCCTCTTCCTTTCGGATCAACCCGATTCAGATCATGATAAAGTGGATGGCCATCGATGGACAGGCCTACTAAAAAATCGTGTTCTTTCAAAAAAGCACACCATTTCTCATTGATGATTGTCCCGTTGGTTTGAATCGCATAATGGACCTGCACTTGTTTTTGTTGTTGCGCCACTAATCGGATCACTGTACGAAAATAATTGAGGCCCGCCATCGTTGGCTCTCCACCTTGAAACGCTAATGTTAATTGATCGCCGTCTTCTAAGTCTGCATAAATATTTTCAATCATTTTCTCTGTCACTGCTTCTTTCATTTTGCCAAACGAGCGGACTTCCCGCAAGGAACTGACATTGGCATAAAAGCAGTAGCTGCAACGAAGATTACAAATAGAAGATGCCGGTTTGATCAATACTGAGATATGTTTCATAGTAAGAACCTCATTTTTTAATATAGTTTAATTATGAAAAATTACTATAACGAACAAAGTAGAATCAAATTCAGTAGTAGTTAATTAGACAGGAGTTGAATCTTATAGAAATTCCATTTTTTATAACTTTCAACATATTCTATAGGTTTATTATTTTCAGATAAGCAGGATAATTTGGTTTGAAAAACGACAGGCTCAGATTCATTTATTTCTAGTTTTTTACATACACTATTAGGAGCCGGGAATAAAATTTCGTTTGTTTCCCTAAAGTTTTCTTCGTTTAAATCAATGTTGTAGTCTGATTTTAAACGTTTGTAAATAGAATTGTAATAATTAATTTCTGGATAATTAGAATTTATATATTGTTCTGGCAAATAAGATTTATGGTAGATATAAGGTATTTCATTAGCTTCTCTAATTCGTTCGATTTGATAATAATATGAATCAGTTGATAATTTTAATGTATCTAATATTTGTTTTTTATTTTCGCGTTTAATCGAAAGAACGTGTGTTTTATCATTGTCAAATGAAAATATTTCTATATCAGAAAATTTTACTATTTTTTCTTTTCTTGCACGTGAAACGAAAGTTCCTATTCCTTGATAACGTACGATATACCCCTCGGCAACTAATTCTTTTAAGGCACGAATTGCTGTTATAGAACTAACATTATATTTTTTGATAATTTCTGATTCTGAATAGAATCGGTCGCCATTATGAAATTGACCGGTTACAATTTGTTGTTTTAAATCCTGTTTGATTTCTAAATATTTCGGTTTTATTATAAGCTCCCCCTTTAAATTACTCGCATCTATATTAACATACTTAAAAAAAATTGTTGACTTTTAATACAAAATCCTTAATATACTAAGTATATTAATTAATTGAGGTGAAAAGTAACAGATGACTACATTTGAAATAAAAGAAGAATTTTTATTAAATGGAAAAACATTTAAAATACTGTCTGGTGCAATTCATTATTTTCGGATTCCCCCATGTGATTGGGAACATTCTTTGTATAATTTAAAAGCACTAGGATTTAATACAGTAGAGACATATGTTCCTTGGAATTTACATGAGCCTCAAAAAGGAGAGTTTCATTTTGAAGGGATATTGGATTTAGAGAGATTTTTGACAATCGCTCAAGACTTAGGATTATATGCTATTGTGCGACCATCGCCTTATATTTGTGCTGAATGGGAATTTGGAGGGTTTCCGTCATGGCTACTCCGTGAACCGATTCATATCCGAAGAAATGAAACCGCTTATTTGGAACATGTAGCAGATTATTATGATGTTTTGATGAAAAGGATTGTTCCCCATCAACTTGATAATGGGGGAAATATTTTGATGATTCAAATTGAAAATGAGTATGGATCTTTTGGGGAAGAAAAGGAATATTTGCGTGCGATAAGAGATTTGATGAGTGAGCGAGGAGTGACAGTTCCTTTTTTCACTTCAGATGGACCGTGGAGGGCTACTTTACGAGCGGGAAGCATGATTGAAGATGATATTTTGGTTACTGGTAATTTTGGTTCTAAAGCAAAAGACAACTTTGACTCTATGAAGCAGTTTTTTAAAGAATATGATAAAAATTGGCCACTGATGTGTATGGAATTTTGGAATGGTTGGTTTAATCGTTGGAAAGAACCAATCATTCAACGAGATCCACAGGAACTCGCTGAAGTGGTAAAAGAGGTATTAGAACAAGGAAGCATTAATTTATATATGTTTCATGGAGGAACGAATTTTGGGTTTATGAATGGTTGTTCAGCAAGAGGAGTGATTGATTTACCACAAATTACTTCTTACGATTATGGCGCACCATTAGATGAGCAGGGGAATCCAACAGAAAAATATTATGCATTGCGGAAAATGATTCATGATAATTATCCAGAGATTAAGCAGTTAGATCCTGTCATTAAACCCACGATTGAAAAGAAAAAGATTTCTTTGACGAATAAAGTAAGTCTTTTCGCGACTTTAGATACCATTAGTCAACCAGTTCAATCAAAGTATCCAAAGACGATGGAAGAGTTGGGACAAAATACAGGTTATCTATTTTACCGAACAATGATAGAGAGGGATGCAGAGGAAGAACGATTACGGGTAATTGATGGCAGAGATCGCAGTCAATTATTTTTGAATCAAAAATTACAAGCTACCCAATATCAAACAGAAATAGGTGAAGATATACAAGTTAGTATGACAGAAGAAATCAATCAAGTGGATATTTTGATTGAAAATATGGGACGTGTCAATTATGGACATAAACTCTTTGCAGAAACGCAAAAAAAAGGAATTAGAACGGGAGTAATGGCAGACTTACATTTTATTACAAATTGGCAACAATATTCATTGCCTTTGGAGAATTGTAAAACTGTGGATTATTCAAAAGGATGGCAACCCCAACACCCAAGTTTTTATCGCTATGAGTTTCTTTTAGAGGATGTCGGTGATTGTTTTATTGATTTAAGTAAATTTGGTAAAGGAATTGTCTTTGTTAATCAGACCAATATAGGTCGTTTTTGGGAAGTAGGGCCAACGCTTTCGCTGTACATCTCTAGCGGTTTTCTAAAAGTTGGTAAGAATGAAATTGTTATTTTTGAGACAGAAGGCACCTATGAACCAGAAATCAATTTATTAAAAGCACCATTGTATAAAGAAATGAAAGAGGGATGAACAATGAGTATTATTGGAGTAAGAATTGATGGACGTTTAATTCACGGGCAGGTAGCCAATTTATGGACAACCAAATTGAATATTTCTCGAATTATGGTTGTGGATGATGAAGTGGCTCAAAATGATATTGAAAAAAGCGGATTGAAATTGGCTACCCCAGCAGGTGTGAAACTAAGTGTTTTGCCAATTGAAAAAGCAGCGCAAAATATTTTAGCAGGAAAATACGATTCACAGCGTTTACTGATTATTGCACGAAAGCCTGATCGATTATTAAAATTAGTAGAATTGGGCGTTCCAATAAAAGAGATTAATGTTGGAAATATGTCACAAACTTCTGAGACTCGATCAATTACGAAATCAATTAATGTTGTCGATCAAGATGTAGAAACGTTCAACCAATTAAATGCAAAAGGTGTCCATTTAATTGCGCAAATGGTTCCAAGTGACAAAGCAGATGACTTTATGTCTCTGTTAAATAAATAAAAATATATGTAGGGGGAGAAAAGATGACGGGGCATTTAGTCTTAATTAGTCATGGACGATTTTGTGAAGAGTTAAAGAAAAGTGTCGATATGATCATGGGAACACAAAAAGATATTTATACTGTAGGGTTATTACCTGAAGAGTCAGCAAAAGATTTTCGAGTAAATTTCGAAAAAACAATTAATGGTTTGAAAAAAG
The DNA here is from genome assembly GCF_051710965.1 of Enterococcus sp. DIV1283b. Classification (NCBI taxonomy): domain Bacteria; kingdom Bacillati; phylum Bacillota; class Bacilli; order Lactobacillales; family Enterococcaceae; genus Enterococcus; species Enterococcus sp. DIV1283b. The sequence goes on from NZ_JBIOLR010000003.1 coordinate 25,023, forward strand.
TTACAGTTATGGCTGATCTAATGGGAGGCACTCCTTGCAATGTTGTTTCTCAATTAATTTTAGAAGGAAAAGAAATAGAACTATATGCAGGAATGAATATGCCAATGGTTATAGGCTTTGTTAATAATCAATTTTTAGGAGAAGATAGTTCTTTGGTAAATAAAGGAAGAGAAAATATTATACATGTAAATGAATATTTGGAAGCAAATCCAATAGATTTAGAAGATGAATGAATGTGGAGGAATTTATGAATATAAAAAAAATCCAAATATATTTTATTGCAACTTGCTGTTTGATCAGTTTATCTATGTTAACAAAAGTCGCTCATGCTGAAAGTAAACCCATTGGTAATTGTTACTATGTTAGTTCTCAAAGAGGGAGTGATACTAATTCAGGATTATCTAAATTGGAGCCTTTTAAAAGTTTAAACAAAATAAATGAACTTAAATTAAATCCAGGGGATAAAGTTTTATTAGAAAATGGATCGGTTTTTGATGATCAGTATTTACAAATAAAAAATTCAGGAAATATAAAGGCATGTATTGAAATCAGTAATTATGGTGATAGAGGGAACCTTCCGATTATCAATACTAATGGGAAAGGAGTTTGGTATCAAGATTATGGAAAACCTTTACCAAATTCATGGCATAAATATAAAGGTAATGTGTCTAGCGCTATCTTATTAAAAGATGTTGAGTATATAAAGATTAAAAATATAGAGATAACAAATGATCGTGAAAAAAGTCAACCAGATCATTTAGCTTTTAATGATTTAAAAGTAATGGATAGAACCGGAGTTGCAAGTGTTGCTAAAAATAAAGGAACCCTTGAGAATATTGTGTTAGAAAATTTATATATTCATGATATAGATGGGAATATATACAATAAGCATATGGCTAATGGTGGAATATATTTCATTTCTGAACTTCCAGATAATGAAGAAAAAACAGGCATTCCAAAGTATGACAATATTATCATTAAAGGTAATAGAATTAAAAATGTCAGCCGAACAGGACTTGCAGTGGCATATTCTGCCTATTTTGATTTATTTCAAAATTCTGCAGAAATAGACCAGGAGCTAATAGAAAAATATGGAAATACAAATGTTTTAATTGAAAACAATTATATCGAAGATGCAGGTGGAGACGGTATTGTAACGATGTATTGTAGTTCTCCAATTATTCAAAGAAATGTTTCTAATGGAGCAGGAAGGCAAATGAATACAACAGACTATCCAATTGCCACACAACGTGTTGCAGCAGCTATGTGGCCGTGGAAGTGTAAAAATGCATTGTTCCAATATAATGAAGCATATTGTACAAAAAATGCAGATCAAGGAAATGGTGATGGTCAAGCATGGGATGCAGATTCGGCTGATGGAACTATTTATCAATATAATTATAGTAGTGGAAATTCTGGTGGAACAGTTATGTTTTGTTTAGAAAACGCAGTAAATAGTACATTCAGATTTAATATTAGTCAAAATGATAAAAAAGGCATTTTGAATTTGCCTAATAATCCTGATGCCCATATCTATAATAACATTTTTTATATAGATAAAGGGGTACCGTTTGTGAGAAAGGATATGAATACTGGGGCAGCTCTGATTGAGAATAATATTATATACAATGCTGGAAAACAACCAGTAAATGAAGAGTGGAATCCGAATAATCGCATTATCTATAGCAATAATTTATATTGTAACTATAGTAATTTACCAAGCTCAGATAATACTGCTTTATTAGTAAATATCCAAGAGTCGAATATATTTGTTTCTCCTGGAAATGGTCCCGTAAAACCTAATTTTAACTATTTGACATATGATCGATTCAGTCAGAATACAGTGTTTGATGGATATAAATTGGAACAATCATCTCCTGCTATTCATAGTGGGAAGAAGGTTATCGATAAAAATGGTTATAATTTAGGAACTGATTTTTTTGGTATTAAGTTAGATGGCATACTAGATATTGGGGCAGTGAAAAGTTCAAAATAATATAAAGGAGTTAGTTTGATCATGAATGATATTTCTTTTTTTCAGATATTTTCTTTAATATGTTTAGCTATACTAGGAGGTATAGATCCTTATCTGTCAGGGTTACAATTAAGTAAACCGGCAATTTCTGGTTTTCTAGCAGGAATTATAATGGGAGATATTAATACAGGCTTATTAGTAGGAGCAACATTACAACTGATGGTCTTAGGTGTAGGAACATTTGGTGGCTCATCAATTCCTGATTTTGGCACAGGTGCAATCATTGGTACAGCATTAGGTGTTGTTAGTGGAAAAGGAATTGAATTTGCAATAGGTATTTCTGTTCCTGTAGGCTTATTATTAGTTCAATTAGATATTTTAGCTCGTTTTTGTGGAGTTTATTTTTTACATCGTGTGGATAAACATATAGAAGAAGAAAATTTTCATAAGATTAGTTTAGAAGCATGGTTAAGTTTAGTTCCTATTGCATTATCTCGTGCAATACCAGTAGGCTTATGTTTAATTTTTGGTAATGAAGTAGTAAATACAGTATTAAATTATGCACCGGATTGGTTAATGGGAGGATTAAAATTGGCAGGAGCTATATTACCAGTTGTTGGGATTGCCATTTTACTACATTATTTGCCAATTAGGAATTTTTTCGGTTTTTTAATTATTGGGTATATTTTAGCCGCTTATTTAAATATTCCAATGATGGGTATTTCTTTTGCAGGATTGGCAGCTGCTATTATTCACTATAAAAAATTACAAGATAAACGTTTATTAGAATCAAAACTAGATACTATCAATCATATAGAAGTAGTTAACGGAGAGGTTGATGATGATGAAATCTAATGTTAGCAAATTAAGTAGCAAAGATCTGAGAAAAGTTAGTTTAAGATATATGTTTGGAGCTCAACTAGGTTGGAACTACGAACGAATGATGAATGTGGCATATGTTCAAGCTGTATATCCAGCTTTGAAAAAGCTATACAAAGATGAAAAAGAATTAAAAAGTGTGTTGCAATCAGAAATGCAATTCTATAATACCAGTCCTTTTTTAAGTGCATTTATTATTGGAATTGATTTAGCATTGCAAGCAGAAGATGGAAGCAAATCGAAAGATGCTGTTGCAGCAATTAAAACGAGTATGATGGGACCTTTTGCAGCTGTAGGCGATTCTTTATTTGGGGCAGTGATTCCAACAATTTTTGGATCTCTAGCAGCTTATATGGGATTAGAAGGAAATCCATTAGGTGTACTACTTTGGTTATTAGTATCTCTCATTATACTATTTTTGAGATATTTTGAGTTACCAATTGCTTTCCGAGAAGGTAAAAAACTGGTATCCAGTGTAGGTGGATTGTTGAAAGATTTAACTGAATCAGCAACTTTACTTGGTGTAGTAGTATTAGGAGGCTTGGTTCCTAGTGTTGTAAAGGTTGGTGTTCCATTCAAATTAGTTATTGGTGATAAGAAACTATCTTTCCAAAAAGAAATGTTAGATCCTATTATGCCAGCTATAGTACCTGTTGTTTTAGTTTTATTGGCATATTGGTTATTAAGCAAAAAATCTCTCAATTCAACCAAGGTTATTTGGATATTTTTAGTTTTATCAATACTAATGTATTCATTAAATATTTTAGCAGTTTTGTAATAGATGTGGGGGCGTGATCAACTAAATTATGGCATGTCCCCTGTTTAATTTTCTAAATATTATATTTTTAAATAAGTGAAAAGAAGATATAGTATTAGAGATTTAATGAATAATAAGTTATATAGGTAAAAAATTAAAGACATTTTGATATCAAGGTTTATTTTATTATAAAGTGTTCGTAACTAATCAATCATACGCTATAAAGTTTGGTAATCCATTTAAATTTTTTGTTATCACCAAAAAATATATTCTTTCAAAAGGAAATATCAACTTCTTAAATCAAGAGAGGTTATTTGGATATTTTGAATGATTGGAGTTTTTAATATGAAAAAGAATCAACCCAATGTTGTTTTAATTGTAGTAGATCAGATGAGAGCAGATGCGTTATCTTTGAATAGTCAAGATAAATTCATTAGTACGCCTACATTAGATATGATGGCTAGTCAAGGATATAATTTTGAGAATTGTTATTCGCCTGTTCCAAGTTGTGTTCCAGCAAGAGCAGCATTACTGACAGGATTAGATCCAGAAACTTCGGGAAGGGTAGGTTATGAAGATGAGGTTCCATGGGATTTTAAAAATACACTTCCAGAAGTTTTTAAAGAACAGGGATATCAAACTGAGTGTATTGGGAAAATGCATGTGTATCCTTCAAGAAAACGGTTGGGATTTGATCATGTACTATTGCATGATGGGTATCTTCATGTTGATCGAAAATATGATAAACGATATGGAGAACAGTTTGAATACTCTAGTGATTACTTAATGTTTCTAAAAGAAGCATTGGGCTCAGATGCAGATTTGATTGATGATGGGTTAAATTGCAATTCTTGGGAAGCACGACCATGGATGTATCCTGAAAAATTTCACCCAACAAATTGGGTGGTTTCAGAAGGAATAAACTTTTTAAGGCGGAAAGATCCTACAGTACCATTTTTCTTAAAATTATCATTTGAGAAACCTCATGCTCCATTGAATCCACCCAAATATTATTTTGATATGTATATGGATAGATTACCAGACACATTAGATTTGCATATTGGTAATTGGGAGGAATTGAAATTGGAACATAATGTTCCAGATATTTGTGCCTTAAGAGGAAAATTAAAAAAGGACGATCAAAGAAGAATGCTGGCTGGATATTATGGACTTATTTCTCACATAGATCATCAAATTAATCGATTTTTAATGGCTTTAAAAGAATTTAGACATGACAAAGATACAATCATTTGGTTTATTTCAGATCATGGAGATCAATTAGGAGAACATTTTTTATTTAGAAAGGGGTATCCCTATCAAGGAAGTATCCGTATCCCATCATTTATTTATGATCCAGGAAATATTATTTCGGCTAAAAATCATATCATCAAAGAACTTGTAAAAATACAAGATATATTTCCTTCACTAGTTGATTTAGCATTAGAACAATGTGTTGATACAGATGGGAAAAGTGTTAAACAATTACTTTATGGACATTATGAGGGATGGCGGCAAGAAATTCATGGGGAGCATAGTTTAGGTATTGATTCTAGTCAGTATATATTAACGGAGAAATGGAAATTTATATGGTTTCCCGTAAAAAATACGTATCAATTATTTGATATGATAAATGATCCAAATGAGATGAAAAACCTATTTTATGATAAAAAATACGAATCGATCATTTCTGAAATGAAACATAAATTAGTAGGATATTTAAAAGATAGAGAAGAAGGATTTGTTAAAGATGGACAGTTAATTCAAGTAGGTATTGAAAATATTGTTTCAACTTTAAATAGTAAGAAATAAATTAAAACTGAAGATTTTATAAAGAATCAAAATATATTCAGATATAAACAAAACTGGCTTTTTGTCAGTAGGCACTGACAATTTGTGCAAAATCAAAGCTGAGTTAGGATGAACCTCATTCTAGCTCAGCTTTTTTATGAGTTTAGTCAGTTTCGTTCGCGTAGCGTACGAAACAAAAAAAACGCACGTTTTTATGTGTGGACGAAATTGGATGAATTTTGATTGGAAAAGTAGTCAATATTAAACCATTTCTCCTTTTTTAATGAGTCTTTAAAAAAACTTTTCGGATGATTGAGCAGAACAAAAAAGATTTGGTAAAAAAATACAGGATTTCTATACTAGAAGAAAAAAGAAAGACAGTAAAGGAATTTGCCTATGTTTAACGAATTAGATTTTGAACGAGAATACCAGGAAAAAGCGATTGAACGGTTTCTAGAAAAGCTCCATGCGATTGAACGAAAAGTAGGGATGGAAGTTCAAGCACAAGGATGGAAATATGTGAAAACAGCTCAACGGACAGTGATTTTCACCTTTGGTGAAATTACTTTTTCTCGAAAATGTTATCGACGGAATCATGAGTATCGATATCCAGTAGATGAAGTATTAGGGTTACCCAAATATACTCGTTTTTCGATGGAATTATTGTTGCAAGTGGCAGAACTAGCGACAAAAATGCCTTATCGTGAAGTCGTAAGAACGTTTCACCTTTTGAAAGGTATTTATATCACAAAGGATACGGTTAGCAAGGCTGTACAGCTTGCAGGACAGTATTATCAAGAACGAGAAGTCTATCGTTATTATGAGGAAAACCAAATGAACCAACGTCAAAAAGTGCCGGTCTTATACATTGAAGGAGACGGGATTCGAATTAAAACGAATCGTCAAGGGGAACAGACCGCTGAGTTGGCTCATTTTGTAATCCATCGAGGTTGTGAGGAAGAATATCGCAATCGAAAACAATTAATAGATAAACATGAGATTGTATCAATGAGTAATAAAAAAGCACGGGAAGAAGTTGTGGATTATATCTATAATCACTATGAATTAGGGGAGAAAACGATGGTGATTACAAATTCTGATATGGGAAAAGGATATACTCCGTATGTTTTTAAAGAACTTGTTGCTGGATTTTCTGGCAAGCATCTTCATTTTTGGGATCGCTATCATTTGAATGAACGAATTAAGGACTTTTTTAAGAGCTATCCTCCGACACTGCAAGAACGTTTCTTTCAGGCAATCGCTACACATAATAAGCAAGAAGCTCGTTTGGTGTTAGAGACGATCGAATCAATCGTTGAGACGGAGGAAGAAATGATTCGATTTGAACAATTTAGCAAGAAATTTTTGCGTGTTTTTGTGTATACCCAATCACCTAAAACCTATGGTTTTTCTAGTGATGGAATTGGGATTATGGAGTCGCAGCAATCAAAGATTGCCAATCATATGAAGAAAAAAGGGATGTATTGGTCTGCATTAGGGGGTGAGACAATGGGAAGGATGATTGTAGATATGAAGGAAGATCAGTTAAGAGAACTCTTTTTTGGTAAGTAGCGGGAAGAGTACGCCCAATTTGAATTACTGGATCAACCAAGAGTACAATTAAAAAAAGAACGAGAAGAAAAAGATTTAACTCGTATTCGGGTGGATCAAATCCGAAAAATAATGAAATAAAAAGAATTTAGAACTTATATGCAAAAAAATCAAATAAAACTATTGCAATTTTCTAAAAAAGAGGTACACTCGTAATAACAATAGGATATAAACCTATTTAGTTTTATTTTTCGTACAATAAAATGAAAACGAATTTCTTCAAAATCCTCTAAAAAACTTCTAAAATTCTTATCAGATATGCACTCAACTAAAATTCAGACACATACAAACCCACTTTTTGTCTTGTTTAGTTTGTTTTATTTATGATAAAGTTGTTATTTTACAATGATTAATGGATAATGCTAATAATATAAAATAAGATATCGCATAGTATTTCTAGTATTCTAGATATTGTTTTTTTAGTAGAAAAAGATAATCTTTTTAGTTTCATCTTTTTATCCTCCAAAAATAATATTCCCCAAGTAATGAAGAAGATAATGATTATTTGAACAATTATTTCTGTACCAACTGATGCAAATGCTGATTTTGTGATTTTTCATTGGTCTAGCTAAAAGAGACTTTTTAAAGACTTATTATTTTTTGAGCATTTGAGATGCTTTTTTGTACTTCTTCATTTTGCAATATTTTCTATTATTGATGAATAGGATAAGCTTATTTTGAACTACTCGTTAGAGCAGTCTTTTTTTGCTTGTCTGATTCTTTTAAAAAAAACTCCTCATTAGGACTATTGTAGTAATTTGAATTTATTTTTAATTCACCTTTTTTATTTCCTTGATTGATAACAGACAATAGCATAGGACTAAATCCTAGTATACCTAAAATAATTGAACCAATAAGAAGTTGTGATTTTTTCAGCATAAGTACTCTTCCTTTCTGTTATTGTGGAACTAAGAACTTTGATAAGAAGTAGTATTTGAGATAGTATTTCTAAAACACTATCGATTATTTTTTACTGCTGTAGATAGATTCATTTTATTTATCGCTTAACTTTTATTTTTTGTTTTTCAATTATAATTCCTCTTTTCAAAAAATAGAATTTATTATATATAGCATTAGTTTTCATTTACTATAATTATTATATTAACTAAGAAATAAAACCCATAATAGTTATTTGAATGATTATTTCTGTTCAGTAAGAATAGTGAATAGAGTTAGGAAAAAAATTTTTTTCTTTGCTTGATTAGTTAATTGGTATTGCTATGATAATAATATATCTAGTAACCGAACATAACTTGTAAGTCATAGTGTTATTATTAATAAATATTTTATAATATGAATATATCAAATTTTTATCAAGATAGCGATATTCTGAGTAAAATTACTAGATAAATCTAGTCCAATATAAATTCACAAAATCATCGGCTGTATCCTTTGATAGAGGGGCGAATCGGCATACTGTACATTGTTTTTACTAGTTTTTAATATAACACATTTATAAAATAAACCCTCTTGACAACATTGAATTGTCTGATTATTTTAAATATATAAAAAATATTTTTTTATGCTCGAGGTGATTTTGATGAAAAAACAGTTATTTAAAACGTTTTTATTATCTACTTCTATTTTAGCTTTTGGTTCTGCTATTATTCCTAGTGGTGCTGTATTTGCTAATGAAAATATTAATCAAACTAACATAAGTAATAACCTAAATTTAGAACAATATGAGAATTCTCCATACTGTGACACTACTTATGATTCTGAAAATAATACGACAACTGTTACTATTTCTGATTCTAATTTAGCTCTTTTCTTAGCTTCTCAAGGTATTGATGTACCTAATGAGCTTTATAATTTAGCTAGATTAAGAAGTGCTGGAGTAACTAAAATTGTATGGCATGGAAAAGCTCGTTATGGAAATGTAGATATTTATTTAAGTAAAGCTTTTTTAACAAACATGAGTCGTAAGAGTAGAGCAGCTATTATAGGTGCTTTAGGAGGAGCTGTAATAGGAGTTATTGCTGATGACATAAAAGGAAAAACATATAAGCATGGAAAAGTATATGTATTCAGAAAATTCGGCTACCAGTATTCGTATTTACAATAACATCTATAGGACGTGATCTAAGTTGAAAAAAATTACACTTAAATCCATTCTCTATCATTTAATTTGTTTTTCACTGACTCTTATTTTAATAAAAATCATTAAAGCTTACTTTAACAACCAGTTAACATGGGAGTATTTTAAATCACATATTTTCAATGATTATTTATTTATTCTATCAGGTTATCTATTAGGATTTATTCCCATTTCTTTAATTCGAGTTCATAATTCTAAAAAAAGGTGATTTTGATGAAAAAAACAGTTTTATTAAGTATGGTATGCCTTTGTTTCCCCTTTATAGTAGCTCAAACAAGCTATACTGATGAGTTTTCATCTATAAATACTTCTTCAAAAAATGATTTTATTGATAATCAACAAACTGTTTCTGATGAAGCAATAATCACAGAAGAAAATATAGAATTTCCAAAAACTCGAGCAGCTTCTTCTATAAATGCTACAGTATGGATGAAAGTTCGAGATAATGCAGGAAAGCCGGATTTAAAAAAATATTGGCATGTCAAATACGTCAATGGTAAAAAATATCAAGGATATGTAACTTGGACCGGACAAAAACGATTATCTAAATTTGGAACTGGATTTTACTTTGAATATCAATTTAAAGGAAAATTAAACCGAGCCTGACATGTACTTGAAACTTTTCAACTTAACGAGAAACAAGAAAAACAATACAAATAAGTATCTAGCATTTGCTAGCCCAGACTGTAGACAAAAGCATCGGTTTCCTCTTTGCTAAGAGTGTAAACTGATGCTTTTGTCTATTTTTGTATAATAAGCGATATGAAGACATACGCTTCTACTGCCAAGTGGCCAATTTTTTAGGAATCGTTTTGACAGTTGCTCTTGAACTACGACTCATTGAGCCATCCATTAATTCTTCTTTTGACGCCTGTGTTGCATTTGCTTCACTTTGTCCTGCTTTTTCTGGCGCTTCCAGTATGACTTCTTGTCCATTAATAACTGCTGTTTGCGGTTGTTCTACACTATTTGTTTCATCAGTAGTAGTTGTTTCCGTTAAAGATTGTGTCTCACTGGTAACTTGTATATCCTCAGTAGAAATCATTGTTGATTCAGTCGTAATTGTCGAATTTTCTGTGTTCATTTCCTCTGCAGATACATTTACTCTCATACTAACACTCATTAGTACACTAAAACTTGTCAATAGATAAAAGTATCGTTTCATTTTTTCCTCCCAAATAAATTATTCTCATAAGAAAATTATATCGAATAAAAAAACGTATTCAATATTTCCGTTGGAAAAAATAAAAAAATTCTTCTGTTTCTAACAAGACAGAAGAACACAAAAAGAAAAATCCATTATACTATTTTTTTACGAGTTTTCTTACCATACGAATAAGTAAAGAGATAGTTGGAATAATCATCAAGTACATGACTATATACCAAAAATCCACTAATGCATTTTCCCATGTGACCGGAACAAATATCCCCATTAACAAAATGACCGCAAGAATAATCGAATTGAAAATAAATGCTGTCAAAAACTCATTTATACTAACGGTTTCTTTATACTTAAAACTATTTTTCCAATAATTAATATATAGTATATATAGTTGAATCATTATCTTTTCTCACCTCTACTTAAATTACAATAAAGTTTAGAAACAGTATAATTACAAATGTTCTACTTACAAAATATTATGATTATTGAAATCACCTTTCCCATCATATCGAGGAAAAGTATGATCTTCTTTCCGAAATTTTCTTTTTGAGATTAAATATCGTTCAACACCATAATCGGTTTCATGCTCAATAACAAACGTATTCTTTAAAAACCTAACTACTCTTCCTATACAAGGCTCCCCATTTACATCAATCGTTGAAAGTTCCATGCCTTCCTGAATCAACATATCCCTCACCTGACTTTTACTTTTCTTTTTTTCGACTGCTACCATCTAATATTAATAACTGACTCAAAGTATTCACTTGATGTATAATTTCTGGTTTTTTCATCCAATCCTTATCCTCAGTTAAATCAAGAATCTTTTTTCTAATGACTGCTTTTCTATTCATCCTATCACCTGCATAATAATAGAATAGAAAGCTTTTGTCTCATGAATCAACAAAAGCCTTCAAACATTATGACTATAAGTTTCAGAGTGTATATTATGTTAACAAACAAAAAAATCCGTTCAAGTATTTCTTAAAAAGAATTTTAATGCGTTTGAGACTAACTTATCAACTAATAGCTAATTAGTTACAAAAGAATTAAAAATCTTTTCTATATCTTTTTTGTTCCAGCTTACATCAATAACCATAAAATCCTTGAAATATTTAGAAGTAACTATTTCTAAAGACATTTTTTCATCTAATTTCACAGTTTTTGTTTTCATCATTCTTTATTTTCCCTCCAGTTTATCTAAGTAACGATAAATGGTTGTTCTAGAAACATTCCAACGTTCCGCAATTGTCTTAATCGGTGTTCCACTATCTACTAAAGTCTTCAGTAATTCCAAGTCTTGTTCAGTCAATTTTTCAGGACGACCGCCAAACCTTCCTCTTGCACGAGCAGCTGCTCTTCCTGCTGCAGAGCGTTCCAAAATTAGATTTCGTTCAAATTCCGCGAACGCTGCGAATAGATGAAACATAAGTTGACCAGTAGAGCTAGATTTATCCATCGTGATATTTTCTTGAAGACCATGAAAACTCACACCGCGTTCATTCAATCGATTGACGATTGAAATCAAATCTTCCATATTTCTTCCCAGACGGTCTAAACGCCAAACGACAAGTGTGTCTCCAGAACGAACAAAATCGATGGCCATTTCTAATCCTGGTCGATTACTTTTTGCCCCACTCATATGATCGGTAAAAATTTTCTCACAGCCAAATTTATTTAAACTATCTTCTTGTAAATCTAAATTTTGTAATCCGGTAGATACCCGGGCGTATCCTATTTTCAAAAAAATCACTCCTCATTAAAATCTATTGTACCATAACTTTATCAATATAGTTTAATTGAACATAGATTTTGTTATGGGTTTATGAACATGAAATGAATTGATTTCTTGAACAATAAAGCTAAAAAATAAAGTGTCCAGAAATGGGTCATTTTATGGACACTCGATATTTACAAACACATATTATGCAACTCTTTGCGTTACTTAGTGTTGTATAGTAATATAAATAAAAAGTAGTGATTATGTGATTATTACAAAATCTAGATTACAAGAAAGTTCCGTCGTAATCACATTGCCGTCTGATAACGGTAAAAAGCCTTCAGAGAATCAAGAATATATTGTTGTTTATTCTGAAGATAGAACAATCACGTTAGTTCCTAAAATCGAAGATCCATTTAGTGGTGGAGAAGAGGCAGAGTATTATGAAAAAGATGAATGGGGAGATGTAGCTCTTGAAGGGAGAGAAATTTTATAATGTCAGAAGAAAGAAACTATATTCCTAAAAAAGGGGATATCGTTTGGATTGATTTTGATCCTTCTACAGGAAAAGAAATTCAAAAGAGAAGACCAGGATTAGTTGTCTCTCGTTATGAATTTAATCGTAAAACAATGTTTGCGGTCATTTGTCCAATTACTTCTACTATAAAATATAAAAAAATTACCTACTCGATATACTCTGTCTGAAGATTTGGATACCAACGGACAAGTACTTATTTCTCAATTGAAATCACTAGATTTCAAAGAAAGAAAACTAAAAAAATTGAGAATTTACCTTTAAAAGATATGGCCAAAATTGATCAAATCATTGAATATATTTTTTGATAGAATTCTCGATACTTCATTATGTTATATATGACTTTAAATATTTGTTTTTATTTTATGTAAAAATAAATTGCTATTTTGTTGCTCTATGTTATAAGCGGAAAGTTATTTCTCATTCTAGTTCTGCAAAAAAATATTTTAAAATTTATAGCTTTTTCTAATAGTATCTTTTTTGGATAAAATCGTTACAAAATTTTTAGATTTGTGACGTTTTTTCAGTTTCCAGGAAAAGTAATTTCTCCATTTTTTCTAATATTTTGATCTCGTTTATGCATATAATTGGCAAGAAATACTAGTTTCAGATGTTATGATTAAAAAAGGAAAAAATCAATTATTTTTACGTGTTAAGACAGGTATAAATAAAGATTTGATGGGGAAAATATAACAGTTTATTTTGAAGTATAGAAACTTTTAGAAACTATAGGTATGTTATTGAGATTATAAAAAGAACAATCGTTTTACTGCGTGGGTCAAAAATATAAATTTATAATTTTATTCTCCTGTTTACAATAAATTTATTGTTTTTACAACAATAAATTTATTTAAAAAAAGAGGAAATAAGAATGAAGTACAAAAAATTAATGACAACAGTTTTATTGTCAACATCTATTTTAGGAACGGTGACACCTTTGACGACTACTTTTGCTATGGAACATCATTCAGAAGTAGCTACTCAAAAGCAAGAAGAATACTGGAAATGGAGCATGAAAGAAAATGTAATTACTTTAGATAGTTATGTGGGAAAGAGTAGTAATGTCGTTATTCCTACGGCTAAAGACTTAGGATATGATGGAGCGACTGTAGAAATTAGCGCAGATGTATTAAAAGAAGCTGCTAAAGATGCACAAACTCTTACTACTTCTAATAATGGAGATAAAATTATAGTTACAAGCAATTCTTTACAAAATTTATTCTATAATAACGACTCTCTTTACAAAGTTTCTTTGAACAATTTAGACACTAGAAATGTAACTAACATGATGGGGATGTTTGCTTTTTGCCGAAATTTGACTACTGTAGAAATTAGTGAGTGGGATGTAAGTAATGTTGTGAATATGTGTAATATGTTTTGGTATTGTACAAGTTTGAAAAATATAGGTTTAACTAATTGGAACACTATGAATTTGACTGATATGAGCTTTATGTTTGCTGCTTGTGTAGGTTTAGAAAACTTAGATTTAAGTAAATGGAATGTTAGCAAAGTCAACAATATGAATCATTTATTTTTTTGTTGTGAAGGTTTGATAAGTATAGATTTAAGTAACTGGAATACGGAAAATGTTACTGATATGACATTTTTATTTTATGGATGTTTAAATTTAAACTATGTTGATTTAAATGATTGGAAGATTAATGAGACTACAAAAATTCCTGAATTATTTGTAACTACGGAACCAACACCATTATTAGTTCGTGCATCAGATGAAAGGTTAAAAAAATATAACTTTTCAAAAGATAATCGTACAAAATTTGGCACATTAAAAATTGATACCCAATACGGAAGCTTTAATGGAAAACAAATTACAAACTTATTTGATTATACAACTCAATATCCATTAACAGAATGGTTAATTAAACAAAGATTAGAGGAAGCTAAAAATAGCATATCTTTTGAAAAAAGCATTTCATTTGTTAAATGGGAGTGCGAGGGTACCCCAACAACACTTTTAGAAAAATCTCAGAGCGTTTACAATGCTCATGTAAGAGCACAAACACCAGAATGGTCAATTGGAACAGTAGAAGCTGGAATAGATGGTTTGAAATCTTTAAAAGATTCGTTTGCATTAAAAAGAGAAGTCCCTTTTATTGGACAATACGGTTATAAATTTGAAGATGATAGTGATTTATATAGTGTAGGTAATAATTCTTGTGATTTTATTGGAGTGAATGAACTCACTAAAAAAGTGACTATTGCAACTTCTTGTAATGGTATACGATCAACTGTACTTTCAAGGAAATTTGAAACGAAACCTGGTCAAAAATATCATTTTTCTGTAGATATGGAAGCCAATAAAATAATTAAGAATTTTATTTCTGATTCACCAGTCCAGTCAAGTTCTCAATTTTCAGAAAAAAATATTTTGATTGAATTCCAAAATCGAGATGGCAGTCATTTAGCAACTGTTACGTCACATAGTTTAAATAAAAAAGAACAAACTTATGGTATAGATATACTTGCTAAATCCAATGAAACGAAAGCTACAGTTATGTTAGCAAATCCTGGATTAGCACTTAAGGGATTTTATAGTGTACAGTTGAGTAATTTATTTTTAAATGAAAGTACCTATTAAAATAATAGAAACAAAGATATAGAAACAAGAAATTTAAACATATATACTACCTACAATTTACTGCATTAGATTAAAAGAGTGAACAACTAGAAGACAACCAATTCTATTTGTCATAGAGTTGGTTGTCTTCGTATAAGTTAAAATAAAGATTTTCTAATAATACTTTAGAACTAACTTATTTAATATTATTAGATTCTTATTTATAAAACTAGTTAGCTATAGAAAAATTATACAAGCAATCAACAATTTGTTTAGAAATATTATTTAATTCAGATTCTGAAAGAGCAGGTAGATAAAAGTTATTTTGATGATTGTTAGAATAAGAAAAGAAGTAATCATCAGAAATAATAATATCTTCAGGACGTACGCGATTTAATAATTCTTCTTTAGAACTAATCCAATAATCAATTAGAGGTATTCTAACAGCTAGT
The DNA here is from genome assembly GCF_051710965.1 of Enterococcus sp. DIV1283b. NCBI lineage: Bacteria > Bacillati > Bacillota > Bacilli > Lactobacillales > Enterococcaceae > Enterococcus > Enterococcus sp. DIV1283b. Next base: position 40,575 of record NZ_JBIOLR010000003.1, read on the forward strand.
TTATTTTTTAAGGAATCGCTTGTTTCAGTATATTTTATCCAAGAATCAGTATAAATGAAAAGTTTTGGGGAATCGTCTAAACTTTTCAATTTTATCAATTTTTCAAATAAGTTATTTAATATAGGAGTAGGAAGTATTAATTTTAAATCATTTTTTCTATTCCAGTCGTGAAAAATTTCAATGAATTGATTTTTATTATCGTCTAAATTACTTGTTAGTTCAAAGTTCAATGGAAGTTGCCAATTTATTACACAAAGTTTTAGATGATTGTACAATATATTGAACGCAATTTCATTTTCTTTTATATTAATGTTTAGCTTGTTTTCAAGTGTATGAATCAATTCAGATATTTCTGGATAATCAAATAAGAGTTTCACAATTTTATTCTTGTAATTAGGCATAATTTTAGGCGAAAAAGCATGTGTGCTGAGTAAGAAATAACATAATTTAGCATAATTTAATAAACTTTTTTTATTCTGACAATTGATTATATTAAACAAATTTTTTAAATCATTTTCTAAAAAAGGAGGTGAAATTATTGAAGCAAATAATTTTTCTTCTTTTGATGTAAGAATGACTTCATTTGGATTTCTTAAAATCAAGTTTAAATGGTATAAAAAAATTTTAGATTCTCTTTCAGTTAAGTAACAACTTTCTATATTATTAATTTTTTGAATAAATCTGTCAGCGTGGCAATAAATGAAATCGCTTTTCTGCAAGGGGTAAAACCCGTATTTTATACTTATTATAGATTTGATCCAGTTGATTTTTAACCGACTTCCAATCACCAATTGATCTTTAATTTCTAGGTCATTTATTTTAAGAAATTGTGTTACTTTAGATTTGACGTAATAAAATTTAGACCTGGAAATAGGCAATTCTAAAGTTTTTTTTCTGGTAGTGTTGAATAAATAAAACGACAAAAGTGATAAGAAATCTGACTGTTTATATAATTTATTTAAAAAGTATTCTGCTTGTTTTTCATTTATCAAATTTAGATAAACTATTCCAGACTGAATTTTCACGAGATCTTGTGATAGTTGATTTATTTGATCTATTTCTTTATATAAAGTAGGTATAGATATGTTAATAATCTCACAAATATGCTTGATATTGCTGCTTTTTTTAGAAATTAAATATTCAAAAATTTTTTGTTTTCTGTATATAGGTACTTCAATAAAATTTTTTTCAATATATTTTTCCATGTTGTTCCCCTTTCTATCTTCATTTTTTTTATTAATTTTGAAATAATGTTAAAAAATAATGTTTGTTATTGCAATAGAAATTTCTTCATTTTATAAATGTTTAAAATTTTTTACTGTCCAGTTCGTTTAAAGGGGATTGGAACGTTGACGATAAATGTATAGTATATATATCAAAAATAGAAAGAGTGAACGAAAATGAAATGTAAAAAAATTGTTGCAACTTTAATGCTTTCAGCATCGGTATTAGGAACAGTAACTCCTTTAGTTCCAACGTTCGCGGAAGAAAATAGGCAAGCAGTAACACAACAAGAAGGAGTTGTGCCAGATTCGGCTTTAAGAAAAGTTCTTAATTCAGCACTAAATCAAGAGGAAAACACAACACTTACAAAAGAACAATTAAGTTCGATTACCGAAATAACGGGTGCCTATGGTATGGCAAATGGGACCCTTTCTTCATTAGAAGGGCTACAATATTGTACGTCATTAGAAAAAATGGTTTGCTCATTTGATGGTACAGTAACAGATTTTAGCATTTTGGGAACATTGGCTCCCCATGTAGAATTCGGAATGATGAGTGAGATTGACTCTAATTTAAATAAAACTATATCTATGGAAAAAGATGGTGTAATTACGGTTGATAATCCTTACAAAGATGCTAATGGAGATGTAATGATTCCTACTAAAATTTCAAATGGTGGAACTTATGATCAAGCAACTAATAAGATTGTATGGAAAGATTTAGACGTAACGCATGATTATGATCTTAAGGTTGAATATGACCAAACACTTGCTGGTATAAATAATTCTGAATTAATTATTTCTGCTCAGATAAATGTCGATGCATTAGCTAATAATTGTGAAGAAATCAAGTTCAATGATTCTCATTTGGCAGCAGGTTTAATTAAAAATTTAAATGAGCAACAAATTAATGGGAATACTTCCCGCCAATTAACTGATCCAATTTACGAAAACGAACTACAAAAACTCACTAAACTAGATTTATCAAATCAGGAAATTCAAGATTTATCTGGATTAGAAAGTTGCACAAATTTGCAATATTTGAATCTTGCAAGTAATTTGATTTCAGATAATTCAAATCTTTCCAAAGTTATTGAGTTATCACGTTTAGCAGAAATTGATTTGTCTGATAATCAATTAACAGATGTTTCTGTTTTTTGCGCAACGAAATCTTTAGGAACAATTACAGTTAACAACAATAAAATTTCAAATATTGATCCGATGATGTTGACTCAGATGTCTACATTGCGTCATTTTAATATTTCAGGAAACTTTTTAACTAATTTTGATTTTGTGACTAATTGGGGAGATCAGTTGTATCAACAAGATGTATATTTATGGAGTCAGTGTTCTGCAGATGCGACAAATCAAAAAGTGCCCGAGATTACTGCAAAAGTAGAAAATAATGAAATTCATGTGAAAAACCCACTAAAAGGTATTTCTAAATTTACTTTATCAAATAATGGAACTTACGATAAAGAGACAAATACTTTTATTTGGAAAAATATTGCGAATATTCCATCGTTGACTGTTTCGGCGGAAGAAACTAATGGTACCTTTAAAAAAGGTGGAACAATTCAAATTAACATTGATCAATCACAAAAAGAAGAAAGTGCGACACAAACAATTAATATTGGTGGACAAGGTATTGGTGGATATTCCGATCATTCTCATGATAGTGGTTTTTCTCGAGTATCTTTAGAAGTAAAAGATCATAAAGCTTCTTTAGTAAAACACTCTGATTATCAATTTCATTGGAGCGGGTGGAAAACAAGTAAATATGCTTCAATTAAACTAACAGATCCAAATGGAAATGTATTATATGATCAAGCTTGGAAAGGAAATGAAGCTGTCAAAGGCAATGGTTATAAAAAATTTGGTGCTTTTGCTCAATACGATTTACCAGAAGGAAGTACAGTAGAAATTTATCATGCAGAAGGACCTGGGCATCGTTTGAGTACAAATGATAACGATAATTTAAAAACAAAACTTGAAAAAACAGGTTATACCTACACATATAAAATGCAAAACAACCAACTTATTTTAACAAATGTTGACGAAAATGCAAATGGAAAACATGAAGATGGAAAACAAGTGAAAAATTTATTTCATAATCCCGAATTTAAATTAGCACGAAAAGAAAATCATTGGTTAGTTTCTGATTGGTCAGTCGCAACTATTGCAGATAAATTTGATGGAGTAAATGGGTTCAACGATACATTTATGGATAAAGAACCAGCTCACAATATTGGGCAAGATAGTATAAAATTTAAAGATGGTAGTGATTTGTATCGAGTAGGGACAAAAGATTGTGACTTTATTGGCGTAAATGAAAAAACACAAAAAGTAACACTTGCTACTTCTTGTAATGGTACAAGATCAACATGCTTCTCTCAAACAGTCGATACAAAACCAGGTCAAAAATATCATTTTTCAATCGATATTGAATCAAATAAAGTGACAAAGGATACAATTGGTGGGAAAAAAGAAATTTCAGAGTTTTCAGATAAAGATTTTGTCATTGAATGTAAAAATGAAGATGGTAGTCATTTAGTGACATTGATTCCACATAGCTTAAAGAAAAATGGCAACACATACAGTGTCGATAATTTATCAGCAAAATCCAATAAAATTAAATTTTATATTTTCTTAGGTAATAGTCAGGGACTATACAATGCTTTTAATAGTGCTCAAATCAGTCATTTATCGTTAACAGAAAATAAATAATGTTAATAATCTCTTGAAACAAATCATTAATACGTTTCAAGAGATTACTTTATGTATTTCGATGATCTATTTTTTTATTTTAGAAAAATAAATTTAGACACCAATAAGACTATATACTCTTATACTAATAATAATTTTATGATAATAAAGAAAGGAACTAATTATATGGAATGGTTGAATTTAGATAAAATAGAAAAAACAATTTTGTTGTTTAGAGAAAAAGAAATGGATTCTTCAAATCAGCAGTGTTTAGAAGAACAATTAGCTATTGCTATGGAAGAAATAAATAAGCATAAGCAAAAAGGATTGAAGCTTTTAAACTATGAAGAAAATATAATGGATATATTATTTCAGTTGTTAGAGATTGAAGCAACAGTGTTGTCTATTGTCGATACTATAATTTATTCTCCGTTGGAAAAGGATTTGTATTTTTATTTAAAACAAAATAAGCCATTTATTTATAAAGATTATTTTGAAATGGTATCTTATTATGCATCAGAATTTGCAGAGTTCAGTTTTTTAGCAAGATTTTATTTAGTGAATGTAAAAAACGATAATATTTTTTAATATCATTTTAAATATAAAGTAATTAAAAAGGAGCTAAGTAATGAAGATTATTCGTGAAAAAATACAAGTAGAGGAGTTTTCTTATTTTAAAATTTGTTATTCAGAAGATGAAGAGAACATATTATCGCCTACTTTGAAAAAGAACCATCAAAATTGCTATGAACTTTGTTTGCATGTTCACTTGATCTTGGAAAACTGTCAATTTGTCGGAACCCTGTCCCAACGATTTTGTTTACAAGCTCAAAATCCAACAGAAGAACTTCAACTTCTTCATCAAGAAATTACGGATTCTTTAACAAATGAGCTTTTACAGCCTTTTTTTCAGTTACTCAATCGTTTAGTTTATGAAATTACAAAAATCACTTTTAATGACCTAGGAATAAAACTATCATTTATTACTGAGTAACAACAAAAACTATTATTTAAATAACCTAAAAAACGGGAATGAAACATATGAATATTTCTTCCTTTTAGGTTATTAAATAATTTTGAACCTTCGGAAAATAGTACTGGTAAGTTCAAATTGAAAGAATTTTATCGAGAATCAATTGAAGCAGAAATACGCTTCGATTGATTCTTTTTTGTTTTGGTTTGATCTTAGAAAAACAAGCCCTGAAACAAGAGAATACGGTAACCATAAGTGATTCGTTTAATGACCTTGATTTTATTGTTTGGCCCTTTTAATGCTTCGTTACTATGGAAGGTATTTTTGTTTTCTTTTCTTTATTTATTGAAGAAAGAGAGTTTCTTACGAAACTCCTCAGGAAGCCTTGTATCTAAGGTACTCAACACTTCGAAAAAGGAGTTCATCCTCTTTTTGCTTATAGTGATAGAGAGGGAGTTGACAAGTATCATAAGCCGACTTCAATGATGGCATTGCAACTTAGTAATTTCTCAACGATAGCTTTTTCAGTCATCGGACGTTTAAAAGAATAATAATATTGATAGGGTGATCATGATTTGAATACGTAAATGATTCAATGTCTGGTAAATATATTTGATAATATGAAAACGAACCGTAACAATTTGCGCAGGAGAAAAATACTTTTCGCTTTGTATAACAAGAGCGATTGTAATTTAAGCGTCTATTTATTACTTATTGGTATAACCGTGCTACTTTACGTTTTTGGTTTTGATAATTTTTTACTTCAAACAAATTTATATTTGAGTTTATTTATTATCAAATTTATCTGACAGAAAGAATCGCAAAATCCTGTTTAAAGGGGCCATTTTTAAATTGGCATAAACAACGAGATTGCAGGAAAAGTATTTCTAGATTTTTTTTTGAGGAGTAAAGAAAAATGGATTTTTGACAATCTAGTTTAGAGTAATCTAACTTGTGTAATCAATATACCTTTCCCTACAGATTCATTTGCTAATAAGTTAGGAGGAAAAAATGAGTAAACAAAATAAGTATTATTTTTTTTGGGGGAAAAGATTTCTAGATATTTTCTTAGGTTTGCTAGGATTGTTGGCATTACTTCCCCTTTTTTTCTTTATTTCTATTTTAATTAAACTTGATTCTAAAGGTCCTGTTTTTTTCTCACAGATACGTGTAGGAGAAAATGGGAAACTATTTAAAATATATAAGTTTAGAACGATGTGTCACCATGCAGAGGAAATGAAAATATTATTACAAGAAAAAAATGAAATGGGTAGATGTCAATTTAAAATAAAAAATGATCCACGTATTACAATAATTGGAAAGTATTTAAGAAAAAGTAGTGTAGATGAGCTTCCTCAATTATGGAATGTTTTAAAAGGGGATATGAGTTTAATTGGGCCAAGACCTGCTTTGCAAGAAGAAGTACTAGAATATTCTGATATAGAGAAAGAAAGGTTGAAAGTTAAACCAGGATGTTCTGGGTTATGGCAAGTTAGTGGACGAAATCATTTAACGTTTGATTCAATGATTGAATTAGATTTGAAATATATTGAAAATATTAATTTAAAAAATGATTTGGTTATTATATTTAAAACTGTAAAAATTATGCTGACAGGTGAAGGTGCTTATTAGGAGGAATTTTTTTGAAAGAACACTTATTCGGTATTAATATAGATAATTTAGCAATGATGGATCTTGTTCAACTAATTGATCAAAAAGTTAATAATCAAGAACCAGTACATGTTTTGGGAGTAAATGCAGACAAGATAGTAGCTATGAATAATAATAGAAAATTGCAAAATATTATGGCTTGTGCAGATATTATTCATCCAGATGGTGTTTCTATGATTTTAGCCTCACGTATTTTAAAGAAAAGAATACATGAAAGAGTGGCTGGAATTGATTTGATGGAAGAACTTTTAAGTTTAGCGAATTCTAAGAACTACACAGTTTATTTTTTAGGAGCTAAAGATTGTATTTTGAATAAGATGATTAAAAATTTGATGGGAAAATATCCCAAATTAAAGATTGATGGATTTAGAAATGGTTACTTTTCGCAAGAAGACTGGCCTAATGTAGCGAATGATTTAAAAACTCTAAAGCCAAATTTAGTATTTGTGGGAATTACTTCGCCCAAAAAAGAATATTTGATTGATTATTTGATGGCTCATGGAGTTAATACAGTGTTTATAGGCGTTGGCGGGAGTTTTGACGTGTTATCTGGAGAAATCAAACGAGCTCCTCTTTGGATTCAAAATTGTCACTTAGAGTGGTTTTTTCGCTTGTTGCAAGAGCCTAAAAGGCTGTTCAAAAGGTATTTATTTGGAAATTTAAAATTTTTGAAACTTATTATTCAAGAAAAAATCATATAAAAAATAATTTTATTGTGAAAAGGAGTGGTGAATAGATGAATAGAAAAGAATTTTTTTTTATTTTAAGAAAAAGTATCATTCCAGTAATTTTACTTGCTTGGATGACTGCATTTTTAATTGTGGGTGGAGTAAAGTATTTTAACATATTACCGAAAACTTATGTTATTCAAAGTCAATTAGTCGTTAATCCAAAAATATCAGATAAAAACGATAGTGTGAAGAGTATGGATCTGTTGAAGTATAACGAAAACTACAATCTTCTTGTTTATAGTCCTTCCTTTTTAGAGAAGGTAGCAAAAAAATTCGATAATGAACAATTTAAAGATCCTTTGAAATTAAAATCTCAAATCAAAGTCTTATATTCTGTTAACTGTCAAGTACTGACGTTACAAGTTCACATGACTAATGAACAAGAGGGAATAAAATTAGCAAATATCCTGTTAGAAGAATTGCGGACAGAAGGAAATAAGCAATTTGTTCATTGTGGTTTATCGGTACTTAGTCAGGCGGTCACCACATATGAGTTTACTTATAGTACAAGCCTACTTTTAATAGTGCTAAGTTTTGCTTTCTTGGTGGTCTATTTACTTGTCGTCTTATTTTACCATTTAAGATCAACACATAAGCATGCTAAAAAAGGCAAAGTAAAAAAAATGGTGTGATAAATGATGAAAGTAAGGCTTGCTAAAGTAATTCTAATTGTTTTTCTCTTAATGCCGGTTGTAGAGTCTATCAATGGTTATTTTTATGAAATGAACATTTCTGATATGTACCGGTTGTTTATTTTTATTTTGATAGCATGGTATTTTTTACGATATGTGAAATATTTATCCAGTAACGTATTCAAGCTTATGTTTGTTGCATGTACAATGTTGGTTCTTTTGTTACTACAGTTTTTTTTATTTCATAAAAATCAGGAAGTTTTTTTATCTGATATCAAAAGTACATTAAGAATTTTATTGACACCGATTTATGTTGTGTTTTTTTATGAAGCAATGCGATCAAAGACTATCAATCGTGAAAATCTGAGGAGATTGATTTTAGGTTATAGTTTGCTATATGGCCTGTTAGTTATCGTACCTTATTTGCAAGGGGTAGGTTACCTTAGCTATGATTTTGACAGAAACGGGTTGATGTCAAAAATGTCAGAGGCAAATGGTATAGGCTGCAAAGGTTATTTTATTGAACTCAATTCTTTGATTGCAATTTTAAGCGTTTGTTCTTTTTTTCTGAAAGATATGATTATACACACTATAAATAAGAAACAAAATGGACAGATGTTATTCGTAGCAATCATTTATCTTCTTCTAATTACTACTTTATTTATTACCGCTACAAAACTAGGAATCGTACTTGCTTTATTATGTACCGGTATACTGATTATCCAAATATTACGATGTCAAAGAATTTTTCGTTATAAATTGGGTATCATACTGTTTATAAGTTGTTTTTTGCTTTTTGTACGTTTCTTTCTAGGAAACTTGTTTACAGAAGTATTTAGCCGTTTGGATTACTTTTACAAGCAGTCAGATGGCGATGTTTTAAATGTAATTACTAGTAATAGATTTAGATATTTAATTGAAAGTATGCAGCAAATTGATCAGTCTAGTCATAGCTGGTTTATTGATTTATTTGGTGCAGGATACTCCTCTTCTTTTGTATTAGATGGATTCAAGAGAAGAATTGTGGAAATGGATTGGTTTGATCTTTATTTTTCTTATGGAATCATCGGGTTCACTGCGTATTTGTACTTTTTTAAAGATGCAATATTTTCATTGTTTGTTTCAAAAAATAATGAAATGAAAAATATGTTGCTTATTTTTTTTATGTACAGCTTTTTGGGAGGACACGTTATCGTCAATTCGATGACCGCAACATTTTTAGCGATTTGTTTGAGCTATTCATATGAGATTTGATATCACTGTATGAAATATTTACTTTTAATAAGAATAAAAGGAGGTTGGTCAGATGATATTAGTCGTGTCAAATATGTATCCATCAAAAGAATATCCTAATTATGGTGTATTTGTAAAAAATTTTTATGAACAGTTATCTTTATCAGAAAAAACAGACATCATCTATCTCCATAAAACGACAAGCAAAGTGCAAAAACTCATCAATTACTTGGATTTTTATGGCAAGACGTTCAGGCAATATGCATTTGGCAAATATGAAGTCGTCTATGTTCATTATGCTGGGTATAATGCGCCCCCCATCTTGCTTGCAAAAATGTTCAACAAATCAACAAAGCTGATCGTGAATGTTCATGGCAGTGATGTCACGCCAGAGAAAAAATTGGAAGAAAAGACTAATTTTTTAACTAAATATCTAGTCAGAAAAGCTGACTTGACGGTTGTACCTTCCAGTTATTTTGAAGAGGTCGTTATAGAGAAGTATGGGGAAAATAGCCCTATCTGGATTTCTCCATCCGCAGGTATTGATTTCAGTCTTTTTAATCACCAAAACAAGCAAGTAGAAAATGAGGTCTTCACGATCGGCTATGTCAGTAGGATAGATAAAGAAAAAGGCTGGGATACACTACTCCATGCGTTCAAAAATCTAATCCAGCATAACAAAAATATCCGTTTGATCATGGTGGGGGACGGCGCACAAAATGACGAGGCATTGGCATTGATCAAAGAATTAGGACTTGAAACGTACGTGGAAAAACATAATTGTTTGACACAAAAAGAATTAGTCAACATCTATTCAAGTCTTGATGTATTTATTTTTCCCAGCACACGAGCAGGTGAAAGCCTAGGCTTAGTCGGGTTAGAGGCCATGGCTTGTGGTACGCCGGTGATCGGAAGCAACTTAGGCGGGATTAAAACGTATGTGAAAGATGGGGAAAACGGCTTTTTGATTGCTCCCGGCAACCAGAAAGAATTGGAAATGACTATTGAAAACTATAGAAATCTAACAGTTGAAGAAAAGAAAAAGTTTTCTCAGCACGCAGTTGAAACAGCCAAAAAATATGACAGCAAGAAAGTAAATCAACAATTGATCGAGAAAATCAAGGAAGTTTCTGAGAATAGGTAGTATATATGAAATGTATTTATTATTTTATCTCGTTCTTTTTTGGTTACGTGGGAAAAAATGGTATTAACTCAAAATTAAAAATTTCGTATTTAAGCAAAATTTCTATAGGTAATTGCAATAGGATTATAACCTCTGGAGATTTGGCGACTGAGGCTGATGGGATGGATTTATGATCTTTTACTCAGAAACGTGCTATTCCTCCAATAGAATAGGAAAAAGCTGATTTAGGATAAAGTGGTAACGAGAGTACTCATTGAAGCCGATGTCTGGATTGGGTCTAAAGCTATTACTTTACCTGGGGCAGAGATTGGAAAACGAACCGTTGTTGCATGTATCATTGTCCCAGGAAAATTCTATTCAGATAGTGTTACTCTAGGAGGAAATCCGATAAAGATCATTAAATCTATAAAATTTGAAGTAAGACAATAAAGAAAGGGGTATCCGATTGAAAAAAATAGGGATTATCACATTGAATGGTGAGTTCAATTATGGGAATCGGCTACAAAATTTTGCATTGCAGAAAGTACTAGAAAGCTATAACGTACAAGCAGATACTATCGAGATTAAAACGAACAGGTTGCATAACCTTAAAAAACATTTATGGATTGGAGGTATTCATGGAATAAGCGATTTTAACCAAATGTTGAAGAAAAATTTTTCTAAGATGACTCCTTCAAGCATCGTAAGAAGAAAAAACTATAGAGCAATGCAAGCAGCAAAATGGGGAATCATTGGCCGATTTAGCCAAAAGAATATCAGTACGCTTAAAGTTGAGAAAAAGTACTTAGACCACCTAGAACAACATTATGATCTCTTTATTGTAGGAAGTGATCAGGTTTGGAATCCTCATATTATCGAGTTTGATCCAACACATTTTTTAGATTTTATACCAAAAGAAAAAAGATACAGCTATTCCGCAAGTTTTGGAGTTGAACAGCTGCCAAAAAAACCACATGGTTTAAAGGATCACTATAGACGATATTTACAGCAAATGGCCTATCTATCTGTCAGAGAAGCGTCCGGTGCAAAGTTAGTAGAGGAACTGACAGGAGAAAATGCAGATGTTGCACCTGATCCAACGTTATTATTGAGTAAAGACGAGTGGCATCGTGAATTAGGCATTACAGGTGCAAAAGGATCACGCTTTTTGCTGATTTACTTTGTAAGTGAGCTCTCCGCTGAAATTTATGAAGAAATCCAAAGATTTGCAAAGAAAAAACAATTGCAGATTGTGCAGATTATGGGGGATACATTTGGGGAAGGTCGAATAGTAGCAGATCCTCAGCAATTCGTCGAGCTGATTGCCCAGGCAGAATATGTCTTTACCGATTCTTTTCACGGGAGTGTTTTTTCGATCATTATGCAAACTCCATTCTTTGTTTACGAACGTACAGATCACCAAGAAATCTATACAAGAATCGAAAGTCTAACACGTCAATTTCATATGGAATGTGCGAACGTTTCAGTAGGAGATGAACTGACAGAAAAAGAGAGTTTATTCGATTTTGAGCAATCTGAAAGGTTACTGGAAAATGTACGAGAGCGGGGAAGACAGTTGATCGAACAAAAAATTTTGAATCATAGCAAGGCTGAAAAATAGATGACGAATAGGAGCAAAGGAATAATCCTATCGTATCTGACTGTGATTGTCAAAAACATCTCGTTACTGATCTATACGCAACTGCTTTTGAGGTTTTTCGGTAAAAGCGAATATGGGTTGTATCAAATCGCTAACTCGATTATTAGTAATCTGACTTTGCTGAATCTAGGTTTTTCATTTGCCTATATCAAATTTTACACTGGTTTTTCCATAAAAAAAGAAGAAACGCGTATACGTAAGTTAAATGGAACGTATCTTCTCTTTTTTACTTTGATTTCAGTGATTGCGTGTTTGATTGGTGCTATTCTAATGCAAAAAAGCGCCCATTTTTTATCCTCGTCTTCTGTTTATGAGCAAGAAATGCTAAAGAAACTCATGTTTTTTATGATCATGAATGTTGTTTTAACTTTCATAGGTTCTACGTTCGAATCCAATATCCTAGCGAATGAACGGTTTGTTTTCCAACAAGTCAGGCAAATGCTTCAATCCATTCTTTTGCCAGTCATGACGGTACCTGTCTTACTCTGCTTTCGTACAAATGTCGTCACAATCGTAGTGGTCCAGATAGCCATCACATTTGTTAGCCTTTTGGCGAATGTTTATTTTTGTATCAGCAAAATAAAAATGAAGTTTTCCTTTAAAAATCTGGAGTTTTCTTTTATGAAAGAAGTCGGTATTTTTTCATTTTTTATTTTTCTCAACCAATTATTCAATCAAATCAACGATAGTGCCCCGGTATTTACACTAGGGATTTTGGCAAACACCAAACAAGTAGCTGTCTATTCTGTCGTGAATCAATTAAAGGCGTTGTTCCTAACGTTATCTCAAGTGTTATCGACGATTTTCATTCCAAAGGTCAATCGCCTCGTCCATCAATCAGATGATAGCAGCGAATTGACACAATTGATGATCAAGATCGGTCAATATCAAGTATTGATCTTAGGTTTGTTTTTGGGTGGCTTCATTCTTTTAGGGAAGATATTTTTGTATCTGTGGCTGGGGAAAGGATTCGACGAGGCCTATTATCTATTGATTTCGATTGTTATTCCATTAGTGGTCCCTTTATCTCAAAATATCGCTATTGAGATCCAGCAAGCACGTAATCAGCATTTTTTCCGTTCAATCATGCTGACTGTCTTTTCTTTTTTGAATATAGGCATCACGGCAGTTTGCGTAAAAATGTTTGGCATAAATGGTGCCACTGTCGGCTATATTTTCAGTTTGATATTTGGCTATGGTTTGGTAATGAACTGGTATTACCAGAAAAAAATGAAATTGGATATGAAATGCTTTTGGCAGAAGATGTTACCTGGGATGATTCCCGTTATTTTGTCGGTGATGATAGGCAGGGTATTCCTGAATTTGTTTGGTACAGAGAATATCTTTTCATTCGTCTTAGTGGGCAGCGGATATTGTGTCATCTATGGTTTCTGTACGTTTTTGTTCATGCCGCATATTTTCCAGCAGTTTCTCCGAATATTTGCTAAAAAAGAAAAGAGGAAATGAGATGTACGATAAAGTAAAGAATCGTTTACCGTATCCTGTTTTAGATAAATTAAAAGCAGTACGAAATTACGGACGTAGTGTTTATTTGTTCAGAAAGGACAAGCAGCGGTTTTTAAAAAATTTCTCACGAAAAAATACCGTTGAAGAAGAACAGCTGAAAGCTCGATTGTTATTTTACAGTCACTCTGTAGAGAAGGGTTTATCAAGAGAGAATCTACGTTATGGATTCGGCAAAACAGTAGTCCCAGAATTATATGACTTGGTCAAGATCTATCATTCTCAAGAATATAATCCGTATAACGTCGTGTATTTGAATGCCTTGTCCGTCTTGAACCAGTATATCAATCTTCATCAAGCGCGAGGATACGATATCGAGAGTTTGATAGATACGGAAGAATTCATTACTACTTATTTGAGTTATGATTTCAAAATCGGTGGAATGAACGAGGTCAGATGTGAAACTGTCAATGAAAAAAAGATCAAGAATTTCAAAGAGCTGGCTCTCGGCAGAAGTAGCGTCCGAGATTATCAGGAGTCAGCGGTAGACGTGAAAAAAATCAATGAAGCGATTGAAATCGCCACGAAGTCTCCGTCTGTCTGCAATCGGCAAAGTACACGTGTACGAGTGATCCGCAATCAATCTGTCATCGAGCAGGCATTACGTATTCAAGGTGGTTTCAACGGGTATAGCTGTCCGCCGTGCTTGCTTCTGATCACAACCGATACTAGATATTTTATTGATGTAACAGAGCGGAATCAAGTATATGTAGATGGCGGTCTGTTTGCGATGTCTCTTTTGTATGCACTGGAGTATGAAGGTCTTGCGGCATGTGCTTTGAATACGATGTTTGATCCGAAGAAAGAAGCGGCTACAAGACAATTGCTAGCGGTCAGTGAGGCGGAGAATTTCATTATGTATATGACGGTCGGCAATTTTAAAAAAGAATATAAGGTACCTAAATCTCACAGATTAAGTGTAGATGAAATAACGACTTATATATAAGAAATAGAGGGATAGGAGGTAAGAACATGAAACGTATTTGTGTATTATCGGTCTTTGGCACGAGACCTGAGGCAATCAAAATGGCTCCATTGGTTAAAGCATTGGAACAAGACAAGCGTTTTGAATCTAAAGTAGCAGTAACTGCACAGCATCGGGAAATGCTTGATCAAGTTCTTGATGTATTTAAAATAACACCAGATTACGACTTGGATCTTATGAAGAAAAACCAAACTCTTCCGGAGTTGACTTGTAAAATTTTAGAAGGATTGACACCGATTCTGAAAAAAGAAAAACCGGATATTGTGCTTGTACATGGAGATACGGTCACAACGTTTGCCAGTGCAGTCGCAGCCTTTTACGAGAAAATAAAGGTTGGACATGTAGAAGCTGGTCTTCGAACGAGAAACAAATGGTCACCATTTCCAGAAGAAATGAATCGGCAGCTAACTGATGTGATCAGTGACCTTTATTTTGCTCCTACGATTGAAAGCAAAAGGAATCTGATAGAAGAACATCATTCGCCAGAATCCGTGTTTGTGACAGGTAATACAGCGATTGATGCAATGGCTTACACCATTAACAAGAACTATCAGCATGAAGCACTATCTGATAAGAATGACAAACTGATCTTAGTAACAATGCATCGTCGGGAAAACATGGGTGAACCAATGCAACAAGTATTTCGAGGGATTGCTCGAGTTGCGATGAATTATCCCGAAGTGCAGATCGTGTTCCCTATGCATTGTAATCCCAATGTACGAAAAGAAGCACAATTAATTTTAGGGGAAATAAATAATGTTCACTTGATCGAACCCTTGGAAGTCGATGATTTTCATAATTTTGCGGCCAAAAGTTTTCTTATTCTAACCGATTCCGGAGGCGTGCAGGAAGAAGCACCTTCTTTAGGTGTACCAGTATTGGTTTTACGGGATACGACTGAACGGCCAGAAGGTGTAGCTGCAGGAACACTGAAGCTGATTGGGACCGAAGAGGAGACTGTTTTTCAAGAAGTCGTGCGATTACTTGAAGACGAAGAAGTATATCAATTAATGGCACGAGCTTCTAATCCATATGGTGATGGAAAGGCTAGTGAAAGGATTTTATCTTTTCTTTTGTATATGTTTGGACATACAAAAACGAAACCTTCTGAATTTTCAACTTCTATATAAATTTATTTATAAAATGATTTTAAGTAGCTAAATATTTTTTTGATAATTAAGAAATAAGGACTTGTAGATAATAAGAATATATTATTTTTATGTCAGGTGTTACTTTAAGAATCACCTCCTTCAGGTGTTACTTTAAGAAACACCTGAAGGAGGTGATTCCAATGATTAATGCAACTATTTAAAATAGGAGATTGTCGATGATGTTTGTGAATTATAATATTTTTTACCGAAGGGGGTAAAAAAACAGGAAGGGAACTCTATTTTTCATATTATAATTTAAGTACATTAAATAAATGGGGGAGAGAAACAAATGAATTACAAAAAAGGAATAGCATTTTTGATGATTTCTACTACTGTGTTAGGAGCAACAGGCATGCATACTCTTTCTAGTTTTGCAGAAGAGTCGACAGTAGAAACGACAAATCTTGTAGAGAAATCAGCTGCACAATTAATGCTAGATCCATATACAGTAGGAAAAAGCAGTACCATCACAGGAAGCTATAATGGGACCAACGGAGCGTTTATCCGAGCAGAAGTAAATGGGGAGAAGAAAGCTTTAGTGAGCCCTAAAGACTTGGCACAAGGGAAAATCAACTACTACGTTGGGAAAGACTTAAAAGCCGGAGACAATGTCGAAGTAGTGATCTTTGATAAGAATTATCAAGAAATCGGGCGTCAAAAAGTGACACTCGAAGAACATGTAGCTGCACAATTAACGCTAGATCCATATACAGTAGGAAAAAGCAGTACCATCACAGGAAGCTATAATGGGACCAGCGGAGCGTTTATCCGAGCAGAAGTAAATGGGGAGAAGAAAGCTTTAGTGAGCCCTAAAGACTTGGCACAAGGGAAAATCAACTACTACGTTGGGAAAGACTTAAAAGCCGGAGACAATGTCGAAGTAGTGATCTTTGATAAGAATTATCAAGAAATCGGGCGTCAAAAAGTGACACTCGAAGAACATGTAGCTGCACAATTAACGCTAGATCCATATACAGTAGGAAAAAGCAGTACCATCACAGGAAGCTATAATGGGACCAGCGGAGCGTTTATCCGAGCAGAAGTAAATGGGGAGAAGAAAGCTTTAGTGAGCCCTAAAGACTTGGCACAAGGGAAAATCAACTACTACGTTGGGAAAGACTTAAAAGCCGGAGACAATGTTGAAGTAGTGATCTTTGATAAGAATTATCAAGAAATCGGGCGTCAAAAAGTGACATTCGAAAAACATGTGGCTGCACAGTTGACATTAGATTCTTATGAAGTAGGAAAAAGCAGTACCATCACAGGAAGTTATAATGGGATCAATGGAGCATTTATCCGAGCAGAAGTAAATGGGGAGAAGAAAGCTTTAGTGAACCCTAAAGACTTGGCACAAGGAAAAATCAACTACTACGTTGGGAAAGACCTAAAAGCTGGAGACAATGTCGAAGTAGTGATCTTTGATAAGAATTATCAAGAAATCGGACGCCAAAAAGTGACTATTTCTGTGGAACAGGTGTTTAATATTTTAGGTATAAAGTATCCTTCTGGTGAAAATAAATTATTGATTACAGTGAAGGATCATAAAATGAATATTAAAGAAAATACATCTTCTGCTCATACGATGCACGATTATTGGGGAAATGCTATTTATTTTTCAGTAAATGTCTCTGGTTCTAATGGAGAAACACTTTACCAAAAAGGTTGGAAAGGAAACGACAAAGTTAGTTATCACGATTTGGGTACGTATGACATACCAGAAGGTAGTACAGTGGTGATGTATCATGCAGAAGGAACAGGGTACAGATTTACTACAAATGATGATGCGGAATTAAAATCTAAAGCAGGACACACGTATACGTATAAAATGGAAGACAATCGTTTAGTATTGAAAAATGTAGAATAAAGTTAGGTGATTTGGATTAAATAGAACAGATATTAGATTTTAACAAATGAGTATCAGACTAAGTAATTGCTTACTTAGTCTGATCTATTTTTATAGGCTCTTCTACAAGTATTTATTAAGAAAGTGAGTTTCTTGCGAAACCACTCAGGAAGCTGTGTGGTTAAGGTATTAACCATTTCAAAAAAGTAGCTCGTATTTTTTTGTTTATAGTGATAGATAAGGAATTGACAGGTGTCATAAGCCAGCTTCAACGTAGTAGCTAGTAATTCATCGATAATGGCTTTTTCAGCGGACGTTTAAAAGAATAATTGTAACGATAGCGTGAGCTATCTAATAGATAAGAATACTTATTTAATTACTGGGCCTTCGTTTTTAATCCTACATTTTATACAATAAGAGGAAGTGTAATCAAAGTGTCCATGAATCACGTAAGATGTAATACCTCTGAAAGCCAATTTGTAGGGGAAATGATTATCTGTTAAACCAAGTAATTTTTTAGCATGATAGTCCATAGAGATAGCTTTTCTTGATAGAATTTGTTTTTAACAACTTAATTCTATCAATTTGTCTCTCTCTCTTTTTTTTATAACCTTTTTACATCTAAAAAAAGCTGTTGGCGAGTTTCATCAGCATCAAAAAGTATAGAGCTTTTTTACTCTAGACAAACGTTTAATTGTGAATGATATTCGCAGTTTAAACGTTTAGTACTTAACTATATAGGTTATTTTGAGATTAATATCAATGATGAAAAAACAATCTATTAATTGTAGAATAAACAATTACGTTAACACTTGTTGATAATTTTGTTTCAAAAGATCACTTAAATTGAAAAATGATACTGTATTTCTAATAATGAAATTGTTATCAATATAGATAAGTTTTCAAATAATTTCTTTTGAATTTAATTTTATTGGAATTTATATCCAGAGGATATTAGTAAAATAGATATATCATTCGTAATGTGTACAGGAAAGAACTTTCTATGGATAATTTTTTCCTGTATTCTCCCTTTTATAAATAATTCTTTGCAATAGCTGTCGGAAAGAAGGAGAAATTATATTGAAGAATGAAGATTTAAAGGAATATCTTAAATTAATCTGGTATGCAAAGGGAATTACTTATGAGGAATTTTGTTTAAAAGTAAGTGGTTCGATTACAAATAAAAATAAATGGTTTAGATTTCTAGTACACCATCATTATGTTTACAAAAATGGAAGAGATAAGTTTTATCTGAGTGAATCAGGGAATCAGCTTTTAAAAAGATTATGAATAAAGAAAGGAAGGAAAAATAGTGACAATTAGATATCCTAAATCTAATTGTCACTATTGAATTTAATGCAAGTGAAAATGAAAAATTACACGACCATATTTGGTGAAAAAATTACTGGTTATATCATTCATGATAAGTATGAAAAGATAGTGATTGTATCAGATATAATTGGAATCAAACATGTAGTATATAAATCAGATATATAAAATGCTTTTCGAAGTTTTTTATCACATTAAAGGTAGAAATTAAGGTGAGGGAAAAGAATGAAAAAAACAAGTATATTATTATCGACAGCCTTATTATTGGGACAATTCATTAGTTGTTCTCCAATAATTTTAGCAGAAGAGGAACAAACTAATGCTTTGACGGAACAATCAACGACAAGCGATGCGGAAAATGCAGCAAATGAGGGTTTGAATGTAGTGTTGGAAGAAACCACAACAACAGATACATCAGAGAGCAATAGTGATCAACCAACAAAGGAAACAACGGATAGTACAACCGACTCTTCGACCAATAATACTCAATCGACTGATTCGAGACCAGAAGAAACAATTCCTAGTACTTCTGATTCAAACTTGAATCAAGAGCAAACAAAACCTTCAGAGTCTAAACCAGTGACAAAGCCAAATGCCACAAAAAAGCCAACAAATAATCAAGAAGTCAGCCGACCAGAAAAGCCTGTAGAGACTAAACCCAAAGAAATATCGCAACAAGTTCCGTTTGCAGGAAGTTATTCCACAGAATCACAAGCAAAAAAAGAGGAACCGTTGCAAGTGGAACAAGCAAACAAAAACAATGAAGAAACGAATTCATTCATAGAAAAAACTTCGAAGATTGTGGTGACTGAAAACGAAGAATCTTATGAGGCTATTCATTTTGAAAAGAATAAAAATGTGGAAAGTTTTATTCGTAAAATTGGGGAATCAGCAAGAAAAGTGGGGAAAGCAAACAATTTATATGCTTCAGTGATGATCGCTCAGGCTGTTTTAGAATCTGCAAGTGGTCAAAGTGCATTGGCTCAAGCGCCGAATTATAATCTATTTGGTATTAAAGGAGAATTTAACGGAAAAAGTGTTTCTTTTGCGACACAAGAAGATGTAGGAAACGGAGAACTTTATACTATACGAGCAAGTTTTAGACAGTATAAGAATTACGAAGAGAGTTTAAACGACTATGCAAAACTTCTTAAAGAAGGACTAACTGGAAATCGTGATTATTACCATGGTGTATGGAAAACGAATGCCAAAACTTATCAAGAAGCAACCAGATTTTTAACGGGGCGTTATGCCACTGATACGAAATATGATCAAAAGTTAAATGGCTTGATTGAAACTTATGATTTAACAAAATATGATAAAGAAATAGCTGGGCCAGAATTAAGCCAAAAAGGCTATATCGTGCCAATGAAAAACTATACGATTTCAAGTCCTTTCGGAGAACGGGGAGGAGAGTTTCATCGCGGAGTAGATTTCGCAGCAGCACAAGGCGAACCTATTTATGCAAGTAAATCTGGTGTAGTGATTAAAGCAGAATTTTATCCTTCTTGGGGAAATGTTGTGGCCATCGAACATGAAGATGGTAACACCACTTTATATGCGCACCAACAAGAATATCAAGTAAAAGTTGGGGATAAAGTCGAACAAGGTCAAATCATTGGATATGTTGGTTCTACAGGAAATAGCACAGGCAGTCATTTGCATTTTGAATTTTGTGTAGATAATAGTTTAGTTCAATCTCAGTTAAGGAATCCAATGGATGTTTTAAATACTATAGAAAAATAAACGATAAAAGAAGGAGGCATTAATCTGCTTCCTTCTTTTATTACAACCATTTGAAGGAATATATAATACAAATATTTTTATTTGTAAGTAAATATGTTAGGAAAAAAGCTGGATGTTTTTTTTTTATTATACTTGTAGTTATTGTTACAAAAATAGGAAAGGTGGGGACGTATGTTTGAAAAATATATGGAGAAAGATTTAATACGTAAAATTTCAATTATCAATTTACTATGGGAAAACCAGCAATTGACTTCAATTGAATTAGCTGAGTACTTGAAAGTAACTACTACAACTGTTAAATCAGATATTAAATTTATTAATGTATATTATTGTTTAGAAGACACTCCATTGATTCTTTCTAGTTCAAATGGTTATTGTATTGCTATTAAGGAGAAGAGAAATAAAGTAGATTACCTAAAAAAAATATACAAGGATTCTCTATTTATAAGAGCTTGCTGTTATTTTTTAAAATATAATTTTAAAGAAGTAAATCAGTTTGCGGATCAAGAATTTATTTCGAAATCAAAAGCTTATTATTTAAGAGATGAGGTTATTATTTACCTCAAAGAGGTACAAGTATTAAATTCATCAGGGGAAACAGATGAATGTCGTTTACGATTTTTGTTGACATTCTTTCAAATGAAACTGGACGAAGAATTTGTTTCTATTTCTATGAATAATCAACTTGTTTTTTCTCAATTATTTGAAGAATTTGAAAAAGTAGAAGTTTGTTTGCTTTCTAATTATTCTAAACAATATGCTAGTATCTTGTTTCAACTACACTTTAATCGAAGAAATAAAAAAAAATTGTCTTTTGATGAAAATGCTTTAAATGTCTTACGAACCACAGAAGTATATGAGCGGTTAGCTCAACCCATTATATTATTTTTAGAAAAAGAATTACATGGTCAAGCAAACGAAGAAGAAATTTTCTTCTTTGTTTTAATATTTAATATTATGAATTCTAATTATTTTGATGAAACTGAGATATTAGAGAACTATCAAAGTTATGTAAATCTTATTTCTCATTCTCCTAAACTGTTATATAAAGATTTAGTTTTATTATTTGAAAAAGAATTTGATATGCCTTTAGGGGGAGAAAAGCTCTTTGAGGCTACACTTATTTCATTTTTGAGAAAATGTATATTAAATTTACAAATTTTGATTCCAGAGGAACATTTTGAGCTAGGAAATATTGCAGAAGTACCTGTAGATATTTGTTTGCGAATAAAAAACATATTTTTGGAATGGAATAATTTAACGAGGTTAGATTTAAAATATTCCGACAATCACATTAAATATTTTACGTCAAAAATATACTTTTTATTAAGTAAAATAAAACGTCCACAGAATCTTTATCTACTGACAAGTTTTTATACTGACTATTTATTAGCAAAAGAAATTTTGGTTAGAGAGTATGGAAATATTGTTTGTATTCAACAATTTAATCCCAATAAAGAATTATTTACTTATGCTTCAAATGATTTAGTTTTATATGATACTGAGTATGAAATCTTAAAAAGATTACCATGTTTAAAATTAAAAATTTCGTATGTTTTTGATTTGATAGAACTACAAATAATACGAGAACGTTTATTTGGCTACGATTTGAAAGGAATTACGTGCAATAGATATGCCTACTAGTATTAGTTGTCATTTAAAAAAGAAATAACGGAGGAAAAGCAATGCCTTTTTATATTGTTGATAGAAAAAACTATGTCGTACATGAAAGAGAATGTTCCAAAGTACCTACTGAAGATCAACAATTTCCTATAGGATTTCATTTAGATGGGGTCTCCGCTGTCAAATATATAAAATCATATTATACCCATCTTAATTTTAAAGGAGGAAAATGTTGTTGTCGGTCCTGTTATATAAAAAATCGTCAATATAAGAAAATTTAAGGAGGTGATCATTTTATAAAGTGTTTGAATATTTACTTTTAATATGGGAGAGAAGAGTTGTACTTTCACCCTTATTTAGTTATGTGACATCTTTCATGTGTATTGCCACGGAGAAATTTTCTTTACTCATGATTATATTTTCGTGGTAATACATTTAACTAAACTAATCTCATAGATTCGAATAAAATATAAAAAGATGTACTAAGGTGGTTTTATGAAAAAGTTAAGCGATTATCCTAACATTGGTAAGAAAACTGAAAAACAATTAGCTGCAGTAGAAATATATACAATCGAAGAATTAAAAAAACTCGGAGCAGAGCAAGCATGGTTAAAAATCAAAGAAATAGATCCTTCTGCTTGTTTGCATCGATTATTAGCTTTAGAAGGTGCAGTTCAAGGAGTAAAAAAAACATTAATAGATCAAATGAGACAAAATGAATTGAAAAATTTTGTAAAACTATACAATAAATTAAATGAAGAACAAAATAAGAAATAAAAGATTTATTATTTTGCCTTTTTGATTTTTAAAGTGCATTTTCACTCGATTTGAGTAACCCAATTAAATATCATAGATCCCTTCTGTGTATTATTAGTGTCTAATAAGGGTATATCTTATATAGACAAAAACTAATGATGGAGGAAATAGTATGAGAATATTTTGTAAGTATCTACTGATAACTTATTCTCAAATGTTGTAAGGATTTTATTCATTTGTTAATATTAAGTAACGGAACTCCAAAAAAGTCCGTGCTCTAATTTGCAGTCTCTCACTTTTTTAGAGTGAGAGTTTTTATTAGATTTTCAAATTAATTAATAAAATGGATAGAATAAGTTGATCATACAAATCATAAGAAGAAGCAGAGTAATAGTATGCCTATGCTTCTTTTTTTATGTATTTAGCTATTTATTCTTTACAATATCGAACATACGTTTGTATAATATGGAAGAATGGAGTGTTATTTATGATGGATTATTCAAAAGAGCCAGTAAATGATTACTTTTTAATCGATATGAAAAGCTTTTACGCTAGTGCCGAATGTGTAGAAAGAAATTTAGATCCATTAACGACTGAATTAGTTGTCATGAGTCGAGCTGATAATACTGGATCAGGGTTGATTTTAGCTTCTTCACCAGCTGCAAAGAAGAAATATGGTATTTCTAATGTCAGCAGACCACGGGATCTACCACAGCCTTTTCCTAAAGAATTACACATTGTCCCACCAAGAATGAACCTATATATAAAGAAAAACATGGAAGTAAACAGTATTTTTCGTCAGTACGTCGCAGATGAAGACTTATTGATTTATTCGATCGATGAGTCGATTCTAAAGGGAACAAAATCGCTGAACTTATTTACGACACCTGGTACAAGAAGTGAGAGACGCAGACAGCTCGCAAGACAGATACAGTTACACGTTTACCGTCAAACTGGTTTGATCGCCACTGTCGGGATCGGGGACAATCCACTTTTGGCTAAACTTGCCTTAGATAATGAAGCTAAGCATAATAAGGGATTTGTTGCGGAATGGACGTATCAAAATGTGCCAGAAAAAATTTGGACGATTAAAGATATGACGGACTTTTGGGGGATTGGCTCACGAATGAAAAAAAGACTGAATCATATGGGATTCTTGAGTATTAAAGATTTAGCCAATTGGGACCCATACGCGCTCAAGAGGCAATTAGGTGTGATTGGATTGCAAATATACTTTCACGCAACTGGCATTGATCGGACAGATATTGCAGAATCACCAGAACCAACCAAAGAGAAATCTTATGGTAATTCTCAGGTCCTACCAAAGGATTATACAAGGAAAGAAGAAGTTGAGATCGTGGTGAAGGAAATGGCGGAACAAGTTGCTGCACGTATTCGACAGCATAAGTGCAAGACTGGTTGTGTTCGCTTGTATATAGGGACGTCGATCATGGAAACAAAGTCAGGGTTTTCGCACCAAATGAAAATCCCACTCACTGATAATACGAAAGAGCTTCAGTACTATTGCCTTTATCTATTCAACAAATATTATGAAGGACAAGAAGTAAGGCACGTTGGAATTACTTACAGTAAGCTGGTTTATACTGATTCTCTTCAGCTAGATTTGTTTAGTGATCCACAACAACAGATTAATGAGGAGAAACTTGATAAGATTATAGACAAGATTCGACAGAAATATGGGTTTACGGCAATTGTTCACGCTTCTTCTAAGTTAGAAGGCGCACGTAGTATTACTAGAGGTACGTTAGTTGGTGGGCATCCAGGCGGAAACGGAGGGCTTAATAATGATTGATTATAACGATCGAGGACGTTTGAAATGGGCTGGATTTTCTCTTTCAGATCACACAGAAAAGATCGATGCTGACGTCGAGCAACGAGCTAATCAAAACTTGGCCAAGGAACAGATGACGACTGAAGAAATTACGGAAGTGTTAAACGTTGCTGTCCTTAAAAGAAAAGTTGTTTGTATCCAGAAAGAAGAACGAGATTCTGAAGGCTACTATCCTGATGATATTATTGGTAAAATCAAAGGGCATGATGAGCTTGGAATCTTTGTCGGTGATTATAAGCTGCATTATGATGAAATTCGACATGCTGAGATTCAAGAGTTAGATAAATGGAGTCAATTATGAATATCATTCGGCAGTATGAGTTAGGGTATATTACTTTTGATCAGTTATTAGAAGATATTTGGGGTTATGGTCAGCGATTAATCAAAGATGTTGGTGTAGATTGCTTCAGTTTCTATATTGCTGCAAGTTCAAGATATCATGATGATCAATACTATGTATATCCATATGGGCGATTATCCTATTAAATCCATGAAAGCATGTAATTGATTTTTTAGGCAAGTACGAGATATTGCAGTGTTTTAGAATATTTGATATACTCTCATTATCAACGATGTTCTGTCGTTGTTCCCAAACTTTTCAATATTTTGCAGTCTTCTGTCCATAATAGGCAGAAGTTTTTTGTTTTTCTTCATAAATATTGAATCCATTTTTTTTTAGTCGGTATAATTTTATCGTAAAATTATTTTTATTATGAGGGAACAATGAAGCGTTATCTTTTTTTGTTGGCAAGTATTAGTGTATTGACTAGTATTAGTGTAGGGGAATCTGTATCTGCAGAGGAAATAAACACAGAAAATTCCACAGTTGTTACTGAAGAAACGAGGATTTCTACTGAAGATACACAAGTGATCAGTGAGACACAATCTTCAATGGAAACAACAACTACTAACGAGACAAGTAATGTAGAACAACCACAAACAGCAATTATTAATGGACAAGAAGTTATACTGGAAGCGCCAGAAAAAGCAGGACAAAGTGAAGCGAATACAACACAAGCACCAAAAGAAGCACTAATGGATGGTTCGATGAGCCGTAGTTCAAGAGCTGCAGTTAAAACAATTCCTATGTATCGTCTATTCAACCCTAATAGTGGAGAACATTTTTACACACGAGATACTGGAGAACGAGATCATTTGAGAAAAATCGGTTGGAATTATGAAGGAATTGGTTGGCAGGCGCCCACAAGTGGTGATCCAGTTTATCGCTTATACAATCGCTATAACGGCGAGCATTTCTATACGTTAAATGCGAAAGAGCGAGATAGCATTACAAAATAAGGCTGGACATATGAAGGAATTGGTTGGTACTCGTACAAAGGAGCGAATGGGATTCCAGTCAGTCGTTTGTACAATAAAAAAGTTAATTGGCACCATTATACGCTAGATGAGAACGAAAAACGTGTGATTACCAAACAAGATTGGAAATACGAAGATGTAGGTTGGTATGCAGTTGGAAATGGTCAGCAAAGCAACGATGATTATAAATTATTGGGTGTGAAAAACTATAATCAGTATGCGTTAGGTGCGCCTAGCGGTTGTGAAGGAGCTTCTCTCTTGCAGGCTTTGCAATATAAAGGAAAGTTAACCAACTGGAGTTTGAGACAATTCTTGAATACGATACCTAAGTCACCGAATGGCAATCCAAATAATGGATTTGTTGGCAGTCCGTTTGTTGAAAATTCATGCACATATTCTGCTATCTACCCTGCTCCATTGACTACTTGGGGACAAAAATATGGGAATGTACAAAATATTTCAGGAAGTTCTATGAATACGTTACTTAATGAAGTGAAGAACGGAAATCCTGTGGTTGCATGGGTAACTATTAACTTCCAACCAGTTCGCTGGGGAAATTGGAGTTTTGGTGCAGCGGTCAATAATAACCATGCAGTGACACTTGACGGGTACAATAAAGGAAGTAATCAGGTACATGTGTCTGATCCAATCAGTGGCTCTTATTGGATGAGTCGTACGACATTCGAGAATATCTATAATGCTCGTAAATATGCGGTTGTTGTTCGTTAATGAATAGCAATGTCATGAACGATTAGATATGCTATAATTGAACGGTAGAAAAGTAAAACGATGGTGGCTAATCTCTTAATAAAGGGGTGATGCCTATGGTTCATAGCTTTATCCCTAGAAGGGAGTAAGCAAGTGTCAACTTTTGAAGCAATTCAACTGATGATCGCTTTTGCGACGTTAGTTTTGCTGATAATTGACCATAAGGACAAAAAATAACCATCTAAACACTTTGACAGGGCGTTAGATGGTTTGAAAAAACAATTAATAACTGTCACCGTCTTTTTAACGGTTCTACATAGGGGGCTATGTTAGTGCATAGCTCCTTTTTCTTATCATAAGTATAGCAAAGTAGTGTGAAAGTTGCAAATATATTGAAAAAGTATATAATGCTCGTAAATACTTTTTTATTGTTCTATAAAATAGAAAAGACATATTCAGGGTTTTTATAAAATATAAGTTATAATTTATATTTTATAAATTGTAAAAAGGAAGATTTAACTCTTCCTTTTCTTTTTATTCTTTTTAAAAATTTTTTCTCTCTCTTGTTCTTTTTTTCTATCTAATATTCTGTTATAAGTTTGTAATTCTTCATGATTGAATCGTGAGATTCTTTCGTGAATTAGTTCTTCTAAAAGTTCATAAGTATAATCATTGTCAGGAGTTGCGTCTAATAGTGCTGTAAATTCACACCAAACAATAGCAGGTATACCTAATGATTTATTATTAATTTTTAGTACGTCTTCTTCTACATGTATATTTTCTAGTAGTTCTGAATTGTCAGAGGTAAAAGCTGATTTAGGTTTAGGAATTGATTTGTAAGAAGTATCTGGTTTGGACTTTGAAAAGAACCCTGGTCTGTTATCAGTCATTTTAGTTTTCTCCTTCAAATAATTTAATTCTGTGAATAAAGTCTTTAGCTAGAGGAACAAAGACTTCTTCATAAGCTAAATTATCCCAATAAGTGTCTGTGTTTAATCCTGTTCTAGGTGTAGATTGTACTCTTTTTACGAAAGGAAGTATGTTGTCAAATAAGTTTTGTTCTCCAAATTGTTCAATAGCGTCTTTAACAACTGTTTGATCTATACTTCCCTTACTTAATTGATTAGGTAAAATTCCGACAATTTCAGTTTTGCAGTTAAATTTTTCTACTAGTGGAGTTACTTCTTCGGTTATATAATCAGAAACACCATCTAAACTATCAGACTGAGTTTGGAACGCCATAATAATATAATCTGAAGCATAGGCAGCATTTCTAGTGAAATCTGACATAGTTGGCGGTGTATCGATTAATATAAAATCATAGTCTTTTTTTATAGGTTGTAATAAGTCTTTTAAAACGGAGATTCTATTTTTCTCTACTTCAAAATAATTATCATCTATACCTTCAATGGCGTCTCCATATAATTTAGTAAGATATTTAGGGAAATTTTTAAAGTCTATATGTGATGGAATACAATATAAATTTTCAATTATTGGAACAACTAATTGTTCTAAATTTCTTTCAACTATTCCAGCTAACATAGTTTTATCAATAATAAATATTTCATCGTCTTTGGAGTGATAATTCTTAGTTAACAACATAGTTTTAGTTGTATTTGCTTGAGGATCAGCATCGACTACTAAAACTTTAAATCCCATATTTGCTAGCACATAACCTAGATATCGAATAATAGTTGTTTTACCGACTCCCCCTTTAGAATTAGCTACGGTAATAGTTAAAGGACGATTAACAACATTTTTGTAATCAAGTACATTTTTTAAATTTTCTGGCGTTAATTCCATATTTTAACCTCCCAAATATAAAATATAAAATATAATTTATAAAATACAAATTATAAATATTTACAGTAATATTGTATCACAAGTATTCTCTATGTCAATTATAATTTGCAATTTATATTTTATAATTTATAAATTATAAATAGAAGCTGATATTTTCTTTACAAAGTAAACTAAATATTGTAGTTTAGTTTTAGACAAAGATTTTTATTTACAAAATACTTAATCATATGATATCGTAATTCACGAAAAAATACATAAAAAAATAGAGACGGAAAATATTGACTTTGGTCGGATCAATATTTTCTGAATCACATGAAACGGACTCATGTGTTCGCGCTCGTCTCAATAAATAATTAAGTAGTCTGGATAACTACTTTATTGTTTAAAAATGTGCTTAAATTATAGCACATTTGGAGCGAGCAGTTCAATAGATAGAGCTATAGTTTTCTAGGTTTTTTACAGAAATTTAAGCCGAATATTGAAAGAGAACACAGAACAATTTTTAGAATTGGCATGTGTTCTCTTTTTCAATACAATTCGGAGGAAATTTTAAGATGGAAAACTTAGATCAATGCTATAGAGCTTTGCTAAAACAAGGCATTCGTACATACAAATATCGAAACAGCACCATGAAGCCTGTTGGGTATGAGAATACTAACAGGAATGGTGCTATCTTTGCGTACCGTAGTAAACAATTGATGAATGCAGGGCGTGGCATGGTTATTACGTCTGAAGAAGCGATTTTAGAAAATGAGTCTAAACTGACCCATTGGACACCAAATGTTTATCGATATGGAACTTATGCGGACGAAAATCGTTCAGTTGTCAAAGGACACTCAGAAAAGAATTTAAGTCAAATCAATACTTTCGTCGTAGATATTGATTCAAAAAATAATCATCAAGGAGAGATTTTCTTAGCTTGTGTGGACGAATTAGGATATATGCCAACACTCATTTTAGAATCAGAGCAAGGCTATCAAGTTTACTTTGTGTTAAAAACACCTGCTTATGTGACGAAAAAGAGTAATTTCAAGGTCATTGAAGTGGCAAAACGTATTTCTACAACGATTCGGACACAATTAGCTAATCAATTATCAGGTATCGATGTCGGGTGTAATCATTTTGGCATTGCGCGATTTCCAAACAAACAAAATATCGTGTTTTGTGAGCTAGAAAATCAATATTCTTTTTCTGATTGGTTGAACTGGTCAATGAAAATGGCGTCTAACCAAAAATTTGAGGCAGAAAGAAACGCTAAATTGATTGTTTTTCCTGAGAAAAAAGAATATCGACAAGTCGATGAACCGTGGTTTGATTTATTGTTACGTAAAGCAAACATTATTGGTGGAGAAGGTCGTTTAGGACGGAATAACGTGATTTTTACACTCTCTCTAGCTTATTATTCTTCTGGTTACGGACAAGAAACTTGTGAGTATAACATGTTTGAATTTAACGAACGCTTAAATGAGCCGTTGTCTGAAGGTGAAGTGCGAAAGATTATAAAAAGTGCGTATTCTGGCAATTATCAAGCAGCCAATCGTGACTTTGTTTTGGAATTATGCCAAGAATGGGTCGCTTCAGACATTCAAGAAAAAGAGTTATTTATCCAACGTCGTGGTTGGTGGAAGTTCAAGAAACCACGTGAACAACGAGAATATAGTCATAAACATGAATGGCAAGAAGATATCATGCGCTATTTGAGCGCAAAAAGTGATCTTCGGATGCCTTATTTGAAACTGTCCAAAAAAGAATTGTCGGAACAATTAAATATGCCATTAAGAAGTCTGGATCGTGCATTAAGTGCCTTAAAGCAAGAACACAAAGTGTTCTACCATGTCAAAAAAGGGCGTGGTGGCGGGCTTTTACTTGCTTCTGTACGTGTGTTAGTCGCAAGCTTGATTCAAGCAAAGAAAGAAGAAAAAGAAGCCTTTATTCAAGGGATCATTGCGCAATTTAAACTAACAATCGATGAATGGACAAGCACAGTTAAACAACTATTACCTGAGAAAGAAGCCCAAGAAATCAGGCTATTTGAAGTCGATACAGGTTGAAAAAATAAAAGACGCCAATTGCCATTTACAATATATCTTTGATACTTCTAGGGGTTTTCTTAGTCTGTTTTGTTATATCTTTGGGTGTCTTTTTCTCTTTATTTAGTTTTCTAGGTCTGCGCTATTATTACGTATGTAATGATGTGTAGCTATCTGAAGGAGGGGTTTTTATGTCTATGAAGTTGTATGTGTATTCTCATGCGGTAAATGTTTATATTTTGCGGTATTTAGGTATGCCTGTAGAACAATTTTGTGAACTTTATGGTTTTAATCAGGGAACTGTGGCTAGTTGGGTAACGAGGGAGCGTTCAGTAGAGACGTTGCCTGCGTCGTTTATTTATGCTTTATCTTTGGCTTCTAGCCGTAATATGGGGGAAATCTATGAAGAGCTATTAAAGCTGCAAGATGAATATTATCGTTATCGTGAACGTGTGGGATTTAAAAGAGGAAAAAAAATAAAAAAAAGATTAGACTAATTTATTATAATTTTATATATTACAATTTTTACAATAGAATTTGTTGTTTTATCTGTATTTATTATTAATAAACAATTAGTCTAATTCATAATCGTTGGTTTTGGGATCATAATCGTTAATCTTGAAACTTTTGCGAACTATTGTTCCCTTTTTAATTTTCTGTTATTCTGTTGTTGTAAAGATTTTTACAATAATTCGGTTTATCTCTATCTGTTAAAGTATTTCAATAAAATAATAGACATAAATTTATTATATATTTCTGTTTTTTTAACTTGTTGGATTTTCAGGTGGAAATAAATATATGATGTTAGATGAATAGACCAATTGTTTAAATTCATTCATGAATGAATAATAATATTAGGAGTAAAGGAGGAGAGAAGTCTACTGTTATCAGCTTTTTTATAGACAAAACAACAAAATTAGTAAATTTATTGCAGATTATCCATGAATATGCTATTTTATTTTTAGACATTCTAAAATTAAAATGAATTTAAAAGTGAATACACTTTTTTTGTTATGGTGCGTTGCTGTGCAATGTAGAGCCCAACAAAAAAAGGAGTGGTTTAGAAATCTCGCTTAGAAAGAGTTGGCGCTCTGTCTAAGGTCATAGATTTCTACCCCGACCGTTATCTCTAGCTTAACGGTGCTGCTCCTTTTTGCCGCAGGGATTCCTGCAACATGAACAATAATATCATAAATTTGTGTTAATGAACAATCATGTATTTTATACTTGTATTAGTTTTATTGCCATTTTATGGAGTAGTGTATCTAGTTTTATGAGATATAGTGCGTATATTATTTTTCTGTTACAAGGAAAATTCTGTGACATAAAGAGAGAGACTGTTATTGCTTCTTTTGAGGTAGTAGCTAGTCTCTCTCTTTTTTTGTTGAGTTCCATATTGTTCGACAACAAGTTGAACAATCATAGTTTAACACTTTTAAAGGAGTTTAAGCAATGTTTGAAAGATTTTGTACAGTAGAGGATCTGAAGCGTCAAGCCATTACGATCAAGCTTTATAACAACAGTGTATGGGCTAATTTAGGAGACGGACGGTTTATTAATCGTCAAACGAGGCAAATCCGACCAATTTCTTTGCTTTACCGTTCTACTCGAACTGTTGTGGGTGTGAATCATCAAGTGATTGCGAAGCGTAAAAAGAAACGAGAAGGACTCTTGTTTTTGGAGAAACCCTACAAGACAAAACACATGTAAGAACGAAAAGATTTTTCTTGTTTGCAAGTAAATCTCTTTACTTGTGAACACTTTTGACCCTTGACAACTGAATAAAAAGAACACAATTAAGGGTGTAAGAAAACCGTCTGTTTTCTAAATGAGGAGGTGGAAAAAATTTAGAAGGGGATACGAATGTTTTCTTACCAGTCGTAGATATTCTCGCTGTCTAATCTACGGTCGTGTTTTGAAGGACAGTACCTGAAGGCGTAGTGACCCTTTGGGATGAGTGTGTGAGGGCAAGTTGCGGAGAAATAAGTAGCGCAGGTAAGGGTTACCTCGGTAACTATCTGTTAGCAGAAGGATTTCTGATACTTGGTACATTTCGAGTGATTTGTGGTTCACAGGTTGAGCATTTACCTAACATGCCAGGTTATCGTTTTACCTAACAACGAACACTAACTTTTATTTAAATTACTTTACGATTTACTTGTAAACAAGAGAAATTTTTTATCAGGAGGCATCTAAAATGACAGAAATTCAACAATTGATTTGTTTTTTAGAATCTGGAAAACGTAAGGAAATTTCGATGGCTGAATATATTTCTCTTCAACAAAGAAGAAAGAAATGGTCAGAAAGACGTTATCGTCAGTTATTGGCAGAATTATCGAGAAGTCAGGCGATTCCTCCAAACTATGTTACTCAAAATGGGCAAGTTGTCCGAATACTAAGATTAAGAACTGCTTAGGTTTAAAAAAGTAGAGAGGACACCAATCAAAAATTCCAATGGATTATAAGTGAAGATCAAAAGAAAATGAATTAAGAGAAGGAGTAAATGCCTATGGTAAAAATTATAGGGAAAGATACTGGACATGTGTATCTTTCTTGTCAAAGTCAAACAGAAGCGAATGAATGGATTTTAGCAAAAAAAATAGTTGAGCCATTAGTATTTCTTATTCTCCCTGGAAACGAGGGAATTGTATGAGAACAAGTTATAATGATTGTCCTCTAGTCGATGGGTTTAGTCGGAATTTCAATTTACAAGAAGAACAAAAAATGATTCGACGTTTCGAAAAAGACATTTTAGCTGAGATCAAGAAAAGAAAGGATCGAAAGCTTCTAGTAAGTCAATATATTGCGAATTTTTCACCTAAGGAAAAACGTTGTTTTCTCGGTTTTTTGAAGCTATTTGAACGAGTGAAAGTCTATTACCAATTGGAAGAAGGTATGTCACGCCAATATTTGATTATGGCGTAAGACAACTGTTATTGCTAGTCAATGAAATAGCAATTTTGGAGGATAATCGTAATGAACAAAAGAAGAATACTGGGGCTTATTGTAGGACTTTATCTTTGTATAGCAGTATCTGGGTTTATTATTTATAGGATAAACAATCAGCTAAATAACGTGATTGTTTATCTAAGAGAGAGGTTTTATCTAGAAGATCTAAATGCAGGACTACAAATAATGAGTTGGATTTTATTCGCTATGATAGTTATGTTAGTCATATTCATTTGGGAAGTTTTTTCAACAGTAAAAAAACTATCTAATCAGAATCAAGAGACTGTTGAATCGAGTTTGGAAGTGAATTCAGAAGAAACAGTATCTGACCAAACAATCAAAAAACAGAAAGAAATAATGACGATTTATTTGTCTAGTGGAGATTCGTTTTTTCATGAAATAGATTCGGTGAAATTTAGTAGTCAAGAAATAATTGAGAAATGGCAAAATATGCCTTTAGGTGGCGAGCTGATAGTTGAAGATCGTGCGGGATGGTCATCATATAAGATGGAGGAGATTGTAGCTATCACGATTTTGTTTGAATAGCATGAGGAAGCTACAGCATTTGATCGTTGAATTGAAAGAAAGACTAAAAAGTTATGTCATAATATGCGATTTGTCGGCAATTTTAAGGGGATTTATTAACGTTAGAAAGCATTAATAAATTTCTTGACACGACTGAAAAGGAGCATTTTTTGGAAGTTCGTAAAAGGATGGAAAGAGAAGGAATGAAAATGAGCGTGGCGTTCACGTGAATAGAAAAATAACTAACAAATTTCAGTTACTTTCGCAGGGAAGTAACTGAGATTTGCTAGTTATTTACTAGTGAAGACTAATGTTCATTTTTATTCTTTTCTTTTCTTTTCTTTCTATTTAGTATTTTACGAGGGAAACTTCCCTCGTAAGTATTGTACGATTATGATCCCAAAAACAACGATTATGACATCTATATACACGTTGAAGAAAAAATCTGTTATAATTACTTAGTAATAGTAATTATAAATAAGCGACATCAATGATTAATCATTATCCTGTAATTGATAAGCGAAATATTTTTGTTCTTTTTGAGCAAGACCAAAGATTTCACCTATTTTTAAGTTTTTTGGTGAATAAAGTAGCTTAGGTATTTCAAACAAATTATTTTTTTTATCAGTAATTTGAATAGGTAATTGGATTTCTTTCCCATTCTCTGTTGAAAGAACTGCAATTTTTTTGTTCTGAAATAAGACGGTTACGATTTGGGTTTTCCCCAAAACTTGTATATCCGATCCTTGACAAGCTTTGACTTTAGCTAATGTAGGATAGCGATAATTAGATTTAATAACCGAAGAAGTAGTTTTAGCAGTTGTGTGATCAATTGTTTCTGTTTTCTTAGACAGAGAAAAAGCAATAACAAGTATAAATGTTAATCCGATACTTAGTAGTCCAATTATGAGGGATTTTTTTTCATAATAGATATCTCCATAATAAAATTGTTTTTTCAATGAATGAATAGAAGCAGAAACGACTTATTGTTGTTTCTGCTTTTTAGCTTGTAAACTTGCTGCATAGGTTTCTATTTCGTCTTTTAAATATAAGCGAATCAGTGTAGGCCCAGGTTCGTCTCCTATTTCAACAAAAGGTTTAATACGACCTAATTGAATAGCACGAGAAAACGCAGCATGGCTTTGACCAGTTATTTTTGAAGCTTGATTTCTATTAAGTAGATTTTCTTCGATCCATTTTTTCTGATCAATCAAATTATACATGAAAATACTCCTTTCAATAGGTGTTAATTTTAATATATCAGAAATCAAGAAAAAATTCAAAAAGATATAAAAATATAGTTGACTAAAAGGTGTTAACTTTGATACTATATTTTTGTGAATAAAACAAATAAATATTAAAAATGAAAGAAGGAATATAGAATGAAATTATTACGAGTATTTGCCATTGGAGCGACTATTGGTGGAGTTGCGTTAGCAACAGCTCACGAGAAAGTAGAAGCGGCAGAATGGACACCACGTTCAGTTGAAGCAATCAAAGCAGATGTTGCGAAATCTAATGGCAATTATACTATTGTTGAAGGTGACTATTTGTGGGGAATCAGCCAAGCAACAAACATTACTGTACAAAAATTAGCAGACATGAACAAAATTGCGAATGTAGATTTGATCTATGCAGGCAATAAACTAATTTTTAACGGAAATGTAGCAACTGTTCAGAATAACAAAGGAGAAACAGTTGCACAATCAGTGATTCAACCACAAGATAAAGTAGATTCAACTAAACCAGTGGGGCAACCAATAACTTCACAAGGAACAACAAGCAATAATTCAACAAATTCAGCAAGTCAAAACACAACAACACCTTTAATTGATAACACAGTAGCAGGTAACACACAAACTGGTGGTCAAACAACTGGCAATACTGGAACAACAACGCCAAGCACACCAGAAAACAATGGTGGTGCTACTCAAACACCAACACAACCAAGTCAACCAAATAATAATGGTAATCAAACTGGTTCAACAGGTGGAAATACTGGTGGAGGACAAACAATCCCTTCAACTCCAGGCAATAGTGGAAGTACGACAACCCCTTCACAACCTAGCAATAAACCAAGTGGAGGAAATACTGGTGGTTCCACAACAAATCCAAGCCAACCAACTACTCCTGAAAAACCAGTACAATATAAATATACTGTTTGGTACTATGCTTACGACGGAAAAGATCCTCAATATAATATTGAAAAAGGGCAACATGTATTTGACACAGAAGCAGAAGCTACGACATGGATTGACAATTACGCAGATAATTGCCCAGTAAGTGGAACATGGGGAGTAATGTCTTGGGAAGTAAAACAATAATTTATTAGTAAAGTAAAACTCACAAAGATCTTTTTGTGGGTTTTTTATTTTTTAAGGAGATAACGAGAATAATGACACTGAATTATTACGCTTTCTATGGGTATTATTCATCATATTTGAGAGAGTTTATATAAAATTAATTTAATTTTGTTTTTAAGACGCTAAAAAATCTTTTTAGTGTCTTTTTTTTTATCAAATTTTTAGGAGGGAATTACTCAGTGAAAAAAGTAAGTTCTTTGTTTAAGAAGTTTATTCAATCTAATCCTATAATGATGGCATTCTTTTTAGTATGTAGTATGGTAGGGATTGGTTTTGGAAGTGGAAATGTTCATGCGGCTGTGCCAAATGAATTTACCATGAAACCAGGAGAAACAGGAAATGTTTATTATGATACTAGTGACGTCTATATGATGTACGGAACGCGTAACGGACAACCTTGGAGCGATGTCACTGCACCAATGGCAGTAAAACCAGATGATGGTGGCACTGACATTATGACGTTTTGTGTTCAACCAGGTGTTCCATTTGTTTCTAGTAACAATCCTGGTTATCAAGCAGTTAGTGCCAATGATATTCCACACGATGCACAAGTTGCTTCAGCAATCTGGAACAATCCTATTTTAGGTATTTGTGGAGACACAAATGAAAATGACCGAATTGTAACACAGTCAGTTATTTGGGAGTTACTACCCTATGGTATTAAGGTAAATGATATTCCTCGTATTCCAAATTATGCGCAAAGAAAATCATTATTATATCAAAAAATTGCTGAATATAATCAATCCCCAGAATTTGATGGAAAGACAATTGAATTGACTTATGGTCAATCAAAAACATTAACATCTTCTGTTAACTTAAATTCATTTGAAACACAAGTTTCTAATTCAGCAAAGGTTAATTGGTCTATTGCTTCAGATGGAAAATCTGTGACAGTAACTCCAACTGATCCAAATGTCCAAAGTGGGAAAATTTCATATAAGCGTTCATATATGGAAGGAACTCCTATTGCGTTGGAGAAACAAGGATCTCAACGTGTTGTTCTTGCTTCAATTAAAGACCCTGGGAAATATGTAGTTAACTTTAAAATCAACACATTTGGAGAATTTCAAATTAAAAAAATTGATAAAGAAACAGGAAATCCAGTACCAGGAACACGTTTCAAATTAGAATACAGTAATCTTCCAAACAGTGTTGCAGGCCCTGTTATTCCTACACAAACAGAAGTGGTGACAGATCAAAATGGCTTATCACCAAAAATCAAAGCATTGAATGGGGTACATGTGAAAGCAACAGAAGTATTTGTTCCAAATCCATATGTGCTGGGATCTGCAATCGGCGATTCTGACGTAGTGGAAGGCGATATTGTCGCAGGACAAACGATTACTCTGACACAACGTAATAAAAAGGCAACGGGACAAATCATTGTCGAAAAATCAGGTGTAGAATCTGGCAAAGATATGTGGAATGGTAACTATTCTTTAGCAGGGAATGTCTTTGAAGTTAGAAAAGATAGTCCAACAGGAGAAGTTATTCGTACGATTACAACAGAAGAAACTGGTCATGCAGAGACGGCTAAAGATTTAGAATTAGGTACTTATTGGGTAGTTGAAAAGACAGCTTCTAACGGTTTCGCCAATACATTTAAACCAGTAGAGGTAAAAATCGAATATGCAGATCAAACTACTGCGGTTATTATAAAAAATACTGAAGGCACGAACCAAGAAGTAACTGGATCAACAGTATTAACGAAAGAAGACGTTGAAACTGGTTCAGAAACACAAGGACGTGCAACATTTGATGGTGCGCAATATGGCTTATTCCATGAAGACGGTACTCCTGTGAAATGGTCTGATAACTTTAAACCAACTACTTCTAAAGGAAATAAATTAGAAGGCGACGAAGTGAAATTTGAATTGTCTGATGAAGAACAACAAGCAAGCGTTGAACATTTGGCACTAGGTAAATATTATTGGCAAGGTGCGACACGTTTCCCTATAAGTGCTTAGCACGAAATGGGAGAACTAATTTTAAATCATTAGTGATAACTAATTAT
The DNA here is from genome assembly GCF_051710965.1 of Enterococcus sp. DIV1283b. NCBI lineage: Bacteria > Bacillati > Bacillota > Bacilli > Lactobacillales > Enterococcaceae > Enterococcus > Enterococcus sp. DIV1283b. The sequence goes on from NZ_JBIOLR010000003.1 coordinate 79,045, forward strand.
TCGACAACTGGAATGAAAGTCGTCATGTTGACTGAAACAGTTGGTCTAATACTCCTACATGCGTTTATGTATAACAGTACATAAGGGTGTGAAGCTAGGTGAAGACGGCAGAACAATACCTAAGTGAAATAGTTCATTCATATGGTAAAGGATATGCCGGGACGCTAAAAACTATCTATGGTGAGAATGTTCTAAATAAACTGACGAACTCGCGAATGTACGAGTCTAAAAGTAGACGTGCTTGAAAAGGCATAAGGTTGCGGTTGCAACGAGTGTCACCGAAGAGTAAAACTCTTGCCTTATGAAATTCGGGATAGAAAACAACGATTCTATAGCAACACTCAGGCTTATAGTGAGCACCTAAGGATAGATGTACAGCTAGAATAATTGGAACGTGGAAAGCGAGAACTATTTATTAACGACTGTTATCGGAATAGTGGATATAAGGTAAATAGCTGAAATTCCTTTATTCTCGTGAGAGTAGGGGCATAGTACTGAAGAAATCTCTAATAAAGGTGGAGGGATAGCCCTAAGTCTTTCAATAATAAAACACCTCGTTTGACCGAGGTGCTTCTATTTTAAGAATCTGCTATAAAGGCAAAAATTAAAATGCCTATTACAAGGGTTGCTAGGATAAAATTGATATAGGTAGAGAGTGTAATAATTCCAGCGATACCACTCAGTAATCCAATACCACTTCCTGCAATCGCCCAACTAGACATATAATTAGCCATTCTAGGAATACAATTTTTTAGAAGTAGGAAAGCGATAAAAAGCAAAATGATACTAATGATCAATGCTTTCGATCCAGCTATTCCTTTTTCAAAAATATTCATAGAAGCAAATTCACTAGGTGTAGGAAGCATTATTTTCACCTCCTTACATCAAGATATTTTTATTATAAAATATCTTGAAATAGAAGACAAAAATTGAAAGATAGAGCGCCGTATGAAGCGAAAGTTTCATGTACGGTGTGGAGCAGGGGAAAAGTTGGAGAGCGAACGATTATTGTTAAATCAAATAATAGACAATCAAAGACTTACCTATTGCTATAAACAAAAGCGCCAGAAGGTTATCAAATCGACAATACAAAACGTGAATTTGAAGTTACTTACAAAGATCAAGATACACAAGTGATTGCAACAGAATCTATTTCTAAAGAGAATGTGATCAAATTTACTCTTGATGGATTTAAGTATGTAAAATCTCAGAGTGGTTCAACTCAAAGTGGTTACAACGGTATTGAGTTGAAACTAACACCAATTGAACCAACAAAAGGAGAAGCACGTACTGTTAAAACAGAAACAGATGCTAATGGTTACGATGGTTATTGGAATTTTGAAGGAGTACCATATGGTGACTATGATTTAGAAGAAGTAAAAGCACCAGAGGGGTATGAATTAATTACACCATTAACTATCCGTTCTTCATTTGATGAAGAAAATCGTGAGTATACATTTACTATTACTGAAAAAGGCTCTAAAGAACCTTTAAAAGTGGTGACAAAAACGGAACAAGAAATTAATGAAGGCTCAAATGTCATTCATTTAAGTAAATTGTTCTTGGTAGACGAACATGCTCGTGTTCCTGAACCTCCGGAAATTACCACTTTATTTACAACATTAGAAGGTGAACAAACTTTTAATCCAACAGTGGATCAAAAGTTGATTGATAAAGTTGAAAATAAATTTGATAAACTAGATGTAGGAAAAACATTCTATTATGTGACACAATTCCATAAGATTGATAAAGATGGAAAAGATACTGTAATTGATACAGTAGAATCCCAACATAAAGTAGAAAATGAAGTATTTAGTTTTAATGTAGAGCATGAATATAAAGCTAATACATTGAAACATGGTGAAAAAATAGTTGCGACACATATTGTTTATTCGGATAAGGAACATACAGACGAGTATGCTCGTCATTTTGACTTGAACAATGAAAAACAAACGTTAGAAGCAGTAACACCTGGTATGCCAACAATCGAAACACTATTTTTAACAAGAGACGGTAGTAAAACATTCGATCCAACGGTTGATCATGAATTAATCGATGAAGTAAAAGCTACTGTACCTAAAGAAGACATTGGAAAAACATTCTACTATGTAACACAATTTTACAAAATTGATAAGGATGGAAAGGTCACAGTAGTAGGTACAGACGAATCAGAACATAAAGCAGACGAAATGTCATATGAGTTCAAAGCGATCTATAATTATAAAGCAAATATGTTGAAAGACGGAGAAAAATTAGTTGCGACCCATATTGCGTATACTGACAAAGAACACAACAATGAGTATGCAAAACACTTTGATTTGAATAACTCTAAACAAACATTAACTGCTAAAACACCTACTAAACCAGTTGTTCCAAAACAAAGATTACCTAAAACTGGAGAAATCTTGAATAATAAGCTTATATTATTAGGTTTGATTATTCTGTTTTCCATTGGTGTTGTAGTGTTTGTTCGTCGTAAGTCATATAAATAGACTATGAAACAATAGGTACAGAGTGTAATAATTCCAGTAATACCACTCAGTAACCTAATATCACTTCCTGCAATCGATCAACTAGATATATTTTTAGAAGTAGGAATAAAAAAATAAAACAGAGATAGCCGAAATTGGCTATCTCTATTTTTAGAGTGTTTGATACTTCATATAAGGAAATATTTGAGTTTGTGAAAGAGCGTAATAGGAAATGTTTAAAAAGATAAAGTGGTGATAATGGTGTTTTTGATTCGTTGGTTACTTGGTTTAGCTTTTTGGTGTTTTTTCATGCATGTGATTTTCAAAATATACGATGGGATTTATTATGTTTTGTTTGATTCTAGTTATGATTTGCTAGATAGAGGTTTTTATTCGTTATTATTATTGCTTGTTTTTTTAATAGCATGTTTCATTTACAAGAAAGTGATGAGAATGATTTTTCAAAATGATAGATAGAAAAGAAAGGATGAAAGATAATGTGTTTTCATATGGGGAAGATTATTTGTAAACCAAAACAATTATTTATAAAACCTCGTTTTGATAATTACAAATTATCAAATTGTAATGTCAATGTAATGACAAAAGAATGGGTGAGTAACTCTTCCAAGGAGGATGAGAAAAATGTTTTCTAAATTTCTGAACAATTATAATAAGAAGAAACAAGTTAGAAATCGATTCAAAAATATACATGAAAAATGTTACTTGGACATTAACAAAATGAAGAAGAATTCTATAAATCATGTTGATCAATCAAAGAAAATGAAAAAAAGCGATTATTTTATACAAGAAGACGCTTCAAACTTTCTTATTCTACCTGAATCAAGAAATCCTAAATGTGGAATAATACACGATTATTGTGAAAACAATTGAGTATTTTTGCCAAAAATAGCTTAAAAAAAGGAGGTTTCTCATGGAGATAGTACAATGTGAATATTACAGAGAGCGATCATCAAATCATCTATACAAAGCAATTGGTAACCAGCCATTGCCTGATGAATACAAGGATAAGGAAAGTGAGGAATTTTATAAAGATTATTACTATTTTTTTGGTGCGACACGTTTCCTAATAAGTGCGTAGCACGAAATAGGAACATTAATCCATGTAAGGACTAATGATAACTAATTATTCAACAGTTGGAATGAAAGCCGTCATGTTGGCTGAAACAACTGGTCTAATACTCCTACATGCGTCAATGTGTATCAGCACATCGGGGTGTGAAGCTAGGTGAAGACGGCAGAACAATACCTAAGTGAAGTAGCTGATTCATACGGTAAAGGATATGCCGGGACGCTATAAACTATCTATGGTGAGAATGTTTTTAACGGAAAACTGACGAACTCGCGAATGTACGGGTCTAAAAAATAGACGTATTCGAAAGAATATAAGGTTGTGTGCGCAACGAGTATCACCGACGAGTAAAAGTCAAAGATATGAAAATCGGGATAGAAGACAATGATTCTATAGTAATACTCAGGCTTAAAGTGAGCACCTAAAGATAGATGAACAGCTAGAATAATTGGAACGTGGAAAGCAAGAAACACCCATAATGACTGATATCAGGGTGGTGGATATAAAGCAAATGCTGAAATTCTTTCGTTCTTGCGAGAGTAGGGGCACAGTACCTAAGAAACCACGATAACAAGTGGTGGAGGGATAGCCCCAAGACTAGAATTTTGACAAGTGAATACAGTTAAATGAAACTCACAGGGTCTGGTAAGAGGATGGGAATAATCAATATAGGAGATTAAACCATCGGTGAGTGCAGAGAAACTAAAATATATTGAGTACTATAATATGCAATCGACTTTTGATTGGTTGTTTAAGAAAAGCACCGAAGGAAGAACTAAAGGAATCGATTTGTATGAAATAATCACATCTAAGCAAAATATTCTTCTTGCTTATAGAATGATTAAATCAAATCAGGGGTCCAAAACAGCGGGAACAGACGAATTAACGATTGATAATTTTAAATTCGTCAATGCAGAAAAATTTGTGGGATATATTAGAAAGGAACTGAGTTCCTATACACCACAAGCTGTAAAACGAGTTGAGATACCAAAACCTAATGGAAAAATGCGACCTTTAGGAATCCCTACAATGAGAGACAGAATTATTCAACAGATGTTCAAGCAGGTTCTTGAACCAATCTGTGAAGCTAAGTTCTATAAGCATTCTTATGGCTTTCGTCCAAACAGGTCAACTGAACATGCCATTGCTAGATGTAATCTTCTTGCACATCGATGCCATTGTCATTACGTGATAGATATTGATATAAAAGGATTTTTCGACAATGTTAATCATACAAAATTGTTGAAGCAACTCTTTACTATTGGTGTTACAGATAAAAGAGTCCTAGCGATAATATCTAAAATGTTAAAAGCGCCGGTTGACAAATTAGGTGTCCAGTATAAGGGATGTCCCCAGGGCGGGATATTAAGTCCATTACTATCGAACGTGGTACTAAACTCGTTAGATTGGTGGATCGCCAATCAATGGGAAAACTTTGAAAGTAAATATCGATACTCGAATGCAAATAACCTCTATCGAGCTCTAAAAACAACCAGATTAAAAGAAATGCATATTGTAAGATATGCAGATGACTTCAAAATATATACAAACAGTCCTCGCAACGCCATAAAGATATTCCATGCGGTACGTGGGTACATTCACAACGAATTAAAACTTGAAATATCAATGGAAAAATCGAGGATAACCAATCTTAGGAAAAGATATTCCGAATTCTTAGGTTTTGAATTAAGGGTGCAAAAACACCGTGAAAAATACAAAACAATCTCAAGAGTTTCAAGGAAATCACTAAAAAGGTTGAAAAAAGAAGTTAAGAATAGGATAAAACTGATACAAGAAAACCCGGCAAAATCGAATATAATTAAATATAATTCGTTTGTTCGAGGTATTCAAAATTATTACTGCAAAGCGACTTTAATAAATAAAGACTTTGCGGAACTATACTATTCCTGCTTACCAACAATGTATAATCGGTTACTTCCTTTCGGAAAATATGAAAAACCAAGGAGTCCACCATTAGCATACAGGAATTTATACAGCACAACTCAGAGAACTTTTATTATCAAAGGGTTGTACTTGTTTCCTATTTGCCAAATAAAATGGAAAAAGCTTAGTTACTTTAAACCTGAAGTAAACAACTTTACTCCAAATGGGAGACTATCCTTGATAAAAGCGCAAAAACTAACCATTCAAACAGAGATAATCAAAATGAGTTATTCGGCTCTAAATAGTTCGAGCATAGAATATTCCGACAATAAATTGTCCAAGTATTCAATGCAGAGAGGTAAATGTGCAGTCACAAAGCAATTTCTGACTGCAGAGGCCGCCCACTGCCATCATATTGTTCCAAAGGAGTATGGCAAAAATGACTCGTTTGATAATTTAATTATTGTACATGAATGGGTACACAAATTAATCCATGCGACTAGAAAGGAAACGATTGGAATGTACTTGGATTTAGTAAAACCAAATGCAAAAGCATTGGAAAGAATTAACAAGCTACGTAAACACTGTAATTTAACTGAAATTCACTAATAAAAGAACTAGTTGGAACGCCGTATGAGGTGAAAGTCTCACGTACGGTGTGGAGCAGGGGAAAAGTTGGAGAATGACATGCTTATTATTTGCAAAAATAAACAACTTTCAAAGACTTACCTATTGCTATTGGTTGATCCAAAAGAAACTGATCTAAAAAAGCTGATGTTTCTTGATTATGTAGACACTAAAAAATTAGATTTAGTTCCTGCTACAAAAAAGGAAGTAGAGTTCTATAAATCTGTAGAACACATACTTCAGTATCAAGAAGTGCAAATGTTATAGAAAGATTCTATGTAAATCATAAAAATTTTTTGAAAAAAATGTGAAGTTACTTTATTGTTGAAATATTTTGATTAGAATGAAGGAGGATAACTATCATGGATTTTCTTTAGATATATCCATTGTTTGTTTATTGCAGAAAAAGAAGTATATGTTCCTCGATTACCAGATTATTAGTGGGTTCAAATTCGACAAAAAATTCCTGCAGAAATTATATCGAATGAAGGAAAGGAAGAAAATTTGTAGATGAAAAAAACGAGTAAATTATTGTCTGCTTTATTGTTATTAGGTCAAGTTGTTGGCTATACTCCATCCGTCTTAGCAGACGAAGAACAACCAACTGTAGCGACAGAACAATCAACGACAGTAAATATAGATCATTCTACAACAGATAGTACAGATACAACTAAGGAAGAAACCACAACAGATTCTTCCATTGAACAACCTGAGCAAAAACCAAGTGAATCAACCGATCAAACGACAGATAGTTCACAAACAACAGAATCTAAACCAGAAACAACTACTCCTGGTACGACAGACTCTAGTCAGCCAGAAAATAATACGCAAGAATCTACTCAGCCTTCAGAAACGAAGCCTGTGGAACAGCCAACCACAAAACCAAGTGAATCAGTGAATCAAGAAGTGAAACAACCAACAAAATCTGCGGAAGTCACTCCTTCACATACATTTGAGACGCAGCCTTCAGCCACTGGACAAAATGCGCAACCAAAAGCAGAAACAAAGACACAAGCTCAACCAACTGTGCAAGAAGAGTTAAAAACTTATCATCAAGCACCAACTTCGCCAATCCAAGAATTAGTACCTTCTAGTAAACAGGATAACGAAGGAAACATTCATTTTGAAAAAAATGAGTCCGTAGAGAGCTTTATCCGAAAAATCAGCGAATCTGCTAGAAAAGTAGGACAGGAGAACGATTTATACGCTTCTGTCATGATTGCGCAAGCCATTTTAGAATCGGCTAGCGGTCAAAGTCAGTTAGCCCAAGCGCCAAATTACAATTTATTTGGAATCAAAGGCACACATAACGGAAAAGGTGTCTCTTTTGCGACACAAGAAGATTTAGGTAATGGAACGCTTTATACTACTCAAGCAACTTTTAGACAGTATGAGAACTACGAGGATAGCTTAAATGACTATGCACAGCTGCTTAAAGAAGGTTTGACTGGTAATAGTCAATTTTATAGTGGTGTATGGAAAACAAACGCAAAAACTTATCAAGAAGCAACCAAATTCTTAACTGGCAGATATGCAACGGATACGAAATATAATCAAAAATTAAATGGTTTGATTGAGACATATCATTTAACGGACTACGATAAGGAAGTCGCAGGACCGCAATTAAGTAAAGAAGGATATATTGTACCAGTGAAGAACTATACGATTTCTAGTCCGTTTGGTACTCGTGGGGGAGAATTTCATCGAGGAATCGATTTAGCCGCTGCACAAGGCGAGCCAATCTATGCTAGCAAGGCAGGAACGGTTATTAAAGCAGAGTTTCACCCCTCATGGGGCAATTATGTAGCCATCGGACATGAAGACGGTACAACGGCTTTATATGCGCATCAACAAGAATATCAAGTCAAAATGGGCGATAAAGTAAAACAAGGGCAGATTATTGGTTATGTTGGCTCTACTGGGAACAGTACAGGTAGTCATTTGCATTTTGAACTTTGTTTAGATCATAGTTTAAGCCAATCACAATTAGTTGATCCAGAAACAGTCTTATTCTAAGGAATAAGGCTGTTTTTTTAGGAGGAATAACATGCGGTTATATATTGTTCAAAAATTTTTTGATAACGAATATCTTGAAGACTATATTATCTTTTATGACAACGACATGATGCTTCAGTATTTAAGAGAGGTTAATCAATCTAGTTTCTTTACTTATAGAGGAATAGATGTTGAGCCACTTTTTGAAGATATAGGAAAAACTTTTTTTGATCCTCATAAAAGTATTTCAGAACTTTTTGATGAGTTTAGAAAAAATATTAAGCCGGAATATCAATTTTTGGCACAAGAGTTGTTTTATAGATCCTGTCCTTTTGTTATAAAAAATAAAATCTTTATTTAAATAAATTAAGGTGGGTGATTCAAAAATAAGAGAAGGAGGTATTCATATGCTATTTTGTACAGGTCTATTTGTAGGTGCTATGTTTGGAATAGGAATAATGACACTATTCATTGCAGGAAAACAAGAAGAGCAACAATTTAAAAGAGAATAAAAAACAGATTTATCTAATTTTTAGGGGGCAGTTTTATATTGGAAAACCAAAAATCAAATTTATATCCTGTGAAGGATTTATTATTAGAGGAAAAAGATTACAATTTTTATGCTTATAGTAAAGACATTATCAAATCTAGAGTCTCAAGAAAACTGAGAAAGAAAAAGAGTGGAATAATTGAAACAGAGTATTGTTATTGTTTACCTGACAATGCCATTAAGAATCAACTAAACTATCAAAAACAACTACCCAATGCTAGATATATTAAGAACTTATGTATTTTGGATGATCGAAAAAATATCATTCAAGAAGTTCCTATTTTGAGAGTAATTCAATCTCGAAGTGGAGCTTTAAATTTTGGAATTGATCGCCAGGCTTTTACGGAAAAAATGAAGGAAAATGGAAATATCTCAATTCAATAAACTTGGTCATCCCATTCGATTAGCAGATTATGTGGATGAATATGTTTATCATATTAAATACATCTTAGAAAAAATGACATTTGTAGAGTTAACAGATTCATCGATTCAAAAGATGTTAAAAATGGAAAAGATTCGCGCAGAAACAGTATGGTATATGTATTATGAAACAAATTTTCGCGCACCAGACTATCATTTTTTACAAAATGAGCTGATTAATTTTGGTTTTTGCCGGTTATCTTTTTTTGAACAAGTCACACAAGAAGAAGGGAGAGATTTTATTAGCGTTGATAATTTTGTTTATTGTTATATTTTGCGGTTAAGAGAAGAAAAATGGCTTTCTTCTCTTTTTTTTGACCCCAAAGACCTGCATTTTATCGAACGCTACGCGAAGAAAAAAGCAAGAGATTATTTTTTTGAACGAAATCAGTATATGGAAGGATATGAGTGCTTTTGTATTTCCAGGAATCCATATATGCAACGGTTAGGATATAAACAACTAAAAAAAGGTTTTTGGTCTGATCCGTTGATTTGTCAATATGTCAAAAAGGGGATGAAGCCAGTGAAAGAATAAACTGGTCAAGAATAAAAAAGAGGAGTGTAGTAAATGATTATTATTTCAGGGATTATTTTATTGATTATTGGCACATGTTTAGGTTATCAAGTTGCTTATTTCCCTAAGTTTAAAGAATTACAACAAAGGCGTGCCATACAAGATTATTTCAATCTAAAATCCAATGATTATACGTACTTTTATGAGGGAATGGAAGATTCCTACATTTTAAGTATGGAAAATCAAGAATATCGAATTAAATTCTCAATGAATAATCCGATCAAGGTAGTTTATGCAGTGGAATTAGAAATGAGTAGTGACGAAATGGTGGAATAAAAATGATCATTGAATTTTTACAAACAAATGGGGTGGAGCTTCCATTAAATCAAAAGATGGATTTAGATAAAGGTTTTGTCCAACTAAAACGTCAGAATGAGGAATTGCTTGCCCGATCAGAAATTGGCTGGTGTAGCTTTGCTATCTATGCAGAAGGTCAAGAAATACCTGCCTATGAAGGTGAATTTGATTTCCCTGTTCAAGACTTTCATTTAGTTCGAATGATTGAAGAGAATTTTAAAAAAGAAAATGAAATTGACAGTCAAGTACAAGCATTTTTAGAGGTTTTGAATCATAGTTTACCGAAATACTATCGTTTAAAACCAGAAAAAAATGTGAAGCAAGTAAAAGAGAAGAAGATTAGGAAAGTTTCTCAAAAAGAATCAAGAGAGATACCAGTAAAAATGGAACGTACCATTCAAGAAGTACCTAAAAAGAGTCAGAAAAAATGGTTTCTTATTTCTACTATTTTAATAAGTGGAATTTTATTTGCTCAAACGACCTATTTCTCAATAAAAATGAATCAGTCGACACAAGAAATTGTTCAACTTCATGATCAACTAGAAACAATGAAAGAAAATTTGGATTCTCAAGGACAATTAGATACTTTTTGTCGGTATTTTTTAACGAACTTTTATTCTAAAGAATCTGATAAAGAAGTCTATCAAGAAAAAAATAAAGTCTTTTTATCAAATCAGCTGATTGATCAAATTTCACCAAACGAAACACCAGTAAAATCCATTTTATCGTGGAGTATACAGTCAAATAAACAACAGTGGATCGTTTCTTACGTGATTTCCTTAGAAGAAAATGAAGGAAAGCAAGTCACTAAAAAAGTGACTTTTACGTTGAAAAAAAAGAATAAACAGTATCAGGTCACTCAGCTTCCAGAGTTAGAAAATTTTGAAATCAATTCGTAGAAAAGAGGAAAATAACATGAAAAAAATGATTTTAAGTACATTATTTAGTGTGACTTTATTAATGGGAACAACAGGAACTTTTGCGGATACGATCACTCCAGAAGAACCAACAACACCCCCTAGTGGAGAAGTGACTCCACCAACGGATGGAGGAGATCAGCCAACTGACCCAGTTCTTCCACCAAATATAGGAGATAGTGGCACAGGAGGAGATACTGGGACAACGACGCCACCAGATACAGGAGACAGTGGTACAGGTGGAGGAGATACTGGCACACCAACGCCACCAGATACAGGGGATAGCGGTACAGGTGGAGGAGACACCGGCATACCAACGCCACCAGATACAGGAGATAGTGGCACAGGAGGAGATACTGGGACAACAACCCCGCCAGATACAGGAGACACCGGCACAACGACCCCACCAGATACAGGAAATACTGGTGCAACTACTCCCCCAACTAATGGGAATAGTGGTGGACAAACAACGACACCTCCAACAACAAACGTAGGAATCAATTCTGATGGAACGATCAATCAATCTGGAAATGCGATACAGACAACGCCTATTCAAACAAACAATGTTAATGAGTTAACACACATTCCTACAGCTTCTACACCGGTTGAAACAGATACAGGAGAAAAAATCGTCTCTGTGATCGATGGCGTACCTTATAAGCAAACAGAACAAGGATTGACACCTGTTGCAGCGAAAGTAACAAAATTACCAAGTGGAAATATTGCGGTTAAAGGATCTGATGGGCAAGTGAAAGTGTTGCCAAAAACTGGTGAAAAAGCAATATCTGCTATAGTAACGTTAATAGGAGGTATTTTAACTTCTACTAGTGGTTGGTTCTTCTGGAAAAAACGTCGAGTGTGAATAAATCGATGAAAAAGAAAAAAATATTGATTTTGTGCGGGCTGAATCTTTTGCCCGTACTTCTTTTTATTGGCTTTTTTTTCATTTTATTGGTTAGTCTTACGACCTTATCTGAAGATGAATCGGTAGATTGTTCGGCATTAGTTGAAACACCTGCAGCTAATATTGTTGCTACAAATCAAGGTTCAGAAAAAAATGGGCTACAAATTGCGACGGAAATTAAAAAGAAATTTCCAACCACCCCACAAGGTCTTGCAGGAATGCTTGGAAATTTTGAACAGGAATCCAGAAATATGCCTACAGCAATTGAGCGTCCGAATGATCCCTTATCTGGACATGGGATTGCTCAATGGACGGCAGGAAGAACAACGAATTTGATGAATTTTGCCAAATCAAAAGGAAAAGACTGGTCAGATTTGGGCTTACAAATTGAGTTTTTGATTCACGAATTAGAAACAACAGAAAAAGCAGCACAAGCAGCTTTAAAAGCTTCAACTGTCGAAGAAGGTACAGCACAATGGCAAAAATTATTTGAACGTGCTGGTGATCCAATGATGGGCAATCGATTGAATTATGCCAATCAATGGTATGCCAAGTTGAGTTCAAACGATCCAATTGCACAAGTTACTCTAAGTAACGGTGCAACAGCAGGGCAACAAGATGAAATCGAGGCATGTATGAATGGAACTACTAATTCCAGTGCAGACGGAAACATTTTAAAAATAGCTAAGAGTTGGCTAGGATGGTTTCACTATGATCAGATACATCCTGCTCCAGATTTAGGAACAGACTTAAAGAATCCTAATAAAAATGGAAGAACTGACTGCTCTGGCTTTGTTTGGCTAGTTTTAAATAAAGCAGGGTATAAAGTACCTGCAAATATGCAATGGTTCACTGGATCAATGGCAAGTGATGCAAGAGGGGCAAAGCAATATTTACAAGAAGTATCTCCATCCGATGCCAAGGCAGGAGACATAGTAATAGTAAATTTGGGTTCAGGTGCTGGAAATGATGGACATACGGCTATACTGTCAGAAGATTGGCACGGATTAACGACTAAAATCGTTGAACAAGGTGGTATGAATCACAATGGCGTGGGAGAAGGACAAGTGGATCTATCTTTCGGCTATTTGTTGAATGGGGGAGATATTTGTTTGGCTCGTCCAATAAAAAAATGAAAGGATTTTTATATGAAAATAAAAAATTGGCTTGTTTTTTCAAGTATTTTACTTGTTTTAGTCGGCTTAGGTGGCTATTGGTTTGTTCATGAAAAAAAAGCTCTTTCTCAAGAACAAATGTCTTTAAAACAACAAAAACAAGCATTCAATGAACAAAAAAGTGATCAAAAGCAAGTCATTAGTGAATTACGTTCGTCGATTCAAAAGTTAGAAAAAGAAAAGTCAGTATTAAAAGAAGCGAATGAGGTACTAAAAAATAATGATGCTTCCGAAAAAGGAAATCTTCAACAATTTAATGAAATCGTAGGAAAGGCATTTCATGCTTTATTTGATTATGATCCAAATACTTTTTCAGAGAGAAAGCAGGCATGTGAACCTTATCTATCGAAAGATTTGATGGATCAATATTTCAAGGAAGATAAATATTATGGCGATTCTAATGGTGTTTCCTCAGAATTAGAAGCATGTACACTTTATACTAAAAGTGTACAAAGCAATGAGTTAAAGGGGTTAGTTGTTGTAGAATATCAGAATAAAATTGGGAACAGTTCATGGAACAAGGCAATGAACGTCTTTCAAGTGACATACAATCTTTCGTCAAAGAAACTAATTGCGATTCAAAATTTAGGTAGTAGCTTTAATGGCTCACTTTTAGAATAATTTAGAGAGTAGGGAAAATATGGAAATTTCTTCAAACAATTATCAAACTGAAGAAACAATTGAGAAAAAGAAAACAATTAATCCTCAAATTCCAAGATTTGAACATTATCGTCCATCGATACAATTAGCATTGTTTGTATTATGGCGTATTCATCAAAAGCAGTATCAAGTTGGCTCACGAATCTTTTATGAGGAAGTGAAGGATGCACTTAGTAGCAACAAACGTACCTATAGTTTGACTGCTTATAAAGAAGCACTGGCATTTTTGGAGGGAGCAGGTGCAGTAGTTAATGAAGTAGTGATTATTGAAAAAGTACCGAGTTCTTTGATACAACGGTACAAAATCGGACATGAGTAAAACAAAATTCAATCCAGAATTTGTCCAAAGTAAAGTAACGAAACAATCGAAAAAAACAAGAAAAAAGATTTCGTTTGGAGCGATATTTTCTAAAAAAAAGCCAGAACAATCCAGCCGAACGATTCAATTTTCAAGAAAAAGCGCGATGAGTATTTTCTCAGGCGTTTTTTTCTTTTTGTTTTTTGTCATGGGATTCGTGCTCCTCCTAAATTTTGGACGAATTGATACGTTGACTCGGATAGCAGCCAAAAAGCAAGTCAATCCGGAGGTATTGTTAACGCAAGTCAACCAAGGATTATCCAATACGGAACAAATGAAATATGAAGGAACAAAATTTGTTGAAAAACTTTTTGATTTGAATAAAGAGAAGATGGAGGAATGGGAAAATAATCTGTCTCCCTATTTATCTCAAGGACTAAATGCTTCAGATTTAGGGTTTTCCTCTACCACTTATTCAAGGGAAGCAAAACAAATTTCTTTTATCAAATCAGAAACATTGAATGAAGCAGAGGCTATGTATCGTTTATTTTATGATGTGACGTTTACAGAAGGAAATCAATGGAAAGACTGTCAAATTTCGTTTCCAGTAAGTTTTAAAGAACAAGAATTAAAACTACTTGATTCCATTGAATTTCTAAATTTACAAGCAACTGAAAGTAAAAATCATGTCACCTATCGTTCAGAAAGATTTCTAGCAAAAGGGACAAATGTTTCAGATAATGAAAAGCTAAAAATGGAAGAATTCTTAAAAAAATTCTTTGAATTATATGTCAGAAATGACGAAAAGTTGGCATTGATTGCCAGTGTGAATGGTTTAGAAGGTGGAACGTTTAATCATATGCAATTGGAGCATATTGTTCAAACGAAAGAAGGAAACTATGTGGCTCAAGGGAACTATACGTTTAGCTTCCAAAAAGATAGTTCTTTTACTTCTCAATTCACAGCAAATATCAAACCAAGTAGCGATAGCTACTTTGTCACTAAATTTAATGAATAGGGGAATAAAGAAATGAAAATATTTGATATAAAATCATTATTTGACGGAGTGTCTACACAAGTGATTTGGTTGTTAGCACTTGTCGCAATTGTAATGGCTGTTTGTGCATATGCCACACAAGGTTTTGCGAGATCTGCATTTACCATTATAGGCGTGTTTCTTTTAATCATGTTAATTCTTTTGTTATCTAATGCAACAGAAATTGGACAATGGTTGAAAGACCAGATTTGGATTGGTGGTGATGGTACAGTTCAAACCATCTTGCCATTCAGTCGATTGATGTAGTGAAAAGAGAACTATCAGGAGCTTGATGCTTCTGATAGTTAATTTTTAGATTGGGAAGTGTTGATGATGGAATATAACTATACAAAGGAATTTAAACAACCTCACAAAATATATGGAATTGGTGATCGTAAAATTCCATTTCTTAGTAATGGTGTACGATTGGAACAAATTGTTGTATTTGGTGTTTTTTTGGTAATTTTAGGTATCTTTTTTCTTTTTGGGTTACTTAGTGGAAATGGATTTTTGCATACCCTAGTCACTAAGTCTTGGATTTTGATGATTGCAGGAGTGGGTGTCATAGTTTGGACACTCTTTTCATTAAAGTGGGACAATAAAAATTTTATTGATTATCTCATTGGTAGAGGAACATACTTCAGTAAACGAAACAATCGTTATGAACATGGGTTATATGTTCCTCTTTTTCGTAAAAAAGTAACTTATTCGAATGCAAAGAAGAAAAAATTATAAATAAGATTCCTTTTTATTTACTTTACTTAAAAGTGATCCGTTTTTTTCAGGATTTTGAAATCTTAGTAAGAGAAAGGAGTGATCTATATATTGTTTAAAAAGCAAGAACCACAGTTACAATTTCCAGTAGAGACCATTATTCGTAATTTTCTTTTTACGACGTCACAAGATGTATGGGTGGGATATAAGCTTGTTCCTCAAGGATTTCCTTTAAACGATCTGGAATTTTTTGAAAAATATATTGAAGATGGCAAAGGAATGTTTGAACACGATCAATATGAGTATCATCTAGTCAATATTCCTAATTACTTTGATATCGAAGAACATATTGAGAGAACAATCAAAGAAACAGTCAAAGGAGATTTTTCAGATTTAGGTGAAATCTATTTCCGCCAAGCAGGAAAAATTTTAAAAGATGAAGTACAAATGAATGAATATGAAACGTATTTATTTGTACGATTTACGACGGTTGTTCAAGTCGCCGATCCTTTAGAATATCTGAATTTGTTAAAAGACATTGGAAAACGTCTCATGTATAAAATGACGGCACAACATGTGCCAGTTACCAGTGTACCTATTGCTTATGATCGTATGGAAAAACAATTATTTCATGATTTATCGAACTATAAAGAAATTGAACGTTTAACTCCACAAATGATGGGGCGTATTTTTTATTATCTTTTTCATAGGTCGGATAGTCGGATTCCAGAGCGAGAGTTATCGCCTATTGAAATGACGGAAGGGGTCATTTCAAATGAGAATGGCTATTTAGTAGTGGAACAAATTGATAAAAAACATTATTCCATTTTTGTTAGTTTGATCGAGTTACCAATGGCGATGTTTGGCAGTGGTTTTGTGCAGAATTTACAAGATAGTCTTTCTTTTCCGATTGAAACACATGCTCGTCTTTCCTTTAATCATGAAAAAGCAGATTTGCGAAGGATTGGAAAAATGGCGAATCGTATTTACGAACAAGATAAGGAACAAGGTCAAATTGACGGCATTTTAGATGAAGACGATGTATTGGCATTTGGTACAGAACGTCTTCAAGATTTGAAAAGAAAGTTAAAAGACAAAGATACTCGACTTTGCCAGCTATCGTTGACCTTTGTTTTATCAGCGACTTCAAAAGAAGTCGTAGAACAACGAATGAAAGATCTCGAATTTGCTTTAGATGGGACAGATTATAAGATTTATCGTTCGGTTGCGGATCAACTGACTCTTTTTAATCAGTGTCTGATTGGTAGTAATCGTACTTTTCGGAGTTATGACCAAATCGTGACAACAGGATTAGTCGCAGACTTAGGGTTTGATTTGAAAAAAGAAATTGGAAATATTATTGGGATTCCTTTAGGAAGAATCATTACTTCTAAAAAATATCATTCTGTCAAAGAAGCGTTGGCACTGTCTAGTAAAATTATTTGGTATTACCCTAATTTAACAAAAAAATACATTGAAGGGGCGATCCATACCAACGGAAATACGTTGATTATTGGTCCACCAGGTCAAGGGAAATCTGTTTTAGTCAAATATATCTTTTTGTGGTTGACCTTTTTAGGACAAAAGATTCTCTATATTGATCCTAAAAACGAAACAGAATTATTTTTCTCAAAAGCATTAGAAAAATATGGGCATATTCCTGAATTTTTAGAGTTATATCGTCGAATCAATTTTATTTCTCTGTCTGAAGATGACTCTTGTCGAGGTATGCTTGATCCACTCCTATTCTTACCAAGAGAACAAGCGATTCAGACGGCAAAAAGTATTTTAGAATTATTAGGAGAGGTAGACAAAAACCCCACAACATCCGGACAAAAGAAACGAACCATACAAAATGCGATTGTGACAGTTTTAGATAGCATGAGACGAAATCATTTGACGAATGTGATTGAGGAAATACGGAAAACAGACGTTGAATTGGCAGATTTGTTAGATGGACATCAAGTCGGACTAGGGAAGATTCTTCTAGGAAATGATCAAAGTCAGCCAATTGATCTTTCTTCTCAAATCAATGTTCTTGGTACACAAGGGCTACAAATACCTACACAAAAAGAAATTGATGCAGGTCGATTAAAACCAGAACAGATTGCTGGTATGGCGATTATGGAAGTCATTATGAAGTTTACGTATGTGTTTTCAACGAACAAAGAAGAAGACGCAGCAATCATATTTGACGAAGCCAAGGGATTCGAAGATACTGCGCAGGGACAATTCCTCATTGACGATAGTTTACGAAAGGGACGAGCAAACGGAACGGATATTATTGCCGTTACACAGGCGTTTATGGATTATGATCGTGAAGATAAGAAAGAATTGATTTCTTATAAATTTGCATTTCGTCCAAAACAAAAAGAAGCACGTAAAAAGGTATTAGGTTTCTTTGACATGGAAGCAAATGAAGCCAATTTGGAAATGATCAATCAATTGAAAGCGGGAACTTGTCTGTTTCAAGATCATAAAGGACGTAATCAACCAATTGCCATTGATGTTTTATTTGATAGTTGGATGTTAGCTATTTCCTCAACCAATAACCAAGACAAAGAAACACAAGCAGCTTTAGCAATCGAACAGCATTAGAAATAAAATCGAATAAGTTTTGAGGTGATCACTTGAAAAAAAGGTCATTGATAGGAGTACTCCTGATTATGGGGTGCTTTTTTTTATGGAAAACGCCCCTAACTAGTTATGCAGATCAATACAATGATGGGGTGGGTGTGACAGAAACAAATGAAGCCGAAAAAAAGGACGAGGTGAAAGAAAATCCGGTTACTACGGATGTAGATAAAATTTATGATACTTATAAGGATAATTCTTTTGAATTATTGACAAAAGAAAAGGAAGGGCATTTCTTAGGAAAAATCCCTGCAGCAATTGCAAATGTATCTGGAGTAATCAAAAGCTTTGTTTGGAGTGGAGTCAAAATGATTGGGAGTTTTAATGCTTCTATGGTTGAATTCCTATTTGATATGGACGTAGTATCCAATATTAGAGATTCCGTTCAAAAATTCACTTCAAATATTGCGACGAATATGCTAGGAATTGCCGGAACAATTGGGATTAGCTTTACTGCAATCGTTATGTTTGTAAAATTTGCTGGTGAAGGACAATTCAAAAAGTCGCTTTTTGTGTTTCTGATGACTATTTTAATATTTACAGGTCTTGTTTTTCTAAAAGATCCAAAAGCAAATAATCAATTATTTGACACATTTTTCTCGTTAGATTCTGCTGTTGAAACGGCTTTTCTAAAAACAACGCCTGTTTTAACAACAGAAGAAGAGGAAAAATATAATAATGCTTCAGAAAATGAAGAAGAAATAGCAGATAAGAAATTAACAACCGCAGGAGAAACGATTGCCGCCAGAGTATTCTATAGTAATGTTTATGAACCGTATTTATTGTTAAATTATGGCACAACGGATGTAAATGAAATAAGGAAACAAAAAATTGCTTACAAGAATAAAGATTATGATCGAATTAATCTTCTTTTAGACAATGATGTAGATACTAGTAACGGAGAGAAAATCCATGAGAAAGCTACAGAGTATGAAGCAGATAAGCTAAAAAATAAGAATATTCAATATTATAATAATTGGACAAATGTGGGATATGCGTTCTTTTATTTAGTGGTCAATCTGTTACAAACAATCGTTTATTTTGTTTTAGCAATGTTTAGAATCATTACAGGCGTTATGCAAGTCTTTCTAATTCCGCTATTTCCAATTCTTTTGTTCATTAGCTTATTTAAAACAGAGCTAAATGCATTTTACAATTATGCGAAAGCTTTTGGGATATTGACTGCTCTAAAAAGCATGGCGGGATTTGCTTGTATTTTATTCACCTCATTTTTAAGCTTTGGGTTCCAGCTCAGCGTAAAAGAACATGATCCATGGAAGAAAATTATGATTATTCTGGTTTATTTACTTGCACCTTTAGGCATTTACTTTTTCCGAACCTTCTTAGGTAGTCTCTTTACTGGTCGAATAACTGCCAGAAACGCGTTAGCTTTTGCGACGAACCCATTCAGTACGGAACGCCGTATGCGACGTGCTGCAAAAGAACAACAAAAAGAACGAAGAGAACAAGCGAAAAAGCGTCGTCAAGAGGAAAAAGAACAGAAGAAACGCACCCAACAAGAGCAAAGAAACAAGGGAAAAACTGGAGAAAATATCAAACAGCCCAAGAATATCCAAGGTCAAAAACGAAGTATGTATCGACGAGAAGCCTCTTCTACGTCCAATCAGCCTAGACATAAAGCACCAGGAACAATGGATAAAATGGTTCAAAAAGCGAATGATTTACATGAACGATCTAGAGAAGTAGATCAACAAGAACAAGCTCAACTTCAAGCTCAACGTGTTCGTAGACCATTTGATAAGGGGGCAGAGGAAGTCCGTCATTTATTACGGAAGGAAAACCAAGGTTCAGATGATCTAAAATCACGTTCTAAAGCAGAAGAGATAGGTAGCCCTTATCGTTATCGTCCTTCAGGCATGACTGTTGTTCCTCTTATATCAAAAATGAGAAGACAAGGTGAAAAAGTCAAACATATGCCACGAACGAATGTAAAAGATCGAAAACGAAGAAATGGACAATCCAGTCATAAACGGAGACAACAATATAGCAATACTACAGATAAAAACAATATAGAAGTTCGCCAAAAACAAAGAAATGGTAAGCAGCAAAGACCAAACAAGACAACGAGACAGATTCCAGGTCAAAAACAACGATTGACTGTGCCAACCTCGATTCATCGAGAAAGCCAAACAAGGCAACGTGTAGGTAATCAAGGGGGAGGTATTCGTCGTCCCGCAAGTGTTCGTAATCAAATGGCACGTGTGGATCGTGTCACGAAACAAATGACTCCTATTTCTGTACCGAAAAATTCAACCAAACAGGCAAAAGTACCTAATATGCCTAAAGATCCTGTATCACGCACAGAACGACGCCAAATGAAACGACCAACCAAATCTCCTAAATCCGAATCAAACGATTTAAACCGTACAAAAATACGGCGAGAAATAAAACCAAGAAAGAAAGGATGAACATTCAATGATGAAACAACCCAATTCTAATAATATTTTTGAACGAACGTTTTCAACCCAAAAAGTAGAAGAGAAAAAAATGTCTCGCTATCAACAATTGATGTTAATCGGGGTTCTTTTTGGGGTACTGTTGTACCCCTTTTTAATTGCAGGGATTGTTCCATTAGCAGTTGTGTTTTCTATCAATAAAAAGGATAAGCAGGAACATGTATACGATTTTGATTACGAGAGCTTCTT